>PNOC01000001.1 GCA_013824615.1 Thermodesulfovibrio sp.
AACCTGCAATGATGCCAGCTGCGGCTCCCTTTTTGTTTCCGCGCTTCCAGTAGAGGCCGAAGATGATTGAAGGGGCAAAGATCGTCACCGCCTCAAAGGACTTCAGGCCCATATCCACCAGGCTATAGAACTCACCGATTGAAATTGCAAAAACATAACCGAGAAAGGTGCAGCCGAGGATAACCAGGCGCTTTATATTCAGTATGACCGCAGGGAAGCCCTCCATCTCATTGAATCTGAAAATTGCAGGCATGACCAGACTGTTCATGACCATGGTGCTGAGGGCCAGAGATTCGACGATCACCATCCCGGTAGCTGCAGAAAAGCCGCCGATAAAAACAAAGAGCGCAAGGAATTGCCTCCCCTGCTCCAGCGGAATAGTCAGAACAAAACTGTCAGCCCCTGCCTGACTGCCACCGAGCAGCAGGCCGCCGAACGCTACCGGCAGCACAAAAATATTAATGAGGAAAAGATAGAGAGGAAAGAGCCAGACAGCCTTCGAGACGTGAGCGGGGTCAGAGTTCTCAACGACCGCGACGTGAAACTGGCGCGGCAGGAACATGATCGCCATCATCGAGAGAAAGAGAAGCGATGCCCATTCCGTATGGCTGAGCGGTGTGCCGACGCCGAGAAAAAGAAGCTCCCCGAACTCGGACCCTTTTATTTTATCGAAGATATCCGCAAAACCGTCAAAGAGGCCATAGGTAACGAAGATGCCGACCGCGAGGAAGGCCGCCAGCTTGACGATCGACTCAAAGGCTATGGCAAAGACAAGGCCCTCATGCCGCTCGGACGTGTCCAGCCTGCGTGCTCCAAAAATAATAGAGAAGATGCCAAGGATCAGCGTAATCATCCAGCCGGCAGCCGAAAGACCCGCGGTCGAACCGGTGAGGATCGAAAAGGAATTCATGATGGCCTTGATCTGCAGGCCGAGGTAAGGGGTTATGCCCACAACGGCTACGATTGTGATGAGCGCTGAAAGAAAGAGTGAATTGCCGTAACGCGAGCCGACAAAATCCGAGAGTGTCGTGATTCTGTTCTCCTTTGCGATGCGGATCATTTTTCTGAGAAGAAGCACCCACAAAGACGCCATCAGCGTTGGCCCCAGATAAATGGTCAGGAAGGAAAGGCCCGAGGTTGCCGCCTTCCCGACACTGCCGTAAAACGTCCAGGAGGTGCAGTAAACAGCCAGGGAAAGCGAATAAATATATGGATTTGAAACGATACTCCTGCCTGCCTTTTCCCTTCTGTCGGCTATATGAGCAATCAGAAAAAGCAGGCTGAGGTAGCCGAGAATTCCGAAAAAAAGCAGCCAGCCCTGAAACACGCTATTCGCCGCGCCGCTGCAGGGTACTCATCAGGAGTTTTACCGCAAGGATGTACAGGCCCCAGCAACCAAAGAGATAATAGGGAAGTGACCCTGAAAAAATCTCAAGAAACGGCCAGTTAAAAAGAAGAAGACCCAACAGGAAGAGAAACGCCCAGCGCTCCCTGCCGTTCATACGGTGATCCTGTCAGGCAAGACAGCTATTCGTTCCATGAATAATTATATATAAATGACGTCATAAGTAAAGAAAAAAGTTGACAGCCCGTTATCCCCATTTTATGGCCGTCATTCCCGCGGAGGCGGGAATCCAAGTTTCTCATATTGTCAACCTGTAGTACAAATCCTCCCATTCAGGGTTATGTTCCTCGATCAGCTTGAGTTTCAATACCCAAACTCTCATCCTGTCAGTTTAAGCCGTCATACTCGCGAAGGCGGGTATCCAAAAGCCTTTGAAACATTGGATTCCCGTCTGCACGGGAATGACAAAAAAACCCCTAAAAATACTTTCAACAGCCTGCTATATCCTGATAAAGATCATACCACCTGCTCTGTATCTGTATTATGATACACCTGTGGAAAAGATAAACAGGACGTATATCAGGTACGCGAGATATGCTCTGCAGGCATACGTGCTGCTCGTGCTCCTCTATGCCGGATACCGGTTTTATCTGTTTGTTACGCAGTATGAACATCCGGGCAGCACAGAGGAAATATCCCTTTCGCTGGACGACCGGCCAGCCTCTGTCGAGGGCTTTCTTCCGATCGGCGCACTGATGTCCCTGAAACTATGGATAACCACCGGGGTCTTCGACCGCATTCATCCGGCAGGTCTGGTCATCTTTATAGCTGCACTGCTTATGGCCGTTCTGCTGAAAAAGGGGTTCTGCGGCTGGATCTGTCCTGTCGGAGCCCTGTCGGATGCAATATGGAAGCTCCGGCAGCGGGTCTTCACCAAACGCTTCAGCATGAACCGGTGGGTTGATTATGCCCTGCGGTCGATCAAGTATATCCTCATGGCCCTGTTTATCTATATTATTGTCATCAAAATGGATCCCGGAGCGATCGCGGCCTTTATTGAAGGAGATTACTATAAGATCGCCGACGTAAAGATGCTCTATTTTTTCACCAGAATGAGTACGACGACGTTGGTTAGCCTTCTCGTCCTCTTCGTGCTATCCCTGGTATACCGAAATTTCTGGTGCCGGTATCTCTGCCCCTATGGCGGTCTCCTTGGACTGCTCAGCATGCTCAGTCCTCTCAAGGTAACCAGAAATAATGAGGCCTGCATACACTGCAACCGCTGCTCAGAGAACTGCCCTTCATCAATCCGTGTTGCAGAATTGTCACGTATCAGAACACCTGAATGCACGGGGTGCCTCACCTGTGTCAGCCACTGCCCTGCAAAAGGCGCCCTCGATGTGGCCATGCCGGGTCGCCGGCCGCTGCATCCGGGGATATTTGTTCTTCTTGTTTCGGCACTTTTTTTCGGTACCCTCTGCATCGGTTGGCTTACCGGCAACTGGAAGTCTGCTGTTACCAGCAGCGACTATCAGCGTATAATTCCCGCGACTTCTTTTCTCGAACATCCCTGACCCATACAGCTCAGACTGTATCACCTTCCTTCTGTGCTATAATCAATCCAATTTTTTCAGGATTATGTCCCGACTTGGGTATACCCGGTTGGAGGGGCCTGTATCTGATGGCCGCCAGGATCCAACAGCTGTGTGATGGCCAGGTATTTTTCGCAGCAGGCAGATTCTGCGGCGGTATCGTCTCCGGCGCTGTCATTAGGCAATGCAGTACTTTTTGTTATACAATAGATATATAAAACAAATTCAATCGCTGCTGATGCAAGGAGACTATATATGGCTGAACTGGATAAATCACAAGAAAAGACAGAACGGGAGGTCGAAATCCCGGATTCTCTGCCGATATTACCTGTCAGGGACATTGTTGTTTTTCCCTACATGATCATCCCTCTTTTCGTCGGCCGCGAGATTTCTATCAAGGCCATAGAGCACGCCTTGAGCAAGGACAGGATGATCTTGCTACTTACCCAGAAGGACCTGAGCCTGGAGAACCCTTCCACCGGGGACCTCTACCAGATCGGCACGGTCGGCATGATCATGCGCATGCTGAAACTTCCGGACGGCAGAGTGAAGATCCTGGTACAGGGTCTGGCCAAGGCCCGGGTGAAGCAGTTCTCCACGAGTGAGACCTTCTTCGCGGCCAGCATCGAGAAGATTGAAGATATCAGGCAGTCGGAAATATCCATAGAAGAAGAGGCTCAGATACGCACGGTTAAGGAGCAGCTTGATAAGGCAATCTCCTACGGAAAGACAGTACTTCCGGACATCATGGTAGTCATTGAAAATCTTGACGATCCCGGAAGACTGGCTGACCTGGTGGCGTCGAACCTTGGCATTAAATCCGAGCAGGCCCAGGAGATACTGGAAATCGTTGATCCGGTACGGAGACTGAGGCGCGTGAGTGATATTCTGAACCATGAAATAGAACTCCTGATCGTGCAGCAGAAGATCCAGTCTGAGGCTCGCGGCGAAATCGACAAGACGCAGCGGGAGTATTTCCTGAGAGAGCAGCTCAAGGCAATTCAGAAGGAACTCGGCGATATAGACGAGCGGGCCGAGGAAGTCCGCGAGTTCAAGAAGAAGATCGACGAGGCAAAGATGCCGGAAAAGGTACTCAAAGAGGCTGAAAAGCAGCTCAAGCGGATAGAAAAGATGCATCCCGACAGCGCAGAAGCCGGGACCATCCGGACCTATCTTGACTGGCTCGTGGAACTGCCCTGGTCCAAGAGCACCAAAGATAATCTCGACATCAAGCTTGCCAAGAAGATACTGAATGACGATCATTATGATCTCGAAAAGGTAAAGGAAAGGATCCTTGAATACCTGAGCGTAAGAAAGCTCAAGGAAAAGATGAAAGGACCTATCCTCTGCTTCATAGGGCCGCCCGGAGTCGGCAAGACCTCCCTCGGCAGATCCATAGCCCGGTCTTTGGGCAGGGAGTTTGTGCGGATGTCGCTGGGAGGTGTCAGGGATGAGGCGGAGATACGCGGCCACCGCCGCACCTATGTCGGCGCCCTCCCCGGCCGTATCATACAGGGAATCAAACAGGCGGGAACGAACAACCCGGTATTCATGCTTGATGAGATCGATAAGATCGGAACGGATTTCAGGGGAGACCCGTCCTCTGCTCTGCTTGAAGTGCTCGATCCTGAGCAGAACTTTTCTTTTGCCGATCATTATCTGGCGGTGCCGTTTGACCTGACCAATGTCATGTTCATTACAACCGGCAACCTGGCTGACCCCATACCCGGCCCGCTCAGAGACAGAATGGAGCTCATCTACCTCTCCGGCTATACCTCTGAGGAGAAGCTTGGAATTGCCCGCACCTACCTGCTTCCGAAGCAGCTTGAGGAACACGGTCTCAATAATAAAATTCTGGAGATTACGGATGAGGCACTGCTGCTGCTGATCTCTCAGTATACGAGGGAAGCCGGCGTGAGAAACCTTGAACGTGAGATTGCGAACCTCTGCAGAAAAGTAGCCAAGAGAATCGCCGAGAGCAGGCAGAAGACGTTCAATGTCGAGCCCAAAAACCTCAAGAGCTTCCTGGGGGTACCCAAGTATCTCCCTGAAGAAGAGATGCTCTACGACGAAGTGGGCGTGGCGACCGGACTGGCCTGGACCGAGGCAGGAGGCGACATCATCTATATTGAAGCCACGACCATGATGGGAAAAGGAAACCTTACCCTCACCGGACAGCTCGGCGACGTCATGAAGGAATCTGCTCAGGCAGCTCTCAGCTATATACGGTCCCGTTCGGAATCACTCGGCATAAAGGAAGATGTTTTTTCCAAGACAGATATCCATGTGCATGTCCCTGCCGGTGCTACTCCGAAGGATGGTCCTTCTGCGGGTATCACCCTGGCTACGGCGCTTGCCTCTGTACTGACCGGAAGGCCGGTCAGCCGCAGCATAGCCATGACCGGAGAGGTGACCCTGCGCGGACGTGTGCTGCCGATTGGCGGCCTCAAGGAGAAGACCCTGGCCGCAAAGCGCATGGGCATCAAGAAAGTTATTATCCCGGCCCGCAACAAAAAGGATCTGGAGGACATACCCAAATATATAAAGCAGGATATGGAGTTTATCTTTGCCAGCGATATGGACCAGGTTCTGAAGGTCGCTTTGAAACCGGCAAAAAAACCTATGGGCAAGAAGAAATAGACTGCCGGAATATGTCCTTACGTCAGTCATGAAGCTTGCCGAGGCTGGAGAACTTCATCTTGTAGACCGGCTGAGGAAGCGTTTCAGCGGGAAACTTACTGACCGCAGGGGCGTCGAACTTGTTCTGGGTATTGGTGACGACGCAGCGGCCATTCAGCCCAACCAGACGAATAGTCCGCATCTTCTGCTGACCACCGACATGATGGTCGAGGGAGTACATTTCGACCTGAGATGGACTACCCTTTTTCAGCTCGGGTATAAGCTCGTATCGGTAAATGTCAGTGATATCTGTGCCATGGGTGGCAGACCGGAATACCTGCTGCTGAATTTCTCCTGCCCGGGAAGTCTGGACCTCAAGCAGTATGATCTTTTTTTTGATGGTATTGAGGCGGCCTTAAAGAAATACTCAATTCAACTGATCGGCGGCGATATCTCCTCTTCTGACAAGATCGTCCTTTCGGCTACAGCCGTTGGCACTGCTTCGAAAATTCTCCGGAGGGCCGGCGCCAGCCCGGGCGAATTCATCCATGTCACCGGATGCCTCGGGGATGCTGCCGCAGGTCTGGCGATCATGAAAAATCTCAGAAAGCAGATCCTGATCGAGACTGGTGCTGTCCCGAATTTACAGCTTCCGTGGAATATCATTGAACCAGTAATCCGCCGACACCTGATGCCTGATGCGGTAAACCCGGATATATTTATAAGACAGGCAACCGCCATGATGGACATCAGCGATGGCCTGCTGATCGACCTGGAAAGGCTCTGCAAGGAGAGCAAGGTCGGTGCAAGAATTCAGGTCGACCGTCTCCCCCTGTCTCAGGGTTTGATCGGGGCATCCCGTCTTTTAAAAATGTCGCCGGTTGACCTTGCACTTAATGGAGGAGAAGATTATGAACTGCTGTTTACTGCCTCAGAACCTCAGGTAGTCGGTGCCACCTGCATTGGAGAGGTTACGCGCTCGGGATTGAAGGTAATCGGTCCTGACGGTAAACAGATGAAGCAGACTCCGAAGGGATACGAACACTTTGGCATTCAGGGCTAAACTCAGGCAGATCTTCTCTGTTCAGGAGCCGCCCCGACGCATTGCAGGAGCTTTTGCCCTGGGTGTATTCATCGGGATGTCGCCCCTCCTCGGGGTTCATACAATACTCGGCATAGCTTGTGCCTGGCTGCTTAAACTGAACCGGCTGGTAACGCTTGTGGGTGTCTATGTCACCAACCCCTGGACTATAGTCCCGATCTATACTTTCGGTACCTGGCTGGGAACTCTCCTGCTCGGCATGGATACCATACTGCCTCCAATCGACTGGGCACACATATCATTTTCGGCCCTGCTGAAGGATTTTCGGCCTCTCCTCATGCCGTTTATTATCGGGAATACTGTACTGGGTCTGGTATCAGCAGCTGTCAGCTACGCGGTCATATTAAAGGCAGTAAAGAAGGAACATGTCTAAGGTCCACCTTATAAGCCTCGGCTGCCCAAAGAACCAGGTAGATTCTGAACAACTGCTGGCAAAGCTGGCCGCCCGGAATATTCATTATGCGTCTGATCCCGAAGAGGCGGACGTTATTGTGATCAATACCTGCGGTTTTATCGAGGCCGCCAAGAAAGAGTCGATCGACGAGATATTAAAAGCGGTCCGCCTGAAGGCGGGAGGCCGGAAGAAACTGCTTGTATATGGCTGCCTGGCAAAAAGATACGGGGAGGAACTCAAAAAAGAGATTCCTGAGATTGATGCCCTCTGGGGGGTTGCTGAAGAGGATGCGATAATCGAATACTGCAGCAGCCGGATTCCTAAGACAAAGGGCAGGACGACACTTACGATCAGGCGTGGTTCTCCTGACCGGTTTCATGACACGCATTACGCCTACCTCAAGATCGCAGAGGGGTGCGACCGGGGCTGCACCTACTGTGCCATTCCTGATATCCGCGGCAGGTATCGGAGCATCAATCCCGACGAAATTCTCTCTGCGGCAGAAGGGCATATACGCGAAGGCATGCGGGAGCTGATCGTGGTTGCCCAGGACATAACTGCCTACGGCAGGGATCTGCAGGGATATGACCTTTCCCGGCTGCTGACCGATCTGGCCGCCCTTCCCGGCGATTTCTGGATCCGGCTGCTGTATCTTTATCCGACTGCAGTCAACGATCGCCTGCTCGAAACGATCGCCTCACAGGAAAAGATCTGCAACTATATTGATATGCCCCTGCAGCATACCGAAAAAAATATCCTGAAGCTTATGGGAAGGGCCGGAAGCAGGACGTTGTTTGAAAAAATCATAAAGCGCATCAGAGAAATCATCCCCGACGTGGCACTGCGTTCGACAGTAATCGTCGGTTTTCCCCAGGAGAGCGAGAATGATTTCGAAAATATGCTCGCCTTCGCAGAAAAGATACAGTTCGATCGTCTCGGGGCGTTCACTTTTTCAAGAGAAGACGGGACCCCTGCTGCCCTGCTGAAGGGGCAGATTCCGAAAAAGATAAAACAGTCCCGGTACAACCGGCTGATGGCTATGCAGGCCGGCATCTCCCTGGCAAAAAACAAGGCCCTGGTCGGGAAATCATTTCGGGCCCTGGTGGATGAGGCTGAGGAGGGCATTGCAATAGCCCGGATATATTCACAGGCACCCGAGATTGACGGGGTGGTGATCATAAAAGACAGCACTATTGCCAGGGGAGATTTTATCTCGGTCCTCATAGATAAAGCCTCTGACTATGACCTGGAGGGCAGCGTCCTGCGTTGAAGACGATACCCTGGCTGCATATCCTCCTCTTCCTGCTGACCTTTCTCTCGACGCTGGTCGTCGGCGTTGAGCACTCGGGTGTCAGCCTTTTCACCATCCTCGATAATCCGGCAAATATTTTCAGGGGCTTTCCATTTTCGATAACCCTGCTCGTCATCCTGCTGTCACACGAGTTTTCGCACTACTATTTTTCGCGGCGTCACCATGTTGAGGCCACCCTTCCCTATTTTATTCCGGCACCGACGCTCTTTGGTACCCTGGGTGCCTTTATCAAGATGAAGTCGCCGATTACAACAAAAAATGCCCTCATGGACATCGGAGCCTCAGGACCGATCGCAGGTTTTGTCGTGTCAGTCCTTGCGACGGTTGTCGGACTTTCGATGTCAACGGTCATGCCGGTCGTCAAACAGCCGGGGATGATGATCTTCGGAGATTCGCTGCTCTTCACCGCACTTTCAAAAATAATCCTCGGTGCTATACCCGCTGATCAGGATGTTCTGCTCCATCCCATCGCCTTTGCCGGCTGGATCGGCTTTTTTGTCACCGCCATGAATCTTCTGCCTATCGGCCAGCTCGACGGCGGACATATTGCCTATGCGCTTCTGGGTGACCGGCATCGCCTGCTTTCAAAGGTCCTGATTGTGGTGCTGGTACTCCTCGGTGTACTGATCTTCGAAGGCTGGATCGTCTGGGCGATCCTGCTGGTTGTCCTCGGCATCCGGCATCCGGCGATCGTGGAGCCGTATATTCCGCTGGACGAACGCCGTAAGGTCACGGGGATAATCTCCCTGATCATCTTCATCCTGACCTTCATCCCGGTGCCGATCACGATTTTATAGGGGCAAGAGGGACAACAACCGGTAGCTTAATGATTTATCGTCACTTTTCGAAATCAGACTTATCCAAACCTGACTGACGTACTATAGAGGCAAACGTGCCATGTGGCATTTCTTTTCTTGGCGAGGGGACAATTACAGTTCTATCGTCTTTGCGAAACTTCTTGTGGCTTCCGGTCTGGTCTATCTCGATGAACCCTTTTTTCAGTAGTACGGCAACAATATGCCGTGAGGAATACAGCTTAGGCATACAGCTTGGCTTCTCCGATTAATGTTTCACCTATATCGTGGAATGCGGCAAGTTTCTTTTTTGGCTCATTGCGAAAATAGAGCTCAACAGCATCCTTAAGGTTGGTTAAGGCCTCTTCAATAGTATCCCCGCAACTGGCGATATCTATATTCAGGCACTGAGATACATAATATTTGCCTTCCCTGTAAATAACATATTTAAAAGCTTTCATGCGATGTACCTCCTGTTTTGATTATATATATTTTACCGCATTCATTCTAATGCCGGCAATGGTGGTCGATCAAACCCGGAATGAAATACCCATTCAGCTTCAGATCTGGGTTCACCTAAGCATATACAGCAGGAGCACAGGAGTATCAGGTCTTTCCCTTGAAATACTGCAGTGCCGTTTTCATGGCTTCCTGTCCGCCGGTAAACAACAGGATATCGTCTTTGCTCAATCTGAAATCGGGTGCCGGGTTCGGCATGACCTCAGCCCCGCGTCTGACGGCAATGACCGTCACCCCGGTTATCTTCCTTATCTGCAGATCGGCAATGCTCTTTCCCGCCAGGAAGGAATCCGGCGGAACCTTGTACCCGTCCATTTCGATCTCCGGAAGCCACTCGCACTTTTCGAAGAGATGCCGCTTCGGCAAGTCGGGATTCCGCAGGGCCGTATAGCTGTTATGCCTGATCTTTTCGACCATATCCAGGATGATGCCGCCGGGAAAATTGTATTGATGAAGCACCCTCGAGAATATCTCGATGGAGGTCTCAAACTCCTCCGGTATCACCTCATTGGCACCGAGCGCCCTCAGGTCCTCTACTTCGACAAGGTACCGCGTCCGCACGACGATAAAGATATCAGGGCTTTCGTGCCGCGCAATCGAAACAATCCGCCGTGTTGACACGGGGTCCGATATGGCAACGACCAGAAGTCGTGCCCTGCTGATGCTCAGGTTGTGGAGCAGCTCGACGCTGGAGGCGTCGCCGTAATATATGGGCTCGCCTTTCTTTTTCATCTTCTGCACCGTGTCGGCATTCATTTCGAGAATAACATAGGGTATTTCAGCCTCTGCCAGGACCCGTGCCAGGTTCATCCCGTTCAGGCCGAAACCTATGATAATGACATGATCCTGCCTCCGTGCGGGATGGCCTGCCCTTTCAGACACTTTTTTCATCTGAGCAACCCGTTTGAGGAGATGCCTCGAGGCGACCCATCCCGACAGCGATGGCGCTGCGTTGAGAACAAAGGGAGTCAGAATCATGGTCACGACAGACGAGGCAAGAAAGACCTGGTGCATATCTTCGGTTATCAAGCCGGCTGCCCTGCCCGCTATGGCTAGTACGAACGAGAATTCTCCTATCTGGGCAAGTCCCAATCCAGCCTGCAGAGAGGTCCTGAAGGGACTGCCGGCCAGGAGTGATGCAGCAGTTCCGGTCAGCAGTTTCAATAAAAAAATCAGCAGCACAGCCGCAGCGATTTTTGGATAGTTTCCGGCGGCAAACCCGATATTCAACAGCATACCTGCCGATACAAAGAAGAGCCCCATAAAGCTCTCCTTGAACGGCAGGATGTCGGCAGTCGCCTGATGGGCATACTCGGATTCCGATATAACCAGGCCTGCCAGAAAGGCTCCGAGGGCCAGGGAAAGTCCGAACTTCGACGTGAAATAGGCGATGCCGAGACAGAGAAGAATGATCGTTGATATGAAGAGCTCACGGCTCCGCGTGCGCACGATGTGATGCAACAGCCTCGGTACCAGCCACCGGGCACTCAGGAGCACCGACATGATAATAAAGGCGGCTTTTCCCATTTTCAGCCCGATATCAGGCAGATCTATTGTCGCACCAGCCAGGGAAGGGGTCAGGAGCATGAGCGGTACAACGCAGAGGTCCTGGAAGATCAGGATCCCGACCATCATCCGTCCATGAGGGGAGTCTATGTCACCCTTCTCGGTCAACATCTTCATTACGATTGCCGTACTGCTCAATGCGATGAGAAAGCCGAAGAATATGGACCTGTTCAGACTTCCGGTTGCAGCATAGGATATCAGGGCGCTCAGCCCAATGGTAAGAAAAACCTGCGCACCGCCTCCTGCAACCACAGCCTTCTTCATTCTCAGGAGCCTTGTGAGAGAAAATTCGATGCCTATGGTAAAGAGGAGCAGGACAACGCCGATTTCAGCCATAAGTTCGACAGCATGGGTATCTTTCAACAGTCCCAGCCCGTGGGGTCCGATAAGAATCCCCGCCAGCAGAAAACCCACAAGAGCTGGTATTTTTAACCGGCTAAGAGCGAAGACAATCAAGGCGGAAACACCGAGAATAATAACAAGCGATCTGAGTATATCCGTTTCCATAGTAACATGGTACCATAAGCAACACCCAACATCACCTTAACGTATCAACACAATTCATACAGTACTCGGGGATACACCCGCTCAGCAACCGGCACTGTTTCACCCGATGCCTTGATTGTACCGGTTATGCTATAATGTATGACCCATAAAAAATAACTGCAAGGAGATCGTTATAATGAAAGTTTTTTTAAAAGAAGATGTCAGGACCCTCGGGAAGATTGGTGACGTGGTCACCGTAGCTGAAGGCTACGCCCGGAATTATCTGCTGCCGCAGAAAATCGCTGTCGAGGCAAACACTAAAAACATCAAGGAGTTTGAACATAACAAGCGCATCATCCAGGAAAAAGCTGTCAAGGTTCGTGATGCGAACAAGGCCGCTGCCGACAGTCTGTCTGCCCTCACCCTCACCATACGCGCAAAGGCCGGGGAAGAGGAGAAGCTCTTTGGTTCCGTCACCAATATGGACATTGCCGAGGCCCTGAAGGCTGAAGGTCACGATATCGACAGGAAGAAGATCCACCTGGAGGAGCCGATCAAGAGACTCGGGAGCTTTACCGCAGAAATCAGAATCCATCATGATGTAACTGCCTCGGTTAAAATTAATGTCATTCCCGAATGAAGGAAATAGAATCAACGCTTGAAAAACTGCCCCCCCAGAACATAGAGGCTGAACAGTCTGTTCTGGGGGCGGTCCTCATAGACAACAATGCCCTGACCACCTCGCTCGAACTACTCACCCAGGACTATTTTTACCGTGACTCTCACCGCCGGATCTTTCTGGCAATGATCGAGCTTTTCGACAAGAACGAGCCGATAGACATCATAACCCTGACTGACCATATGAAGCGGAAAGGCGAAATCGATCAGATCGGGGGAGTCCCGTACCTGACGTCTCTTGTCTCGATGATCTCGACCTCGGCCAATATCCGTTATCATGCGAAGATAGTCAGGGAAAAGGCGATGATCAGGGGCCTGCTGCATACCGCCACAGACATAGCGCGGAATGTCTATGAGAGCGATTTTGACGCTGAAGAGCTGATAGACTATGCGGAAAAACAGATATTTGATCTCTCTGAAAAAAGAATCAATGTAGCCTTCTCGACATTGAAGGATGTCATTAAGGACAGCTTCAAGATGATCGAACTGCTGCACAGCCGGAAAGAAACCGTCACCGGGGTGCCGACCGGGTTTAAGGAGCTTGACGAGATGACGACCGGCTTTCAGAGGAGCGACCTGATTATCATCGGCGGCAGGCCCTCGATGGGAAAAACAGCCTTCAGTCTCAATATTGCCCAGCACGTGGGCGTTAACCTGAAGGAGCCGGTCGCTGTCTTCAGCCTTGAAATGTCCAAGGAGCAGCTCGCCTTCAGAATGCTCTGTTCAGAGGCAATGGTCGACTCGAACCAGATCAGAAAAGGTTTCATCAAAAAAGACGACTGGCACAGCCTGACCTCTGCCGCCAGCAAGCTCGCTGAATCGCCCATATTCATCGATGATTCCTCGGCGATAAATATCCTGGAGATGCGTGCCAAGGCCAGAAGACTTAAGGCTGAACACGGCCTCAGCCTCGTTGTTGTCGACTACCTGCAGCTGATGCGTGGACGGGGGAACACGGAACGCCGCGAGCAGGAGATATCCGAGATATCACGGTCACTCAAGGCCCTGGCCAAGGAACTGAAGGTGCCGGTGATAGCCTTGAGCCAGCTTAACCGTGGGGTGGAAACACGGACCGGCACGAAGAAACCGACCCTGGCCGACCTTAGAGAATCAGGGGCTATTGAACAGGATGCCGACGTTATTATTTTCCTCTACCGTGACGAGGTGTACAACAAAAACAGTCCCGACAATAAGGGCAAGGCTGAAATCATCATTGCCAAACAGAGAAATGGCCCAACCGGAGAGATTCCGCTTACTTTCCTTGCGCACTGCACGCGTTTTGTTAATTCCTCGGATATCGCCTTTCACGATATTGAGGATGACACGTTCTAACCACGAGGTGGACCTATGAAGAGAAGTCCTGCTGTTGCCGGCCAGTTTTATCACGGAACTAATGCCCGCCTGAAGGAACAGGTGGAACAGTATATGCGCCGTGATACCCCCAAAGAAACAGTCGTGGGCATCATGTCTCCCCATGCCGGACTTATCTATTCAGGCCATGTTGCAGGCGAGGTGTTTTCCTCAATAAAAATGCCGCAGACCTTCATCATGCTCGGGCCAAACCATACCGGGCTCGGTCAGGCCATCTCGCTTATGGATGCGGGGGAGTGGGAGATTCCGACAGGTCTTTTTAAGATAGACAGCAGGCTTGCCTCCAAAATAGCCCTGAACTCAGACAGGATCTCACGTGATGCACAGGCGCATATCTTCGAGCATTCTTTGGAGGTTCAGCTGCCCTTTATAGGCTATTTTTCTACTGAAATCAAAATTGTGCCGATTGCACTCCTTTCTGCATCTTATGAGGACTGCCTTGATCTGGCCAGGGCGATTGCAGAAGCTGTCCGGTCGGTTGATTATCCCGTGGTTATACTGGCAAGCTCGGATATGAGCCACTACGTTACCGAAAAGCAGGCCCGCAGGATGGATACCATGGCGATCGAAAAAATACTGGCACTTGACCCGGCTGGCTTGTATGAGACCGTTCGCAGAGAGCGGATATCGATGTGCGGGTATCTCCCGGCAACCGTCATGCTGGCGGCCTCGAAGCTGCTCGGGGCCGATTCTGCCCGGATGATCAAGTATGCCACCTCAGGAGAAGTCTCCGGCGACTTTGACAGTGTTGTCGGCTATGCGGGAATAGTAGTTAAATAGTACTCTGATCTTTGTGCAGGTAATTTGACAGAGTCCCCGGTATTGTTTTAACCTAATAAAGTAATCGCCCCCTATTCCATGAAAGAAAAAATATATAAAGAATTCGCAGAGAGTATTTCCGTCAAGGAGAAGTTTCTTCAAACCCACATCGATTCCATCATTGAAGTGTCCAAGGTAATTGCTGCGACCTTCAATGACGGCGGAAAGGTGATCCTCTTCGGCAACGGGGGGAGCGCCTCCGATGCCTCCCATATAGCCGGAGAATTTGTGAACCGGTTCAAAAAAGAGCGGCCCGGACTGCCTGCCATTGCGCTTAATACAGACGTAGCAGTAATCACCTCTATTGCGAATGACTATGATTTTTCCGAGATCTTTGCCCGCCAGTTAAAAGCCCTTGCGGTGGAAGGCGATCTGGTAATCGCCATTACCACGAGCGGTGCTTCTCCGAATGTGCTGAAGGCGCTGGACGCGGCGAAAAAGAAGAAACTGAAGACCGTACTGCTGACCGGCTCAAAGGGTGAAAAACTCGCCGGCAAGATGACGCATGCCTTTGTCGTACCTTCAGACAACACCCCCAGAGTCCAGGAGACGCATATTACCCTCGGTCATGTCCTCTGCCTGATGGTCGAGGAAATCCTCTTTGAAGAGCCCCGCAAGAAAAAGTAGTCCGGAGTTCACGATTCTTGGCATTGACCCGGGGAGTATATTCTGCGGCTATGGGGTCATCAGGAGCAACGGCAGGGACGCCAGCTACATCGCCTCGGGGAGGATTGCACCGCCTGCCTCGAACCCGCTGCATATACGCCTCAAAGCCATTCATGAGGCCCTGACAGAAATCATTGCCACCTACCAGCCGACGGATGTGGTTGTCGAAAAGGTCTTCTTTGCAAAAAGTGCAAAGGCAGCCCTGCAGCTCGGTCAGGCCCGGGGAGTTGTTCTCCTTGCGGCAGCCTGCGGGGGGATTACCCTCCACGAACGCAGTGCCCTTGAGGTGAAAAAGGCTGTTGTCGGGTACGGCAGGGCCGAAAAAAGCCAGGTCCAGGAGATGGTAAAGATGATACTGAAGATCAGGGGTACTCTCTACCCCGACAGCGCCGACGCCCTCGCCCTTGCCCTCTGTTATATGAATACTTTACAATTCAATATCGCCGTGAAATCACAGAATAATCACATGACAGAGCAGCAATGATCGGCTCACTGAGGGGAAAGATCATTTCCCGGAGACCGGACTCACTCCTGGTGGAAGTCAATGGTGTCGGCTATGCCGTAACCGCAACCATCCCGACCCTGGCCAATCTGCCGGCAGACGGCCGCGAGGTATTTCTCTATATTCATACTCATGTCCGGGAAGATGCCCTGCAGCTCTTCGGTTTTGAATCTGAAGACGAAAAAAGAACTTTTCTCATCCTGATCAATATTTCAGGTATCGGACCCAAGGTAGCCCTGAATATCCTCTCGGGCATGCCCTACAACGACTTTCTCAGGGCGATTGAGACTGAAGATATCACGATGCTCTGCAGAATTCCCGGTCTCGGGAAGAAGACAGCCGGCAGACTGGTTCTCGAACTCAGGGAAAAACTGCCGGCAGCTGAGGGGGTAAGGGATAAACTCTTCGAAGACACCCTGTCGGCCCTCATAAATCTTGGATATAAGCGAAACCTTGCACAGGATTACCTGGAGCAGACCTATAAAAAGGGACATACCGATATCGAAAATCTGTTAAAGGAGACGCTGAAACTGCTGACCGGAAATGCGTAAGGAAGATTCCGTAATAAAAAATGATATGGACCAGGACAGGCTGATCACCCCGGATGAAACCGTTGATGATCTCTCGCTTGATCTGAATCTGCGGCCGTCCTCTCTTGACGAGTTTATCGGCCAGGACAGCATCAAGGAGAATCTGAAAATCTTCATCCAGGCTGCCCGTAACCGCAGAGATACGCTCGACCATATCCTCTTCTGCGGCCCCCCGGGGCTGGGGAAGACAACCCTGTCGCATATTATAGCCACGGAGTTGAAGGTCAATATCAAGATCACCTCGGGCCCGGTGCTTGAGAGGGCCGGAGATCTGGCCGCCATACTGACCAACCTTGCGGACAAAGACATTCTCTTTATCGATGAAATCCACCGGCTTCCGCGCATTGTAGAGGAAGTCCTCTATCCTGCCATGGAGGATTTTCAGCTTGATATCATTATCGGGCAGGGCCCGAATGCCCGGACCATGAAGATAACTCTGCCGAAGTTTACTCTGATCGGCGCAACGACCAGGACAGGGCTGCTGACCTCACCGCTTCGGGACAGGTTCGGCATCATCGACAGGCTGAGCTATTATGGCCCGGAGGAACTGAAAAAAATTGTCGTGCGCTCTGCCCAGATTATGAACGTCGGCGTGACTGAGGATGCGGCGCTCGAAATGGCGCGGCGCTCCCGCGGAACCCCGCGGATAGCCAACCGGCTGCTCAAGAGAGTCAGGGACTTTGCACAGGTGCTGGGGGACGGGACTATTGACATGAAGATCGCCAAGAGTTCTCTCACCTCATTGAACGTCGACGAGCGCGGCCTGGATGACATGGACAGAAAACTCCTCATGACCATTATCGATAAGTTCTCCGGTGGTCCGGTTGGTATAGAGACGATTGCTGCGTCTCTGCGTGAGGACAAGGAGACGATCGAGGACGTCTATGAGCCGTACCTTATGCAGGAAGGGTTCCTCGACCGCACACCTCGCGGCCGTGCTGCGACGAAAGCAGCCTATCTGCACCTCGGGAAAACAGCCCCCCGGGCACTGTTTTAGGTCTTCAGCGCCTTGAAGGTCCTGATGCATATCTGCTGCTCGAACTGCAGCATATACCCTCTTCAGAAATTTCTGATGGACGGCCACGACGTGCGCGGGCTCTGGTTCAACCCCAATATCCATCCGTATACTGAATATACCAGCAGAAGGGATGCACTGAAAAAACTTCAGAAGATATGGGGCCTTGACCTCGAATATATCGACGAGTATCCGCTTGATGCGTTTCTGCAGTCGATCACGGGCAAGGGGAGCGCACGGTGCGAAGTCTGCTATTCCATCAGACTCGACAGGACTGCTGAAACTGCAAAAAAAATGGGTATACCGGCCTTCAGCACGTCGCTGCTTGCAAGTCCTTACCAGAAATTTGATATGATAAAAGACATAGGAAAAGCCGCTGAACAAAGGCATGGTGTTCAGTTCCTGGCAGAGGACTTCAGACAGGGCTGGCATCTTTCAAAGACTTTCTCAAGAGAATTTGAACTTTACCGGCAGAAATACTGCGGGTGCATCTATTCTGAAATGGAACGCTATCAGAAGAGGCAACCCGGATAACGACAATACTATAGTCAATGACCCTAATTCTCATACAACATAAATGAACACCGGCGCTGAGTATCTCGGAAGAATGCTTCTTATAACCGGGCTCGTCCTGTCGCTGACAGGCGGCCTGTTTCTCCTTGCGGGCAAGATCCCGTGGCTGGGCAGGCTGCCGGGAGACTTCATGATTCAGAAAAAGAATTTCACCCTTTACCTTCCTCTGGCAACAAGCATTCTGGTGAGTATTCTGCTCACGCTTCTCTTCAGATTTATGGGCAGAAAATAATATGCTTAAGGCCTTTTTATCCGTACTGATCAGTCTGGTGTTATCGGTTGTGACCACTGCCTCAGCTCAGACAGCTTCCATCAAGGTCCTGATTCTGGATGACGTCTTCCAGTCTATTCCGAAAAAAGATGAAGCGCTCGAACGGGTCGGTAAGATGCAGGGAGACCTGCTGGTCAACGGCAGCCACTATGTCGGCGACATCGAGGTATGGAAGGGAAAGGCAGGTATGTATCTTATCAATGAACTGCCGCTTGAGGATTATATAAAAAGTGTGGTCAGTGCAGAAATCGGTGCAAACTGGGATATGGAGGCCCTGAAGGCGCAGGCGGTCATCTCGCGCACCTATGCTCTTTTCCAGAAGAAAGCGAATAACAATCAGAACTTTGACCTCACGTCCTCTGTGCTGCATCAGGTCTATAAAGGCAGTACTGTGGATGCGCGCATCGCCTATGCCGTCATGAATACCGGGGGAGAGGTGCTGACCTATAACGGCAGGCTGATCGAGGCTTTGTATCATTCCACGTGCGGTGGTCAGACAGAAGATGTTGAAGAAGTCTTCGGAAAGAACTATCCCTATCTCAAGCCGGTTTCGTCTGTCTGCGACCTTTCGCCTTATGCCGTCTGGGAACGGAAGATCCCGGTCGAGGAGATCGAAAAAGGGCTAACCCTGGAAGGCATACGGGAAATATCCGTAAAATCTCATACCGGAACCCAGAGAGTGAGAATTATTGAAGTTTCGCACAAGACGGGCGTATTGACGGTCAAGGCCACCGACCTCAGAAGACTGCTGGGCTGGAGCAGACTGCCGAGCACCAATTTCGAGTTGCGCAGGGAGAACGGCGCGTATGTTTTTGAGGGAAAGGGCTATGGGCACGGTGTTGGACTCTGTCAGTGGTCTGCGCTCCAGATGGCCCGGGACGGAAAGTCCTACCGGGAAATACTGGATATTTTCTATCCCGGAACCCTGCTGCGAGTACATGAAGACCGCTGAGTATGATTTTCCCCTCCCTGAGGAGCTTATAGCAAGCAGACCGGTAACAGCAAGGGACTCTGCACGCCTGATGGTCCTGCGTCGCGACGGCAGAACGGAACACCGTACGTTTTCAGAGCTTCCTGAACTGCTGATACCCGGTGACATGCTCGTCATAAACAACTCACGGGTCTTTCCCGCCAGAGTCAGAGGAACGAAACCAGATGGAAGCAGCCTGGACATCCTGCTCGTCAGCGAAAATAGCGACAAATCCTGGATCATCATGACGAAAGGCAGGTATTCCGGGGAGGTGGTCATTGAAAACACGCTCTCCGCTGCAATAACACATGGAAAAACTGCGGTCTTCAGCAGGGATATTCGGGACGTAATATGGAAGATCGGAAGAATGCCTCTGCCGCCGTATATCAGGAGGGATGCAGACGAGCAGGACCGGGAGCGCTACCAGACGGTTTACGCCGAGAAGGAAGGTTCTATCGCTGCTCCGACTGCCGGACTTCATTTCACCCCTGCCCTGCTCGACCGGTTGAAGGCTGCAGGAATACTCATACGGACCGTAACGCTCCATGTAGGTATCGGCACCTTCAGACCGGTGAAAGCGGTCCGCGTTGAGGACCATGACATGGCAGAGGAATCATTTGAGATCAATGCCGGGCTTATCCCTGAAATTCACCGGGTAAGGAATTCAGGCCGGCGCGTTATCGCGGTGGGAACGACTTCGACCAGGACACTTGAGGGATATGCCAGCGGCAACTGCACCGTTTTTCCATCAGACGGGTGCATCACCGGCACCACTGATATCTTCATTCGTGAGGGACATCCTCTGCGGCTGGTCGACGCTCTTATCACAAACTTTCATCTGCCCTGCTCCACCCCTCTGATGCTGGTATCGGCCTTTGCGGGAAGGGAGCGGCTGCTTGGGGCATACGAAATCGCCATAGCCATGGGATATAGATTTTTCTCATATGGTGATGCTATGCTTTTTCTATGATACGAAAGGCCCTCGGGAGATAATGCAGTTGCTACAATCCGGCAAAGGTATCGTGATCGTTATAACGGTCGTTTTTTCCTGTCTGAGCTTTACCCTCGGCTTTTTTGTCGGAAAATTCGGGACTCCCCGCCGGCCTGAAACTACGGCTGTTTCCCCCGAGCCGCAGGTTCAGCCTCCTGCGCTGGTTCAGTCCGGGGCACCTCAGCAGTCTCCACAGCCTCCTGAACCGGGGAAAGCTCAGACTGAGCTGTTGGTCGCCCCGGCACAACTGCAGCCGGCTCCGGCAGAGCCTCCTGCCAGACCCTCCCTCCCCCCTCAAGGCAATCCCTCTCCGGAACCCAGAATAGAGCGGGAGGTAATAGCCAGGCAGGTTAAGGAGGTCTCAAAGGCCACCCTGCCGGAAAACAAACAGCTCAATACGCATGACAGTCCTCAGCCCAAAAAAGAGGATAGTGCCGAATCCCTGTACTCTGTGCAGCTGGGGGCTTTCAGGAATAAAGCAGAGGCCACGAAATTCAGGGCGAAATATTCGAAAAAAGGGTATAAAATATATATGGATACAGTTAAGACTGACAATAAAGTAACAACGTATAAGCTCCGTACCGGTGAATTCAGGGAAAAGAAGGACGCCGAGGTGCTTGCAGTCAAACTGAAAAAGACCGAAAGCCTGAAAACGTTTGTTGTTACGATCAGTAAATAAGGAGCCCTTACGGAAACGCGCGTCATAGAGTTCGGCAGTGAAAAAGAACTTCCGTTTATTCAGAAGAGTCTTGAGAAAAACCTGAGACTCATCGGGGAGGCTCTTGACATTCAGGCAAGCTCCCGCGGCAACCGTATTTTTCTGCGCGGGGATGATATCCGGGTCACGACAGCCGAGCGCCTGGTGAGGGAGCTCTGCGCATCCGGGACGGACCTCTCCGGCATGAGTCCCCAGGACATTAAGGACGCCCTGCAGTCCTGCCCTGACGACAGTGCCGGTCCTTTGCAGGAGATTCTGCAGGGCAATATCCAGGTTGCCTCCAAGCGACGGGTTATAGTCCCAAAAACCGAGAACCAGCGCTACTATATCGATGCGATCAGAAATTATGATATCGTCATCGGCATAGGTCCTGCCGGGACAGGCAAGACCTATCTCGCCATGGCAATGGCGATAAGCTCGTTTCTGAAAAAAGAGGTGAGCAGGATCGTGCTTGCCCGCCCCGCTATCGAAGCGGGTGAAAAACTCGGGTTTCTGCCCGGAGACATGTTTGAGAAGGTGAACCCCTATCTCAGACCCCTTTATGATGCGCTTTACGATATGATGGAATATGAGCAGGCCTCCAAACTGATCGAGCGGGGAGTTATTGAGATCGCCCCCCTGGCGTTCATGAGGGGACGGACTCTGAATGATGCCTTCATTATTCTTGACGAGGCCCAGAACACCACCTCTGAGCAGATGAAGATGTACCTGACCCGTTTGGGCTTCAATTCGCGCACGGTCATCACCGGGGATATTACACAGATAGACCTGCCGCAGGGGAAGACCTCCGGCCTTATTGAAGTAACCAGAATTCTCGAAGGCGTGGAGGGAATAAAATTTGTCTCATTCTCCGAGCGTGATGTCGTCCGACACAAACTGGTACAATTGATATTGAGGGCTTATGATAAATATGAAAAACGGAATACCTCAGGACAGCAGTAAACCGTTTTTCTCCCAGGAGCTGCCGGTGAAGATACTTTTTCTCTTCGCGGCTTCTCTGGCGGTCTCGCTCGCGATCATGGTTGATTTCAGTCTGCAGCGTCTGGTCGGGGGGACCCTGATCGGCTTTGTCCTGCTCTTTATCCTCTACCGGGATATCATGCGCTACAAGCCCTCGTACCTCAACAACTACAATATGCTGCTGCTGCTGGTGCTGATGATTGTCAGCACCCTGGTCATCGGACGTGTTGTCGAATACCTGCTAAAAAATCTTTCGATCGGGACCGGGTTTATCGATGTCGACACTGCGGTCTTCGGCATTCCGATAGCAGCAGGCGCCATGCTGATCACGCTCCTGTTCGACTTTCATACCGCCATCACCTTTTCGTTCACCATCAGCCTGCTGACCGGATACTGGCTGCAGGATTCAACGTATTCTATCTATTCTTTTGCCGGCAGCCTGACCGCTGCCTTCAGCGTCATACGCTGCAAACGACGCTCGGCCATCCTCCGGGGCGGCTTCTATGTGATCATCGTAAATATCCTGATCGCTTTAATCATTCTGCTTTCCAAGGGAGATCTGTTTACCACCAAGGCCCTTTCTGCCACGGTCTTTGCCCTTTTTGCAGGCCTTACGGTATCGTCGATTGTTTCGATGATGCTGCCGCTGCTTGAATATGTCTTTAAGGTGACGACCGACATCAGCCTGCTTGAACTCCTGGACCTTAACCAGCCACTGATGAAATCGCTGATGATCAATGCACCGGGCACGTATCACCACAGCGTCATTGTCGGGAATCTTGTGGAGTCGGCGGCAGAGACGGTCGGGGTGAATCCACTCCTGGGCAGAGTGAGTTCCTACTATCACGACATCGGTAAAATAAAGATGCCGGATTATTTTGTCGAGAACCAGGGCGGCGCACCGAACCGGCACGACAAACTGACCCCCCATATGAGCAGCATGATCATTACAAACCACATTAAAGAGGGGGTCGAACTGGCTAAGCAGCATAAACTGCCCCAGTCGATCATCGATATAATCCAGCAGCACCACGGCACCTCGGTCATCACGTATTTCTATCAGAGGGCAAAGGACCAGATCCACGAGGGCCTCCCTGCCGAGGACGATTACAAATATGCGGGTCCAAAACCCCAGACCCGTGTGGCAGCGCTGGTGATGATGGCCGACGCAGTCGAGGCGGCTTCACGGGTTCTGAAAGACCCCACTCCGGCCAGGATTGC
Organism: Thermodesulfovibrio sp.; assembly: GCA_013824615.1. GTDB lineage: Bacteria > Nitrospirota > Thermodesulfovibrionia > Thermodesulfovibrionales > UBA6898 > PALSA-1316. The sequence continues at coordinate 23,075 of PNOC01000001.1, forward strand.
GGCCCTTGTGGACAAGATCATCAACCATATCTTTCTTGACGGTCAGCTCGACGAGTGTGAACTGACCCTGAAGGACATATCGTCCATCAAGCAGATGTTCACGTATATTCTCACCAGTATTTTTCATAAACGCATAGACTATCCGGGGTTCGATTTCGGCCATGCCAATACTCATAAAGAACAGTCAAAGATCGATAAGCATAAATCTGAAGAGGACAGAAAAGGACTTAAACAGGGCGCTCAGGCTGCTCGGACTGCAGCAGTCTGAACTGAGCGTTGTCTTTGTCGGAGATGCGGCAATGCGGCGGTTGAACCGTCAGTACCGCGGACTCGACAAGACTACTGATGTTCTTTCTTTCCCCCTCTGTGAATCCGGCCTGCCCGCAGCAGGAGAGCCTCTGGGGGATATCGTTATCAGTGTCCCCAGGGCGGCAGCACAGGCTGCGTCCTATGACGTTTCCTTCAGGGAAGAACTGCTGCGGCTTTTGCTGCACGGTCTGCTGCACCTCCTCGGGTATGACCATGAAAAAAACGCCTATCAGAAGCAGCGGATGCAGCGGAAGGAGAAGGAACTGATTCATGCCCTTGCGCCAATGGATTAGGAGCGCCAACTGTGCTATTGAGGGCATACTGCACGGGGCACGGACTCAGCCCCACCTCCGGTATCACTTTTATTCAGCTGCCGTAGTTCTCCTCCTGAGCTATGTCCTGGGCATTTCCCGGTCTGAATTCATCGTTATTACCCTGGCGGTTATCCTGGTACTGTCTGCAGAGATGCTCAATAGTGCGATTGAGGCAGTCGTCGATCTGCTTTCCCCTGAGTACTCGGAAAAAGCGCGGATTGCAAAAGACATTGCAGCAGGAGCCGTGCTTATCACCGCCTTTGGAGCGGCAGTGCTCGGCTATATGATCCTCTTTCCCTATATCAGGGATATTTTTCATCAGGGCCTTTCGATAGCAAAGCATTCCAAGGAAGAAATAGCCCTTATCTCGCTGGTGCTGGTTCTGATCGTCGTCATCATTGCCAAATCTTATTTTGGCAAAGGACATCCGCTGCGGGGTGGCATGCCCAGCGGGCACGCGGCACTCGCCTTTTCAGCGTGGATATGCATAACCTTTATAACGGAAAGTTTTATTACCTCGATGCTCTGCTTCATGCTGGCCGCTGCGATTGCCCAGAGCAGGGTTTCATTCAAGGTGCACAGCGCGTGGGAGGTGGTTGCGGGTGCTCTGCTGGGGGCGCTTCTGACATTCCTTCTTTTCAGGATATTTTACTGACTGCAGACCTCCTGTTCACTATGCAGCTGTCTGCCTGCAGCCGGAAACAGACAGGCAACTGCTAACGGATAAAGCGATCAGATCGTGAACGTAATGAGGACCTCATCAGTTTCTACCGCTTTGCCGATAGTTGCAGATACTTTTTCCACAACTCCGTCGCAGGGGGATGAAACACCACATTCCATTTTCATGGATTCGATAACCACCAGGTCCTGGCCGCGGTATACACGGTCGCCTTTTTTGACCAGAACGCTGACTACCATGCCGGGAAGGGGTGTGAGAAGCACATTTGCCTGGGCATCTTTTTTCACTTTCGGCATATACTGGGCCAGTTCCCACTCCCGCGGAGTGTAGATTTCGAAAATGCGGGAGATCCCGCAAAAAGCCGTCCATATAAAATTCTGCCGGTACTGAAGCCTGAAGTATTGATTGACACCGTTTATCGACAGTTTCAGCCTTCGCCGGTAGAATTCAAACACCGGGGCAACAACTGCATATTCCCTGCCGTTAATCAAAACACTCCAATCCTGATAGGAGAGTTGTCCGCGCAACTCGACTTCAAAGATATCCTTGTTGCCCTTCACAACATAACGATGCACCTGAGCCGGACGGTGAGACAGCCCGACCTTCGCAGCCATAGGTTTAAGCGATTCGCGGACCAGATTCTTGCGGTTATGATACACGACGGTCGTGGCAAGCACCATGGTTTCAAGCTGCTCCATCGGCGGGTCGATCCTGGCCTCGCCATCCTCATAGTATTCATCAATAAATCCGGTAGAAAGCTCGCCTTTGACAAAAGCAGGGTGGTTCAGAATAGAGTTTGCAAAATTCAGATTGGTTGTCACGCCCTCGACATGATAGCGATTCAAGGCATTGATCAGGGTGGTCCGTGCCTCTTCCCGCGTTTCTCCCCAGCTGATCACTTTGGAGAGAAGAGAGTCGTAATACACGCTGACGAAACTGCCGGCCTCAACACCGCTGTCAAGCCTGATATTTTTTCCCTTGAGATTTGAGTACCGGGTGAGCAGTCCGGTGGAAGGCAGAAAATTACGACCAGAATCCTCTGCGCAGATTCTGGCCTCGATGGACCAGCCCTTGATGGTGACATCCTCCTGCGAGAGCGGCAGAGGTTCGCCCGATGCAACTCTAAGCTGCAGTTCGACCAGGTCAAGGGACGTAACCATCTCCGTGACCGGATGCTCCACCTGAAGCCTTGTATTCATTTCCATAAAGAAGAAGTTTCTCTGATCATCCATGATGAATTCCACGGTGCCTGCATTGGAATACCCTGCCTCCCGCGCCAGGGCACAGGCCATATCACCCATGCGGGCTCTGAGGTCCGCATCAACCGCCAGGGAGGGGGCCTCCTCGATCACCTTCTGATAGCGCCGCTGGATCGAGCATTCACGCTCTCCAAGAGAAACGACTTTCCCGTGCTGGTCAGCAATAATCTGGATCTCAATATGGCGGGGATTGCTCACAAACCGTTCCAGGAAAATCCGGTCGTCACCAAATGCCTTGCGGGTCTCATCCTGTGCCGACTGCAGGGCGGATTCAAGTTCCTCCGGCGCAGCAACCCTGCGCATGCCACGGCCTCCGCCGCCGGCCGCCGGTTTCAGCAGAACGGGATACCCGATTTTTGCAGCAAGTTCCTTGATTTCCTCAAGGTCACCTACAGGCTGGTTGTGACCCGGCACCACCGGCACCCCTGCTTTCACCGCAATATTTTTGGCCGATATTTTATCTCCGAGAGCAGCGATCACCTCTGACGACGGCCCGATAAATACAAGCCCCGCCTCGACCACGGCTGCAGCAAATTTTGAATTTTCCGAAAGAAATCCATAACCCGGATGAATAGCCTGGCAGCCCTGGTCAGTTGCAGCCCTGATAATTTTATCATACATAAGATAGGAGGAAGGAGAAGGTGACGGTCCAATATGAACCGCCTCGTCCGCCTCGCGAACATGAAGTGAACGCGCATCTATATCCGAATACACGGCAACGGTTTTAATATTCAGCCGCCTGCAGGTCCGGATTATACGGATAGCAATCTCACCCCGGTTGGCTATAAGAATTTTATTAAACATGGTGACCCCTCACAGTGGAATATTCCCGTGTTTCCTCTGCGGCCGGTTTGTCCGCTTGTTTTCCAGAAACTGGAGGCTTCGGATCAGCCGGTGCCTTGTATCGCGGGGATTGATGACGTCGTCGATGAATCCTCTTTTGGCAGCCATGAACGGATTGGCGTACGTCTGCCGGTATTCGTCCGTTTTCAGGGCGAGCATCGCCTCCGGGTCTTCCGCCTCTTCAATCTCTTTACGGTAGATAATCTGTGCTGCGCCTTTGGGACCGAGCACCGCGATTTCGGCTGCAGGCCAGGCTAAATTCATATCGCAGCCGATATGTTTGGAATTCATGACCACGTAGGCACCTCCGTATGCTTTCCGAATGATGACCGTTATCCGCGGCACCGTTGCTTCTGAAAAGGCATACAGCAGCTTTGCCCCGTGCCGGATAATGCCCCCGTGCTCCTGCTCAGGACCGGGCATGAAACCCGGTACATCCTCAAGGCAGACGAGCGGAATATTGAAGGCATCGCAGAAACGGACAAACCGGGCGGCCTTTTCCGAGGCCTGCACGTCAAGTACGCCGGCAAGCACAGCGGGCTGATTGGCGATGAGGCCGATGGTCTGTCCGCCGAGACGACCGAAGCCCACAATAATATTCCTGGCAAAATAAGGATGGATTTCCAGAAATTCCGCCCCGTCAAGAATACTGGTAATGAGAATCTTCATGTCATAGGTCTGGTTCGGGTTTGCCGGAACCAGGTAATCCAGCGCAGGATCCGAGCGTTCAGCCGGGTCCCTCAGATCAAGAATCGGCGCCTGCTGCCGGTTATTTGAAGGCAGATAATTGATCAGCCGCCTCACCTCCCGCAGGCAGAGTATATCATTGGGAAAGGCGAAGTGAGCCACCCCGCTTTTTTTGCTGTGCACCATGGCCCCGCCCAGTTCTTCTGCGGTAATGTCCTGGTGGGTGACGGTCTTGACCACATTGGGTCCTGTAACAAACATGTAGGAGGTGTTTTCGACCATGAACGTGAAATCTGTTATGGCCGGGCTGTAGACCGCACCGCCGGCGCAGGGCCCCATGATGCATGATATCTGAGGCACCACTCCGCTTGCCTGGACATTGCGGTGGAAAATCTCTCCATACGCTGCCAGAGATTCAACCCCTTCCTGGATACGGGCGCCGCCGGAATCGTTCAGCCCGATAATAGGCGCTCCGACACGCACGGCATGGTCCATGACCTTGCAGATCTTCTGCGCATGGGCCTCCCCCAACGCCCCTCCCATGATCGTAAAATCCTGGCTGAATACGAAGACCTCCCGGCCGTCAATGGTGCCATGTCCGGTAATCACCCCGTCGCCGGGAAACTCACCGATCCCGCTATTCTGGCTTGCCCTTCCCGTCATCAGGAGATCGAATTCTTCAAACGAACCCTCATCAAGGAGCAGATCGATACGCTCCCGCGCGGTCAGTTTACCTTTGCGGTGCTGGGCCTCGATTCTTTTGGCCCCTCCACCGAGAAAAGCTTCCTCTTTCATGGATTCAAGTTTTGTCAGATTATCCTGTTCTGGACGTTGCACGATCACCCCTCCTTGAAAAGGTTCTGTTCACAAAACTCGGTGAGCACGCCCATGGTACTCTTAGGGTGCAGAAAAGCCACCTGTTTGCCGCCGGCGCCCTCTATGGGAATCTCATTAATCAACCTGCATCCATGCTTCCGGGCTGTTCCCAACTGACCTTCAATATCATCGGTCTGGTAGGCAATATGATGGAAGCCCTCACCCTTCTTTTCCAGAAATCCGGCAATGGGGCTGTCATCAGAGGTGGGTTCCAGCAGTTCGATATGGATATCGCCCACGGTAAAAAAAGCGGTCCGCACTTTTTGCGAGGCCACAACCTCTTCCTTTTCACAGACAAGCCCGAGTACCTCTTCATAGAATTTGCGCGCAGTCTCAATAGACCTCACCGCAATCCCCAGATGATCAATTTTCTCAATCATGGTATCTGTATAACTCCTCAATGTTTTAATGTAGCGGGGCTAAGAACTACCCACCCCTTCGACAAGCTCAGGGTGACAATCTTGTCATGGTGAGCCTGTCGAACCATGCAACCTCTGTCCTGAATCGAATCATCCCCTGTACTCACCGAACACCTCCCGCAGGACGTGGCAGATCTCGCCCAGCGTAGCGTATGTTTTAACGGCTGCAAGTATCTCAGGCATCAGGTTCGATGAATTCCGGGCAGATACGGATAAATTCGCCAGCGCTTCCTGAACTTCTTTGTTGTTACGTCTCTCACGCAGTTCTTTAAGGCCCTGAACCTGAGCATTCTCCACTTCAGGATTTACTCTCAGCAGAGGCGGTTTTGTTTTTTCCTCAATCTTAAACTCGTTGACCCCGACAATAATGCGCTCGCCTTTTTCGATCTCCTGCTGATACTCATAGGCACTATTTTCGATCTGGCGCTGGATAAAACCACCTTCAATGGCAGCCACCACACCGCCGGCTTTATCGATTTTAGCAATGAGTTCAGAGGCCTGCGCCTCGATGCGGTCGGTGAGCTCCTCTATAAAATAGGAACCTGCCAGGGGATCAACGGAACTGGTCACCCCTGATTCATGGGCTATCACCTGTTGTGTGCGCAGGGCCGTGCGTACGGAATCCTCAGTAGGCAGAGACAGTGCCTCATCCCGGGAATTGGTATGCAGCGACTGGGTGCCGCCAAGGACCGCAGACAAAGCCTGCAGTGCGACTCTTACAATATTATTGTCTATCTGCTGGGCAGTAAGCGTGTAGCCTGCGGTCTGCGTATGGAAGCGAAGCATCAGGCTTGCCGGCTTTGAGGCATTGAAACGCTCTTTCATGATACGGGCCCAGAGTCTTCTGGCAGCCCTGAACTTGGAAACCTCTTCAAGAAGATCAGAGGAGGCATTGAAAAAGAACGAAAGCCTCGGGGCAAAATTATCGAGTTCCAGCCCGGCATCCAGTGCGGCCTGCACATACGTTATACCGTTGGCCAGAGTGAACGCCACTTCCTGGACAGCCGTGGACCCGGCTTCCCGGATATGATAGCCTGAGATGGAAATCGTATTGAATTCCGGAGTATGTTCGGTACACCACTTGAAGGTGTCGGTGATCAGCCGCAGGCTCGGCCTGGGCGGAAAGATATACGTGCCGCGGGCCACGTATTCCTTCAGAATATCGTTCTGGATCGTTCCCTTGATTTTGCTGATCTCCACCCCCTGCTTTTCGGCCACAGCCACATACATGGCAAGGAGTATGGCAGCAGGCGCGTTGATGGTCATGGAGGTTGAGACCTTATCCAGCGGAATCCGGTCAAAAAGGAGTTCCATGTCAGCCAAAGAATCAATGGCAACACCGACCTTCCCCACTTCGCCCTCGGCCATCGGGTCATCGGAGTCGTAGCCGATCTGGGTCGGCAGATCAAAGGCAACGGATAGCCCGGTGGTTCCCTGGTCCAACAGGTACCGGTAACGCTGGTTCGATTCCAATGCAGATGAAAAACCGGCATACTGGCGCATAGTCCAGAGCCGTCCGCGATACATGGTGGGCTGCACTCCGCGGGTATAGGGATATCGTCCGGGAAACCCTATATCTTGAAGATAGTGATCATCGAGCCGGTCCGGAACGGCAAGCCGGGGAATTTCCTCGCCGCCATGATTTATAAACTTCTCTTTCCTCTCCGGATAACGGATGAGGCTTTCCTCCAGCTTTTTTTCCCAATCTATCTGTTCAGGATGTTTTTCCATGATAATTATCCAATCTGGCTGATAGTAACCTTCGGTTTCCGAAGGCCGATTTCTCTTTTTTCATTTATAATTCCTGAATCACTCTTGTCCGAGCAGTCTTGCAGCCTGCAGACGTGGGGCTCCTTTACGGACATGATCCCATTTTTCTATCTTCTCGATTATCGAAGGCTTTATCATCTCAAGGGCCCAGTCCAATACTTCAAGGTCATACGCCTTTTCCCTGCGTGTCCTGCGTTCGCCGGTTTCCCGGTGTGAAATGTCAACTGTTTCAATTGCCGCAAGCAGTTCGTCCGTACCCCGTCCCTCTGACGCCACAGTCATACAGACGTTGACCCTGTCTTTCTCTTTGCCGCCTTCACGGGCAATAGACTCCATGTCCATTGCAAGGGTTTCAGCCCCTGCACAGTCCGCCTTATTTACGATCAGGATATCGGCCACCTCCAGAAGTCCTGCCTTCATGGCCTGAATGTCATCGCCCAGGCCAGGAGCAAGCACCAGTGCTGTGATATCTGCAAGCCTGATGATATCCATTTCCGATTGCCCTACCCCTACGGTTTCAATGATAATTACAGAGCAGCCGCTGCCGGCAAGTATCCTCACCGCGGCTCCTGCCGCAGCACATAACCCTCCCAGCCGGCCCCGCGTAGCCATGGAACGGACAACCACATCCTTATCCAGGGCATGCCCCATCATACGAATCCTGTCACCCAGGATAGCACCGCCTGAAATGGGTGAAGACGGGTCTACTGCAATGACCCCAACCCTTTTCCCCAGAGAGCGGTACCTTGATATAATCCGGTCGGTCAAGGTGGATTTCCCGGCCCCTGGAGGACCGGTTATCCCCAAAACCATTGCCTGATCAACAAGCGAATCATCGAGGGATGAGAGTATTTCATCTGCCATAGGATCATTTTCCTCAACAAGCGAAATGGCCCGGGCGATTCCCCTTGGGTCACGCTCTCTCAAGCCCCTCAGAATGGTTTCACTCATCATCAGTGGTGTCTCTCCGGCCTTCTGTTATTCAGTTTCTGCGCGCCTCCTGTGTTTCACAGGCAGTGCGAAAAGCAGCAATGATCTGTGCCACAGGGGTTCCGGGGGTAAATACCGCGTTAATCCCCGCCTCTTTGAGAAGCACAATATCTTCATCAGGGATAATACCGCCGCCCAGTACCGGAATATCTCCAGCCCCGGCAGACTTAAGGGCCCTGACCACTGCAGGAAAAAGGCTCAGATGCGCCCCGGAAAGTAGTGACAGGCCCACGGCAGAAACATCTTCCTGTACAGCCGCGGCAGCAATTTCGTCCGGCGTCCTTCGAATACCGGTATAGACCACCTCGAAACCGGCATCACGAAGGGCGCGGGCAATGAATTTAGCACCCCTGTCATGACCGTCCAGTCCTGGTTTTCCGATCAATACTCTATGCGTTTTTTTTTGTTCAGCCATTTAATACCCCACGCAGGAAATCACTTTCTAAAATATTAAAAAATCCCGGCACAGAAATCACCGAACCTGCCGAGATTTTCACATACATGAATGCCGGCTTCCTTCATGACCGCAATCTTTGACTGGGCCGTGCCGCTGCTACCGTTGACGATCGCCCCGGCATGTCCCATGCGTCTGCCCGGAGGCGCGCTTAATCCCGCGACAAACCCGACAACGGGTTTCGTGACTTTTTCGATGATATAGGCAGCAGCTTCTTCCTCAGCAGTACCACCGATTTCTCCTACAAGAACAATTCCCTTGGTTTCCGGGTCCTCTTCAAAGGCCCTGAGGCAATCGATAAAGTTTGTCCCGTTTACAGGGTCGCCTCCGATACCGAGGCAGGTTGTCTGGCCGATTCCCTTTGTGGTCAACTGATGCACCACCTCATAGGTCAGAGTGCCGGAGCGAGAGACAACACCAATAGGTCCGCCGGGCTTATGGATGAAGCCGGGCATAATGCCGATCTTGCACTGGCCGGGCGTTATGATCCCGGGACAGTTCGGACCGATGAGCCGTGCTTTTTTCCCAATCATATAATTCTTGATCCGCATCATGTCGAGCACCGGAATGCCTTCAGTAATGGCAACGATGAGATCAACATCACCGTCGACCGCTTCTTTGATTGCATGTGCGGCAAAGGCCGGAGGCACAAATACCATACTGCAGTTCGCACCGGTCTCCCGAACAGCTTCCTGGACAGTATTAAATACCGGCACATTGTCCATGGTCTGTCCGCCCTTCCCGGGAGTCACGCCGGCCACAACCCGTGTACCGTATTCAATGCACTGCCGTGTATGGAACTGTCCTTCTTTCCCGGTAATTCCCTGGACGAGCAGTCTTGTTTCTTTATCGACGAATATTGCCATGATGTATTATCTATCTTTCCCTGCGACGCTCATTTATTTTCCGACGATCGCGGCTACTTTTCCTGCCGCATCACCGAGGTCCTCTGCTGTGATAAGATTCAGACCCGATGCCGCAAGAATTTCCCTGCCCTTTTCAACGTTGGTTCCCTGCAGACGGATCACCACCGGCACCGTTATTCCTGTCTTCCGGGCGGCCTTGACAACCCCTTCTGCCAGGACATCGCACCGGAGTATACCGCCGAATATATTGATCAGAATCCCTTTAACGTTCGTGTCGCTTAAAAGAATTCGAAAGCCGTTTTCGACCATTTCCTCGTTTGCTCCGCCGCCTACATCAAGGAAGTTAGCAGGTTCGGCACCGGCACTCTTGATAAGATCCATGGTGGCCATGGCCAGTCCGGCACCATTGACCATATTGCCGATATTTCCGTCCAGATTGATATAGTTGAGATTGAATTTCGAGGCCTCCACTTCCAGGGGGTCCTCTTCATCAATATCCCTGAATTTCAGAATATCCTTCTGCCGAAACAGTGCGTTATCATCAATGACCATTTTCGCATCCAGCGCAAGCAGATTCTCCTGGGCGGTTATCACGAGCGGATTGATCTCAAGCAAAGAACAGTCGGTTGAGATAAAAAGTCCGTAGAGGTTTTCGAGCAGCGTGGAAAGCTTTGGGGCAAGTGAACCGGTAAGATTAAGGCCAGCTGCGATTTCCCTGCAATGAGCAGGCTCGATCCCGGTGAGCGGATTAATCAGCACCTTGATTATCTTTTCAGGACTCCGTGCCGCGACTTCTTCAATATCCATCCCCCCTGCCCGGCTGGCAATGATCATGATCTGTGCGGTGGACCGGTCCGGGATGATCGAAAGATACAGCTCCTGGGCAATATCAAGTCCCTGCTCCACCAGGAGTCTGCTGACCTTCTTCCCCTCGGGTCCTGTCTGGGGCGTCACCAGCGGCCGGCCCAGTATTGCAACTGCCGCGCTCTGCACCTCATCAAGACTCCGGGCAATTTTGACCCCCCCGCCCTTGCCGCGGCCGCCTGCATGGATCTGTGCCTTGACGACAACAGGAAATTTGCCAAGCCTTTCGGCTGCAGAAGATGCCTCAGCAGGGCTTACTGCAAGATATCCCTCAGGCACCGGAATATGATGGTTCCGAAATAACTCCTTGGCCTGGTATTCATGAATTTTCATTAAGCCGCCTGTCTCCCAATAATATTCCGCTACCTGTAATAAGAATACTTGCTCAATATTAACAGAATAAACCCTATGTCGGCAATACAGATATAAGATGATCTTATGCTATCTGAAAATAAATTGTTTTGAAATCCATAGCAACCAACACATCAACATCCCCCTTCAGGAAAATACGCGCCAAAGTCCGCAAAAACCTGACGAATTCAAGAACTTCCCTGCAAACACAGCAATCTAAACCCTGAAGAGATTGCGCAATGCCAGCAGCTTCTTCCTGGAGTCAACGAGTGTTTCACTTTTTTAATGTACTCGAACTTCCGTTCCTAATCCCCAAAATGAAGAGGTCTCCGCCGGCGAGAAGTACTCTCTAAAGTTGAGATGGCAGCCATAACAGCTGAAATTTCATGTACACCTGATAACCCTCAGATAGCCGCCGGCGCAACTCCGCAAAAGTTCACCCCGAATCACGCGGGTATTTTGTGTTATTGAGAGGGTCGCTCTTTTGGGGATGCCATCCTGCGGCCCGAAATATCGGTCGCCGCTCTCTCATTGCTGAGTTTCGTGGTCTGTGCGACTATCACGTTGAGGCAGCTGACGTCTCACCTTTTCACGAATTACTCAGGCTCAGCGAACTGGTGTATTCTGATGCAAAATGGTGTATACTAATACATATGGACACAATCGAAAAGACAGTCCGCCAAAGCGTCTCGCTCCCGTCTCCACTGGCCAAGCGAGTGAAGGCTTTGGCAAAAAGCCAAAAAGTCAGTTCTAATCGGATACTGGTAGATCTTGTCGAAACAGGGCTGCGATCAAAAGAAGAGGAAAAACGCAAATTCTTTGAGTTGGCTGATCGTTTAAGCATATCAACCGACGCGAAAGAACAGCAGGAATTGAAAGATCAACTTGCCCGAATGACTTTCGGAGAATGAGTGCCGAAAATCCAGTGGACCAATCTGCCTCCTGCTCTCCGCGACCATCTATTTGATCGCTTACAACAGCGCAAAATAACCGCTGAGGATGTCTACCAACTGAAACTCTGGCGGGAATCCGAGCCCGAAGCCCCGGACGGGGAGTGGTATAAGGATTTCGGTTCGTTCAAAATCTGCGGCAAGGGAAAGTACCCCAAGACCTTTCTTCTTCGAGGGCAGCCCAGCAAGGGTCAAGCATTGTAATATTACAGCGTTTCTGGCAGGATATAATCGAATTGGTGGCAGTTTTCACCGGAATGAGCACCAATACGCAACCACATCTTTTGATACTATTTTCGATGAAGGTTTTTTTCGGGATTACACACGGGAGAAATAGAACCTGACATCTCGCCTCACGCCAACGAGATACCAGATGCCCACGAGATCCGTAAAGTTACGGGACGAATTGAACAGGGATGAGTAGTTGAAACCCGCGCTGACTTCTGTGAGAACATCTCGGATTTTGCGGACTATTGACACTGCGAACTTGTGGCTGAAACAAACATTTTTATCGTTGTGTGAAAGCCTCCTATTCCGCTCGTACTGCTCACAGATTTTCGTCCGCCTGAAACTTTTTGTTGGAAGAGTGAAAGCAACATCCGTAGAATGGAAGCCTCACAACGTGTTACAGGAAGTCAGCAGCGGGGCTTACAAATATTGAAAATTCGATTTCTGACTTTTACACATATATCTCACACCTGCGAGAACTCCGGAGCACCGAAAACTTTTACTTGATCTGGCGTACCAGGCCGCCGAGGACAGTACCGGGGCCGACCTCTGCAAAGGTGTCGGCACCCTGCTCCCTCAGGCCTTGGACCGTCTCAACCCACCTGACGCTGCTGTAAATCTGCTTGACCAGATTCGAAGTGATCGTATCATCCGTATACGGCCGGGCACTGCAGTTGGCGATGCAGGGAATCTTAAGACTGCCGAAACTGAATCCGCTGAGGAATGCTTCAAACTCTTCTGCGGCAGGCTTCATATAACGGCTGTGAAAGGCGCCGCTGACAGGGAGAATAACAGCCCTTTTGGCACCTTTTTCTTTCATCTGAGGAGCGATAGCCTCTATGTCCGCCTTAGGGCCGGAGATGACGGTCTGGCCCGGAGAATTGAAGTTTGCCACATCGATACTGGCAGCATTAAGCTCTGCCAGGACAGCGGCAACCGCGTCGCCGTCCATCCCCAGTATGGCAGCCATGCCGCCGCCGGAGGCCGCGTTCATCAGCGCCCCGCGCTTCTGGACCAGCTTAAGCCCCGTACCAAAATCAAAGGCACCCGCAGCATACAGGGCAGCATACTCGCCCAGGCTGTGGCCTATAACAAAATCGGGAACACCGGCCCCGTCGTCAATTTTGGCGTGGTAACTCAGGACATCGACAATGTAGAGCGCAGGCTGCGTATAGTCAGTACGCTTCAGCTTATCTTCAGGATTGACGAGGCAGAGCTCTCTGATCGAGTACCCGAGAATCGCATCAGCCTCAGCGACCAGGCCCGGATATCTTTCAAAGAGGTCAGCGCCCATGCCGAGGGATTGGGAACCCTGACCAGGAAACATGAATACCGTTGCCATTTTAAATTACTGCCCTTTTAATTCCTTGATTTTTCTGGTAAGCAGGGGAAGTATCTCGAAGAGATCTCCGACAATACCGTAGGTCGCAATATTAAAGATTGGCGCCTCCGGATTTTTATTGATAGCAACAATAATATCCGAAGATTGCATACCCACAACATGCTGGACTGCCCCTGATATGCCGCAGGCGATATAGAGCGTCGGACCAACGGTCTTGCCGGTCTGGCCGACCTGGTGACGGTATGGAATCCAGCCCTCGTCGACCGCTGCCCTGGAAGCGGCAATACTCCCGTTGAGGGCCTCGGCAAGTTCGAATAGGGCCTGAAAACCCTTGTCGCCTCCGACTCCTCTGCCGCCGGCAACAATCACATTGGCATCATGAAGGTTTACCGCAACTTCAGATACCTCCTTCACCGTCTCGAGCACCTTTGTCCTCGAGGTGATACCCTCTGCACTGACCGCGATAATCTCGCCTTTCCTGCCCTTGTCAAACTCCCCCTTCTGCATGACCCGGGGGCGGACCGTAGCCATCTGCGGCCGGGTATGCGGGCAGAGGATAGTCGCCATGATATTGCCTCCGAAGGCAGGCCTCACCTGGAGAAGGTTCTTTGTCTCAGGGTCAATCTGCAGCGAGGTGCAGTCCGCTGTCAAACCGGTATGGAGGCGGGCAGCCACTCTTGGAATAAAAGATCTGCCGATCGGGGTTGCGCCTGCGAGGACTATTTCGGGTTTGTGCTCCGAGATAAGACGCGTCAGTAAATTCGCATACGGCTCATCGTTGAAGTCCTGCAGCAGTTCCTCCCCGCAGTAATAGACACGGTCAGCCCCCCAGTGGAGCAGTTCTTCAGGTCCTGAAGAAACTCTGCCAAACAATACCGCAGACAGACTGGTCCCCAGATCTTCGGCAAGTCTCCGCCCGGCACCCAGCAGTTCGAAGGAAACCCCTGCAAGCTTACCGTCACGCTGCTCGGCAAATACCCAGACACCGCTGCCCTGCCCTTTTTCTTTCTTGTCCGATTCCTCTGCAATCTCAATAATTGCCCCTTCAGGGCAGACGCCGAGACAGGCCCGGCAGAGCTGGCATAGTTCAGTAATCCTGGCCGCATCCTCATGCATCACAATCGCATCATACGGGCAGGAAGCCACGCAGGTTGCACAGCCGGTACATTTCTCTGTTCTGACTTTTATAAACATTTTGACTCCTGCAGGTCTGCTACAAGCTTGTTGACCATCTCCTCCGGTGTACCGTGCAGCATGGTACGGTTGGTCTTCGCCTCCGGAGCAAAAATATTTCTTACCTGCGTTGGGGAACCCTTCAGTCCGAGGTCCTGCTCTTCCACCTTCAGATCCGCGGCAGTAAGCTTAAGGATATCGGCTTTTTTGGCAGCCATCTTTCCCTTGAGTGAAGGCAGCCGGGGGACGTTCAGCTCACGAACAACGGTCAACAGCACCGGTAACGTCGACTCGACAATGTCATACCCGTCGTCCATCAGCCGCTGCACAACAATCCTGTCAGCCGTTACTTCAACTATTTTACGGATATACGCTATATGAGGAATATCGAGGAATTCGGCAATCTCGGGGCCGACCTGCGCGGTATCACCGTCGATGGCCTGCTTGCCGCAGATAATGATATCAGCGCCGATATGGGCGATAGCCTTGTACAGGGCATAGGCTGTTGCCCAGGTATCCGAACCGGCAAAAAGCCTGTCCGTCAGCAGAACTGCCTTATCAACGCCCAGGGATATCGTCTCCCGCAGTGCCAGCTCAGCCTGTGGCGGCCCCATCGTCACCGTAGTGACCTCTCCGCCGGCCATCTCCCGAAGCTGCAGCCCTGCCTCGACAGCATGCAGGTCATAGGGGTTGATGATGCTCGGAACCCCGTCACGCATCAGTGTATTCGTCTCAGGGTTTATTCTGACCTCAGCAGTATCAGGAACCTGCTTTACACAGACTACAATCTTCACGCTTTCACCCTCCCGTGCATACCCAACGGTTATTGTCGCAGAATTATCTCAAGCAAAGAAAGATTCCTGCAAGGCAGGAATTACAGTATCACGCTCATGCCGAAACGGCTATTTGTTCCGGGCCGCTTCCTTGATCAGCGCCTGGCCGATAACGTTCCTCTGTATCTGGTTTGTCCCTTCATATATCTGGAGTATCTTGGCATCGCGCATCATCTTTTCCACCGGATACTCTTTCATATAACCGGAACCGCCCATCACCTGGACCGCATCCACCGTTACCTTCATCGCAACATCAGTAGCAAAAACTTTTGCCATGGCAGACTCTTTGGAAACATCCTTGGCCCCGCTGTCGACCAGGCGGGAGACGGCATAGACCAATGCACGTGCCGCTTCTATCGAGGTTGCCATGTCAGCCAGCATATGCTGAACAGCCTGAAACGTAATGACCGGATGGCCAAACTGGACCCTCTGGCGGGCAAACTTAACTGCTTCATCAAAGGCGCCCTGCGCCACACCGACACCCTGGGAGCCAACCCCGGTCCTTGAGTGGTCAAGGGTTTTCATGGCCACAAGGAACCCGGTGCCCTCTTTGCCGATGAGATTTTCTTTCGGTACTCTGCAGTTGTCGAAGATCAATTCGGTCGTGGCAGACGCCCTGATACCCATCTTGTTCTCCTTCTTGCCGAACGTAAAGCCAGGGGTGCCCTTTTCAACCACAAAGGCAGACGCGCCACGCGGTCCCTTGGAGCGGTCGGTGATCGCTATAATCGTGTATATCTCGGCTTCACCGCCGTTCGTAATCCACTGCTTGGTCCCGTTGATCACATATTCGTTGCCCTCAAGCTTTGCTGTTGTCTGAGTCCCGCCGGCGTCACTCCCCGCATTCGCCTCGGTCAGGCCAAAGGCGACCAGCCTCTTGCCGGCGGCAATATCAGGAAGGAACTTCTTTTTCTGGGCGTCAGTACCGAACAACAGCAGCGGATACGTCCCGAGTGCATTGGCTGCAAAAGTCGTCGAAACACCAAGGCAGGCCCGCGAAAGCTCTTCGACTGCAATAGCAAGTTCAAGGCTTCCCTTGCCGAGACCACCATATTCCTCAGGAATAAAAAGTCCGAACAGGTCTGACTGAGCAAGAGTCTTCATAATGTCCCAGGGAAATTCACCGGTCTCATCAAGCTCGGCGCGGACCGGAACAATCTTTTCCTCGGCAATCTGCCTCGCGAGATCCCTAATCATTACCTGTTCTTCAGTCAGAAAATAATCCATTATCAAAAACCTCCAGAGTTTCAAAAAGCTCAAACACGATCTGAGTAATTAGAACTGTTCATTTTACCAGAAATACAGATGATTTTGAAAGAAAAATCCCTGTTCTCAGGCAAGATTTGAATTACGCGCTGAGCCTTTCTAATGTTTATTGATTTCCTCTTTGCTCGCCGTTACACTCTTGCCTGAGGACTTTTTCCCGCGTTTGGATTGCCGCTTCAGGCTGTTGTAGAGATCATAGGCCTCTTTCGGTTTTGCGTTCTCATGAACCACCGCCCTGACCGCCTGTATCATCGCCACCGGATCGTCGGACTGAAATATATTTCTACCCATGTCAACCCCGGCCGCCCCGCGCTTTATTGCATTATACGTAAGTTCGAGGGCCTCGTACTCAGGGAGCTTTTTGCCGCCGGCCATCACCAGCGGGACAGGGCAGGTCTTCACCAGCTTTTCGAAACCGTCGCAGTAATAGGTTTTGACACAGTGCGCACCGAGTTCAGCCGCAATACGACAGCAAAGGGCAAGATAGCGTACATCCCGCACCATGTCCTTGCCGACCGCCGTAACAGCAAGAACAGGTATCCCGTAGCGGGTACCCTCATCAACCAGTTTTGTCAGGTTGAGGAGAGTCTGTTTTTCATGCGGTGAGCCCACATAGATTGAAAGCGCTACAGCAGCAACGTTCAGCCGCACAGCGTCCTCCATAGAGACGGTGATACCCTCATTCGACAGTTCGCTCAGTATGCTGTTGCCACCGGAAACCCTTAAAACAATGGGGGTCTCCGAGGCCGGGTCCACGGAGGTGCGCAGGACTCCCCGTGTCGGCATAAGCGCATCAGCATAGGACAGCAAAGGTTTGATAGTCCTGGCGGCATCCTCCAGGCCTGTCGTTGGCCCGAGAAAATAACCGTGATCGACCGCCAGCATGACCGTTCTGCCATCAGACCTGAAAATCCGCGAAAAACGATTTTTTAAACCCCAATCCATCATAATAAAACCTCCTGATCTGCAAATAGTTTTTGTGTAAGAAGCAATAATTTCTTTACGGACGTGCACTGACTGTATGTTGTTACGGCTGGATAATAACTTTAATCGATTCCTTTGCCTCTTCAACCAGCTGAAATCCCCGATTAATCTCAGACAACGGCAAGGTATGGGTAATCATTGATCCGACATCGACCCTTTTCTGTCTTATGAGCTCCATCGCCCGCATGTGCTCATCATAATTGGCAGCATACGATGACGTCAGGGTTATCTCATTTCTCCAGAACAGGTCATTGACCGGCAGCGTAACCGACGCCCCCTGAGCCGCAGGCGCAAAAAACAGGATGGTCCCACCGCGATCAATGGAAGCAAAGGCCTGTTTAATAGCAGGAGGTGCCCCCGCCGTCAGTATAACGATATCCGCCGGACGGCCCTTATTGACACTCCTCAGGGCAGCCGGAACATCCTCTGCTGCGGAAAATACATAGTCGGCCCCAAGTTTTTTGGCAGCTCTCATCCGAAAAGGGTCTACGTCTGTTGCAACCACAAGCGCTGCTCCGAGAACACGGGCCAGTTGAATATGCAGAAGTCCGGAGATGCCGCTGCCGATCACCAGCACGCTTTTTCCCATATCCATGCCGGCGCTGCGCTGCCCCCGATAGACGCAGGCGAGCGGTTCGATAAAGGTTGCTTCCTCAAAAGACATTTCCTCAGGCAGCAGGAATATCCCCCGGTCAACATTGATCTGGGGCAGTCTCAGATATTCGGCAAAACCTCCGGGATGAAAATTTGTTTTTCTTAGAGTCTCGCAGACAGTATGATGGTCATGACGGCAGTAATGGCAGGTGTTGCAGGGCACGTGATGGGCAGCGGCTATGCGGTCACCCTGCCTGTATTTTGTAACGCCCTCACCTACAGAAACAATCTCTCCTGCTATCTCGTGCCCGAGGACCAAAGGTCCCCTTCCGGCACGGTACCAGTGCATGACGTCACTGCCGCAGATGCCGCTGCTCCCGACACGAACCAGTACCTCTCCTGCAGAGATCTCGGGGACCGGCATAGTCTCTATGCGCAGGTCGTCCTTTCCGTGGTAAACCGCGGCTTTCATTTCTTTGCTCCGCATGACCGCATCCGCCTCAGGCACTGATGTTCATCTCCCTGATAACGAGACTGGCGCAGCCGATGCCGCCATAAAATTTCAGGTCGTCTGCTACCGCGTCAATACTGCTGAACAGCTCAAGGATATTGCCCGAGATAACAGCCTCTTTTACCGGATAAACCGGGACACCATTTTCTATCCAGAGACCGGTCACCCCTACAGAGTAATCTCCGGATACCGGGTTTGCCGTATGGATGCCCATCGCATCAAGCACATGAAGACCGGTGCCGACCGAAGCAGCAAGAGCCTGCCGCGGAATCAGAGTCTCTCCAGACGCCGCCTCCAGATACAGGTTCGATATCCCCACCGCCGGCAGCGAGGCATATCCACCCCTGGAGGCGTTGCCGGTGGAGGGCACTGCCCATTTCCGTCCGGTATAGGTATTATGCAAAAACCCCTGCAGGACACCGCAGTCGAAAAGTACCTTCTTCCTTGAAGGCACACCCTCGTCATCCACCGGACAGCTGCCGAGCATTCCGGGCAGTTGTCCATCGTCCACAATGCTGATCCGCGGGCTGAGGATTGAATTCCCCTGCCTTCCGTTGAGCAGGGACTTGCCCTTCTGCGCGTAGTCTGCTGAAAGAGCATCGGAGAGTATTCCGAGAAAATCAGCAGCGACCGAACTCTCGAGTATGACCGGGGCCCTGCGGGCGCTGAATTTCCGTGCGCCCAGCAAAGAGCAGGCATGCCTTGCCGCATTCACCCCTGTCTCTTCAAAGGAAATACCACGAAGGAAACGGCTGCCGGAATATTCAAAGCCTGCCTGTGCATCTCCCTTGTCCTCGGCAATAACCGTTATCTGTGCCGAGCAGGCAGTAGAGCAGTAGCCTGCATGCACTTTTTTTGAGTTCATAATGAGCAGTTCTGCAGATGCAAAGGATCCGGAAGCCTTCCGTATCTTTGAAACACGACTGTCAGCGCTGCGTGCGGCATCTTCCATCAGGACAGCCAGACGAATCGCCTCCTCTTCTTTGGTTGCTTCTACCTCAGGATCCTGAAGAACAAGCGCAGAAGGGTTGGAAGGATCGGGCAGCTCAAGATATACGTCAGAATCTGCATAAGCGGCTGCAGCAACAGCATTACGCACCACGGTATCCGCGTCATCCAGCAGGTTGGAGTACGAAAAACCCGGACACCCTTTTCTGAGCACCCGCAGGCCATACCCAAAACTTCTGGAAGATTTCAGCGCATCCACCTGCCGGTCTTTCACTTCAACCGTCAAGCCCCGTGCCGACCGGATGTATATTTCAGCCTGATCGGCCCCGGCACGCAGGGCCCTTTTCAGGATATCCTCACCGAATCCGTGGTCAATGGCCACAGAGGGCAGCCTCCGGAGACAACTCAATCCTCATAGTAGGAAGCTGAGGCCGTATCAGACTCCCATACGGTGACAGCTGCGACGTTCAGGCCATCCCCGTTGATCTTTTTTCTGAGTGAATCAAATATCCACTTGGCGATATTCTCTGACGATGGGTTCTTTTCAGTAAAAGGGAAGACATCGTTCAGAAAGGCATGGTCAAGCGGGGCAACCACCTCACGGGCTATCTTCTTTAAATCACGGAAATCCATCGCAATATCGATCTCATTCAATCTCTCGGCCATGACATTGACCTGGACCCGCCAGTTATGTCCGTGCATATTTTCACAGTTGCCTTTATAGCCCCTGAGCTGATGGGCCGCAGCAAATGAAACCTCAACGGTCACTTCATACATGCATACACCTCCATGATAAGTTCTTTCTAAGTTCTTTTCCTGAATGCTGAAATATAGGGCAGATTTCTGAACTTGTTGTCGTAGTCCAGCCCATAGCCCACGACAAATTCATCCGGTATCTCAAAACCCACGTAATCGAGCGGCACATCGACCTTCCGCCGTTCTTTCTTGTCCAGGAATGTGCAGATCCTGAGGCTTTCCGGCCCCTGTCTTAATATGCGTTCACGCAGATAATTCAGCGTGATCCCGGTATCGACAATGTCCTCCACAAGCAATACATTTTTTCCCGCAATTTCCTCGCGGATATCATAGTGAATCCTCACTTCGCCGGTGGATTCATCATTGAGATAGCTGGATGCGATCAGAAAATCGATGGACAAAGGCGTCTGGATATACCGCACAAGGTCACTGAAAAAAACAAAGGCACCCTTCAGAATACCTATGGCCAGGAGGTCCTTCCCCTCATAATCCGCGGAAATCATACCCGCCAGTTCACTGACACGCTTACTAATCTGTTCCACCGTCAACAGGGGCTTACCGACAACCATGCAGAATCCTCCATGAAAATTAATTTATTATATTAACGTGATGTCTGATTTATCTCAAGTAAGCACAAGCGGACCCGAATAGAGAGATTCCCCACTCAGGCTCGCTTACACACCCTCTGGGCACCCGCTGCCGCCGGGTTCAGCGGCAGCAAAATTCTTTTTCAAGCCCTCAATCCTGAACAAAGGTTCCTTACTCAGCTTTTCCTCGAGACGCTCAGCAGAAAGCTGGCTATAGAAAACCGGATGCAGCAGTTCCGGGTCTTCAATGTTCCCGATGACATGCTGCAGCAATGCAGGGTCTCTGGCAATAATATCAGTAATTTTCAGGGTTCGATAGAGTCTGATACAGGTGTTAATCTCTACGCTGTCCGGCTGCAACCGCCTGAAGAGGTCGAGATAGAATTCAAGCGTCTCCTCCTGTTCATAAGGGAAGCCTGTCAGAAAATCAATTATGATCTTTATCCCATTTGAACGCGCGCTGAAGACGATCTTCTCAATATCTCCCCAGTAGAGTGGACATTTTTTCCATGAATCAACCGTCAGGGTGATCAGGGAAACGCCGGTCTCCTGCATAAGCCGGAACATAGTTCTGTTATGGTTTGAAGGCTTCAGGTACAGCGCCCAATCAATGCGGAGACCTGCTTCTTTGAGGGCCTTCAGAAAATATATCGAGTAATCAAGGTCCTCATTGAACTCGGAATCACAAAGGTGAAATCTGCGTAAGCCCTTAGCAGTACAATTGCTTATTTCGGATATAACATCGGGAATTCTCCGGAAGGACACACGCGTATCTGCCTCGGAGCAGTAAATGCAGGAAGAACTGCAGCCCTGGTGCGTTAGAAAACCGGCTATACCTTCTGCAGATTCAAGACCTCCGGCACCATCCCCGGAGCCGACCAGAGGCATACGGGGAAGCCTGTAACGATTCGGATTAACCGGCAACATATTCATAAGGCAGAGTTGCTATCCTAAAGAATTGTATAATCTCACCTCTTCTAACACGCTGTTTTTAAACCTTTGTCTTCCTCCCGGTCTTCTTTAATGCATTACTTGAAGTTGCCGCTCCCTCCGACTTTTTCAGTTCTTTGCCACAGCAGAACACCGGCATCATATGCCCCTTGCCGTCTGCAGTCATGTAATGTTTCACTCCGCATTTCTTGCAGGTAATTGCTGCTCCTTCTGTCATGGTACACCTCCGAAGAATATGTTTTATTATAGAACAAATCATCCATTTACCTCCCGCACCTGCAGAAGCCGTAGTATTCACTGCCATGCCATGAATAAGCACTGCAACAAACCCGAAGAATATGCTAGACTTTAATGTCAAAACCGGCATTTTTTTAACATTCTTGCTGAAGGGGGATATGATGGCATCCGACAAGGGGATTCTGATTTATAACAGAAGTGAGTCTGAAAGGTCCCATCTCACTTCCTTGCTGAAGATAGGGGACAACCGCATCTTCTCCACTGCCGACGCACTTGAGGCCCTGCACATTCTTCAGAAGGAAGACATACGTGTTGTCCTGGCCGGCAGTGACCTTGCTGCCATGACAAGAGAGGATTTCAGAGAGCTTGTCGAGAAGGTCCGACCCGGGGTAGCGACGGTATTCACATCTCCTTTCTTCAACAAAGATAAAGAGTTTACGATCGATATCAGTGAATTTGTGGATCTGGTTAATGACCATATCAGGAAAGAAAATATTCTGAATAAGGAGCTGCATGAAGTAAAGCAGTTCGCTTACTCAATAGCTGACAGGCTCCTGCAGATCTTTGCAGTTAATGACCGTTATTTTTACAATCACGACCATCTCGTTGCTGAAATGTCGCGTAAAATTGCGGTCAGGATGCAACTGGACAGCAGCCTGGTCGAAGCCGTTCCCATGGCTGCACTGTTGAGGGACATAGGCAGGGTTGTCATCCATCAGCAGATCCTGGAGGAGACCAAGAAACTCAACCAGATCGAACTCACACCGATTAAGGCCCATCCGATCCATACCATGCAGATATTGAGGCGCGTCCGCTTTCCATGGAACCTCGACTCTATTATTATCCAGCACCATGAGCACTACGACGGCAGCGGTTATCCTATGGGTCTGAAGGGCCGGGAGATAACGATTGGGGCACGCATCATCGCTGTGGTCGACGCTTTTTATGCCATGACAACGGACAGGCCCTACCGCAAGGCCTTACCCAGAGACAGGGCAATCGCCGAGATGAAAAAAAATGCCGGCAGCCAGTTTGACCCTGAGGTGATCGAGGTATTTCTTTCGGTCATCGGGGAGGAGACAGGCGAAGCAAGTGTGGAAAACAGCCTGCTGATCTTTGAGCGCGAAAACAATGTCGCTGCCATGGTGAAACTGAGCAGCGCCGCTGCAGACCTCGACGTCATTCATGCAACCAGCAGCATCGAGGCGATCAGCCGGATCAGGCAGAAAGACCCGAGGCTGATCATCCTGGATACCGATGCGCTTGAACCGGAAACCTTCATGAGGTTTTATCATACAGCCCGTCAGTCAGCACCTGTTTCTAGCAGGTTTCTGATGATCATATCCGGTCATGAACAGCCAGGACGCTTTGACAATGACGTGGAGTATATAACGAGGCCGCTCAGCATCGAGCAGTTAACGCTTGCAATAAGAAATCTGCTTTTTGAAAGCGCTCCGGTCACCGTCGCTGAAGAAGTGCACGGCCTTACCGGTACACTTGAAGACTTCAACCTGGTCGATATTATACAGATTCTGAGTCTTGGCCTCAAAACAGCGAAGGTCGAGATTACACACGGACGTGAATCAGGAATGCTGTTTCTGCTGCGTGGGAAGATTGTTTACGCTTCCGCCGGCACGCTCAGGGGCCCGGAGGCTTTTTTTGAACTTATCCGGTGGAAGAAAGGGTTCTTTTATATCATGCACGGACAGACCATAGAGGAAGTAAACGTGACTGCCGACACCATGCATCTGTTGATGGATGCCTGCTTAGTTATAGACGAAAAGACTCAGCCGCTGCATGAATCCGTTGAAAAAAGCAGCAAGCCGGGGGGACCGGTTACAGCTCCGCCCGGGTCTCCAGGGCATCAGCAAGGTAAGAGATCAGTTTTCTGATGCCGCTGCCGGTTGCAGCGGAAACGGTCAGAAAGTCAATACCCTTCTCTGTGCAATAGGACTCAAGCTGAGACAGGCGCTCTCCGCTGCCCGCAATATCAGCTTTGGTCCCGACCACGGTCTGGGGCTTTTTCAGAAGTTCCGGGCTGTAGAGTTCAAGTTCCCGGTTAATAGTCTCGAGGTCCGCGACCGGATCACGTTCGGGCATATCTGAAATATCAACCAGATGCAGCAGCCTCGAGGTGCGTTCCACATGGCGCAAAAACTGAAAACCAAGCCCGATACCTTTATGCGCCCCCTCAATAAGGCCGGGAATATCGGCAACCACAAAACTCTTCCGGTTCTCCGGCTTCACCACCCCGAGATTCGGGACCAGAGTCGTAAACTCGTAGTCGGCAATCTTCGGACGGGCGGCGGAAATGACAGATATCAACGTCGATTTTCCTGCATTGGGCAGGCCGATCAGTCCTACATCCGCAATCAGCTTGAGTTCAAGAATAAGCGTGCATTCGCCACCCTCTTCACCCGGTTGCGCATACTGTGGTGCCTGCCTGGTTGCAGTGGCAAAATGAGAATTTCCGAGCCCTCCCCTTCCTCCTTTCGCAACAACCGCCCGCGCACTGTCGTGGTCAAGGTCGAAAAGGACTTCCCCCGTTGCTGCGTCTTTTATCAGCGTGCCGACCGGAACAGGGAGCAGCAGGTCTTCCCCGTCCTTCCCGTGCATCCTCTGCTTCTGACCATGTTCACCGCGCTCAGCCCGGTATTCACGCTTGTAGCGGAAATCAAGGAGGGTGTTATAATCATGGGAGGCTGTAAAGATAATGTGCCCACCCCGGCCGCCGTCGCCCCCGTCCGGCCCGCCGCGCGGAACAAATTTCTCACGGCGAAAATGGACAGAACCGCGGCCGCCGTCACCGGCCTTCACATAGATCGTTGCATAGTCGACAAATTTCATACATGGTTCCAAAAAATAAAAAAGGCAGATACCAGATCTGCCTTTTTTATTTTTATAAAAGAGGGAATATCAAGCCTGAGCAGGCGGATATACGCTGATTTTCAGTCTGTCCCTGTCTTTTCTCTCGAAATTCACTACGCCGTCAACCAGCGCGAATAACGTATCATCAGAACCCTTCCCTACGTTGTTTCCGGGATGGAACTTGGTGCCCCTCTGACGAACGAGTATGTTGCCGGCCCGTACCTTCTCGCCGCCAAACTTCTTGACGCCCAGGCGCTGTGCATTACTGTCGCGACCGTTTCGTGAACTACCAACACCTTTTTTATGTGCCATTGCTCTATCCTCCGACGACTATTTCTTTAATCTTAAGCAGGGTGTAGGTCTGCTTATGCCCGTTGAGCTTGCGATACCCTTTTCTCGGTTTCTGCTTGTAGACAAGGACCTTGGGGTCTCTCTTGTTACCGATGACTTCGGCAGTTACCGATGCCTTATCGACATAGGGCTTTCCGATGACAACACCGGAATCCTGCGATACAAAAAGGACTTTATCGATACTGATCTCAGAACCGCTTTCAGACGGCAACTTCTGGACCTTTATCGTTTCTCCAGGAGTTACCCTGTGCTGCTGGCCTCCTGTTTCAATCACTGCGTACATAATCTTTCACCTCCGGACAAATTGTGACCATTATAATAACACATAAAATATTATTTGTCACAAAAAAGGGAAGGTCTCAGCCTTCCCTTTTTTGCCTGAAATATATCTCCTGCTCTAATTGCGGTTTAGATATCGTAATACAGGAAGAACTCATACGGATGCGGCCTGAGTCTTAGTGCATCCACTTCATTCTTTCTCTTGTAGCTGATCCAGGTGTCAATTGCGTCCTGGGTGAAGACATCGCCCTTCAGCAGGAACTCATGATCTGCCTCAAGTGCGTTGAGTGCCTCATCGAGACTGCCCGGCATAGTCGGCACTGATGCCAGTTCTTCAGGCCCGAGATCGTAGATATCCTTATCGAGCGGCTCTCCCGGATGGATCTTGTTCTCGATGCCATCGAGGCCGGCCATCAGCATTGCGGAAAATGCCAGATAGGTATTGCATGAAGGATCAGGGAACCTGACCTCAACCCTCTTGGCCTTGGGGCTTGCAGAATAGGTCGGGATCCTGATCGAGGCAGAACGGTTTCTGGCCGAGTAGGCCAGGTTCACCGGGGCCTCAAATCCGGGGGTAAGTCTCTTGTACGAGTTGGTGGTAGGGTTGGTCAATGCTGCGAGGGCATGAGCATGCTTCAGTATGCCACCGATATAATAAATTGCCATCTCGCTGAGACCTGCATAGCCGTTGCCAGCAAAGAGAGGCTTGCCCTTCTTCCAGATGCTCTGATGCACATGCATACCTGAACCGTTGTCTCCGAAAAGAGGTTTCGGCATAAACGTCGCTGTCTTGCCGTTCCTGTTGGCGACATTCTTCACAATATATTTAAAGAGCATGTTCTTATCTGCCATTTTGACCAGAGAATCGAAACGCATATCGATCTCTGCCTGTCCTGCGGTGGCGACCTCGTGGTGCTCTCTTTCTACATAGATGCCGCACTTGATCATCTCCATGACCATCTCGGTCCTGAGATTCACCTGGCTGTCTGTCGGCGGTACCGGGAAATATCCTTCCTTATGCCTTGGCTTATATCCGAGGTTCGGGCTCTCATCGCGGCCTGAGTTCCAGATGCCCTCTGACGAGTCGATGAAATAGTATCCACTATGCGCATTCTGGTCGAACTGGATGTTGTCGAAAATAAAGAACTCAGCCTCAGGACCGAAATAAGCAGTGTCGCCGATGCCGGTTGACTTGAGGTAGTTCTCTGCCTTCTGGGCAATGAAACGGGGGTCTCTGGTGTACTGCTCCTTGGTGATCGGGTCAACGATATTGCAGATAAGGCTTATCGTTGGGTATTCCATAAAAGGATCCATAAATGCAGTCTCGGCATCCGGTATGATCAACATATCCGAGGTGTTGATCGCCTGCCAGCCCCTGATCGAGGAACCGTCAAAACCGAGTCCCTCCTCGAAAACCTCTTCCTTAAGCTCTGCTATCGGTACAGCAAAGTGCTGCCAGATTCCCGGAAAATCAAGGAACTTGAAATTCGCCATTACTGCCTTGTTCTCCTGTGCTAACTTGAGTACGTCCTTTGATGTCATTGCTCCTCCTTAAGAGTAATTATTTGACCGGCATGACCCTCTCCCGCAATCTGCTGCAGACGGCCAGTTCCGGTTTCCGGATGTTATACCGCTGTTTCTCCTCTTTCGCCTGTTCTGATCCGGACAACTTCATCTACCGTATAGACGAAGAGTTTGCCGTCACCGATCTTTCCGGTCCGGGCGACCTGCTCAATGGTACTGACCGCCTTCTCCGCAAGCGCATCACCGATAACAATCTCGATCTTTATCTTCGGAATAAAATCAACGACATACTCAGCGCCCCGGTACAGTTCCGTATGGCCCTTCTGTCGTCCAAAACCTTTCACTTCGGTGACCGTCATACCCTGTATGCCGATCTCGTTGAGTGCATCCTTCACTTCATCGAGTTTGAAAGGTTTAATTATCGCCTCTATCTTTTTCATATCTCACCTCCTTGTCATATGCTGCATATAGTTTATCTGAAAAAAACCTTGTAAAAATTCAATGCCCTGCCTGCATACTCCTCATAAAACATTTCAGTATCGCTCTTCAGCCTGTCCTTGTCAATAGCCTCATTTTTTAACCAGTCATAAATCATTTCCCGGGTGACCTCCAGATGAAACTGAAACGCATAGGAAGTACTCCCATATCTGAAGGCCTGATTAGGATACAGTGCAGACTGTGCGAGCCTTGCAGAGCCTTCCGGCAGGTCAAACGTTTCTCCATGCCAGTGAAAAACTTTAAACCGCGTGGTGAAATCTCCGGTGCGCGGGTGCAGGGCAACCTGAGTCATCACCGGATCAGTAAGGCCTGCATCCAGAAGTTCGATATCGTACCAGCCAACCTCCGGTGCCGGACCGGCATACACCGATGCCCCAAGAGCCCTCGCCATAAGCTGTGCCCCAAGGCAGACACCGAGGACCTTCTTCCCCTTCTGCATAAACTCCGCAGCAAGATTAATTTCCTTCAGCAGATATGGATAGAGCGCGGTATCATTAACACTCATCGGTCCACCCATCATCACCAGGGTTTCAAAGTCCCCTGCATCAGGAATAGCCTCCGCTGAGCAGTCCACAAGGCGATAACTGATCCCGTTGTCCCGGAGATAGTCCTCAATGGTGCCCGGCCCTTCATGCGGAACATTTTTTAATATCAGAACAGCCATGCCTATGTTTATACAAGAATCTTGCCATGTTCTGCAAGCTGTAACAGCGCGGTCTCAGGAATACCTGATCCGGCGATCTGCATGAATATTAATCAGGACTGCACAATTATCAGGCAGAATACGCTCTGGAACAGGAGGCTCGCCGCTGCAGCAGCCGACTGGACAATTGGCATGAAAAATGAAATGATATAGCAATTATGAAAATCATGAAGGGATATCATGCGCAAAGACTATAAGGCCATAGAGGTTACCGCTCTCTACGAAATCAGCAAACTGCTGAGTTCGTCTATCAATCTCCGAACCAATCTGCGGGGTGTCCTCAGAGTCTTGTCGGAATATCTTGAGATGCGGAGAGGCACCGTTGCCCTGCGGTCCGGCAGTGAGGTTTCGATAATTGCAGCCTACGGAATGTCCGAGGAGGAAATCGGGAGGGGCACCTATCGTCTCGGCGAAGGCATCATCGGACGCGTTGCGAAGCATGGCTCACCGGTAGTCATCCCGGATATTGAAACCGAGCCGATGTTTCTGAATAAGACGGGCGCCCGGGTTAACAGCAAGAAAGAGAAGGTAGCCTTTCTCTGCGTACCGATCAAATTCAAGACAGAGATACTCGGCGTCCTGAGCGTTGACCGGCTTTTCAATCATGCAGCGGTATCATTCGAAGAGGACATAAAACTCCTGAAGATAATCGCCTCGTTTATAGCACAGTCAATAAAACTCCACCGCGAACTCGAACGGGAGCGGGAAGCCTTTCATGAAGAGCGGGAGCATCTGCGCCACCAGCTCAAGGGCAGATACCGGATAGAGAACATGATCGGTCAATCAGACCAGATGCAGGAGGTCTTTGAGACCGTTCACCGTGTCGCGCCGTCCAGGGCCAATGTCCTGCTGCGGGGTGAAAGCGGAACAGGAAAAGAACTAATCGCCAAGGCGATCCATTACATGAGCCCCAGGGCCAAAGGACCTTTTATCAAATTCAACTGCGCCTCGATACCCGAAGGCCTACTGGAGTCCGAACTCTTTGGGCATGAGAAGGGTTCCTTTACCGGCGCAGCCGCGATGCGGAAGGGGCGCTTTGAACTGGCAGATACCGGAACTATTTTTCTCGATGAAATCGGCGATCTGCCCCTGTCGCTCCAGCCCAAGATTTTAAGGGTCCTGCAGGAACGCGAGTTTGAGAGAGTCGGAGGAGAAAAAACGATCAGCGTCAATATCCGTGTCATAGCCGCAACGAGCCGCGACCTGGAAGGGTATGTTGCCTCCCGCAGGTTCCGTGAGGACCTCTATTATCGTCTCAATGTCGTGCCGGTTTTCATCCCGCCCCTTCAGCAAAGGAAAGAGGACATCCCTCTGCTGGTCGATTATTTTCTGAAGAAGTATAATGATGAAAACGGGAAGGCAGCGACTATTTCACCGGAGGTAATGAAGGTACTCACCCTTTACCTCTGGCCAGGCAATGTCAGGGAGCTCGAAAACACGATCGAAAGGCTCGTGGTCATGGCTTCCGGAAACTCCGTATCGCTGAGGGAAGTGCCTGCCCAGATCCGTGACTCTTCACAGAAGACGGCCACGTCGTCCCGGCCTCCCGATGCCCTCCCCTCAACCGTAGCCGACATGGAAAAACAGAGGATCGTCGATGCACTGGTACAGTCGGGATGGAACCAGAGCCGTGCCGCCAGGATACTTGGCATAACACCACGGCAGATCGGGTACAAAATAAAGAAATATGGAATAGACGAAGAGAAAGGGCACAACCGGAGTTAAGGCCGGCTGCACCCTTTCATGCCGGCTACTGCTTAACGGAAAGCGTCACAAAGGTCGAGGCCCCGTTCCTGAAGATCAGGACCAGCAGGTCCTCGTCTTTTTTAAGCTTGGATGCAATTTCCTGATATTCCTTGAGGCTGCTGATCTTCTTTCTGTTAATCTCCTGGATTACGTCACCCTGAATAAGTACCCCGGATGCTGGTACATTATCACCGATATCATTAATGACAACCCCCTTGATGCGAACCGGAATATTCATCTTCTTCGCCAATTCAGGCGTTATCTCCTGAACCCCAATGCCCTTCAAGGCGTTCTGGTAATCCCCGGGCTCGCCCTGCTGGTCAGACGGAACATCGCCTATGATCACTTTAACAGACTGTCTGATGCCATCCCGCAGAATGGTCAATACATGCTCCTCCCCGGGAGAAGTATTGGCGACCATATTCCTGAGCTGATAGGGCTCGGCAGTCCGCTTGCCGTCATACTCGATAATGATGTCCCCCCGCTTGATGCCGGCCTTCTCTGCAGGGCTGTTCTCAACAGCATCGCTCACCAGAATGCCGGTATCTTCATTCATTTTGAACTGCTTTGAAAGTTCCGGGGTTATCTTCTGGATCGAGACGCCAAGCCATCCGCGGACGACCTTCCCCTTTTGAACGAGGCTGTCCATAATCGACTTGATCATGTTGCTCGGTATTGCAAACCCAATGCCCTGATACCCGCCGCTGGTGCTGAATATCGCCGTGTTAATTCCGACCAGTTCTCCGCGCGGATTGACCAGCGCCCCACCCGAATTGCCGGGGTTAATCGCAGCATCGGTCTGGATGAAATCCTCATAGTCTGCAATACCGACATTTGCCCTGCCGATTGCACTGACAATGCCCATGGTTACGGTCTGGTTCAGGCCATAGGGATTGCCGACAGCCAGAACAATCTCTCCGACCTGGAGCTTTTCGGAATTGCCCCACGGCAGTGTCGGAAGCTCCTTAGCTTCAATCTTGACAATAGAAATCTCGGTCTTGGGATCGGAGCCGATTACCTTGCCAATGTACTCCTTTTTGTCGGCCAGCGTTACCTTGATCTCATCAGCCTCCTTGACAACATGATAATTTGTCACAATATAACCGTCGGCGGAAACAATAACCCCTGAGCCAAGTCCTGCCGATTTTCGCTCGCGGGGCTGGCGCTGACGGTTAAACTGATCTCCGAAAAAGCGCTTAAAAAACGGGTCATCAAAAAGGTCCATGCCGCCCTGAATTTTGACCGTACGGGTCGTTGAGATATTCACAATAGCCGGCTTGACTGCCGAGGCAATCTCGGCCATCGCCCTTCCGGTCTTCGTCAGGTGGTCTATGGACTGATCGGAGATTTTAGAGGATGCTGCTGTTGCAACGGTAACAGTCCAGGTCAACAGCAGAGCGCTGACCAGAAGCAACAGCACCTTCGATGCCCCTTGCTCACGTCTGAACGCTATTTGTAGTGTCATATGTCCTCCGGTTGAGATTTTTTTTTAGAATAATACCAATTTGTGAAAAAAATGTGAAGACTTCCTTTATGGGCACGATGCGGGCGAGGAAAGGGATCTGAACATAAACTGAATACAGTTTTTGAGGTACAATAGACCATGCTGGTGGAACTTCAGGGCCAATTAGAGAGAATAACCTACCATAACGAAGAAAACCATTATATCATCGCGCGGCTGAAGGTGCGCGGCCAGAGAAACCTTGTTACTATCGTGGGAAATGTTGTTTCCGTATCGCCGGGCGAGATGCTGAACCTGAAGGGGTCCTGGGACATGCATCCGAAATACGGTGAACAGTTCAAAATCTCTTCATATGAAACTGTTGTTCCGGCAACCGTAAAAGGAATTGAGCGATATCTCGGCTCCGGGTTGATCAAGGGCATCGGCCCGGTGATGGCCAAGCGTCTCGTCGAAAAGTTTGGCGAAGAAACCCTGGACATAATTGAAAAATCTACTGAACGCCTGCAGGAGGTGGAGGGAATCGGGGCCAAGCGGATCGGTATGATCAAGACTGCCTGGGATGAGCAGAAGGAAGTCAGGAACGTCATGGTCTTTCTGCAGAACCACGAAGTCAGCTCCGCATATGCCGCCAAGATATACAAGCAGTACGGCAGGGAGTCAATCAGCGTAGTCCGGGAAAACCCTTACCGTCTTGCCTCAGATATATTCGGCATCGGGTTTCTCACTGCCGACAAGATTGCTCAGAAGCTCGGCATTCCTCGGGACTCGCAGATCCGGGCCGAAGAAGGCATCCTCTATGTACTTCAGAAGCTGGCAGACGAAGGGCATGTTTATTACCCGGAAACAGAACTCATTGACGAAGCCATGAAGATCCTTGAAATTGATGAAACCATTGTCAGGGCGGCCCTGCTATCGGTCACCGGTGATAAGAAAGTTGTACTGGAAAAGGAACGGGCTTATCTCGTCCGCTTTTATGTTTCAGAGACAGGTATAGCTGAACAGCTTCGCTCTGTGCTGACTATTCCGAAAAGCCACTCACTGCTGGATCAGGCAGCTCCCTTCGACCTGGTAGAAAAAGAGCTTCGGATCACCCTCGCCGAACGACAGCGAGAGGCAGTCCAGGCTGCTGTCTCCCAAAAAGTTTTGGTAGTTACCGGAGGACCGGGCACCGGCAAGACAACGATCATCAGGGCCATCATCGGGCTTTACCGCAAGTCCGGCCAGAGCGTACTTCTCGCCGCACCGACAGGAAGGGCAGCCAAACGCATGTCCGAGGCCTCCGGCTTTGAGGCAAAGACTATACACCGGCTGCTGGAGTTCAGCCCGACAAAGGGAGGGTTTAAACGCAATGAGGACAGCCCTCTTGAGGCTGACCTTATTATCATCGACGAAGCCTCCATGATCGACACCCAGTTGATGTATCATTTTCTGAAAGCCATCCCTTTGCGTGCGACACTGGTCCTGGTCGGTGACATAGATCAGCTCCCCTCTGTGGGAGCGGGTAATGTACTTAAGGACATTATTGATTCCGGGGCCGTCCCCACCATCACCCTGAATGAAATCTTCAGACAGTCAAGCCGGAGTCTCATCGTGGTTAACGCTCATAAAATCAACCATGGCGAGTTTCCGTATATAAACTCGGAACGGGAGACTTCCCAGGACTTCTACTTTTTTCAGTGCGAGGAACCCTCAGAAGCCTGCAGCATGATCGTCGATATGTGCATAAAAAGGATACCGGACAAATTCGGGTATCACCCGGTAAACGATATTCAGGTCCTCTCTCCCATGCATCGCGGCATTATCGGGGCGGCCAACCTCAATGCCGAACTCCAAAAACATCTCAACAAGTCTACCGTCGAAGTGATAAGGGCGGGCAGGAGTTTGAAGACCGGGGACAAGGTGATGCAGATCCGGAACAACTATGACAAGGACGTCTTTAATGGCGATATCGGAAGAATCACTTCTCTCGACCTTGAAGAACAGTCACTCCTGGTCAATTTCGACGGCAGACAGGTCGCCTACGATTTCATTGAACTGGACGAAATCGTTCTTGCATACGCGATCTCTGTCCACAAATCACAGGGTAGTGAATACCCGGTAGTCATTCTGCCTGTTCTGACGCAGCATTATATGATGCTTCAGCGAAATCTTTTGTATACGGCAATCACCAGAGGCAAAAAGCTGGTTGTGGTAATCGGCACAAAAAAAGCCCTGGCAATCGCCATAAAGAATAACAAACAGCAGCTGCGGTATACCGGATTAAAGGAAAGGCTTCAGACTGCTTCAGAACGCTGAAGCTCGCCTCACCCTGCTCCCCCAAACCCTTGCGACCAAGCCCTCTCAACTTGTACCGCTCTCAGGATAGTGATATCCTGTAGACATACATGAAGCAGATTGAATACAGAAAGATTCTTGCTGCAGTCAACGAACATGTCAACTCTGAAATATCGGCCCGGTTTGCCATACAGCTGGCAAAGGAAGCCGGATGCGGACTTTGCCTCTGTTTTGTCGCAGAGAAAAACCTTCCGGAAGATTCCCTTCGCCTGGCAGAAGAGGCTGCAAACAGGCTTTTTCACCGTGCAAAGCAGCTGGACGTTCCTGTCGAGATCATCCTTGCCCACGGAGATCCCGTGGACGAGATACAGAAACTTGTATCCTCGGAAAATATCGATATCGTCTTCGCTGCGACACGTCATGAGGATATCGAAAAAAGGTTCTTCCAGGGGACAACAGCACGGCGTCTCTCGCTGTCGCTCTCCTGCTCTGTCGCTCTTGTCAGGGTTGTGCATATGGGACGAATTCATCCCGGGAAAATACTGGTACCGCTCAAGGCAGGGATTCGTCGCATTCAGGAAAAGGCCTATATTACGTCGATGCTGGCACGTTCCTTCGATTCCGGTGTTTATCTGCTTCACTCGACAAGACCGCTCATGCGCTTTTTTCACGGTGAGCTCCACCTTACTCCTGATGAATGGGAAACAAAGATTCCGAAAGATATATCGGACTTTATTAATTGCCTGGACGAGTACGGCATTGCGCACGAAAAAAAGCTTCTGCCAGGAAAGACCGGCAGAAATATAACGATTGAGGCTGCAGCCAGGAGACACGACCTGATCATCATGGGCGCCAGTGAGCGCGGCCTGCTTAATTCCATTTTCAAAGGAAATCCGGTTGAAGAGGTGCTCAGGGATACGCCCTGCAACCTCATTATTCTGAAACTCCGTCATGAAGATACATAACCTCGCAAAAGATGCCGTATTTCAGACTCTTGTCACAGCAGAAAACGGTCTCTCGGAAGCGGAGGCAGCCAAGAGATTATCAGAATTCGGCCTGAACGAGATCAAAGAAGTCAGGAAGACACCCCTCTCTCTGAGGTTTCTGAAACAGTTCACTCATTTTCTGGCAATACTTCTTTTTATTGGGGCAGGACTTTCTTTTTTGTCGGATTATCTCCATCCGGGAGAGGGAATGTTCAGCCTTGGAGTCGCCATTGTTGGGGTAATAATCATTAACGCGCTATTCACCTTTATCCAGGAATACAAGGCCGAAAAAACCGTAGAGAAATTGCGGCAGTTTCTGCCCTTCTCGATAAGGACTATCCGGGATGGAAAGGAAAAAGAGATACCTTCAAAAGACGTTGTCCCCGGGGATATCATCCTGCTCTCTGAGGGCATCAAGGTGCCTGCTGATTCCAGGCTGATAGAAGCCTCATATCTCATGGTGAATAATGCGCCGCTCACCGGTGAATCTGAGTCCGTTCTCCTGAACGTTGAACCATCAGAGGGTGAGCTGATCGAGAGCAAAAACATTGCTTTTGCCGGAGCCACCGTGATAAGCGGAACAGGCAAAGCGGTCGTCTTTGCCTCAGGCATGAGGACCGAGTTCGGCCGGATTGCCCATCTCACGAGCGCTGTGGAATCCGGTCTCAGTCCCCTTCAAAAGGAGATCGTAAAGGCAACGAGGGTTGTTGCCGCTATCGCTGCGTCCGTCGGCATTATCTTTTTCTGTCTCGGTCTCATAACCGGCAGAAATTTCTGGGACAATTTTATTTTTACCATCGGTATCACCGTTGCCCTCATTCCGGAAGGCATGCTCCCCACGGTAACCCTGGCGCTGGCCATGGGAAGCCAGAGGATGGCGAAGAGAAAGGCGCTCATCAAGACGCTGACGTCGGTAGAAACACTCGGCTCGGTGACGGTGATCTGCACTGACAAGACGGGAACCCTTACCCAAAATAAAATGGATGTCCGGAAGGTCAGCACTGAAGGGCAGATCCTCGCTGCAGATAATCTGAAAAGTCTGGGTAATCACCCGATAATGAAAACAGCCCTTCTCTGCAATAATGCCCGCTTTGTCGATGGACTCTATACCGGAGACCCGACAGAAATAGCCCTGCTCAACGTAGCGCAGGCGCATACAGAAAATATCAGCGCAGCAAGGGTCTTCGAAATACCCTTTGATTCCGACAGAAAGAGGATGGTTACGGTCAATGTGGCGGATGGAAAGACCTGTGCCTACGCAAAAGGTGCAATCGAGGTCCTTCTGCCACTCTGCACGCAGGTAGGCGGAGACAACGGAATAGTCCCCCTGGATGAGGACCAGAGGACAAAGGCTGTTGACACCTGTCACGCACTTATGGATGAGGGCCTCAGGGTGCTGGCCTTTGCTTACAAAGAAATTGATAGTTTTGACGTTAAAACCCCCGACCCGGCAGAGGTCGAAACAGGGCTTGTTTTTGCCGGACTTATCGGTCTTGAGGACCCACCCAGGCCCGAGGTCCGCGATGCGATCCAAAAGTGTAATGAGGCAGGCATAAAGGTAATTATGATCACTGGTGACGGTAGCAGGACTGCCATTGCTATTGCCAGAGAGATAGGCCTGACTAAGGACACCCCCGTCGTTATCGAGGGAGTGAACTTTGAGCAGATGGATGATGCAGAACTGAAAAAAAGCCTCGCACAGCGGGAAGTTATCTTTGCAAGGATGGCCCCAAAGCATAAGATGCGCGTAGTGGCTGCACTCCAGGAAGAGGGCGAGGTTGTTGCCGTAACCGGTGACGGCGTCAATGACGCACCGGCACTGAAAAAGGCGGATATCGGCATTGCCATGGGAATATCCGGGACTGATGTTGCGAAGGAGGCATCGGATATGGTCCTTCTGGATGATAATTTCGCAACGATTGTCATTGCGGTTGAAGAAGGAAGGGCTGTATATGAGAATATAAAAAAGTTCATAACGTATATCTTCGCATCAAATATTCCGGAGGCAATACCCTATCTTGCCTACATCCTCCTGAATATCCCTCTGCCTCTGACCATCCTGCAGATACTTGCCGTTGACCTGGGAACAGATATGCTGCCGGCCCTGGCCCTGGGTGCAGAGAAGCCAACCCCCGGCATCATGAAACAGCCGCCCCGACGCAGGGGGGAACGGCTGCTGAATTTTGGCCTGCTGACCCGAGCCTATCTCTTTCTGGGACCGCTTGAGGCCGTGGCCTGTATGTTCGGATTCTTCTGGGTCCTCCATCAGGGGGGATGGTTGTGGGGAGAAATTCCCAAACCGAACAGTATTCTCTATCTTCAGGCCACTACTGCCTGCCTGACCGCAATAGTACTGACTCAGATAGCCAATGTATTTGCCTGCAGATCTTTCAGCGAGTCTGTGGTGAGTCCTGGTTTCTTTTCGAACAAGTTGATCTTTGCAGGCATAGCCTTTGAGCTTCTGCTGCAGCTGTTAATCGTCTACACCCCCTGGGGAAACCGCATATTTTCAACAGCCCCGCTCAGTATCTCAGTATGGGGGATGCTCATACCTTTCATGTTTCTGCTCCTGTTTGCAGATGAGACGAGGAAGTTACTCTATCGCAGCAGAAGGGCTAAGACCGGATAGAACTGCGGACTCAGCGTAAACGCGTGCTTATGCGCTTATCGGTCTTGCCCTGGTTCCATCCTAAGTCTGTACCCTATGCCGGGCTCGTTGATGAAAAACCGCGGCCTGGCCGGATCGGCCTCCAGCTTGTGGCGTATCTGAGCCATGTATATCCGCAAGTAGTGAGTCTGATCGGCATATCCTGGGCCCCATACCTCTTTCATAAGTTGGCTGTGCGTTATCACCTTCCCTGCATGTCTTATCAGGGTGGCCAGCAGCTTATATTCGATCGGGGTCACGTGGACTTCTTTCTCGTCGATAAATACCTGCCTCTTGGAAAAATCGACTTTGAGGTTTGCAAGGACAAAAACCGGCTCATCGCCCCCTGTCTGCTGCCGGGACAGATGACGGAGAGCCACACGAATTCGCGCCATTAGTTCTCCTGCGCCAAAGGGTTTTGTAAGATAATCATCAGCACCGGCATCGAGCGCCCGTATTTTGTCATTCTCCTGTTCCCTGGCTGAAATCACAATAACAGGAACGTGGCTCCACTCACGCAATCTTTTCGTAACTTCAATCCCATCGATATCAGGAAGCCCAAGATCCAGCAGCACAATATCCGGATTGCGCGTTGCAGCCTCATTCAGTCCCTCCTGTCCGGATTGCGCCTCTATAAGCCTGTACCCGTGACCCTGAAGCGTTATCTTCAGGAATCTCCTCATCTGGGGCTCATCTTCGATCAAAAGAACCGTTGCCTTCTCGTCCGTCATGGTACCTCGTCCGCTTCGATTTCCTGTTCCGGCCCTGGAGGTTCTTCTCCCACAGGGAGGGTGAATCTGAAAATAGCTCCACCGCCCTCGCGATTCTCAGACCAAATGCGTCCTCCATGTGCGATGACAATCGCCCGACAGATCGTTAGTCCCAGTCCAATCCCTCCGCCGGCAGACGACCCCCGCATAAACTTTTCAAAAATGCTCTCTTCAGCGCCGTCAGGAATTCCGGGACCGCGGTCTGACAGTTCCACAACGACATAATCTCCCTGGACGACAGCGCTCAGCTCAAGAGGCGATACCGTTGGTGTATATTTGAGGGCGTTATCAAAGAGATTCATAAGTACCTGCTCAATGAGCAGAGGGTCAAAAGGGATGAGAGGCAGGTGTTCAGATAAGTCGATTTTGAGGGGACGGTCTTTGAGTCTGTCATGCAGCCTGTTAAGCACAACGCCGACGATCTCCTCAAGAGATTGCCATTCCTTTTTTACCGTAATTGCTTTGGACTCAAGTCGGGTCATATCGAGGACATTGCGGATGAGCTGGTTGAGATGGTCAGATTCCTCATAAATAGTCTGAATCAACTCGCGGCGATTAAACTGATCGAGAACAACGTCCTGCTGCAGCAAGGTCGATGCAGCCCCGGTAATGGCGGCCAGGGGAGT
Organism: Thermodesulfovibrio sp.; assembly: GCA_013824615.1. GTDB lineage: Bacteria > Nitrospirota > Thermodesulfovibrionia > Thermodesulfovibrionales > UBA6898 > PALSA-1316. Next base: position 61,850 of record PNOC01000001.1, read on the forward strand.
GCGCAGATCATGAGAAACCGAGCTGAGCATCGTATTGCGCAAGGTCTCGGTCTCTGCCTGAAGGAGGGCCTGCTGGGCCTCTTCGGCAAGAAAGGCGCGTTCAATTGCCAGTGCCGTCTGGTTTGCAAAACTCTCGAGTGCATGAACCTGATCCTGATCAAAGGAAACAACGGCCGGCCCGGGAAGAATCCCCAATACCCCCACCGTCTTTGATGAGGCCACAAGGGGCAGATATAAGGCCTTTGACCCTGGCAGGGTATCTGTCCCAAGACCTGCGCGCTGATGATGGTCAAAGGTCCACTGGGCCACACTCGCCTCCCGCCGGTCCGGCGCAAAGGCGTTCGGCCCCATAAACGGGACTTCCAGTATTCCTTTTTCGCCGGGGATGAGGACAACAGCCTTACTGGAGAAGACCTCGCCGATCTGTCGTATCGCGGCAGCGCTCAACCGGTCAAAGCCCCGCTCATGCGCAAGTTCACGGCTCAGGCTATACAAGGCGGCTGTCCTCCTTTCCCTTTGACGGGCGGCAGATGCCTGCTCACGCACCCGAAGGGTCAAGCTGCTGATCACCAGGGCAACAACAAACATGACGACAAATGAGACAAGATATTTTGCGTCACCAACGGCAAAAGTGAAAACAGGAGGAACAAAAAAGAAGTCAAACGCAGCAATACTCAAAACGGTTGCCAGAAGTGACGGACCCCTGCTGGTGAGGCTCGACGTAACTACAATGCCAAGGATATATACCATGGAAACGTCTACAAGAGTCACATACGGGGAAATAAGAGCGGCCAGCCCGGTGCTTCCTGCCACACCTCCAAGACTTAATAACCAGTCGCGAGTTCGCAACCGTTGCAATGCGGGTTTTGGAACAGGCGCAGGCAGGGCCTCGGCAGACTCTCCTGAAATTACATAAACATCAATATTGCCGCTTTCGCGGACAACTTCGTCCAGCAGAGAGCCGTAAATCCTGTCTTTCCAGCGGGGATGGGTGGGTTTTCCAACTATGAGCTTGGTGACATTTCTGGATCGGGCATAGTTCAGTATCTCCTCGCTTGCCTTATGCCCCGAGAGTGTCACAGTTTCAGCCCCCAGGCTCTCGGCCAGCCTCATATGCTCTGCCAACTGTCTCATATCAGCCTCTGACGGTTTCACCATGGCAGGGGCCTCAATGTTGACCGCAAGCCATTGAGCATGCAGACCTGCAGCCATCCGTTTGGCCGAACGAATCAGCCGTATGGAGCGGGGGTTTGCCCCAACGCAAACCATGATACGTTCACCTGCAGGCCAGATCTCCCGGACACCCTTGACCTGCCGGTAATCCTGCATCTGCTCGTCAACGCATTCTGCTGTCCGGCGCAGTGCAAGCTCGCGCAAGGCAAGCAGATTTCCCCTGCGGAAGAAATGCTGCCTGGCCCGATCCGCAAGTTCGGCCACATAGACCTTCCCCTCTTTGAGGCGCTGCAGGAGATCTTCCGGAGGAAGGTCGATGAGTTCAACCTCGTCGGCACGGTCGAGGACCAGGTCAGGCAGGGTTTCCCTCACGACAACTCCGGTGATCTGGGAGACGACATCGTTGAGGCTCTCAACGTGCTGTACGTTCAAGGAAGCGTATACATTAATCCCCGCTGCCAACAACTCGAAGACGTCCTGCCAGCGCTTTTTATGCCGGGACCCGGGAGCATTAGTATGCGCAAGTTCGTCAATCAGGATTAACCCGGGTTTACGCTTCAGTGCTGCATCGAGATCGAATTCACGAAGGATCGTACCGCTGTATTCAATTTCGCGACGGGGGATGATTTCAAGCCCTTCGACAAGCGCCTCGGTCTCCCTGCGGCCGTGGGTCTCAACGATCCCTGCAGCGACGTCAATCCCCTCAGACCGTTTCTCGCGTGCAGCCGCGAGCATGGCATAGGTTTTGCCGACACCGGGCGCAGCTCCAAAAAATATCTTCAGTTTTCCCTGTTGCTCGCGCTCCTCGTCAACCTTCAACTGCGCCAACAGTTCGTCAGGGCTGGGACGATTGTCCATTAATCACTCCTCAAATAACGCAAACAAATCCTCTTTGCCTTTCAAAGTCTTTATTGCCGCAGCGCTTCGTCGTGACAGAAAACTGTGCGCCATCACCTTAATGTTCACAAATCCCGGCATAAATAACAAGGCATGACACGGATTTTATTTTTGCAATGTCATCCGGCCTAACCCACCCCTCGACGACCTCAGCTTTAACATAGGTATCTCCAACATATGCCAGCACCCTTACTTTCCCCACCTCAGTGGCCTCGCACGACGGACTGGTACGGTATACGGTAAGCAGATCGTTGATATGGATAGTCTTTCTGACATCAGCCGTTCCGCTATGAAACAGATGCACCGTATCGCCCTTTGCCGCAGTTTCGAGCTTACCCTGTCGGTGGTAAATATTAACCGGATATGAAACTGATAAAGCCGTCACGGGAAGAGAAACAGCGCCGATAAGCAGCAGGCTGATAGAAACGGATATTGATCTTTTCTTCATCGTCATCTCTCCTTCTGTTATTGAGGATCGTCCAATGCCAGATTAAGCCTGAGGACATTGACCCTTGGTTCTCCCAGAATTCCAAACTGCCGCCCTTCAGTATAAGCCGCAACAAGGGCACTAACCTTGGATTCTTCCATGCCGCGGTTCTTTGCCACCCTTTGAATCTGATACGCTGCGGCAGCGCGGCTTATGTGAGGATCAAGACCACTGCCTGATGCGGTAGCCAGGTCGGCAGGAACAGAGGCAGGTGCCTCAGCGTCGGCGTTTCTCAGTGCCTCTATCCTCCCTTTCGCCTGTTCCACAAGGGCCGGATTGGTCTGTGCCAGGTTGGAACCGGACGAAGAGGCAGAATTGTAAGGGAAAGGGGCTGTCGCAGAAAGTCTTCCCCAAAAATATTTGGGGTCGTCAAACGGCTGGCCGATAAGAGAAGAGCCGACCACCTTTCCGTCTTTCATGATAATGCTGCCGTTCGCCTGGCCAGGGAAGATCAGTTGCGCAATGCCTGTCACCGCAAGGGGATAGATTATTCCCGTAAGGACCGTAAAGACAATCATTGAAACAAGTGCGGGACGTATAATTTTCATCATCTCATGTCTCCTCATGCAAGATGCAGGGTGGTTATGATAATATCAATCAACTTGATACCGACAAACGGAACAATCAAACCGCCAAGTCCATACACAAGAAGGTTGTTGCGCAGCACTACCCCGGCCCCCATAGGACGATAGGCAACACCGCGCAGGGCCAACGGGATCAGCGCAATGATTATCAGCGCGTTAAATATAACTGCCGACAGGATGGCGCTGTGCGGCGTCGAAAGTCTCATGATGTTGAGCGCTCCGAGTTGCGGGTAAATTGTAAGAAACGCCGCCGGAAGGATCGCAAAGTATTTGGCAACATCATTAGAGATGCTGAAGGTCGTCAGCGTGCCGCGCGTCATTAACAACTGCTTGCCGATCTCGACGACCTCGATCAATTTCGTGGGATTGGAGTCCAGGTCCACCATATTGCCGGCCTCCTTCGCAGCCTGTGTCCCCGTATTCATGGCAACGGCCACGTCCGCCTGAGCCAGAGCAGGGGCGTCATTGGTGCCGTCTCCTGTCATGGCTACAAGCCTGCCTCCTGCCTGGTGATCACGGATGAGTTTCAGCTTGGCCTCAGGAGTTGCCTGCGCAAGAAAATCATCGACACCTGCCTCTGCCGCAATCGCCGCTGCGGTCAGAGGGTTATCACCGGTGATCATAATCGTCTTTATGCCCATGCGCCGGAGTTCAGCAAACCTTTCCTTCATCCCACCTTTGACAATGTCATTGAGTCGGATAGTACCAAGGACTTTCTTCCCTTCAGCAACGACCAGCGGAGTTCCTCCCTCACGGGCGATTTCATCGACAACAGCCCGCACATTCAGGGGAAAGGTGCCTCCCAGCTTGTTCACATATTCTTCTACAGCGTCCGCCGCACCCTTTCGGATCTCCCTGTCACCGAGATTCACCCCGCTCATCCGGGTATGCGCTGAAAAAGGGATCAGGGTTGCATCAAGCGCCTTGATGTCCCGTTCACGGAAACCGAATTTTTCTTTTGCAAGCACGACGATACTCCGACCCTCAGGTGTTTCATCAGCGAGGGAGGAAATCTGTGCAGCATCTGCCAGTGCCTTTCCATCAATGCCCTGTGCCGGAATAAACGCAGTGGCCTGCCTGTTCCCCAATGTTATCGTGCCGGTCTTGTCGAGCAGGAGCACATCAACGTCACCTGCCGCCTCTACAGCCCTGCCCGACATCGCTATAACATTGGCCTGGATCATGCGGTCCATACCTGCAATGCCGATAGCGGAGAGGAGTCCACCGATCGTCGTAGGGATAAGGCAGACGAGCAGCGATATGAGCACGGTTATCGAGACCGGGCTCCCCTGTCCTGCTGACTTTACGCTAAACAGGGAAAATGGCAACAAGGTTACTGTTGCCAGCAGAAAGATTATGGTCAATCCTGCAAGCAGGATGTCGAGCGCTATCTCATTTGGCGTCTTCTGCCGTTTAGCTCCTTCTACCATGGAGATCATCCTGTCAAGAAAGGTCTCTCCGGGGTTGGCAGTAATCCTTATCACAAGCCAGTCTGACAGAACCTGGGTGCCGCCGGTTACAGCGGACCTGTCACCCCCGCTTTCCCGAATAACCGGAGCGCTCTCTCCGGTTATGGCACTCTCATTGACTGATGCAACTCCGATAACCACTTCTCCATCTCCCGGAACGATATCTCCGGCTTCTGCCAGTATAAAATCTCCTTTTCTCAATTGTGGGGACGGGACAACGGTTATAGCCGCTTCCCTTTCAGGTTTTGAAAGCCTTTTCGCCTGAATATCCTTACGGGATCCGCGCAGTGCATCGGCCTGAGCCTTGCCCCTGCCTTCTGCTACTGATTCGGCAAAATTGGAAAAAAGTACTGTAGCCCAAAGCCAGAGAGAGATGGCAAGGATAAAGCCTGGGGACTCGGCTCCGGGCACGAGGAGTGCATGCACATAGAGAAGCGAAGTCAGGATGCTTCCGACCTCAACCACAAACATGACCGGGTTGCGGAACTGATTTTTCGGATTGAGTTTAATCATCGAATCAAGCAGCGCGCGCCGGATGATCCGTGATTCAAAAAGTGAGTGCTTTTGCTTTTTTTGAGTCATTATTATAGTCCCCCTTACTTATACAACATCAGGTGCTCGGCTATGGGTCCCAACGCCAGACCGGGAAAAAAAGTCAGCGCACCGACGATAATGATTATACTCGCCAGAAAAAGGACAAAAAGAGGCGTGTGTGTCGGCAATGTGCCGGCGCTCGGAGTCACATACTTCTTCGAGGCCAGAGATCCGGCGATGGCGAGTATCGGCACCATAACCCAGAACCTGCCGAAAAGCATGGCTATGCCAAGCAGTATATTGTAAAACGGCGTATTTGCGGAAAGTCCTCCAAAGGCGCTGCCGTTGTTGTTACCGGCCGATGAAAAGGCATAGAGTATCTCGGAAAAACCATGGGGACCGGGATTGGGCACTCCTGAGACACCGGCAGCTGTTACGGATGCGACTGCTGTTCCGAGCAGCACACATGCAGCCGGAACCAGAATCACCAGCGCAACCATCTTCATTTCAAAGGCCTCGATCTTCTTGCCGAGGTATTCCGGAGTCCGTCCGACCATGAGACCCGAAACAAAAACCGCTACGATGGCAAAAGCGAGCATGCCGTAGAGTCCTGAGCCGACCCCTCCGAAAACAACCTCACCAAGCTGCATCAGGACCATAGGTGCCAGCCCACCCAGCGGACTGAACGAATCGTGCATAGAATTCACCGAGCCGTTTGAGGCTGCAGTTGTAGCTGTAGCCCAGAGCGCTGAATTCGCAATGCCAAAGCGCATCTCCTTGCCTTCCATATTACCGCCAGGCTGAAAATAGCTTGCTGCCTGATCCACGCCTGCAGTCGTCAGGAGTGGATTCCCCGTCTGTTCACTGGAGTAACTCAGGATCAGGAACGGGATAAATATTATCAGCATGACGGCAAGTAACGCCCAGCCCTGCTTTCTGTCACCGATCATCCTGCCAAAGGTATAGCAGAGAGATGCCGGAATGAGAAGAATCGCAAGCATTTCAAGAAAATTGGAAAACGGAGTAGGGTTTTCGAATGGATGGGCTGAGTTGACATTGAAAAAGCCGCCGCCGTTGGTGCCTAACTGCTTAATAGCAATCTGAGAGGCTGCAGGACCGAGCGGCAGTGTCTGTTCCAAAACTTTTGCAGGTTCAGTGATCGGCTTGTTATCAGCGGCTATGACTGCTTTGCCGTCAGCATCGAGTTTCGGCGTGTCGTACGTGAAGGTCTGAAGAAGCGGAATATTTTTGTATGGTTTGAAGTTCTGAACCACGCCCTGGGACACAAACATAACCGCCATGATAATTGAAAGCGGCAACAGGATGTAAAGTGTCGAGCGTGTCAGATCCACCCAGAAATTGCCTATTGTCTCTGCAGAGCGCCGCGAAAAGCCGCGGATCAGGGCAACAAGAACGGCCATTCCCTGGGCAGCGGAGACGAAGTTCTGTACGCTGAGTCCCATCATCTGGGTCAGGTAGCTCATCGTCGACTCACCGCCATAGGACTGCCAGTTGGTGTTTGTAATGAAACTAACCGCAGTGTTGAAGGCCAGATCAGGCGAAACACCTGCAAACCCCTGCGGATTCAGCGGCAATATGCCCTGCAGTCGAAGGATGAGATATAACAGGAAAAAAAATGCAAACTTGAAGGCAAGGGCAGCTACTGCATATGTCTTCCAGGACATCTCTTCATCTGCCTGTATGCCGAACAGTCGATAGATCAGCCTCTCTACGGGACCGAGGACGCGGCTGGACCAGAACGGTTTTCCCTCATATACCTTAGCCATATAACTGCCAAGCGGTTTTACAAGGGCCAAAAGGACCACCAGGTACAACGCGATTTGAATTACGCCATTTGCTGTCATGAGAGTATCTCCGGTTTCATGAGGGCAACCGTCAGGTAGACAAGAAGCCCAAGGGCAATAATCCCACCTATCCAATAAAAAATTTCCATACTGCTACCTCCTACACCTTCTCAAAGAGTTTCACCAGCAGCGCGGTGGCTGCAAAAAAGACGACGATCATAACAAGATATAATCCATCCATTGTCTCACCTCCGATATTTACATCCTATCACGCAAATGCGCAAAGTTGGTGTAAAAAGGCGGCAGTAAAGCGTAAAAAAAGTGTAAAAATACCGAACGTGCAGGACTTTTTAGGAAGCTAAACTACGGGGGGACAGACCAATAGGAACTGAACTGGCAACAATCTACTCAAAACACTCCATGCTGCGTTGTTTGTTTATCTCAAGATGCTTCTTTTCGCACCAGACATTCCCCAGTTGCGGGGCACCTCCTGAAGGTTTTGTTATTTTTGCTCTCTTGCAGTCAATACAGTGTTTGGTCTTGAGGGGGGCAATAGGGATAAAGCAGGGCATCTGACGATGTTTGGCCATCTGGATCTTGCGCTGGGCACACCATACAGTCCCGGAGGGAGGTCGCTGCCCGTCGGGTTTCAGTTCATGCCCGTGTTTGCATGTGCTGCAAGTGGTGCTCATGCTCCCTTGCTCCCGGACACCTCGACAGGAAGTTTATGGACGGGACAGGGTAACGATCAGGGTATTTCGAATGCGCTCAATATCAAACGTTACTCCTGCAGGGAGCAGTTCGATATAGATATTGACCGCATTCTGGCCCGTGCGGTCCTCCTCCACCAGAACGTCTCCCACAAAGGACGATTTGAACTTAAAAGCTTTTTCGGTTTTCCGGACCGCCGGCTTCAATGCCAGCTTCAGCCACTCTTTGCCAGAGCGCGTCTCGACAGCATCGCGGTATTCAAACTGGGACTGAACATCCGAAAGGTTGATCACCAACATCGCCTTGTTCTTTGCCTCTATCGCGGCAATTTTGCTGACAGCCGTCAACTGGTCTGCTTTAGCTTCCGCTTTCACATCGGGCCTGATTTCAGGTTTAGGCTCTGTTTTCTTAGCCTCGATTTTCTTAGGCTCGGGCTTTTTAGGCTCGGGCTTCTTTTCCTCTTTTTTTGCAACTTCAACCGGTTTCAGCGGCTTAACCTCTTCAACAATCTTCTCGGGCTGTTTCGGCTTTTCCTGTTTCTGCTCAACCGGCTTTTTCTCGGCCTGCTTCACCTCAGGCTGCTGCAGAGGTTTTTCCTTCTTCTGCTCTGCAGGCTTCTGGACAACTTTTTCTTCCGGCTTCTTCTCTTCTGTTTTGGCAGGAACCTCTTTCCTCGGTTCTGCTTTCTTAGCTTCTGTTTTCTTTGGCTCGGACTTTTTCACCTCAGGTTTCCTGGCCTCCGGCCTCTTCTCTTCGGCCCTGGCAGGTGTTGTTTCAGCCATAGTCTTTTCCGTCGACCGGGGTTTTTCAACAACAGGCGTCACCGTCCTTTGGCTCACCGTCTCCCGCTTCTGCTCCTTTTCAGTGATCGTCATCTTTCCGGGTCTCTTCTCTCCGATCATCTTTGCAGAGATAGTGAATGACTCAGCCCGGTCATACAGAACATCTACAACAGCGATGCCGCTGATGAACTCGGTGGGCAGAATAACCGAAGGCGTAATATAGCTCGTCCCTGAGGTACTCAGAACCACCTCATTACCGGCGAGATTATAGTTTCTGACAACATTATTAAACCGGTCATAGGCTTCTACCTTGATTTTGAACCTCTGGCCTGAAACAGCGCTGTCCGGGGTGACCACCACAAAGTGATCCGGGGCAGCATTGACGATCTGAATGTCTCCTGTTTTACCAAACCGGTCACTGTTGGCATCCTTCACAAGGACAGTAATATCCTCTGCCTTCTCATAGACGGCCCTGACCACTGCCTGCCCCTGTTTGAAGTCTGTCGGGGCAAGAGAGGAAGGCTCAATTTTTGTGCTGCCGGTCGTTGTCAGGGACGCACCTGCTCCTGATGAGGCGTATGTATTAATCAGATTGTCAAAGGCATCATAGGCAGAAATAATGAGGTCAAACGGCTCTCCGGCAGTCGCTGTTTTGGGGGCCTGGACCTTGAAGAGACTCAAAACAGACGGGGTAACCGCTACCTCGTTTGACCGGCCTCTGCTGCCGCTGGTCAACTCCTGCAGTTCTATGAAAGAATTTCCGGCTTTTTCCGAAATGAACGTTGCGACTGCAGTCCCGTTCTTGAAATCAATGCCTGAACCGCCAATCATTCCCGGGGACGCAGTCCCTGATGCCGTGACTTTAAGGTTACGGCCTATCTCTACATCATCTACCGTGTTATCAAAAAGGTCCTTTGCGATAATCCGTATATCGAACCTGGTTCCTGCTCTGACCGTGGTCGGGGCCTGCAGAATAAAATGTTCCAGCTTATTCGGAGTTACCAGGACCTCCCTGGAAATAACCGGAACCGTGCCCCCTGCCTCGCGGATTGAGATAACAACTTTTTCTGCTTTTCTGCTGTTAATTGATATATTCGCTGAGCCGCCTGAAAACGAGGCTGCGCTGAGGGTCATGGGCTGGACTACTGCTGACCCGCCGGCATCAATCCTGAATTCCTTGCCTGAATCGATGAAATTGGTTATCAGGTTATTGTTAAGGTCATAGGCCTGCACCTTTACAATAAAATTTTCTCCGGCAAGGGCCTTGTCAGGAAGCTGAACAGTAAAATGATCAAACTGCCCGGGCTTGACAACGACCGTACCTGCCTGCGCCGGTTGATATAAAGCGCTGAGGAGGAAAAGAAATAAAAAAAGTACCATAAATAACCGTACAAAACGGCCGTGTATCTTCATGCGCTGAGCCCTCTTTGTCTGTTTTTTTTGCCTATTATGAATATCATATTTAGCAGTGTTATGTCAAAGAAAATATTTGTCATCAATATGTTATGACCTTCAGGCCAGGGTCAACGATATCTCTCAGCAGCTCTGTCTCCAGCTCAGAATCCGTGATAAAAAAAGTCCCCTTCTGAGTCTTAAGATAAACCCCCTGAAGAGCAAGCCGGTATTTGGCGTTACGGGGAGTGATATAAGCAGCAGAACTCTCCGGCGTATCAATATGAGCAACCCCGAGCAGATCAATCAGCTTTTTCAGCACCGCCTGGTCATCTTCACGGACATCTATACAAATAATATCAATACCCCGTTTGCGGGCAAAGGCAATTTCCTGCTCAGACAGATCGGCAAATTCTACGACCTTTGTTCTGGGTCCCGAGGCAAAACTGATATCTGCGCGCAGTTTATACGTAAAATCCTTCCGGTCTGATAAGCTCAGAACAACGTCGCGGGAGGGTATATAGCCGAGTCTCGTGATGATACTTTCAACAAAAGCCCTGCTGTCTGTCAATCCCCTTAACTCTGCGACTTCTGCCTTCGCGCGGCCTGCGGATCCTTTTTCTGCAGTGGCAAGCTGAATCAGACGAATATCCCGCGCCCGGAACCATTGGACAAGACTTTCGGGCAGTTCACGGTCTTGGGGACTGATGAAGGTCACTGCAGTGAGATCACCCTCCAGAAGTTCATCTTCCTTTCTGAATATGACAAAGTCGGCATGATACTCAATCTGAGAATGGCCCCCCGCAACAAGCGTCCTGTCGCGGCTGACCGTATAACCCAGGGAAACCAGAAGGTTGTCAATGACCGTCCGAAGGTCCTGGCCCTCCCTGTAGCTGGCAAACACATACTCAGGCCAGACCATCCGGATCATCTGCCTGATTTCTGCTGGAAGCGCAGCTGACGGATCGAGGACCAGGACAACCCCATTGCTCAGCACCATCAGAGGAAAGGACGTCGTATCAAATGAAATCTCACTGCGCTGTCCGACAGAAAAATACTTAAGACCAGCCTGCTCCATAACGACGACACCGTAAAGCTCCTCTACAAGCCTTCTGATAGCCTGAATAGTCTGCGGTCGTCTTGCTGAACTATGCTCCGGCAACATCACAGGCTCTGTGTTCCGCCGCGGAATCTCAACCGGGTCCGGGGCCTTCTTCTTTTGCGTTGCAGGCCGACGACTCTTCTGCGGCCTTGCCGGTGCAGTTGTGTCCTTTGCCAGATGAGACAGGGGAAGCCTGACGACAGTCCCTTTCTTAATGCTGCTGATGCTTTTGAGCCCTTCGTTCAGGGTTGAAAATTCCGCAAGAAATACGGCCACGTCTTTATCAGCCAGGGAGTAACCTGCTTTTTGAATTAACTGATGGAGGGAAGTGTCATCTGCGAGTCTGACCTGAAGGCTGTGAGCCGGGGAGGTCTGATTCCTCCGGGAGCGCACCGCGGAATCAGTAGCTGCAAAAGTCACGGTCAGCGTGACGAATATAAAAAAGAATAAAGCAACAGATGACACTAACCGACGCGAATTTGAGTATGTCAATCCCACGTTATCGTTTCCGTAGCGCCTTTCTCGATCATTTTCACTGCGATCCCCCTGTGCTGCTGTCCCTTCGGGTGTGCGATAAAAATTTTCATGAACACAGCTTTATTCTCGCCGCAACCCGGTACGGTTGCTCTATACACCATCCTGCTCATACTCTCTAACCCCGGAACTCCGGCGGGTTTCGTTTCTGCGGCAGTTCCTCCGATAAATGATATCATCCGAAGGGGGTCACGCACAACCTCGTCCGGGATGCAACCTGTCGCAGCCTGAACAGTGACCGAGTAAAACTGATGTCCAGAGAAAGCCGCAGGTCCGACAGCCTTGTCCAGTCCACTATCCCCGGCACCGTCAGCCGATATCCTGGCGACCGCTATGGTTATGCCGCCGGCCTTTTTCATGCCTTCACCGGTACCCTGGGGCACTGCAGGCTTCTGCTGCTTCTGCACGGTGATGTCTATCCCGCCCAGAATTTTCTTATACATAAAAAATCCGGTGCCAGCCGCCAGCGATATTAATAATACCGTAATACCTATGATGAGATAAACCCTTTTATTGCGAACGACAGGAGGCGCTGCGCGGTCTTCCCATTCAGCCTGATCGGCATGAGACTCATCCGCGAGTGTGTCCACGGACCGCGGCGGACTCCAATCTTCGGACAGTTCCTCCTGCACAGATACGGCTGGCGGGCTTTCAGGAACAAACCCGGTCAGGTCACCAACCTCAGGGTGACCTGACAGAAGGGTCGCCATATCGCTCAGTTCGTGTTCGTCGTCCTTATCAATATCTGGAGATACGCCCGGCTTCCCCTTGCCAAAATATTTTGCAGCGATTTCGTTATCAGGGTCGATCAGGTGGATCCTGCGGTATACCTCATTGACCTTCTCATAATCCCCCCTGCTTTGATACACCTTGGTAATCAGTATGAGATGGTTGACCTCTTCCGCCACCAGCCCCATTTTGGCAAAAATATCAATCAGCCCTTTATATGCCCTTTCATCGCCCGGGGCAAGCTTGATGATCTTTTTGTAAATGGCAATCATCTTGTCCCGCTGTGACACATGCAATTTGCTTATGGAGTTGTAGAGACACTCAATCGCCAGATCTTTTTCTCCCTTGCGGAGATACAGGTCACTGAGGTAATTGAGGTTTTCAGCAGTCAGAGGCTTCAGCATCGCCTCTTTGATCTGACCGTCTATAGCTGCATGTATATTACGCCTGAACATCACCTGATCTCCTGAGCCTCTTTCCTTATTTTACTAAGCCACGGGCCCAGGACCTCTGAGGCGGCAAGGGAGTTCCTGATCTCATCTTTCACTGCATCAAAATTCCTGAATCCACTCTCCGGAGGCATTGCCTGATAGATCATGTATTGATCATCAGTCGAAAGCACCGTACTTGTTTGACCGTCTTGCAGGTCCTCTATTTTTTCCTGGACCCAGCCGGGTAATTCGGCACGATATAATTCCTTGAGCAGCAGGCCGTCAGCGCCAGACTGATACAGCAGCTGCAGAGACTTCCCTGCTGCGGCCTCAGTCTGCACCTCGGTCATGCGGACAGCCCCCTCAAGCTGCGTTGCCAACGTAACCGGAAGTATGAGCGCTGCCACCCTTTGATCAGTCTTTGCCGTTGCATACAACCGCTTGTTATTTTCATAATAGTTTCTGACTTTAGCCTCGTCAATATACTGCTCCCGTATCTTTCTGCCGACGAACTCCTTAATGGTCAGATATTTTATCAGATATTCCTTTTCTCTGGCGTCAAAATTAAACGTATGTACCATTTTGTCTATTTCGGACTGCCTTGCCTTGAATAATTTCCCGAGTAATTCCTTGCCCAGTCCCTCTCCGGCCTTATCATGCAACACCTGTTCAATTATAAAGTCCTCGTAAGGGTTACCGCGCCTCCAGGGTACGTCCCCGCTCTTCAGGCTGGAGAGGACCCTCGAGGAGATGAGGCTCTCTTCAACAATCTGCATCCGGGTGTACGGTCTGCCGCCTATCTTTACCGCCGGCGCATCGTAGGTGCTGAGGCTCCCTGCTGCAGAGCTTCGGGGCAGGCACTCCTGCCCTCTTTGCCTCAAAAGTTCATCATGCCTCAGCATCAATGCTTTATAATCGTCATTCAGTATGCCCAAAAGCCGGTTTGATTCTGCCAGTTTCTTCAGAGTCTCCGCTCCGGCACCGGCATCAGATATCAACCGCCTGTTCTCCGACTGCAGCTTTTCCAGGCGGGCTATGAGGGCCTCCTTTTCCAGGAGCTTTTTTTCAGATACTGACCGGTCTTCGATCGCCTTCCGTACCTGGACCTCAAGTTCACTCTTCTGCAATTCTGCCATCCTGAGCCTTGACTGCAGCTGAACAGTTCCTTGTGTACTGTCCCGGGTTTCAGTCAACTGAGTCCGGAGCTGATCTCTTTCAACTTTCATTTTCTGGAGCGCTTCAGTTGTCTGCTGCAGCACAGCATTACTCGACCTGTCCTCCCGGGAAAGCCGGGTATTTTCCTGACGTATCCGCTCGATGGCCGCTACCAGTCCATCACGTTCTTTTATCAACGCCTCATTCCGGATGGTTTCTCCGGACGACTTCTTAGCCTGCGCCTCAGCTTCAGCCTTCCGGGCATCAGTGTCTCTCAGCTTTATTTCCAGTTCTGAAATCCTCTTTTCATAGCCCGACTTCTGCTTCTCCGCTTCTGACTGCTGCTTCTGGAGAAAGTGCTTCTCCTCCTCATATTTCTTGATTAAAGCGGCTGATTGCTCCTTGGCAGCATCTGTTGATCTGACCTCAGACTTGAACCGATCAGTCTCCTGTCGTAATCCCGCAATCACAGAAACAAGGTTGTCACGCTCCTTCAGCAAGGCATCAGCACGCGCCCTGTCTGCTGCAAACACCTTTATCTGTTTGGTCAGGTCTTCCCGCTCACGCTGCAGGCCTGTCAGAGTCTCTTCATTCTTCTTCAGGACACCGGACAGTCTCACATTTTCTGCTTTCAGTCCCTCGTAGCCCTCTTTTGACTTTACTGCTTCCGGCAGCGACGCCTCATAGTCCCTGATTCTCTTTTCATATCCGGCCTTCTCAGCACTCACCTTCCTGAGCTGCTCTGCCAGCACGGTCTTCTGCTTCTCAGCCTCTGTCTGCTGCCGTTGCAGGGCCTCTTTCTCGTCTTTAAGTTTCTGCAGTTCTTCGCGGCTCAGCTTCGCCTGCGCCAGTGCCCTGCTGTGGTCAGCCAGTTGATGCTCCTTCTCCCCCTGGGCCTTCTGCAGTGCCGCAAGTGCCGCTTCCTTCTCCTTTAACTGCCCTTCTATCACTGCCCGGTCGGCAATAGCCTTCCTGGCCTGTATCTCTGTCTCTGACCTCTTCTGCTCGATCTCCGCCAGCCTCTTCTCTGTCTCCCCCTGCTTCTTGGTCAGTTCTGCATATCTCTTCTCTGCCTCTGTCTTTTTCTTCTCCGACTCCTGAAGCTTCCCGGCCAGCTCTCCTGTTGTTTTGTTCGCATCAGCAAACACCTTTATCTGTTTGGTCAGGTCTTCCCGCTCACGCTGCAGGCCTGTCAGAGTCTCTTCATTCTTCTTCAGGACACCGGACAGTCTCACATTTTCTGCTTTCAGTCCCTCGTAGCCCTCTTTTGACTTTACTGCTTCCGGCAGCGACGCCTCATAGTCCCTGATTCTCTTTTCATATCCGGCCTTCTCAGCACTCACCTTCCTGAGCTGCTCTGCCAGCACGGTCTTCTGCTTCTCAGCCTCTGTCTGCTGCCGTTGCAGGGCCTCTTTCTCTCCTTCTCCTTTAACTGCCCTTCTATCACTGCCCGGTCGGCAATAGCCTTCCTGGCCTGTATCTCTGTCTCTGACCTCTTCTGCTCGATCTCCGCCAGCCTCTTCTCTGTCTCCCCCTGCTTAACTGAGGTGTCAGGGA
The DNA here is from genome assembly GCA_013824615.1 of Thermodesulfovibrio sp. GTDB lineage: Bacteria > Nitrospirota > Thermodesulfovibrionia > Thermodesulfovibrionales > UBA6898 > PALSA-1316. Next base: position 77,192 of record PNOC01000001.1, read on the forward strand.
CGTCACGCGCTGGTTGCCTGGACAGTAATGCTCTGAGTTCCTGCTGCAGTCTTTCATTGTCTGCTTTCAGGAGAGCAACTTCTGCAGGACTCCTGGGAGCGCTTTGTCCGGCCTGTTTGAGTTCATCGATAACGCTTCGCAGATATTGCTTGTCTTTGATGGCAGCGGTCAACTCATTTTCAAGGGACTGGTTCTTCGCGTATGAATCTGCTACCTGGTCCTTAAGAGAACGCAGCCGGTCCTCTGTCTTCTTCATGTTTTCAGCGCAGGAATCAGGCTCCTTCTGCCGTTGCGTCCGGGTCTCTGCCACGACTGACGGTATTTCAGTGCCTGAGGGAATTGTCTGCCTCATGACCTCGAGTTCCTGTCGGGCAAACCCGAGAAAGGTGCTATGGGGATAGTCATGAAGAAGCCTGTCGAGCAGCACTTTTGCGCTGTCTGTTTTTTTCAGCTGGATAAACGACTTGGCTTGCCAGAACAGCACCGAATCCAGTACCGAACTGCCAGGATACTCCTTCAAAAAGATCCCAAACAGCTCGGTCGCCTTCTCATGGTCTCCGGACTGGTAAAGGCCGTAGGCCTTTTCGAATAGATCTGCCTCCCCCGGTACAGCAGTATGCGCAGTGCCGGCAAAAAGGCAAAACCCGACAAGAACAATCAGTGCCGTGGCGCGGACTATTGAATACTTATGGATGATCTTTCCCACAGGGACCTGATCCATTCGTTATATTTTTTCTCTTTCCTTTCATTCAGGAGTCTGGCCTCGAGCGTAGAGCTCACCTCACTAAGAGGAAGGAAGACTGCTGCCGTCCGTTTGACCAGCTTCAGAATGTAAACGCCCTCTTTTACCCAGACCGGATCACTTACCTCACCCTCTTTCAATGATGCAAGGGCAACCTCAAGGCCGGGGACGAGCTCTCCCTTTTTGAAATCCCCCAGGATTCCCTCCCTTTCACGGGAAGCGTCTTCAGAATGCAGCAAGGCCATTTTCCCAAAGAGCTCTCCCCTTCGGAGATCAGAGACGACCCGAAGTGATCTCATTTTAAGCCCCGTAATCTCCTCCGGAGACGGATTTTCGCTCAGCAGCATAACAATGGCTCCCACCGTTATTTTTTCCGGTTCCTTCATGAAAAGTTGCCTGTTCTGACTATAGTAGTCCTCAACATCTTTTGCCTTTATGATTATTCCGCGGTCAACCTCAGCGCTGACGATTCTGGCCAGGACCATAATATTTTCTTTCAGCCATTTTTTATACTCTCCAACCGTCATCCCGCGTGAAGTTATGGTTTTTTCAAACTCTCCGGCAGGAAGTTTATGCAGGGCAATGAACTCCCTGATGCCCTCCTCAACCTCCCGGTCCGTAACGATCACCCCTCTCTTCTTTGCCTCCTGAAGGATAAGCCTCTCCTCAACCAGCTTTTTCAAAAGATTGTCGTTTACAGGAGCATCTGACCTGGAGATGTCAGCCTTCAGCAAGAATCTGCGATAGTCGGCATCAGTAATCTGCTCTCCGTTCACCACCGCCAATATAGTACCCTCATCTCCGGCAAAACAGACCCCCGCAATACTTCCGGCAAACATGGTAATACAGAGAAAACACGCATGTAGAAGCCTCATTGCCATGCACAGGGACATTTTCATATCCTTCCGGCATGCATTCTCTCCAGGGCCTTTTGAGCATCTGCCCAGGTCTTCCATTTATCAGCCGGATTTCTCAAAAGATAAGCAGGGTGGAATGTAGGCATTACAGGAATTCCCCGGAAATCGTAGAAATGGCCCCGCGCCGTTGTAATCCTCAGGGACGGATTGTTAAGAAGAGACTGAAGAGCCACGTTGCCGAGAGTTATGATGACCAGGGGCCTGATTATCTCAAGCTGCTGCTCAAGAAATGGTTTGCATATAGCAACTTCCGCCACCTCCGGCTCCCTGTTTTCCGGAGGCCTGCACTTGACGACATTTGCAATGTATACATCATTGCGCTGCAAATCCATCTTCTCAATAAGCTTGGTCAGCAGTATACCAGCCTTGCCGACAAAAGGTCTCGCCTGAATATCCTCTTCCTCCCCCGGCCCTTCACCTATGAACATTAATCGCGCATTCGGATTCCCCTCGCCGAATACAATATTTTTTCTCTGTGAAGACAGCGGGCACCGTTTACAGTCCCCTATTTCCTCTCGCAGTGACGTCAACCGCTGCTGCTTCTCGTGAGCAGTTGCCGGGCTGTCACCGGCAGGAGTATTTCCGGCCCCGGCATTCTCAGGTCGCTCCGCCGGTTTCGGCACAACAACTGGCGTCGCAGTCCTGACTGTCCGCTGAGATGCCTGAGGGAGGTCAAGAGGAAGCCGCTCCAGACCAAGCGCCTGAAAATATTCAAGAAGGGCTATTGCGTCGTCAACCGTACTGCTGTTCGGGGACGGCGTGCTGCCTGTCATCGCCTATCGCTCCCCCCATTTCAGCTTATTTCTGAGGACCTTGAAGTAATCCCTTTCGCAGGGCATCACCAGTTTTGTCTTATATTCCGCCTTCTGAATCTCTATAATATCATCGACCTGCAACGGCAGACCTACCTGTCCGTCCAATGTCAGATAGACCTCCTCGTTCGGGGTCTTAAGGGTTATCCTGATCTCAAAATCAGCCGGGATGACAATGGGTCTGTTCGTCAGCGTATGGGGACAGATAGGGGTCAGCACGATGCTGTCCAGAGTCGGATACATGATCGGGCCTCCGGCAGCAAGTGAGTAGGCAGTGGACCCGGTCGGGGTGGATATGATAAGACCATCGGCCTTAAAACTTGTTACATACGTCTCATGGACAAACGTCTCAAGGTCGATAATTCTTGCCAGCGCACTCTTTGCAATGACCGCGTCATTCAGTACCGTATATTCGGCGACCGCGTCCCCGTCCCTGATAACCCGGGTGGTAAGCATAAGCCGCTCCTCTGTGCTGCAGCGTCCGGCAATCAGGTTTTCCAGAGACTGATAAATTTCATTGCGGTTGACTTCGGTTATGAAGCCAAGCGTACCGAGATTGACTCCCAGGATAGGAGTACCTTTTTCAGCAACAAGCCGGCTGGCACGCAGCATGGTGCCGTCTCCGCCCAGGACGAGGATGGTGTCTGAAGATTTTGCAATCTCCTCATGCGAAAAACCCCTGAGACCGATATGCCCTGCGGTCGCCTCCTCAACAAGCACCTGCCAGCCTCTCTGCTCCAGCCACGGAACCAGTTCACGTGCGATTTCAGCAGTCTCTGTCCGCCATCGCTTACAGATTATTCCAAGTGTCTGCATGTATTCCTTCCATGGTAATTTCCCTGACGCCCTCGCCGCAGTCAGACAGCCAGATGCTGATGATGCCCTGCCTCTGCCCGGACAGTTCGCCCAGGTTCTCTGCCCATTCTATCACCGATACAGAGGCTCCCCCGATCAGGTCCCATATGCCCGTGCTGTCAAGGTCGTCCCTGTTTCTGATGCGGTACAGGTCTATGTGGTAAAAAAAAGGATCAACGGGATATTCTGCAATGACCGTGAAACTGGCGCTGGTAATGTCCCTGCCCGGGATACCGAAGGTTGACGCGATTCCCCTGACCAGCGTTGTCTTTCCGGTTCCCAGATCACCGTACAGGCAGACTATGTCCCCGGGATTCAGGCATCTGCCGATTCTCTGTCCGATCTGCTCAGTCCCTTCAGCGCTACTGCTTCTGAACCTCACCCATCGTACCTTTGATCAGATCTATCTTGCCGATTACCCCGGACAATTTACCATCCTGAAGAACAGGTATGAGATGGACGCCCCGGTCGGACATGATAGTGGCTACATCCTGCAGGCTGGCATCAGGAGCTACGGTGACTACCTGCCTGGTACAGATATCAGACACCTTGGACGCCGACATCAGCCGGATCTCCTCTTCAATGGAGGAAGTCCCCTCCAGCGTAATAAAGGCATCAAAAAGCCTGAAGACCGTAGGTATATGGAAACGCCTGTTCTGACGGATCAGATCGTTTTCAGTCACGATGCCATAGAGACGCCCTTCCGCATCCAGAACAGGGGCTCCGCTGATGCCCTTGTCGACAAACAGCCTTCCCAGTTCTTCCACAGTCGTCTCGGGCGTCACTGAAATAACCTCAGTGTTCATAATATCCCTTGCAGTTTTCATTGTCTCTACCGCTTTCTTGCCGCGAGTTTATTCAGTGCGTTGACGTACGCCTTTGCCGCGGCAACAATAATATCCGTGTCTGCGCCCTGCCCCCTGGCCTTCCGGCTGCCCTCTTCGAGCGAAACCAGCACCTCACCAAGGGCGTCTGTTCCTCCTGTAATGCTCTTGACTTCGAACTTCAGAAGCCTGCTTTTTGTCTTCGTGACAGCCACAATGGCCCGATAAACCGCATCGACAGGACCGTCGCCATGTTCAACACTGTCGATAATCTTGTCCTTAACCTTCAATTTCAGCGCTGCAGTAGGCCTGACACTCATGCCACTGGTTATCGACAGATCGACAAGACTGTAGACCGCAGGAATCCTGCCCACGCCCTCAGACACCAGAGCCTCTATATCCTCATCAAAAATATCCTTTTTCTGATCAGCAAGGCGCTTGAACTTGTCAAAGGCTGTTTCTATCTCCTCGCTGGTAAGCTCATACCCCAGCTCCTTGATTCTGGTCTTGAATGCATGCCGGCCCGAATGCTTGCCGAGTACCAGTTCTGTCTCTTTTAACCCTATGTCAGAGGGCTTGATAATCTCATACGTCATCTTCTCTTTGAGAAGCCCGTCCTGATGGATCCCTGATTCATGAGCAAAGGCATTTGCACCGACAATAGCCTTGTTCGGCTGGACCTGCATGCCGGTTATCCGGGTCAGCAGACGACTTGTCCGGATGATCTCCTTCGTCCTGATATTCGTCTTCGCCTTATAGAAATCTTTCCGGGTGACGAGGTTCATCACGACCTCTTCCATTGAACAGTTCCCGGCCCTTTCACCTATGCCGTTTATCGTGCACTCAACCTGCCCTGCCCCGTTCTGTATAGCTGCCAGAGAGTTGGCAACCGACAGGCCAAGGTCATTATGGCAGTGGACGGAGATGACCGCTTTCTCCCCAATCTTCTCCTTAATAGCCTTGATAAGGCGTCCGAATTCCTCTGGGCTGGTGTAACCGACCGTATCAGGAATATTGACGGTTGATGCACCGGCCCTGATCACCGCCTCTACCACCTCGATAAGATAGGGGATGTCTGTCCGGGTTGCGTCCATCGGAGAAAATTCCACGTCGTCCACGAGGCTTCGCGCGTATTTAACCATTTCGATTGAGCGTTTCAAAGCCTCTTCCCTGCTGACCTTGAACTGATATTTCAGGTGTATGTCCGAGGTGGAGTGAAAGGTGTGGATGCGCCGCTTAGGTGCATCCCTGATAGCCTCCCAGGCCCGTTTGATATCTTCTTCCCTGGCACGCGCAAGCCCGGCGATAACCGCTCCCGGCACTTCATTCGCTATCCGTTTGACCGCGTCAAAGTCGCCAGGGGAAGCTATCGGAAAACCGGCCTCAATAATATCCACGCCCAGCTTGACCAGTTGCCGCGCAATCTGGATCTTCTCTTCAACATTCATGGACGCTCCGGGCGACTGTTCACCGTCCCGCAGCGTCGTATCAAATATCCTGATGACTCTCATGTCCTATGCTCCTGTCTGCCTTTCTTCACGTTTTGTTCTCAACTTTCTAAAGATAAGCACGCTATTTTCAATTATACCCCAAACCAGATACACCATTGCAAAGATAAACATGGCAGAGGAGGCATGGATAAGGAATACGAATAGTATGAGAACAAAGACAATAAGCACCCAGAAAGGCTTGCGCTCCCTGAAGTCAATCTCCTTCACCCCGTGAAACCGGAGCGTGCTGACCATGAGCAGCGCAAGAATAATGGTAAACAGCGGATAAAAAATATTTTTTTCCGGCGGACCTACCCGGACCTCATACCCGTAATAGAAAATGACAACCGAGGACAGGACTGCTGCAGCGCCCGGAATCGGCATGCCCTTGAAGGCCTTGGAACCGGAAGAGCCTGTCTGAACATTGAAACGGGCCAACCTTAGCGCACCGCAGGCCACGAAGAGAAAGGCAGCTGCCCAGCCGAGCCTGCCAAACGGCATCAGGGTCCATTTGTACATCATGACAGATGGTGCTACGCCAAACGCAACCAGGTCTGACAACGAGTCAAGCTCAACGCCAAAACGCGTTGACGTGTTCGTCAAACGGGCAATCCAGCCGTCCAGACCATCAAAGATGATGGCGACGATGATGGCCCAGGCTGCATAGATATAATTGCCGTTGATCGCCGACATAATCGCAAAAAAACCGCAATACATACCGCAGAGCGTCAGCGTATTGGGAAGAAGATACACACCTTTTTTGGGTACTTTATCAGGCAGTGCTTTATGTTCCATTTTAGGTTTACCCCTGTAGGCACTCAGCGATAACAGTCTCTCCGGCCTTGACGGTCTGATCAAGTCCTACCTTGATAATAGCATCTTTGGGCAGGTAGATATCGACCCGGGAACTGAATTTGATCATGCCGTACCGCGCGCCGCGCGTAAGCTTTTCGCCCTCACTCACCCTGCAGACCGCCCGCCGCGCTACAAACCCTGCAACCTGTCTCAGAAGAAGGTCACCGTACCGGGTCCCGAAGACCATCTCTATATTTTCATTCTGGACAGATGCCTCGTCCTTATAGGCAGCAAAAAACCGGCCTTTATTATGTCGCACCGTTTTCACAACTCCCTCGCAGGGGACGCGGTTCACATGAACATTCAAAGGCGACATGAAGATACTTACCTGGATCACATCGGCCTGCAGATACCGGTCTTCTCTGACCTCCCTTACCACGATGATCCTGCCATCAGCAGGTGAGACCAAAACGTCTTTCTCCTGAGGAATGGGGCGGTCAGGATCTCTGAAAAACCAGAGCATGAAGAGCACAAGGGGGGCCGGCATGAAGGCATAAAGCGGTCCGAACAGAAAGAATACGGCAGCAGTAAGCAGGCTGGATGAGACAATAAAAGGATACCCCTCGGGGGCCAGCTTAAGCATCAAAATTCGAACCGTGGAAGGTGAAAAAACCTGAGACAAGCAGATACCCTGCGGCAGTAACCGCAGGGTATCTGTTATTTTGAATACTAATGTTTATCGTCATTCCTGCAAGCAAGGTGCATTCTGTATATTACGCCTTTGATTTATCGACCAGTTTGCCCTTCTTGAGCCAGGGCATCATCGCGCGCAACCTGCCACCGACTTCTTCGATCTGATGCGCTTCACCCTTCTTTGTCAGTGCATTGAAGGTAGGCTTGTTTGCCTTGCATTCGAGCATCCACTCCTTTGCAAAGACTCCATCCTGAATTTCTCCAAGGATTTTTTTCATCTCAGCCTTGGTCTCGGCAGTAACCACTCTCGGTCCCCTGGTCAGATCTCCGTACTGTGCCGTGTTGCTGATAGAATAGCGCATGTTGGAGATGCCGCCTTCATAGATCAGGTCAACGATAAGTTTCACCTCGTGGAGGCACTCAAAGTATGCCATTTCCGGTGCATAGCCCGCCTCAACCAGAGTCTCGAAACCGGCCTGAATAAGCGAGGTTACTCCACCGCAGAGAACAGCCTGCTCGCCAAAAAGGTCGGTCTCGGTCTCTTCTCTGAAATTTGTCTCGATAATGCCGGCTCTGCCGCCGCCGTTAGCTGATGCATAGGCAAGCGCAATATCCTTGGTATTCTTGGACGGATCCTGGTAGACCGCGATCAGACAGGGGACACCGCTCCCTCTGGTGTATTCAGCTCTGACCAGATGGCCGGGGCCCTTAGGTGCGGCCATGAAAACGTTTGCATCAGCCGGGGGAACTATCTGCCCGAAATGGATATTGAACCCGTGGGCAAAGGCAAGATAAACGCCTTTTTTCATGAACGGTGCGATCTCGGCATTGTAGATGTCAGCCTGATATTCGTCCGGCAGGAGGATCATGATCACATCCGCAATCTTCGCAGCGTCGGAGGGGGTCATCACCTTGAAGCCCGCCTTCTTCGCCTTGTCCCAGCTTGAACCCTTGCGGATGCCGATGGTCACGTCCATGCCGCTGTCCTTAAGGTTGTTGGCATGAGCATGGCCCTGGCTGCCATACCCCATGATTACTATCTTTTTCTTCTTCAGTATCCCAAGATTTGCATCCTTGTCATAATAAACCTTTATCATCGAAGCCTCCTGAATGTTGAATTAAACAGCTTTTTATTATATTACAATAATGTTTTATTTTTCTATTGAGTCTGCCGGCAGTGACTGTTTTATAGAAGTTTCCTGATCCGGGAAAATGCCTCTTCAATGACCTTCGGCTCGGGCAGAAAGGTGCTTCTGAAATAGACCCCGTCCTCCTGCCTTCCGAAACCGGACCCGGGGACAAAGACAACCCCTTCTTTGAGCGCAGCCCGCACAAAATCCAGGTCTTTCTTCCATTTGTCCGTCTCTATCTTCATAAAGGCATAAAAAGCACCCTTAGGAACCGGAAAAGAAACCGGCAGCTTACTGGCCATTTTCACGAAAGTGTCTCTCCGCTCTATAAGCTTCAGCTTCATGTCCGAGATATATGCCGGATATGCCTTATCCACCAAAGCCGCGGCCGCAGCCTTCTGAAACTCCCAGTTCACGGAGAGACGCTGGTTGCAGAGCAGGAAAAAAGCATTCTTCACCTCAGCCCACTTGTCCCCGTGAAACGTGACCCACCCTATTCTGGAACCGGTATAGCAGAAATCCTTGGAAAGTGAACTCCCATAGATGAAGGGGATTTTATTCCGGGCTATTTTTCTGAAATCGACCTGCTTACCTTCAAGTATCAGCTGGTCGTATGACCCATCGTAAAAAATGGGGACATCGTACTCTGCGCATAGCGCGATTACCTCTTTAAGATTCTTCTCGGAATAGACCGACCCCAGCGGATTATTGGGGTTGATGATCACCATGGCCTTGGCGCCCTCAATCTTTTTTGCAAGGTTGCCGACATCTATCTGTCCCTCTGCATCATGCCGGTAAAAAACGCTGTCCCCCTCAAACTGCTTCGCCTTGCTCAGGTAAAGGGGGTATACCGGGTTGGGCAGCAGAACCTTTTCACCAAAACCGATGAACGAATGGAAAAAGAAATCGATTCCCTCGGTGAGACCTGCCACGGCGAAGACGTCTTCAGGCCTGCATTTCTCGATTCTTGCGATAGTTGTCCTGAGCTCTTCGTCCCCTTCTGAAGGTGCGTAGCCCTTCCAGTTCTCATCGAGTGCGCTTTTTACCCGGTCTGCTATTACCTGGAAAGGCTCAAAGCCATACTGGGGCGGATCTCCGATGTTAAGATAAATCATCTGCCTGCCCTTAGCCTCTTCGCGCTTTGCCTCCATCACGATATCCCTGATGGGGTAACTCACGACATTCATTCTCTCTGTAGGCTTATAAGGAAGCTTTCGTCTCAAGTGGATCATGTCATCATCCTGTTATTTTTTTTGCCGGGAGAGTACCCTCTCCTGTTTCCAACCCATACAGTGTTCGTGTTTGCCCTGAAAGCATAACATTTGAAAATGATTTTAACAATAAAGGGTGCTCTATATCATGGGAATTTACCGACATGCATCCGGCATGCAACGGGAAGAAATCAATGTTATAAAAAAAAACGGGCCGGCGACTATTCATCGCCGACCCGCATATGAAAACAAATTTACTTCTTAGGAGCGTCTGCCTTCGGAGCTGCCTTAGCGTCTGCCTTCGGGGCTGCCTTAGCGTCAGGAGCCTTGTCAGCTGCCTTAGCTGCCTCAGGAGCCTTCTTCTCAGCTGCCTTAGCGTCAGCTGCAGTCTTCTTGGCTGCTGCCTTTTCCTCAGCTGCCTTCTTCTTGGCTGCTGCTTTTTCCTCAGCTGCCAGCTTCTTGGCTGCCTTCTTCTCGTCAGCTGCCTTCTTCTTGGCTGCCTTCTTCTCAGCTGCAGTCATCTTCTTGGCATCTGCCTTCTCGTCAACTGCAGTCTTCTTAGCTGCTGCCTTATCCTCAACAACAACCTTCTTGGCTGCTGCCTTGTCGTCAACGACAACCTTCTTAGCGGCTGCCTTGTCGTCAGCTACCTTCTTGTCTGCTGCGGCTGCCTTAGGAGCAGTTGCATCAGCCTTCGGAGCGTCAGCTGCAAAAGCAACAATTGAAAGAGAAAGAACAAACATTATTGCGGTTACGATAGAGATCATCTTTTTCATTAAATTCACCACCTTTCCTTTTGTAAATTTTTATATCTGAAAGATTTATATATCTGATATAGTTCATATACAATAAGCATGCCAACTTTAGACAGCCAACAAAACAGCCATTCCGGAACTCACCGGTGCGCTATACAATCCTGATTAGGGCAACCTTTTTACATTTTGGGGAAATTCATGGTCTAGCGCACGCCTCATTCAGGATCTCCAGACAAGAACAGCCTGGAAGCAGGAGGCACGAATACTCACCATCAGCCGACAAAAGTCCTGTTCGTGATTATTCAACTGAAAATAAATGAAGGCCCTGCGAACCTCTCGCAGGGCCTTCATCCTATATGGTCGGGGCGACCTGATTTGAACAGGCGACCACTCGCACCCCAAGCGAGTGCGCTACCAGGCTGCGCTACGCCCCGATTTTAAGCTTTTTGTTTAACGAATCTGGTTAAGAATGTCTTGAAGTTTTTTTCTGATAAAACCAATAGCATCCTGCTGTGACCTTGAAATCTTCGGTTTACTTTCCGGTATTGTTCTTACCTCAACAGTTTTTGCCGCTCCCTCGCCAAAACGCTTTCTGACGCCTTCAATAGTATACCGCTCCTGGTACAACATTTTCTTGACCTGCAAAATCAGCTCAAGTTCTTTTTTGGTATATACCCTTTGACCAGACTTATTCTTGCGCGGCTTCAGAAACGGAAACTCAGTCTCCCAGTATCGCAGTACATATGATTCAATGCCCGTAATCCGGCTGACTTCCCCGATTTTATAAAACAGTTTATCCGGGAGAGGCAATGCAGGCCTCGGATTATCAACAGCATGATTATGCATCAAGCTTCTCGAGCTCTTTCTTCAGCTGATTGCTTACCCGAAATGTTATCACTCTGCGGGGAGTAATTTCAAGGTCCTGCCCTGTTTTAGGATTCCTTCCTCTTCTGGCAAGCTTTTTTCTGACATTAAATGTTCCGAAGCCCGATATCTTTATCGATTCTCCTTCAACAAAGGTCTGCTTCATCGTCTCGAAGAGATACTCCACTATATCCTGAGCCTCTTTCTTGGAAAGACCGACCTTTTCAAAGATTGTGTCAACAATATCAGCTTTTGTCATCTCAACCGCCCCAAATATAATTTTCTTAATTATATTAAGGAGATACACTCTTGTCAAGGATAAAGTAGTTCAAGTAAATTATATTTAGAATATTTTACTCCTCTTTTCTGAATCTTCTACCCTGTTCTCTGAATCTTCTTGCGATGTTGTATTGACTTTAGTATGATGTACTGTGCTGAATTCACTATTTTATCCCCGCTCTGTTGCCGTTATAGGCGCATCGGCCGACCAGCATAAGGTTGGCTATTCCCTGCTCAACAACCTCCTGAGGTTTTCATATCAGGGAACAATCTATCCGGTCAACCCTAAAACCGAAGAAATCCTCGGTCTGAAGACCTACGCAGACCTGAACTCCATACCGGGGGAGGTAGACCTTGCCGTCATTGCAATCCCCGCGGTCCATGTGCCGCAGGCGGTCAGAGACTGCATCAGAAAGAAGATCCCTTCGGCTGTAATAGTCAGCGCCGGATTCAAGGAAGCCGGGTCGGCAGGCATTCTGCTTGAGGAAGAACTGAAGTCGCTCGTCCGTGGCAATGAAATACGGATCCTGGGGCCTAATTGCCTCGGAGTGATCAACACCTCCGGTTCCCTTAATGCGACCTTTGCTGCAGGCATGCTTCCACCGGGCAGGATAGCTTTTTTCTCTCAGTCCGGTGCCCTCGGTATCGCTATCCTGGACTGGGCCATCGGAAATAAAGTCGGTTTTTCAAAGTTTATCAGCCTCGGCAACAAGGCTGACCTGAATGAAACCGACTTTATCGAGTACTTTATCAATGACGATGAAACAGACATCATACTTGGCTATATAGAAGATGTTGTTCAGGGGCGGCGGTTTCTGGAGGTAGCCAGAAAAGCAACAAAGATAAAACCGATCCTCCTCGTAAAATCAGGAGGCACACAGGCAGGTGCCCGTGCCGCATCGTCTCATACCGGTGCCCTTGCCGGATCGGAACATGCCTTCAATGCGGCCTTCAGGCAATGCGGGATCATGCGGGCCGAGGGGATTGAAGACCTTTTTGAAACGGCGAAGGCCTTTAATTCAAAGAAAATACCCTGCGGCAACAATCTCCTTATTATTACAAATGCCGGAGGCCCCGGCATCATAGCCGCCGACACTGCCGAACGGCTGGGAATAAACCTGCCCCAGCTGTCTAAGGCCACAACAGAAACGCTTGCAGCCCTTCTTCCAAAGACCGCCTCACTTTACAATCCGGTTGATATCATCGGTGACGCCACCTCTGACCGCTACAAGACCGTATTTGAGCATGCCCTGGCCGATCCTGCTGTGGATGGGTTCCTGGTCATACTGACACCCCAGGCCACGATTAATGTCGACGACACGGCTCAGGAGGTCATTCAAACATCGCAGAAAACAGACAAACCTTTTATCACGAGTTTCATGGGCATGGAGCGCGTGCGGTCTTCCATTGATCTGCTGAAGGCAGCGTCGATTCCGAATTTTTCATATCCGGAACCTGCGGTCGGGGCCTTCAAGAAACTCTATGACTACGGCGCTTGGACACGGCAGACTGATGCGGTACTTCCTGATATTCCGATCGATCGGGCACCGATAGCGGCCAGGATACAGGAAGCTGTCAGCCGGGGGCAGTTTCAGTTTGCCGAGGATGATTCCCGTGATATACTCACCTCCTGCGGATTCAGATTCCCGTCAAAGGAACTGGCCTCAACGCCGCGGGCGGCGGCGGCGGCAGCCAACCGCATCGGATTTCCGGTGGTCATGAAAATTTCCTCCCCCGATATTCTGCACAAGACAGATATAGGAGGCGTGAAGGTCGGGGTAGGTTCCAGAAAAGAGGCAGAAGAGGCCTTCAGCCTGTTAACCATGAACGCAAAGAAATTTATGCCCCAGGCGTTCATCAATGGCGTGACTGTCTATGAGATGGTGCCTAAAGGCAAAGAGGTGATCCTCGGTATCAGCTATGACAGGACCTTCGGACATATGATCATGTTCGGCCTCGGCGGGATTTATGTGGAGGTACTTAAGGACATCTCCTTCAGAATAGTACCCCTTACAGAAAGAGATGCGACGGAGATGGTCCAGGAGATAAAAACCTATCAGCTCCTGAAGGGCGCACGGGGGGAAAAGCCGGTTGATCTTGAAGCGATCACTGATGCCATCCTCAGGCTTTCCCGTCTGGCAACTGAATTCCCGGAAGTGATTGAGCTGGATATCAATCCCCTCGTGGTAACCGAGAAGGGCGCAACAGCCCTGGACGCCCGCATAATACTGAGCCAACCAAAAGGAGGAGTCTAAATGGTGCACCTGTATATAGCTTCTATGTCCGGCTTTTCAGGCAAAAGTCTTGTCACTCTCGGGCTTGGGCTGCTTATGAAGGAAAGAGGGTTCCGGATCGGATACATTAAACCCTACGGCAATATTCCCTCCAGATATGAGGGCAAACTGGTCGATGCTGACGCTGAGTTCATGAGAAAAGCCCTCGACCTGCCGGAGACCCCTGAGGCGGTCTCGCCCTTTGTGGTCACCTTCGAACTGCAGAGCAGCGCGCTCAAGGGCAGAGCGGCCGACAAGTTCAAGGTCGTCAACGAAGCCATAGAAATGATCACGGAGAAGGACGTCGTGCTCATCGGAGGAGCGGCAAATCTTTTTGAAGGTTCTGTCTTTGGTCTAAGCGGACTCAGACTCATCAATCACCTCAGGGCGAAGACTCTGGTCGTAGAGCCATGGAGCGGCGACAGCTCTATCGATTCCCTGATCGGCTCCAAGGAACTGCTCGGAGAGCATTTTGCCGGGGCGGTCATTAACAAGATCCCGCAGGCTGCCCACGATTACGTGAATACATCAGTCAGGCCTTATCTCGAAAAGAGAAGCATCCCGATATTTGCCTGCCTGCACCGGGACATACTCCTCGACTCAATCACGGTCCGCCAATTGAACGAAATACTGAACGGAAAAGTGCTCTGCTGCGAAGAAGGGCTTGATGAGTTCATCGAGAGCTTCTCCGTCGGTGCCATGGACGTGGACAGCGCCCTGAAGTACTTCAGGAGGACCCCCAACAAGGCAGTCATCACCGGGGCCCATCGTTCCGACATCCAGCTGGCGGCGCTCGAGACGTCAACCAGATGCGTCATACTCACCGGAGGTATGCATACCAATGACGTTATACTCGGCAAGGCAAAACAGGCCGGAGTCCCCTTCCTCTCCGTGCATGACGATACGTATTCCACGGTCGAAAAGATCGAGGCAGTCCTCGGCAAGATACGCATCCGTGAACAGAAAAAAGTTCAGAAAACCAGGGAGATCATGGAAAAGGAATTCGATTTCAACAGGCTGGTCAGAACACTCAATATCAACAGCAGTTCAGGGAAGCCATAATGGAAGACCTGAAAACCTCCGAGACCTGGCGGGTCTTCAGAATACAGTCTGAACTGGTTGAAGGTTTTGAAACGCTCAATGATCTTGGACCCGCAGTCACTATTTTCGGAAGCGCGCGCCTGACTCCGGAGAACAAATATTATCAGGAGGCCGAACAGGTAGCTCGCCTGCTTGCTGACGACGGCTTTGCGGTCATCACCGGAGGCGGGCCGGGTGTTATGGAGGGCGCCAATAAGGGCGCCAAACTCGGGAAGGCACATTCAGTCGGGCTCAATATTGAACTGCCGGCTGAACAGGTCCCAAACCCGTATCATGACATCAGCCTCCATTTCAGATATTTCTTTATCCGCAAGCTGATGTTTATAAAATATGCGATGGCCTTCATCATCTTTCCCGGCGGCTTCGGAACCATGGATGAACTGTTCGAGGCACTGACCCTGACGCAAACCAAAAGGATCCAGTCCTTTCCCATCATCCTTTACGGGTCTGAATACTGGGGAGGCCTTATCGACTGGATGAGGAAGACCCTGGTTAAGCACGAGACCATAGAAAACGGGGACTTCTCACTCTTCTCTCTGGTGGATACACCGGAAGAGGTGCTTTTTCTGATCAACGAGCATTACCGTGTTTTCGGCAGTATCATGCCGGAGCGCAAGAGACGCAAGACGGATTAGGGCTTAAAAACCGCCAAAGGATCAGAGCTTTCCGAGCTTCTTTGCAAGCGCTGTTGTTTCATCAAGCAGAGCTTCCACCTCATCAAGTCCGCCGCCCCAGAAGGTGCTGTCAGCTATATTGATACCGAGTTTCTCGAATATCGCCTGCGGTGAATCCGAGAGCCCCGCAGACAGAAACCCCTTGACCCTCCCGGTAAACGCAGGGTCCTTTTTTACAGAGCGCTGCAAAGACTTGGAGATAAGCAGTCCACTCGCATAGGAGTATACATAAAAGAAATACCGTATATGACTCCAGTAGACCCACCAGAAACGTGAACCTTTTGACTGTTCCACTGCGTTCCCCATGTAGGCGGCCATATGCCGCTGAAAAAGACTGCCTATCTCATCCTTTGAGAGGTATCCCTTCTGCCGGAACACCTGGTGCAGCTCCTGCTCGAACCGGTAACAGGCAACCTGTCTGAATATAGTCGATATGTCGTCGTTCAGCTTCATCATCATGATCGGCAGGCGGACCCGGTCATCCGAATGCGCCAGAATCTCCTGCAGGACAAAATCCTCCATAAAGGTACTGGCAACCTCAGCGGTAGAAGTCGGCGTTCCGAAATAAAGGGCAGGCTGCCGAGATCGGACCAGCTCATTGTTTATGCCATGCCCCACTTCATGGGCTATCGTCAGCACGTCACGCAACGTGTCCGTGTGATTCAACAGTATGTAGGTAGGCTGCGATGCAAGATGATGGACACAAAAGGCACCGCCGCTCTTGCCTTTCCTGGGTGAAACATCTATCTGCCCGCGGCTGATAAAGCCCTGAAAGATAGAGGAAAAGTCCTTGTCCAGGTCAGTCATGACTTTACCGGTGAGCGCCAGGGCTTTCCGGTAGGGATATTTGACATCAATGTCGCCATATTCCACATTGCGTTCGTGATAGGCAAGCTTCCTAACCTTCAGCAGCCTGGCCTTTAACCGGTAAAACCGCGCCGAAATATCGAACCGAGAGGAGACGGTGCTGAGCAGGGCATCGACCACCTCGGTCTCAATGTCATCGCTCAGATGCCGGGCATGATCAGGGCGGCCGAAACCCCGCAGATCATCATCAACCTTCTTGTGGGCCAGGACAGCATTTATTTCTGCCTCGGCCACGTCAGCGTGCTGCTCCATTATGCTGTCAAAGGCCGCGGCAGCAACGTCTCTGATATTCTTGTTCTTATGGCTTGAAAGTGTGGCTATCTCCGAAAGCGTCCGCAACCCTTTTCTGTTTTTTTCAAGGAGCACGGTCCTTTCCTCTTTTGCCAGGAACCCTGCGGTCATGCGCGTCCACTGGGCATAGGAAGTCGAGGACTTGAGGTTCAGAATCTTCTCTTCCGGTTCGCTCAGCAAGTAGGCAGCTTCAGCAAAAATCCTGGAGAGAAAATGCCGGTATTTCCGGAGCCCCTCATAGGCCAGGAATCTCTTCTGCCGGGCCTTTGGGATTTTCGCAATTCTGAGATGAAAAAACTGGATATCGTTTTCTATCTTCCGGCTGAACTCCTCGATGCGGTTAAAGCGGGCCCGGAGTTCTGCATCGTTCATGTCCTGCTGAGTCCGCAGCCAATAGTAATAGCCGGCATCACCGTCCGCGCCCCAGCTTTTTTTCCAGTGCTCATAGGCTTCCAGGGCTTCCTGCATCACCGCGGGCTCATGCAGATAGTCCGACCGGTCTTTCCAGGTATTTATAAAGGCATAACTTTTCTTTTCAACCTGTTTTAAATTCTCTTCGATACCAGGGTCGTCATCAGACCTGAATAAGGGGGTAAGGTTCCAGACTAATCCCGAATTCTTATTTTCTGCTCTTTTTTTTGTCATCTCGACTCCGTATTCGTCCCGCTTTCGCATTTCCCTGCTTTCCTGGTTCCCTCATACAGCTCATATTCAAGCAGCCGGCACTCGATATCGGCATTGAAAAAAGGTATTCTTCTTTTCGGTCTGAGCCCAACTTTTTTTGCAAGTGCCGTATTGCCGGTAAAAATATACCCGGTATACCCCTTGCACCGCTGCTTGAAAAAATCGCCGATGGCCCCATAGGTATGCTGCAGGGTCTCTTCATTACCCAGCCTCTCGCCATACTCGGGGTTCAGCAGGACGATACCTCCTCTTCCGGGCAGATCGGTCTCTGCAAAGTCGCAGACATCAAAGAGAATGTCCTCCCGGACACCTGCAGCAAGCGCGTTCTTTCCGGCGGCATCAACAGCATCAGGGTCGATGTCGCTGGCAATAATGCTGACTTCAGGGTTTGCCCGGACCATTTTTTCGGCCTCCAGGCGCATGGCCTCCCAGTTCGCGGCCCGGTAGCCGCGATAATGCATAAAACCAAAATTTGTTCTCAGGAGACCAGGGGCCTTACCAACTGCCATAAGCGCCGCCTCAATGGCCAGGGTCCCGCTGCCGCACATGGGATTAACAAAATCGGTCCCGCCCTGCCAGCCGGTGGCCATAATTACTGCGGCAGCAAGGGTTTCCTGCATCGGCGCCTTCACCGGAAGCTTCCGGTAACCCCTCTTTGACAAGGGTTCCCCCGAAGTGTCGAGATAGACAATACAGACACTGTCTTTCCAGTAGAGATAGACCACACACCGGTCACGGTCCGGACCGGAATCAGGTCTTCTGCCGCAGACATGCAGCATCCGGTCCACGACGGCGTCTTTGCATTTAAGGTTGGCGTAACGGGAATCATTAATGGTACGGTTGTCAACGCTTGAAGTGACGCAGAGATAGCTGTCTTCCGGTATATACTCTTCCCAACGTATATCGAAGAGTTCGCGGTAGAGTTCATCAGCATTCTGCGCCGTAAACTCTTTCAGCATCAACAGCACCCGGTGCCCTGTCCGCAGAAATAAATTTAACCGCATGGCCACGTCCATATCTCCCCGGGTCATGACGCTCGCTGTCGTCTCTGCCACAACCGGCAAGCCAAGAGACTCAATTTCCTGCTTCAGATACGGGGTGATACCTTTGGCACAGGTAACGACTATAGAATTATTCTTCATGGAATATTATAGACAAACGCAGCGAAACAATAGTACAAATCAGCCTCCTTGCATTATAATAAAAAAAGGAGTGCAGGCCATTCCGTCAATAAATCCATTTATCAGGAGTGATTGTATGAAAAAATGCAGCACGAAGATGTTACTTGCAGGATCTGTCATCGCACTCTGTCTGGTCACGGCGCAGACAGGCTTTGCAGCGAAAAAGGAGCCTGCCAAAAAGGCACCAAAGACGCAGGAGCAGCCGGAGACTGCCGCAATAAGCGGCAAGGTTGTTCAGACCATGAACAGCGGCGGTTATACGTATGTCGAGATCGAAAACAAAGGCAAGAAGATATGGGTCGCAATCGGTGAGACAAAGATAAAAAAGGGAGAAACCGTATCCTTCAAGCCTGGAGCCGTTATGGAGAATTTTGAGAGCAAGACGCTCAAACGCAAGTTTGACCGTATCATCTTCAGTGATGGACTGGCAACTCCCCAGGCAGCAGGTGCCGAAGCAAAGCCTACCGGAAGCAAGGACAAGGTTGTTGCCTCAAAGGAAAAAATCAAGATCGATAAACCCGCAGTTGCAAACGCCTATACGGTCGAGGAACTTTATAAAAAGAGGGCCACACTGAACCACAAAACCGTTACGGTGAAGGGTAAAGTGGTCAAGGTATCAACCGGCATTATGCAGCGGAACTGGGTGCATATCCAGGATGGTACCGGCGATGCTGCCAAGGGTACTCATAACCTGGTCGTAACCTCCACAGCTGAAACAGTCCCTTCAAAAGGAGATACGCTTACCGCCACCGGTACTTTTTTTAATGACAAGGACTTTGGTGCGGGCTACAAGTATGATGCGATTATCGAAAATGCGACCTTCGCAAAATAAATTGCGCTCAACATAACCATTTCCATAAAGAAAGGCCGGCTTCACGCCGGCCTTTCTTTATGGAATCTGTCCCGAAGATCGGGCTGCCACACCTATTTTGCCGGCTGTTTTGCTCCCTCTTTTATAGCAACCAGTTCAACCTCAAATACCAGGGAAGCATTCGGCCCAATGGCACCACCTGCCCCTCTTTCCCCGTATGCGATATTCGATGGAAGAACAATCAGCCATTTTGCACCTTCCTGCATTAACTGCAAGGCCTCTGTCCAGCCCGGAATAACACCGTTGACCGGGAATGTCGCGGACTGACCCCGTTTATAGGAACTGTCAAATTCAGTGCCGTCAATCAGGGTACCGCGATAGTTGACCACAACGGTGTCCGTCGCCTTTGGAGACTTTCCTGAACCCTCTGTAATTACCTTGTACTGCAGGCCGCTCGGAAGGACCTTCACGCCTTCTTTCTTGCTGTTGGCGGCCAGGTAGGCCTCGCCTTCTTTCTTGTTCTTTTCTCCCTGCACCTTAGTTGCCTCCGCCTGTTTTGTCATCATTTCCTGCCTGTAGGCAGTCATTATGTCTGTGGTCTCTTTTTCGCCCAGGAGCGGTTTGTTGCCGCCGAGTGCGTCCTTGAGCCCTTTCATGAGAATGTCAGGCTCTATCTCAATGCCCTGTTTCTTGAAATTATTGCCGATATCCGTACCGATAATATAGCTGATCTTCTCCTTCTGCGTCTTCAGTGCCTGAGCTTCTTCGGCAAACGCCGACCCCGCAAGCAAAGCCAAACAAACAACGGTACAACAGACTACCCTCATAGTGTGTCTCCTTTCTCTACTTTTGAAATATAACTGCAATAAAATATAGGTATATTTTAGACAGTGTATACAACGGAATGCAACCTGTTCATACCGATCTTTTGCAGCGCAGAATGCAGCGATGATATATACTATAGCATCTCCAATGGGCCAATAAAAAATGAATAAAGAAGTGATAATACTTGGTGCCGGAGCCTCCGGACTGATTGCAGCTATTGAGTCTGCCCGCAGAAAACGGTCAGTACTCGTGATCGATCATATGAAGCGGATCGGAAACAAGATCCGGATCTCGGGAGGGGGACGCTGCAACTTTACGAATCTGCACGTCACTGCGGAGAACTACATTTCCCTGAACAGCCACTTCTGCAAATCAGCCCTGACACAGTTTACCCCGGCGGATTTCATGGCACTGCTCGACCGCCACCATATAAGATACGGGGAGAGGTCCGAGGGGCAGCTTTTCTGTATAAGGACAGCCGAGGACATTATCTCCGCGCTGCAAAAGGAAGCAACCGCCGGCGGTGTTGATTTCTCCCTGGGGACGGTGATCAAAAAGATGAGGAAGCAGAAAACCTTTGAGCTTGTGACCGACAAGGGACTTTTCACCGCAGACTCCGTGATAGTCGCCACCGGTGGTCTCTCCTATCCGGATATCGGCGCCACAAATCTCGGGTATACGATAGCAAAGGAATTCGGGTTGAAGGTCACCAGACTTCGTCCCGGCCTGGTTCCCCTGCTCTTCGATAAAAACACCGCACGCCAGTTCCAGGACCTCAGCGGGACCTCACTGAATGTTGAAATCAGCTGCAAGGGGATCCGGGTATCCGGGGGCATGCTCATGACGCATACCGGACTGAGCGGACCCGCTGTCCTGCAGGCATCGCTCTACTGGGAGGAAGGGGAAAGTATTGCCATAAATCTGCTGCCGGAAACAGACCTGCTCGGATTTCTGACTGATCATAGCCAGTCACGGGCCCAGCTTGCAAACGTGCTTGCATCTTTTTTGCCAAAGCGCTTTGCTCAGCGGTGGACGGAAATGAACGATCTCGCCCGCCCCCTCTGTCAATTCAGCCCCCGAGAAATCGGGCATATAGCCCACAACCTCCAGAACTGGGAGATCCGGCCGGCCGGCACAGCTGGTTTTTCAAAGGCCGAAGTTACCCTGGGCGGCGTCGACACGGGCGAGTTGTCGTCAAAGACCATGGAGTCAAAAAAAGTGCCCGGACTCTATTTCATCGGAGAGGTCATCGACGTCACCGGACAACTCGGCGGTTTTAATCTTCAGTGGGCCTGGTCTTCAGGCTATGCAGCAGGCCAGCATGCATAGTACGCAGGCGCCCCGACGGATCATTCTGGCCTCAGCGTCTCCGCGCCGGAAAGAACTGCTGGAACTGATCGGCGTAAGGTTTGAGGTTGTTCCGAGCAGCTACAACGAGGACATGACGCTGAGGATGAGTCCCCGAAGACTCGCCTGCTTTCTCTCCGCAAAAAAAGCCGAAGACGTTGCCTTGCGGTGTGCCGAGGCACTGGTCATCGCTGCTGACACCTTTATCGACCTCGACGGCCATCTTCTCGGCAAACCGCAGACAACTGCAGAAGCGATAAAAATGCTCCGGTCGCTGAACAACCGATCCCACCGTGTCATTACAGGGTTTACCGTTCTGCATACAGCCTCCGGCAGATCAATCTCCAAGGCAGTCGTAACAACGGTCTATTTCAAAAATCTTACCCAGAGGGAAATTAATGCCTATGTAGCCTCCGGAGAGCCTATGGACAAGGCCGGCGCCTATGCAATACAGGGTCTCGGGTCTGTCATAGTCAATAAAATCGACGGCGATTACTTCAATGTCATAGGTCTGCCGCTCAACGCCCTTGTACCGGTGCTGCAGGGATTCGGCGTCAAGGTCCTTAAGGACAGCCCTGCTTCAGACTCTCGACCATGAGCTTTGAAACCGTCTTTGCAAACGCTGCCGGGTCGCGGGGCTTCGATCCCTCAAGAATCAATGCCTGGTTATAGAGCATCTCGGTATATTCCCTGAGCTGATCTTTCTTTGCCTCGTCACCCAGCATGGCATTCATGGCATCGAAAACCGGATGTACCGGATTGATCTCAAAAATCTTCAGGCTGGCAGGAACGTCCTGTCCCATGGCCTTCATCAGCTTCTCCATATTCGGGTCCATACCGCCCTCGTCTGTCACAAGGCAGCAGGCAGAGTCCCGGAGTCTGCCTGAAAGCCGCACGTCCTTGACTTCATCCTTCAGAAAATCTTTCATCGCGGCGCGCAGTCTCTCCATGGTGACTTCGGCCTCTTTTGCCTCGGGGGCTTTTTCTTTGTCCAGGCTTATATCACCCCGGATAACCGACTTCAGCTTCTTCCCTTTGTACTCATGCAGGCTGCCCATGATGATATCGTCAACTTCATCAGGCATGATAAGAACCTCATAGCCTTTTTCTTTAAACGCCTCAAGGTACGGGGACTTCAGGATCTCGTCCCGGTCAGTACCGGTTATATAATAGATCTCTTCCTGGGCAGGCGGCATGTTCCCGAGATATTCCGAAAAAGTGGTCAATTGGTCGTTCTCTGTCTTGGTCGAAGAAAAAAGCAGCAGTTCAGCAATCTGTTCTTTCCGTGCAAAGTCAAAATGGATGCCTTCTTTCAGGATTCGGCCGAACTCTTTAAAAAACAGCCGGTATTTCTCCGGTTCGTTCTTCTTCATCTCCGCAAGGGTATCAAGGACTTTCTTGGTGAGACTTTTTTTGATGGTATCTATCTGGCGGTTTGACTGCAAAATCTCCCTGGAAACATTCAGCGGCAGGTCAGATGAGTCAACGACCCCCTTGATGAACCGCAGATACGGCGGTATCAGCTCTTCGCAGTGGTCCATGATCTGGACACGCCTCACATACAGCGTCGGGCCTATCTTGAAATCTTTGAAGAAAATGCCGTAGGGCACCTTTGCCGGCAAAAAGAGCAGCGCGGTAAACTCTGACGTCCCCTCTGCTTTATAGTGGATTACCTGCGAGGGATCGGAATAATCGTGGGAGACATGCTTGTAGAACTCAAAATATTCAGCATCCGTAATTTCTGCCTTGTCCTTGAGCCAGAGGGCCTTCCTTGAATTCAGAGTCTCATCTTCCTTTACCGTAATGGTCTTCTCTTTGTCAAAGGCATCAGGCTTTTTCCTCTCGACCTCCATGACCACCGGGTGATCTATATAGTCGGAATACTTTGTAACGATATTACGTAATTCCCATTCGTCGAGATATTTCTTCTCGTCGTCCTTTATATGCAGGACAACTTCGGTCCCGGGAGCTGTCTTCTCGGCATTGTCAATGGTAAAAGATCCGTCGGCAGCCGACTCCCATTTGACTGCCTGGCTGTCAGACAGGCCCGCCTTCTTCGTCAGCACCGTAACCCTGTCGGCCACCATAAAAGCAGAATAAAAACCAACACCGAACTGACCGATAAGTTCAGGGTTTGCCTGTTTGTCGCGGTCCTGAAGAGACTTGAGAAACTCCTTGGTCCCCGAATGGGCAATAGTCCCCAGGGCCTGGACCACCTCATCTTTTGTCATGCCTATACCGTTGTCGCTTACGGTCAGAGTCCCTGCTGTCTTGTCTGCGGTAATCCGGATCTGCCACTCACCTGCATCTGACCCAATCTCCTTATTCGTAAGAGCTTCATACCGCGCCTTGTCTATTGCATCAGAAGCGTTCGATATCAATTCGCGCAGAAATATCTCCTTATGCGAATAAAGTGAATGGATCATCAGATCCAGGAGTTGTTTTACTTCGGTCTTGAATTCCATCTGTTCAACGGTCATTATGTTTCACCTCTATGAGAGTTTTATTATTTTTAGTATACGGCAAAAGCAAAAGTCAACCCATCAATGCTGTTTTTGCATCCCATGGCGCATCCACCGGCAACAGCCCGACGACCCGTCTCAGGATTTTTCTGAATTCGTCTCCAGAAATCTCGCGGGCTCCGAAACTCTGCAGATGCCGTGTCTTCACCTGGCAATCTATCAATGCATAACCGGCTGCCGTGAGTCTTTCGACAAGAGCTGCAAAGGCCACTTTTGAGCTGTTGGGTCTGGTTGCAAACATCGATTCTCCGAAAAATATACGCCCAAGACTTATGCCATACAGCCCTCCTGCCAGTTCATCTCCATACCAGCTCTCGACAGAATGAGCATAACCCTGCTCGTGCAGCAGGCAGTAGGCGTGCATCATATCCTCCGTAATCCAGGTCCCGTCTTCATGCCCACGTTTCACCGAGGCGCAGCCCGTAATAACGTCTTTGAAGGCCGTATCAAAGGTCACCCGGAAGTCATCCCTCCTGATCACCTGCCTCAGGCTCCGTGAAAGCTTCAGTTCCCCGGGAAACAAGACCAGGCGGGGGTCAGGAGACCACCAGAGAATTGGAGAGTCCTCCGAATACCAGGGGAAGATTCCTCTGGTATAGGCCTGTATAATCCGCTCGGGACTGAGGTCGCCTCCAACCGCAAGAAGCCCGTCAGGATCAGCCAGTTCCGGCGGGGGGAAAACAGGATCTTCCCCGAGTGCAAAAACAGGCATGGGGTTAGGACTGAACGCTGAAGTCCAGTTTGTCGTTCAACAGTCTGATGACAACCCTGCCGCCCCTGGTCAGGCGCCCGAATAAAATCTCATCTGAAAGCGGGTCCTGAATCTCTGTCTGGACCAGGCGGGCCAACGGACGTGCGCCAAATACGGGATCGTACCCCTTAAGGCTGAGCCAGTCGACAGCCTCATCTTCCATATCGAGGACCACCTTCTTCTGTCTCAATTGTTCTGAAACCGCTGAGATGAACTTCTTCACGATCATCCGCATGACTTCCCTGGTCAGGGGAGCAAAGGTCATGATTGCATCGAGCCGGTTCCTAAATTCAGGATTGAAGAGTTTCACGAGGGCATCCGTGCCCTTCGAAAGAGCATCTCCCGCGCGCTCTCCAAAGCCGATAACACTTCCTGACATCTCCTTGGCTCCGGCGTTCGAGGTCATAATCAGGACGACATTTCTGAAATCAGCCTTCTTCCCGTTGTTGTCCGTAAGTGTGGCATAGTCCATCACCTGCAGCAGAATGCTGAATATATCAGGGTGGGCCTTCTCTATCTCGTCAAGAAGCAGTACGCAGAAGGGATGCTTTCTGACCGCCTCGGTCAGCAGGCCCCCCTGGTCAAAGCCTACATAGCCGGGCGGAGCACCGATGAGGCGGGCAACCGTGTGTTTTTCCATGTATTCGCTCATGTCAAATCGGACAAACCGGCTCCCCAGGACAGCTGCAAGCTGCTTGGAGACTTCTGTCTTTCCCACACCCGTAGGTCCGGTAAAGAGAAATGAACCGATCGGCCTCCCCTCGGGACCAAGCCCTGCCCTGGACCGCTTTATCGCGGCAGAAAGTACACGAATCGCCTCATCCTGACCAAAGACGGTCTGACGCAGATCATCTTCGAGATGCCTCAGCTTTTCGACATCAGATGTTGATACGGTCCGGACAGGCACACGGGCAATCTCAGCCACCACCCTTTCTATGTCGCGGACCCCGATAGCCTTTTTCCTTCCGCTGCCCGTCGACAAACGGGCCCGGGCACCGGCTTCATCCAGAACGTCGATAGCCTTATCCGGCAGAAACTTGTCATTGACATACTTCACCGACAGTTCAGCTGCAGACCTCACTGCCCCGTCGCTGTAGCGGACACCGTGAAACTTCTCATAATATGACCTCAAACCATTGAGAATCTCCACGGCTTCAGCAAGCGACGGCTCCTGCAGCTCGATCTTCTGAAAACGCCTTGACAGAGCACGGTCCTTTTCAAAGTAGTTGCGGTACTCCTCGTAGGTGCTGGCGCCTATGCACCGTATCCGTCCGGAGTTAAGGACGGGTTTCAGAATGTTCGAGGCGTCCATGGAACCGCCGCTGGTAGCGCCGGCCCCCACCAGAGTATGGATCTCATCGATAAAAAGCACAGCATCCGGGATCTTCTCAATGGCCTGTATGGTTGCCTTCAGCCGTGACTCGAAGTCACCGCGGTATTTCGTCCCGGCAAGCAGGGCGCCCATATCGAGAGAAAAGATCCGTGTTTTTTTCAGAAGATCAGGCACCTGGGCATTATGAATGTTGAGGGCCAGACCCTCGACAATCGCTGTTTTGCCGACACCGGGCTCCCCGACAAACACCACATTGTTTTTTCTGCGTCTGCAAAGCACCTGTATCGTTCTTTTCAGTTCCGCAGCACGTCCGATAAGAGGGTCAATCTTGCCGGCGGCAGCCAGTGCGGTCAAATCCACGGTAAATACCTTCAGAGGATCATGGTGAGCTGCCCTTCCCTGGTCGCGCTTCTCTCCGTCCTGCTGTTCAGAAAGGTACTCCTCCGGGAGCGGCTCCTGCAGAGACTTCACCGTCCCGTGCGACAGGTAGTCCAGAACATCCAGCCTGGTAATACCTTCCGACTCAAGAAGATACACTGCCTGGGATTCTTCTTCAAGAAAAATTGAGGCAAGCAGGTCTCCGGCGTTCGTTTCCTGCCTGGAGGATGATTGTGTATGGAACAGGGCTCGCTGTATCACATTCTGAAAACCCGGTGTCGGATGGGGAAACTCATCAGAATGCTTCTGCAGCTTCGGAAGGTCCTTGCTGAAATACTTGTCCAAAGCACCCTTCAGCCGGAAGACATCGCCGCCGCAACTCGTAATGATTTCAATGCCGGTTTCGTCATGCAGCAGGGCATAGAGAATATGCTCGACCGTAAGATATTCATGACGACGCGTCCGTGCCTCGCGAATAGTGGCCTCAAGCGTAAGTTCCAATTCCTTGTTAATCATACCGTTACTCTTTCTCCATAGTGCACCTGAGAGGGAAGCCCTGAACCCGGGCCTGCTCGTGCACCTCGGTTATCTTTGCCTCGGCAATCTGCCTCTCATACATACCGGCAAGCCCCCTGCCCTGCTTATGGACAAAGAGCATTATGCGCGTTGCCTCGACGGCATTCTTATGAAAAACCGTCTCCAGCACCTGAACCACAAACTCCATGGTTGTATAGTCGTCATTCAGAAGATATACCCGGTACAGGGGCGGCTTTCTGGTCTGACGTCGTTCCCTGACACCGGACTCAGCTCCTGATTTCAGCCCAGGGACAGGCACGGAATACCTCTAAAAAAATAAACGGGCATATACATCATTAATATTACTTTACCATATCCGGATCACGCACCGGTCAGGAGAAGGCCTCTGCAGCACAAGGCAGGAGCAAAGTCATTGACATAAAATGAAAATATTTATATTATGTATGACTATTAAATCAGGGAGGGCAGTAATGAAACCAAGAAATATTATTCTTTATCTTACTCTGGCAGTGCTCGTTTCAACAGGGTTGCTTCTTGCCGGTTGTGAGACCCTGAAAACCTCTAAACCGATCCTGCCCCTTAAGGAATATGAAAAGATGATTGCAGGGCGTCTTGATGCCAACTATATTGGGACAAACAACTGCCTTGCTGCCTGCCACGTCCATGATAAGATCAAGCAGGATTTTGATGCCAGCACTATGGGAGTCCAGCTTTCAAAAAAATCCGGCATGCCGCTGGTCGACTGCGAGTCCTGTCACGGTCCGGGTAGCCTGGCCGTCGAAGGGCTTACCCCCGAGAAAGTTGCCGAAGACGCCAAGGCAGGCAAAAAGACTGCGTGCGATTATAAAACCCTGATCGATATACGAAACCTGCCGGCCCAGGCGAAATCGCTTATCTGCCTTAAATGTCATACAGCAAACGCAACCTTCAACCTCCATAACTGGAATGCCGGAACGCATGCGATCAGTGATGTCTCCTGCTCTGACTGTCATAAGCTGCACGGGGGTTCTGACCTGAAGGTCAAACCGACTGAAATCGGTGAAATGTGCGAAAAATGCCATCTTGAAACAAAGGCAGAATTTGCACTTCCCAGTCATCACCCCGTTCCCGAAAAACGCGTCTTCTGCAACGATTGCCATGACCCACACGGCTCAACGACCGACAAAATGCTCAGAAAGATTACCGTCAAAGAGACCTGTACGCAATGTCATGCAGACAAGGAAGGGCCATTTACCTTTCAGCATGCGGAAAATATGGAGGACTGCAGAACCTGCCACAGTCCCCACGGGTCCCCATTTAATAATCTGCTGAATGTCCCGGGACCTTTTTTATGCCTGCAGTGTCATGCCGGACATCGGACAGGGGCAACTACCACTGAGGAAAACAGGGCTGCCAGGAATACCCGATGCACCGATTGTCATTCAACAATACACGGAACAGATCTACCCTCTGCCAGCGGCAAGGGCAGATTTATACAGTAGGAGGAGACATGAAGAAATCCTTTTTCATCATTATGGTATCAATACTGATATTGTCGTCTCCGGCTTTCATGGCTTTTTCGGCTGCGGCGCCAGAACAGGCAACGGCAGCAGAGGAGGCAGCCCCGGCTGATGAGGCATATGTCTTTCCGTCTATCGCCCCGGAGGCTTCATTTTCTGCCGGTTATCGCCATGTCGATTTCAGCGGTTCGTCCCGTGTCGATGAATATGAATATCTGAAAAAATCCCTTGCAGTCGCCGGGGAGTACCGCCTCTTCAGATTTCCCCATCGTTTTCATCTCGATATATCGGCAAAAAACAGCAAGGACTATTTCGGGGACATCAATTATTCATATGAAGATGTTGTGCTGTTCAGAGGACTGTTCAGGGGTCTGTATCATAACCTTGACACTCTCAGCCTGATTGACCTTAATCCTGCAACGCCGTCACCGGGGGTTCTTCAGCGCGATACCGACCTGAGTTACGGGGTGCGCTGGAATATGAGTAATGTCTTTCTGAGGTTTAAGACTCATGATTTTCCCTTTCATGTCTATTTTGACGGCACATCCATTATTAGAAAAGGTTCTCAACAACAGAGGTTCCTGCTCGGGTCCGGCGGCAATAGCAGTATTATCAGAACTTCACAGGCAAGAGAGATAGACTGGAAGACGCAGAATCTCGTCGTCGGCATAAACAGTCATCTCGGCCCGCTGGAACTTGATATATCCCACGGGGAGAAGAGATTTGACTCGGGAAACAGTAATGTTTTTTTTGATTCCTATACGGCTGTTACAGGCACGCCGGCACGGGCCGCCGGCATATATCCCCATAATCTCATTCCTGATTTTAAGGGGTCAACCAACGCAGTCAAACTGCATACGTCCTATACAGGGGGACTTGTCGCCTCCATGACTCTCTCCAACTATAGCAGCGAAAACCAGTACAGCGGTGCCAAGGCAGACTATCTGGTGGGAGCGGGAGATATCATCTGGACCCTGAAGCCAAATCTGCAGGCCTATCTGAAATACCGGCACAAGGAAGTCAGCATCGACAACCCCGAGTCGGCCACGATGACAGATACCACAAACCCTGCCAACACCTATACCTATGCCGTTGAGCACGCAGTCACCTCTATCACGGACACCGTAAACGCCGGGATAAAATACCGGCCGTTCAAGGGAGTTTCCGTAAGAGCAGACTATGCCTATGACGACATCAGGCGCGATCACGTTGCTACATTGGCCATACCGGAGGGGACCAGAAAACATACTGCATCTTTGAGTGCCGACATAAGGCCCGTCAGGGGACTGATCCTGCAAGCGCGGTATGCTCACAAGGAGATTGACAACCCTGCGTACAATATCGACCCCAGCCGCTCTGATGAGGGAAAGATCTCTGCTACCTGGCTCCCGTTTCCTGTCGTGAGTACGACGATCAGTTACGGAATCTCCAGTGAACACCGGAACGATATCCATTGGCTTGAGACGGATGGCTCCACAACGCATGGAGATGAACGAAACGTTAACAGAAACAGGCTGGTCGGAAGCGTAACGCTCACGGCTTTGAAGAACGTCGCCATAACCGGCAGTTTTGTCTACATACATAACAAAATCGAGCAGGACATTGAATACCACAGCGCCACCGGAACCCCTCAGGTATATCCGTCCGCACTGAACCGGGACATGGTGCAGAGCTACTCTCTGGATATGACCTATACTCCAGGTCGTAAGACGAGCATTACCGGAGGGATAACGCACTCCATAAGCTCCGGGTCCTTTAATCCTCTGAGCCCCGTTCTGCTGCAGCCGGTTTCAGTAGCATCCTTTTCCGAGATGAAGATGCGTGAAACTGTCCTGTCGACGAGCGGAGAGTACAGGATCAACAAAGGGACCTCCATTGGTCTGCAGTATAAGTTCAGCGAGATCAGGGACGCACTGAACAATCCTTATGATGATATTGAAAACGGCAGAGCGCATATCGTGCTGCTGACACTCTCAAAAAAATGGTAAGAGGAATTTGAATGATACCCAGACAGTCAGTTAATTTTTTTGCGCTTATCGCCTTCTGCTTTTTGCTGTTTACTGCATCTTCCGTTGGTGCAGCTGAAAAAACGGTAGGCGTCATTATGACCGGAAATATCCCGTATTACCGGGAAATACATAAGGCATTCACTGAGGGTCTTGCGGCAGAGGGTATCGGCCACGGTACTGTTGAAATCATACAGCAGACCCCGAATCCGGAGCCGATGTCCTGGACCAACGCTGCGAGAAAACTCGTGGCGGTCGGTGCTGATATTATTGTATCCTACGGGGCGCCTGCTACACTTTCTGTTCTGAATGAGACCACCGATATTCCCGTTGTTTTCGCAGGTGTTTATGACCCTCAGGGCATTGGAGTGCTTGGGAAAAACGGGACGGGAGTCAGTTCTAAGGTTCCGGTTGGGAGCCTGCTGAAAAACTTCAAGAGCATAGCGGGGTTTTCAAATCTCGGCGTGGTCTACAGTGAATCAGAAAAGGATACGGTCATTCAAATGAACGAAGCTAAACAGCTGGAGGGCACCCTGAATTTCAAGATGACAAAGTTCAACATCAAGAAATCTGACGATGCAGCCAGGATTGCGAATGTCGACGCCCTGTTTCTTACCACGGGTTGTGCTGCCCAGCACTGTGTCAGCAATATCCTCGGTCTGGCACGGAAAGCCAAACTGCCCACGGCAACCACCATCGGCGGAGGTGAAACCAGCGGGGTGATTCTCACCATAGCAGCCAATCCTCAGGAACAGGGCCGTGAAGCAGCAAGGATTGTTGCCAAGGTGGTCAAGGGAGCAAAGATAGCCACTATTCCGCTCCAAATGCCCAGGAAAATTGACATGATTATCAACCTGAAAGAGGCAAATGAATTGGGACTGAAAGTACCCTTCGACCTGCTCACCTCAGCCACGCGGGTAATTAAATGAATAACAACCTGAACCTGCAGCAGAAGTCACTTGGCATAGTTGCGGGTATACTGTTTATTATTCTGGCCATCAATACTGCTGTCCTTACGTATATTGCATCGAATAAATATGAAACCGCCATCCTTTCCAAAACCTCTGCCATTGGGGAAGGCATGCAGCGTGAACTGGCCAAGGTGCTGACGCTGGGGGTGCCGGTTGAATCACTGGAGGGAGTCAGTGAGAAACTGAAAGATCTGGTCGCCCGGGACAAGGCGATAGCCTATGCAATGATTACAGACACCACAGGAAAAGTGTTGCATCATAATGATGCCGGCATCGTGGGAAAAGAACTGAAGGACACCGCTGCAAAGAACAGTGCAACCTCTGACAAGCAGCTCGTACAGACGGTAGATTCTTTTTACGATCTGTCCTTCCCGCTGCTGAGCGCGGAAAATAAAGTGGTCGGGGCCCTTCGTGTAGGAGTTTACCTCAAGGCAATAAAGGCGCAGATTTATCAGCTCCTGCTCTGGGCCTTCGGTATCTCATCCTTCTGTTTCTTGCTCTCGCTGGGGCTGGTGCATGTTTCTATCAGAAAATTTATTACCCGGCCCATTCTCACGATGGAAAAGGCAGCAGACCGGATGGCCTCAGGAGATCTGACCTATGTGGTCCATGTCGAGGGACGGGATGAACTCGCCTCTCTCGGCAAGGCCATCAACCGGATGTCGCTGAACCTCACCGATATGTTGTCGAAAGTCGGCAGTGTCACCAACAGCGTCTCCGGGGTGACTTCGGAAATCGCAGGCCTTGCGCATAATGTTATGGCTGCCGTGGATGTTCAGAAAAAAGCACTTGAGGACACTGCCCAGACGATAGAGGGCATGGACAACTCTATCACTGAGGTGGCAACCAGTGCCGAAAGTCTTTCAGAGCTTGCGAATGATACCTCCTCATCTATCATGCAGATGACCGCATCCATCGAGAGGGTCGCCGAGAATAGCAACATTTTCAGCGAAACAGCACATGACACTGCTTCATCTATCGAGGAGATGATTTCAACGATTAAGCAGATCGCAGAGAGTATTGACACCCTGTCGTCGGCATCGGATGCCATTGCCTCGTCCATTGACGAAGTCAATGCCACCACAAAAGATATTGAGAGCCGCGCCAATGACTCGGTCGGACTGGCCGAGGCGGTTATGGTCAAAGCTTCTGACAGGGGTATGCAGGCTGCCAATGCAGCCATACAGGGCATCGAGAATATCAAGAAAAGCGTAGTGGCCCTGTCGGAAGTAATTAATATGCTGGGCATGCGCACCAATGACATCGGGAAAATCCTGAACGTCATCGACGACGTTGCAGACCAGACCAACCTCCTTGCCCTGAATGCTGCAATCCTCGCTTCTAAGGCAGGCGAGCACGGAAAGGGTTTTACGATTGTTGCCGATGAAATCAAAAATCTGGCCGAACGTGCATCCGTCTCAACGAATGAAATAGCAACACTGATCAGATCTTTTCAGGACGTTACCAAGTCAAGCATCCGCATGGCCTCCGACGGGATACAAACCGTTGAAAGCGGGCTGCTTCTCGTGCGCGATGTCAATACTGCTTTACAGGATATATCTGCAAGTTCCCGGGAGTCAACCGAGATGGCCCGTGCAATTCAGCGGGCAACGGCCGAGGAATCCATTGTAATCAAGCAGATCACCGATGCCGTAGGCAACATGGCTGAACAGACCGATAATATTTCACGCGCCATTCAGGAACAATCCAAGGGAAGCAGATTCATCATCGAGGCAACCGACAGGGTCAAGGAACTTTCAAGTCAGGTCAAGAAAGCCACAAATGAGCAGAGGGACGGCAGCAGGCAAATTGCCCATGTTATTGAAAACGTAACGGATAAGGCCTCCAAGATTGCCGGCGCAACAGGCAAGCAGAAGGAGAAGAGCATCGAAATTGTCCGGTCCATGGAAAAGATCCTGAACACGACCAGCAACCTGATTCAATCGTCAAACGAAATGAACTCGGTCATCACTTCTCTTAAAGAAGAAGCGGTAAACCTCATTGAGGAGCTTCAAAAATTTAAGGTATAAACGCTGCAGTGCCCTTCTTCCGGCAGGCAGCCCCTTCCAGGCATAAGAGACATAGAGACCTTGTTAGCGGCTATTTCGGTTTTCTGGCAGTAAGCAGTTTCTTGGAAGCGAGTCTGACCGCCTCGGAAACATTCTTGTTCTTTTCAAGCATGAACAGATCCTTGGTTTTGAGGCCGCTGACAAAGGTAACTGCAATGCCCGGAGGAGTCTTGGGGTTGGTAACCAGGCCCTGAACAATCGCATAGCTTCTCATCCATTCCCTGTTCCTGGAGATCCGGCGCAGGGCCTCTTCCAGCGCCGAGCGCGATTTTACTATCAGTTCAATTTCAGGATTCGTGATCTTTGGATTGTCGAGTACACTGAACATAACCTCCTTGTTTGAGTCCCGGGCAAGTATACCGCGAATCTCCCTGCCGCCCTTAATGGCCAGCTGAATTCTGGCTGAAATTGTCAGACGCTGTATTTTTCCGGTGAGACTCTCACGTTTGACCTCATGGGGCACCTCACTTATTTCCTTGGTTATTATCGGCACCGGAACCTGAAGGAGCCCGGTAACAAACGACCGTACCTGCTCAGGAGTATCCGGATGATGCAGGACCATCGAAAGGATCTCGGGCCGGTGCGTGTTCGTCCTGGCGATCTCGTCAAACGTTGCAGGGTCCTCGATATCGTCCATAAGGATTTCGAGCACCTCCAGCGAAGCAAGTGCATAGTCAAATCCTATGAGTATCTGCTGATCTTCTTCCATTTAACCTCTCTTTAAATATATAAAGTATTCGACATTGCCTTTTTGTCCTGTGATGGAAGATTGCACCACCCCCTGAACATGGAACCCAAGTGCTTCAGCACCCTGCTTTACACAGTCAACAGCTGCAAGCCTGTCTGCCTCATCTTTCACAATCCCGCCCTTACCTACCTGCCCCCTGCCTACCTCGAACTGGGGCTTGATGAGTGCGAGCACGATGCCTTCCGGTGCCAGAAACTCACGAACCGCGGGCAGCACCTTCAGCAGGGATATAAAGGAAACATCTATAACCGCACAATCTATGCGCTCACCAATTTTACCCTGCTCGAGGTAGCGTATATTCGTCTTCTCCATCAGAATAACTCTCGGATCGTTTCTGAGACTCCAGTCAAACTGCCCGTAACCGACATCTATAGCATACACGTTTCGGGCATTTTTTTTGAGTACACAGTCAGTAAATCCGCCGGTGGAACAGCCCACATCCATGACCACCTTACCGGCGAGCTCAACAGAAAAATGTTCAATCGCCCCCTCAAGCTTAACCCCTCCCCTGCCCACAAACGGGATGTCGTCCTCTTTCAGGACTATTGAGGAGCCTGGATCAACAAGCGAACCTGCCTTGAGTGCCGGAAGACCGGAAACGCTGACTTTGCCCTCCATGATCAGGGCCTTGGCACGCTCCCGGCTCTTGACGAGCCCCGTGTCAACAAGCACCTTGTCCAGCCTCTCTTTCTTCATCCTGCAGCTATCCGGCCAAAGTTCAGTGGGTCCTGCTCAGAAGATACGACGCTATCCCCCTGAGCGGGTCTGCCTCAGGACCAAAATATCCGAGGCTTTGAAGCGCCTCTTCAATGAGTCCCCCGGCAATAGCACGCGATTTTTCGATGCCGTAGAGGCGGGGATACGTCAGCTTCTTTTTCCTTTCATCTGAACCCTGGGGCTTGCCTATGACCTCTGTCTCGCCGACAATATCAAGGATATCATCAATTACCTGAAAGGCAAGGCCTATCCGGTCACCGTACAGGGAAAGGGACTCGAAGACGCCGGAACGGGCACCCGCCAGCAGGGCACCAATCCTGACAGAAGCAGAAAGAAGCGCGGCGGTCTTATGGCGGTGTATAAACCTGAGCGTTTCCTCATCAGGCTCTGCATTTTCAGAGAGCATATCCTGGACCTGTCCGGCAACCATACCCTTCATCCCGGAAGCAGCAGCCAATTCTCTTACTGCAGCCATCTGAGACTCGGCATGAACACCTGGCACCGTCGCAGCAAAAATACTGAAGGCCTCGGTCAAAAGTGCATCTCCTGCAAGTATGGCGATCGCTTCTCCATAAATCTTGTGGTTTGTAGGTTTTCCGCGCCGGAGGTCATCATTGTCCATAGCCGGCAGATCATCATGGATCAGGGAGTAGGTGTGGACCATCTCAAGAGCTGAAGCAAAGGAAACAATATCGGCTGAATTACGGCCACAGGCCTCGCATGCAGCGAGACAAAGGATAGGACGAATCCTTTTCCCACCGGCCTGCAATGAATAGTTCATCGCCGCGGAAAGCACAGCAGGCCGTATCTCTCCGCTAAAATAATCAGAGAGGAAGGTATCAATGAGGCACTTCCCGGCTCTGAGGTATTCCTTTATATCCATATAACCTGGTCCGGCAGCCGTCACCCGCTCAGGCTGCTATTCCCACTCTATGGTGCCGGGGGGCTTAGAGGTGATGTCATAGACGACGCGGTTGACACCCTTGACCTCGTTGATGATCCTGTTCGATATCCGCCCGAGAATATCGTGCGGAATTGCAGCCCAGTCTGCGGTCATCCCATCGACACTTGTCACCGCGCGAACGCCGACAACGCTGTCATAGGTCCGTTCATCGCCCATAACCCCAACACTCCTGATCGGAAGGATT
This sequence comes from Thermodesulfovibrio sp., assembly GCA_013824615.1. GTDB lineage: Bacteria > Nitrospirota > Thermodesulfovibrionia > Thermodesulfovibrionales > UBA6898 > PALSA-1316. The sequence continues at coordinate 113,292 of PNOC01000001.1, forward strand.
ACCGCAAACGCCTGCCAGATAATCCGGTAAAGCCCGGCCGCCTTTATCTCTTCCAGCACGATTGCGTCAGACTCCCTGAGGATATGAAGCCTTTCTTCCGTGATCTCTCCAATGCACCTGATGGCAAGCCCTGGACCGGGAAAGGGGTGTCTCCAGCAGATCTCCTCGGGTAGGCCAAGCTCCTCACCCATCACCCGCACCTCATCTTTGAAGAGCTCACGCAGGGGCTCCACCAGTTTCAGCTTCATCTTCTCGGGCAGACCGCCGACATTGTGATGGCTCTTGATGACAGCGGATGGACCCTTGAAGGAAACGCTTTCAATAACGTCCGGATACAGGGTCCCCTGAGCCAGGAAATCCGCATCCTTGATCTTTTTTGCTTCATCCTCAAAAACAGCAATAAATTCATTCCCTATAATCTTGCGCTTCTTTTCGGGATCGGTTACCCCAGCCAGCTTCTCAAGAAACCGCTTGCGCGCATCAACATAGATCAGCTTCATCTGAAAGTGGCCCTCAAAAGTCTTTTTTACCTTTTCGGCCTCACCCTTCCGGAGCAGTCCATTGTCGACAAAAATGCAGGTCAGATTGTCTTTAATCGCCCGGTGGATGAGGAGGGCGACAACAGACGAGTCAACCCCGCCGCTCAGGGCACAGATCACTTTTCTGTCGCCAACCTGTTTTCTGGTTTCTGCCATGGCCCATTCAATAAATGAAGCCATCTCCCACGTAGCCTGGCAGCCGCAGACGTTATAGACAAAATTATTCAGCAGCCGCGTCCCCTCGTCGGTGTGTACCACCTCGGGGTGGAACTGCAGGGCATAAAAACGTTTTTTCCGGTTCGCCATGGCAGCAACCGGAGAATTCTCGGTATGGGCGATAACAAAAAAACCCTCGGGCATTCTGTCGATACGGTCACCGTGGCTCATCCAGACCCTCGTCTGCTGCGATATGCCCCAGAGAAAATCTGCGTCATCATCAATTGTCAGCTCGGCACTGCCATATTCTCTCTTGGCAGACCGTGAAACCTCACCACCCAGATGACGTGCCATAAGCTGCATGCCGTAACAGATGCCCAACACCGGAATTCCCAGGTTGAAGACCTCCAGGTCGGGCACCGGGGCGCCTTCATCATATACGCTCGACGGACCTCCGGAGAGTATTATCCCTTTCGGATTAAAAGCCCGGATTTTTTCTATAGGAACATTATAGGGAAATATCTCTGAATAGACCTTGCCCTCTCTGATTCTGCGTGCAATCAACTGCGTATACTGTGAGCCGAAATCCAGAACAAGAATTTTATCGTCAAGCATAAGCTATGATGTTTCTCCTCTCGGGGTGCGAATTCCTGCTACCACTCGGGGCGGTAGTTCGGGGCTTCCTTGGTAATAATGACGTCGTGTACATGGCTCTCGCGCAGGCCTGCACCGGTTATCTGCAGGAATTTTGCCTTTTTCCTGAGTTCCGGAAGATTTTTGGCACCGCAATATCCCATGCCTGAACGAAGCCCGCCCACCAGCTGATTGATACTCTGAGAGAGAGACCCTCTGATCGGCACCCGCCCCTCAACACCCTCAGGAACAAGCTTTTGGGCCTCAACGCCTTCCTGCTGATAACGGTCCTTGGCGCCCTGCTCCATCGCACCAATAGACCCCATACCACGATAGACCTTATAGCTTCTGCCCTGGTAGAGGACCGTCTCGCCCGGTGACTCTATAGTCCCGGCGAAGAGGCTTCCGATCATGACGCAATGAGCGCCTGCAGCCAGGGCCTTGGTTATATCACCCGAATACTTGATGCCACCGTCAGCAATGAGGGGAATTCCGTAACGGCGTGCAACAGCATAACAGTCCTTGATTGCGGTAAGTTGGGGAACCCCGGCACCCGCAACAATCCTGGTCGTGCATATCGAGCCGGGGCCGATGCCTATCTTCACGGCATCCGCGCCGGCCTTTATCAGGTCGAGCGTACCTTCTGCTGTTGCCACATTTCCGGCGACAACTTCAACCGTATATTTTTTCTTGATCTTTTTCAGCGTTTCCAGGACCGCCTTTGAATGTCCGTGTGCCGTGTCAATGACAATGACATCGACCCCGGCATTGACCAGGAGTTCTGTCCTCAGCATCGTATCTTCGCCCGTGCCGATGGCAGCTCCTACCATCAGCCTTCCACGCTTGTCCTTGCATGAATCAGGGTACTTTCTCCGCTTTTCAATATCCTTGATCGTGATCAACCCCTTGAGTCTGAAATCCTTATCAACAATAGGCAGCTTCTCGATCTTGTATTTGTTCAGCAGCTCCTTCGCCTCATCCATCTTGGTCCCCATCGAGGCAGTTACCAAACGCTCCTTGGTCATCACCTCGGAGACTTTCTTATTCATATGCTTCTCGAACCTCAGGTCCCTGTTCGTCAGAATACCGATCAGGATGCCGTTGACCGTTACCGGCACTCCGGAGATTTTATACCGCTCCATCAGCGTCATCGCATCGGAGAGAGGGGCATCAGGACCAACCGTGATCGGGTCTATAATCATACCGCTCTCTGATTTTTTTACCTTATCGATCTCAAGCGCCTGCCGCTCAGGAGACATCGCCCGGTGAACAATGCCGATACCGCCTTCACGCGCCACGGCAATAGCCATGCCCGCCTCGGTGACGGTATCCATGGCCGAACTCAGGATGGGAATATTGATCTTAATCTTCTTCGTCAGGTGCGTGCTGACCAGAACTTCACGGGGAAGCACTTCTGACTTGGAGGGAATTAACAGTACATCGTCGAATGTCAATCCTGTCTTGATCTTATCGGGCATGGAACTCTCCTGGGGTTTTCAAAAATTGTACCACGCGGGTCCTGCTGATTGCAACGAAAGCGGGTATTTACGGCGTATATGCTGATTTGTCGCCGATGTCGTAATGGAGCGGCATGAAGACCTTTCTGAGGGTGAAGAAGACCAGCATCACCGCGATGACGATGATACCCTGCAGCGCGCCTTTCGGTGAAAACGCACCCAGAGCATAGAAGAGGAGATAAAGAGGCAGAAGGGCAAACAGGATATAGCCTTCATACAGCCTGAAACAGAAGGCCTCCTTGGCCGTCACAAAACCAAGGCAGAAGGCAGCAGGAACCAGAAGCAGGGCACCATAAGCCGGCCTGGAAAAGAGAGGGAGTATCGGGTTCCCGTTGCCGAGGATCACCAGCCCGACAAGGCAGACTGCTGCCAGATAGTAAATCCGCTTCAGAAAACGGTATAATTTTCCAACATAGAGGTGGATAAAAAAAACAGAGAGTCCGATGCTGAAATACAGCTTGAAGAGCAGGACGGTCAGGGTAAAGTTACTCTGAAGAAACGGAACGGTCGCTTCCGGAGCGTAGAGGTTCTGAAAGGCAAGGAATCCCAGGAGCCCGATGATGCCGGACGAAAGCACAATCCCGGTCCGGTAGAGGACAACGGTCACCTTGTCGTTCTTCGTCAGCGGCTGATATGCATTTGTTTCACCCATAACAATCAGTCAAAAGTATAACATAGTGCGGAGGAGAGATATGCCGAAGATAACCATACAGGACTTTTTAAGGAAAAAAGAGCAGGGAACAAAAATCACGATGCTCACTGCTTATGATTTCCCGTTCGCCCAAATGATCGACGAGGCGGGAGTTGACTGCATCCTGGTCGGAGATTCTCTCGGGATGGTGGTCCAGGGGCTCGAAAACACCCTGCCGGTGACGATGGATGAAATGATCTACCATACCCGGCTTGTCACCCGGGCAGTCAAAAATGCGCTGGTGATAGGCGACATGCCCTTCATGTCATACCACGCAGGCATTGATGACGCCGTCAGGAATGCCGGACGGTTTCTGAAAGATGCAGGGGCTTCCGCCATAAAACTTGAAGGAGGCGCAGAGGTTGCCGACCAGATCCGGGCGATGACCCGGGCCGACATCCCTGTCATGGCGCATATAGGACTCAGGCCTCAGTCCATCCATCGGATGGGCGGCTATAAAGTCCAGGGAAAGACTGAAGAGGCCGCTAAAAGACTGGTTGAGGAAGCGCATATCGCAGAGCAGGCCGGGGCCTTTGCCGTGCTGATTGAATCAGTCCCGCTGGAACTGGCTAAAAAGATAACCGCTGAACTCGCCGTACCCACAATTGGGATCGGCGCGGGCCCACACTGCGACGGCCAGGTACTCGTGCTGCATGACGTCCTCGGCATCTTCGACCGGTTCGTCCCGAAATTCGTGAAGCAGTATGCGCATCTGAAGGCCGACGCCATCGACGCAGTCAAAAAATATAAGGAGGAAGTCGAAACAGGGGTATTCCCGTCAGAGAAAGAAAGCTTTAAATAGCGACTAGAGAGAACGTAAAACTCCTGCGCTCTGTCATACCCTGACCTGGTCGGGGACTCCAGTATTGTTAGTCGGTTCTGGCCGGTTCTGGCCGGTTCTGGATTGTCCGGTCAAGCCGGACAATGACAAATATTTTTTTATAACCGGACCCGCCGGCGAGACTATTGCTCCGGACCTGTATCCCCCAGCTCGTCCACTGCAGGCACGGGTTCTACCTTGATCTTCAGCACCCGCCGGCCTTTCATCGTTACGATCATGAATTTATGCGTCTCCGTGGAAAAAACATCCCCGACAGAAGGCAGACGCTGCAGATGAGAGATCAGAAAGCCGCCAAGCGTATCATACTCATTCGACTCGGGTATCTCGAAGTTATGGTCTTCATTGAGGTCCCGGATAGCCAGTGAGGCATCGACAAGCAGGGCCCCGTCGCGAAGGGCCTGGACGGGGGTTTCGGTATCGTATTCATCCTGAATCTCACCGACAATCTCCTCGATCAGGTCCTCGAACGTAACCAGCCCGGCAACTGAACCATATTCGTCAATGACAATCGCCATGTGCTGTCTTTTTTTCTGCATCTCCCTCAGGAGAGTACTGATCTTCATGGTCTCAGGGGCAAAGAGCACGGGATGCAGCAGCCGGCTGACCATTATCTCACGTTTATGGGCGAGCTCGTTAAATACATCCTTGTTATACAAAATACCCTTGATATCCGACCGGTCCCGGTCAAAAACAGGATAGCGCGAAAAATTCTCCTCAGAGATAGTACGGACAATCGTATCGGGTGTATCCTTTATGTTGAAGGCCACCATCGAGGTGACCGGTACCATGACGCCTTTTACCGATATATCGGTAAACCTGAAGACACTATGGATCAACTCATGTTCCGTTGCTTCAAAAATGCCCTTGTCCTTGCCCTCTTCTATCAACAACTTGATCTCTTCTTCGCTGATAAACGACCGCTCTGAAAAAGCCTTTGCACCAAAAGGTTTCAGCACAAAATTGGTACTTGCGGTCAGGATAGTCACAAAGAATGAGGCAAAATGAGATATGAAGGTGATCGGGCCGGCCACAAAAAGCCCGACCTTCTCCGGGTTTCTGAGCGCCACCGACTTGGGCACCAGTTCCCCGATGATCAGAGAGAAATACGAGATGACCACAACTACAATGCCGATCGAAATCAGAGACGCCCACCGTGCAATAAACGGTACGGGTAGTGCGGCAATCAGGGGTTCCAGCGTCGTAACAGAGGCAGCGCCGCCGATGGCAGAGGTGAGCGCACCCAGCAGGGTAACCCCCACCTGTACGGTTGCCAGGAATTTATCAGGCTCTGACTGAAGCTTCAGGAGTTTGTTTGCGGCAGCGCTTCCCTTTTCCGCGATCTTGTTGATATAGGACTTACGGGAGGTTACAACCGCAATCTCCGAGGCAGCAAAAAAACCTGAGAGCAGCAGCAGGAAAAAGATAATTGTCAGTTCAAGTATCATTGTCAGCTATAGCAGTATTATACACGATTCAGGCGAGATACCCTTCAACCCAGGTCGCCTAGTTCATACTGGCAGAGAGCAACGGCAACCATGGCGGCCGTCTCGGCCCGCAGAACCCGTCTACCGAGTGTTGCAGAGACAAACCCTGCATCATGTGCACGCCCAACCTCATCTGCCGAGAACCCGCCCTCCGGACCGGTCAGAAGATCAATATGCCGTGCTGTGCGTAGTCTTTCAAATACAGGCTTCAGGGCTTCTCCCCCCGCCTCCCAGAAGATAATACCACGCGCAGCGGACTGATTCAGCGGGGCCAGAACTTCAGAGAGGTCAGCCACTTCATGCACAGCAGGAATAACAGGACGCCCGCACTGGCGTGCCGCCTCCTCAGAAATCTTCTGCCAGCGCAGCAGTTTCCTCGTCTCCCGGATCTGACTCCGCTCCGTTACCACAGGCACAATCTCATTCACCCCAAGCTCTACGGTCTTCTGTATCACCAGGTCCATCTTTTCACCCTTGAGGATTCCCTGAAAAAGACGGAGGCGGATGGAGGACTCAGGGACTGCAGCAAGCTGCTCCTGCACGGCCGCTACGACCTCTTTCCGTGCCGAACTGAGGATAGTCGCAGAAAAGACCTTTCCGGTATTATCATGGATGATAAGGGTATCTCCCGTCTTTAAGCGCAATACCAGAGAAATATATCCGGCCTTCTCACCGGTGATAACGACTTTTTCATGGACAGGCTGATCAGGGAGAAAAATACGGTGCATCGGAAATCAGTTTTCAACACCGGTAAAAAGATCCTTCAGTTTATCCTTGAAACCCTTGGCGACCTCTTCACCACCGATAGCGGCAAATTCTTCGAGGAGTTCCTTCTGCCTGGCAGTCATTTTTTTAGGAACATCGATAAATATTCTTACCACCTGATTACCGCGGGCGCTGGAGCCGATCCGGGGAGCTCCCTTGCCCTTCAGATAAAAAACCTTGCCGGAAGGTGTCCCTGCCGGTATCTTGAGCCTGGCCGAGCCGTCAAGGGTCGGCACTTCAACCTCTGCACCCAAAGCAGCCTGAGGGAACGTGACCGGCATCTCGCAGATAATCTCGGTGCCGTCTCTTTTGAAAAAGGGATGCTCCTCGACATGCAGGACAATGTAAAGGTCTCCGCGCGGTCCTCCGTGCATCCCGGGTTCTCCCTCGCCGTTGATCTTAAGGCGTGACCCGGTGTCAACACCCGCTGGAAATTTCACGGTGATGCTCTTTTGTTTTTGGGTCTTTCCTCTGCCGTGGCAGGCCTTGCAGGGATTGGTAATCACCCTGCCCTCGCCGGAACAGCGGCCGCAGGTCTTGGCTACGCTGAAAAAGCCCTGCTGAAAACGCATCTGCCCGGTGCCGTTGCAGGAGGTGCAGACCTCAGGGTCCTTGCCGGGCTCAGACCCTGTTCCCCTGCATTCAGCACAGTCATCCCATCGTGGGAAATCTATAGTCTTGTCAGTTCCGAAGACCGCCTCTACCAGATTAATGGACAGATCATAGCGCAGGTCACTGCCCCTGGCCGGCCGGCGTCCACGAGAGCCGCTGGAACCTCCGAAAAAATCACCGAAGATATCCTCAAAAATATCGCCAAATCCTGCCCCCGCTCCAAAGGGACTCTGCCCATAGCCCTGCCCCGCACCGTCGGCAGTGCCATAGCGGTCGTAATGAGCCCTCTTGTTCTGATCACTCAGGCAGGAGTAGGCCTCGTTAATCTCCTTGAACTTTTCCTCCGAGGCCTTGTCTCCATGGTTCCTGTCCGGGTGATACTTCATCGCCAACTGGCGGAAAGCCTTCTTTAACTCAACGTCAGTCGCCTCGCGCGAAACACCCAGAAGTTCGTAATAATCTTTCACAATGCTTATTTCTTGTCCTTGTCAACATCCTCAAATTCAGCCTCAACCACCTCTTCCTCGGCAGGCTTTGCAGACGCACCCTCAGCCCCCGGGCCGGCTTCTGCTCCGGGCTGCTGCGCTCCGGCGGATTTATAGATATGCTCCGCCATCTTATGCGAAACCGTTGTAAGGCGGTCGGTCGTCTTCTTGATCTCCTCAGCGTCCGAGCTTGAGTCCTTGACGCGCTTGCACTCAGCAAGAGCATCCTCGATATCACGCTTCTCATCCGGGCTGAGCTTATCCGCATAATCGCCCAGGGATTTCTCCACGCTGTAGACCAGGGTATCGGCAATGTTTCTGGCCTCAGCCAGCACCTTCTTCTTCTTGTCTTCATCCCCGTGTGACTCTGCATCGCGTACCATATTTTTTATCTCGTCCTCATTCAGTCCGCTGGAGGCAGTGATCCTGATCGACTGCTCCTTGTTCGTTCCGAGGTCCTTGGCAGAGACATGCAGGATGCCGTTGGCATCGATATCAAACGTCACCTCAACCTGCGGAATACCGCGGGGCGCCGGAGGAATACCGATCAGTTCAAAGTTGCCGAGCAATTTGTTGTCTGACGCCATCTCACGCTCCCCCTGACAGATCTTGATAGTCACTGCCGGCTGGTTGTCGGTTGCGGTCGAGAAGACCTGGCTCTTCTTCGTCGGAATCGTCGTATTCCGGTCAATAATCCTGGTGAAAATACCTCCAAGCGTCTCGATGCCGAGGGACAGAGGCGTAACGTCGAGCAGCAGGACCTCTTTAACGTCGCCCTTGAGAACTGCGGCCTGAATCGCTGCGCCGACCGCAACCACTTCATCAGGGTTCACGGTACGGTTGGGCTCTTTGCCGAAATAGCTCTGAACAATCTGCTGTACTTTCGGAGTCCTCGTCTGACCGCCGACCAGCAGGACCTCATCTATATCAGAGGGGGAGAGGCCAGAGTCCTTCAGCGCATTCTTGCACGGACCTGTCGTGTTCTCCACGAGATCGCCAACGAGCTGCTCAAACTTGGAACGACTGATCTTGTTCAGAAGATGCTTTGGGCCGGTTGCGTCTGCCGTAATGAACGGCAGGTTTATCTCGGTTTCCGTGGCGGTGGAGAGCTCAATTTTAGCCCTTTCACCGGCCTCTTTAAGCCGCTGCAGCGCCATCTTGTCCTTTTTAAGGTCGATGCCCTGGTCCTTGAGGAACTCCTCCACCAGCCAATCGATTATCCTCAGATCGAAGTCATCACCGCCAAGGTACGTGTCACCGTTCGTGGATTTGACCTCGATGACCCCTTCCCCAATCTCCAGGATCGATACGTCGAACGTACCACCGCCCAGATCGTAAACGGCCACTTTCTCTTCCTTCTTTTTGTCCATACCGTAAGCCAGGGCTGCGGCGGTCGGCTCGTTAATGATTCTCAGGACGTTCAGGCCTGCGATCCTGCCGGCATCTTTGGTCGCCTGGCGCTGACTGTCATCAAAATAGGCAGGGACCGTAATGACCGCCTCGGTCACCTTCTCGCCCAGATAATCTTCAGCTGACTGTTTAAGTTTCTGCAGGATCATGGCCGAAATCTCAGGGGGAGAATATTTTTTGCCGAGAATCTCGACATGTGCATCACCGTTTGAAGCACTGACGATCTGATATGGCAGCCTCTTCTTTGCATGACTCACCTCATCAGAGGTGTACTTCCTGCCCATCAGCCTCTTTATCGAAAAAATCGTATTCTCAGGGTTTGTGATCGACTGCCTCTTGGCTATCTGCCCGACCAGCCGTTCCCCTTTCTCAGTGATTGCGACAACCGAGGGCGTTGTCCTGTTGCCCTCCTGGTTCGGGATAACAACCGCCTCTCCACCCTGCACAACGGCCACGCAGGAGTTTGTTGTTCCCAGATCAATTCCTATTGCTTTTCCCATATCATTCCTCCTCGGTTATTCTGTTTATTTTTATCTCATGCCCGTCGCGGTCTGCCGCAGAATATTCTGCAGACCCCGGAGCATCGGATGCTTTCTGCGGCCTCACGGAAACCGAAACCAGCGCAGGTCTGAGCACTTTATCCCGGTAAACATAACCCGGACGCATCTCCTCGGCCACCATCTTCTCGTCCATATCGTCACGCTCTACCTGTACCATGGCATGGTGGAGTGCCGGGTCAAAAACCATACCTGCTGCACTGATCCTGGTCAGCCCGAATTTCTCAAGAGTCCTGAGCAACTCCTTAAGGGTCATTTCGACTCCCTGTACCAGCCCGCTCTGCGACTCGCCGGTGGCATGCTTCAGGGCAAGATCGAGACTGTCCAGAATCGGCAGCAGTTCATATATCAGCGACTCATTACCGAAGCGGACCAGCTCTTCTTTGTCCTTATTGACCCTTTTGCGGTAGTTTTCAAAATCCGCGTACAGTCTCAGGTATTTATCATTCAGTTCCTTTGCGTCAGCATCGACAGCCCCTTCCTGGGCCCCCTTCTGCTGCTCCAGACTTTCCTTCACCTCTTTCAGCGCGTCTTCGAGGCTCTCGTTCTCATCTATCTCAAAATCACTTTTTGGCTCTTCCACGTTATAGCGACCTCCTATCTGTACGACAGCATCGTGGTAATATATTTTGCCGTCATATCAACTATCGTAATTGCGTGCTGATAATTCATTCTTGTAGGGCCGATGATACCGACCGTCCCAATTGGCCGGCTGCCTTCTTTATACGTGGCCGCCACCAGACTGAGTTTCTTCATTTCATCCAGGGGGTTTTCAGAGCCGATAAAGATCTGTGTACCCTCGGCATCAGCAATCCTGTCAAGAAAATTCACCATAATCTGCTTGTCTTCAATCGCAGACATCAGGTCCTTGATCCGGGCAATATCGCAGAAATCAGGAAGACTCAGCATCCCTGAGAGCCCGGAGATATATACATTCCCGGGTGCGGCAGAGAAAATGTCCCTGCATATCCTGATCGCCTCGTCAATGAGGCTGTCACAGAGCACCTTTTCTTTCATCATTTCGCCAAGGATCAACCGCTTGATCTCATCCAGCGTCGAACCTGAAAAACGGTCGTTGATATATTCGGCTATTCGGTTCAGATCCGCCTGTGTCACCTCAGGAGAAATAGGAACAATCTTGTTTCGGATAATCCCCTCGTCGCTGAAAAGAATGACTGCGACCTGGTCGTCCCGGTACTTAATAAGGTCAATCCGGTTCAGTAATGCTGAACTCGTATTGGGAGACAGCGCTATTCCGATATAGTGAGACATTACAGAGAGCATCCTGGATGCATCGTCGAGAAAAAGGTTTATATCCTTCCCCAGCAGCTCAAGTCTCCTGTTCAGATCAGACGCCAACCCGCTCTCCAGAGACTGCTTCTCAGCCGTTATAGCATCGACATAATATCGGTACCCGGTATCCGTCGGCACCCTGCCGGCTGACGTATGCGGCTGCTTTAGAAAGCCTATCTCCTCAAGATCAGCCATGATATTACGAATAGTTGCCGGGGAGAGACCGAAGGCATACTGCTTGGTCACCACCCTTGAACCCACTGGGCCGGGAGAATTTATATAGCAATCTATTACAGCAAATAAAACCTGTCTGCTTCTCTCATCGAGCATTATTAGCACTCTCCATCATCGAGTGCTAATAATTTAACAGGTATCAAATTCACCTGTCAAGCTTTCACTGATTTATTGTTTAATATCAAGGAGATTTACCAGCCCAATTTTCCATTGAGAAGTCTGGTATACATCTCCCCGGGGAGAAAGCAGGACTTATGAATATCCGGGGAGTAATATTTTGTTTTGAGGCGCCCTTTTCCGCGAATCTCCCTCGGGTTCAGCCCCATGGAACCCACAGAAAAGGTCCACCAGTTTCCGGCATAAGTAGCCAGCGGTGCTGTATAGAGGTCCACAACCGGAAAGACAGCCTGAAGCGTTTTCTGGACACTGACGACTATCTCCTGGTGAAAATGCAGCGACTCAGACAGCGACACAAACATGCCGTCCGGGGTAAGGCAGTCACTGATTGAAGAGAAAAACTTCTTCGTGAACAGACTCTTCGCAAAACCGACAATATCCGTTGAATCAACGATCACCAGGTCAATGTCATGCTTGCGGCTCTTCACAAATTCAGCACCGTCCATGCACTTAATCTCAACCCGTCTGTCCCCGATGCCGGAGGCAACCCGGGGAAAGAATTTCCTTGAAACATTGATCACCTCTTCATCTATCTCGATGAAATAAACCCTTTCAACTGTTTTATGCCGCAGCACTTCCCTGACCGTGCCCCCGTCCCCGCCGCCGATGACCACGACTGTCTTTGGGGCAGGGTGTGCCTTAAGGACGACATGGGCAAGCATTTCATGGTAGAAAAACTCGTCTTTTTCGGTTATCTGCACAACGCCGTCCAGTATCATCATCCTGCCGAAGAATGGGTTTTCAAAGACGACAATGTCCTGGAATTTACTCCTGCCACGGTATAATATCCTGGAGACCTCATAGCTGTACTGAATAGGCGCATAAGGATCTTTTTCATGAAATCGGATCATCAGAAGCCTCAGATGAGAATGGTTTTCGGAATGGCAAAACCGTTGAATTCGGAGGCGTAGGACATGGTATAAGCTCCACTGGAGAGTATTAGAATAAGGCTGCCAATCTCAGGCTCCGGGAGCACCACATCCCTGTCAATGACATCCATACTGTCACAGCTTGGGCCGGTCAGCGTCCATTTTTTTGTATGCTTCGCTCCTTCGACAATATAACGGTAGCGTATCCCGCCGATGCTCTCCATCAGACCGTTAAAGACCCCTACCTCAATGTAGAGCCAGTCTTCATCCCCGCGGGACGCCTTGCCCGCGACCCGCGAAACATAGATGCCCGCGTCACCGACCACTGCCCTGCCGGGCTCGATGAACACACGCGTCTTCTTTGGAAATTTCTCGCTGATAAGCCCGCTGATATTGCGGTCGATAGACTGGATGTCCACAACATTCTTCGTGTACCGGATCGGGTAACCGCCACCGATGTTCAGAACCGTAAGCCGGATGCCTGCCTTCTCCATCCGGTCCCAGAGGATCTTGGCCTTGTCCAGGGCAGAATTCCAGTTATAGATATTGGTGCACTGGGACCCGACATGAAAGGTAAGCCCGATCGGGTTGAGACCCTTCTTTTTGGCATACAGCAGCAGTTCCTCAGCCTCGTCCAGTTCCACCCCGAACTTCTTGCTCAGGGGCCATTCGCTTCCCTCATTCGGCACCACCAGCCTCACATAGACATTCGAGCCCGGCAGATAGTCACGCAGTTTGCGCACCTCATCCTTGGAGTCAAAGGCAAAATACGTAAGCCCGTATTCCGCAGCTGCACGCAGGAACCTGAAGGACTTGATCGGATTGCTCGTTATGATCCTCTCCGGCTCAACCCCAATGGAGGCCAGCACAGCCAGCTCACCCTCTGAAGCAATCTCAAATCCCAGACCCATCCGATTAATGACCTTCAGAACCTCGACGTCCGAGTTTGCCTTGACCGCATAAAAAACCGTCGAATTTTTGATCTTCTTCCCTATAGATCTTGCCCTGCTCTTCACCCTGGCCTTGTCCATAAGGAGATACGGCGGCTCAAGCTCGGACGTCTTCAGAAACTTCATCGCCCGCCGAATCACCGACCGTGGAACGATCTCGGTATGGGTCTTGTCTATGCGCAGTCTGTTTTTCATTAATTCATCCTTGTCCGCAGAGCAGAACTAATTCGGCAGTGACATAAACCTGCGGTCGTCGGACTTGAACCTCAGCTCGTGCTCGACACGCAGGTCGTCAATTGATTTTTCATCCAGAACAAACGGGGTCAGGAGTATAACAAGCTCTGTTTTCTTCTTGTCCTGATTCACATGAGAGAACAGGTTGCCGACCAGCGGCAGGCTGGCCAGACCAGGAATACCCCGTTTCGCCTCAATGACCTTGTCCACGATAAGTCCGGCAATGACAATAGTCTGACCGCTTTTTACATCCACCATGGTATCGACTTCGCGGTAGTCTATCACCGGCATCGTACTCTTGCCGTCAGGGGAGATAGAATCGCTCTTCTTCTCAGAAATGCTTGGATGGATCTGCATGGTTATCATGCCGTCTTCACTTATGTTGGGAGTCACATCCAGAAATATACCGACCTCATCCACCCGCGGGGCAGACGACGTCAGTATCACCGGAGGATTACCGGTCGTCGTAGAAGTCTGAACCCAGGAGACCTCCTGGGTCGTCAGCTTGATAAGCGCCCGCTGGTTGTTGAGCGTGGATATTTTTGGGCTGGAGAGAATATTGACCTGGCCCTGGTTCTTCATGGCGTCTACCAGCACGTCAAACTGGTAATCAGAACGGGCTATCTTGTACCCGCCCTGAAAAGTCCCGATCGGTACCTGCGGAAGCAGAGACTGCGCAAGCTTCTGGGACGCAGTGAACTGACCCTTCCCGAACGGCAAGCCGGAGATCAGGTTCCAATCAAGTCCAAAAGAAAAACCGTCATTCAGGGAAATTTCGATGATATGGGCCTGAATCAGAACCTGACGTTTGATGATGCGCTGTACATCATCAAGAAATCTGCTGACCCGGTCGACATTTTCAGGATAATCCGTAATATAAACAATCCCTGCCATCTCATTCACGAAAAGCCGCTTGCCGGTACTGTCGTCCAGCCGGCTGAAACCGGGTTCGCTGTAGGCAGGCGTTTTCGAATCTGCAGCCGTGCGTTTGGTTCCCGCATCCGGTGTCTTTTCAACTGTGGTTCGCCCGGAATCCTCTTTTTTTCCGAAGACCATGATGTCAAGACTAGCCTTTATATCCTTCCAGAAATTGTTTTCCACCGAAGTCTCGACAAACACATCACCGCCCGATGAGGAAGATGAGTCAGAGGCGGTGCCGGAACTTGCCCTTGAACCTGAAACAGCCGCATTCATACGGCTCTTGGACTTCCGCTGGTCCTTGATGTAACTGATATAAAAGGTCTTTGAAATCAGCTGCGGCCTGCCGACCCGGATCAAGCCGTTCTCGATATAGGTGGTATAGCCGAGGGGTTTAAGCACCGCATACAGAATCTCCATCAAGCCCTTGTTCTTGATGTCAACCGTGATTTCCCCCTCTACGTCCTTGTCCGCAACTATGGCAATGTTGCTGTCCTTCGAAAGCAGGAAGAGGACATCTTTTACATCCGCCTCTTTCACCACCAGTGAAAATCTCTTCTGCTCCCGGTCGATAGCTCTATACTTCTGATCTTCGGTAGAAGGCACTTCCACCTCTACCTTCACCTGCTGTGGCAGGGCATAGTCCCGCAAGGCCAGCGTATTGGCAACCGATGCAGTCTTCGGCGTACTGCAGGCCGCCGCCCACATCATCGTCAAACAAAGCAAACCTATAAAAGAGATCCTCATCTCATTTCTCCTTAGCCGTCTCATGAATTATGCTCACTTCCCTGATACCACGCTCACCCTTCAGTACAATGCTGTACTGGTTGATCGCGGCCACACGGTAATCCCGGACCAACTCGCCCTCTCCAACCACCCGGCCATTGACCAGGGCAAATCGTTTCCCCCCGCTGACCACGATCCCCTGCAGCTCTACCGTATCTTCTTTAGTCAAGGCATCCGTGACAACAACCGGTTTTCTTATCGCAGGAGCCTGGGGTCTGAGAGTAAACGGGTCGCGTCGCCAGACCGCTGCATCCTGTTGAACAGGAAAATCTCTTTTGGCCGGGGCTTCTGTCTTCTGCCTGCCAGCAACCGGGGCGGAAGACAGAGCCGGAGCTGATAAAGAAACAGGCATCCCGGTTTGACGACCAGGGACTGCCCTGCGTCCGGAAAAAAACCTGATGTTCCAGCCCAGCACCGCCAGCAAAAGCACGCACAAGCCGGCAATCAGATAGCGGTTACGAAGCATTCTGACCTGCAATCGAAAAAATCTCCAGTGTCATGGTTGCCCTGAGCAGATCCTTGCCCGGCTGAATCTCCAGTTCAACAACACGGGTAAACCTCTCATCATTCTGCATGAGCCTCATATATTCTGCAATATTACGATAGGTTCCTTCCATCACTATCCTCAGTGGCAATGCCTGCATAGTCTTTTTTGCTTTCTCATCCTTCCTGCCGGTTACCCGCGGTCCCCTGTCTTTTGTTGGGAGGGTCTGTACCTCCAGATTTCTGATGCCCGACTTATGGGCATGCTGATACAGGCCGTCCACAAACACAGAAATATCCGGCTGTTGCGGAAACATACGCACCAGTTTTTCCGGTGCGGTAAACGTCGGGGGACGAAATGCCGGCTGTCGCAGCAGGGTCTCCATCTCCACGCGGACCTGCGCAAGCGCACGCGACCTCTGTATACCGTAAACACCGGAAAGCACGGCCGCCAGCCCCAAAACCAGCATAAAAATAAGAAGATCAGTTCTTTTTTTCAATAGCATATGCCTCACAAAGAAATTCAACACGAAGAATTTTTTCCTTATCCCTGGCCACAACCGTAATAACCGGTTCCTGATGCCTCCTGCAGACATCAAGCTCATTGACCATACCTGTGAGCTTTGTCAGCAGCCGCTCGCTCCCTGCCTTTGGGTTATGCGGTGCCAGGAAAACCAGGTCAAGCAGACCCTTTGACTGGTCCCGCCTGAAGGATATCTTCTCCAGGACAATGCCCTCCGGAATCCGGTTGGCAACGAATTTAAATATATCGTAATACACAACCTGTGTCCGCTCGAGCGCGGTGATTTCATCCTGATGCGTCAGATAGGGCGACACCTGCTTTCCTGCGACCTGCCTTGCAGCATGTTCTTTTTGTGCCTTTTCGAGCAACGCGCTTTCTTGTCTGTATCTGCTTTCATACGTCGTATACCCATAAATCATACTGGCCAGCGCCAGGCAGGCGGCAATACCCATGAAAAGACGTACAGTCCTTTCGCTGAGCTGACGCAGCGACTTTTTTGTTACGAAATTGACTGCCGTACCGACTGAAAGGCCTGCAGACAAGCCGAAAAGAGCAGAGTATGCATATCCCTCGGGGCGGGAATCATCCCCGCTGATGATTTCCGCATCCATTGCCTGCTGCAAGGCATCAGAGACCCCCTCGGCTCCGCCTTTTAAGCCGCAGAGCCAAATCTTCTGGATAGCATTATCCGGGTATAGTTCCTGGTAAGACAGATGCACCTTATAGATCGCATCCATAATCCGGTAGAGCTTCATCTTCTGAGCCCTTTCAGCCATAGCATCTCCCGTGTGCTCCTGCTCTTCTCCCGGATACGTCAAAGAAATCCGCTCCGCATAGATTACGTCCGTGCGTGAGAGTATGGTCACCTCAATCGCTTCATTGTCAATGTCAAAAATGCCTGACGTCTCAGGAGTTTCAAGTGATGATCCCCTGAAATTCCCGATATTGGCATTAAATGATGAGGTAATGGTCCTGATCTTCAGCTTCGCCCCTGCCAGCAGCTTTACATACTTCTGCACAACCTCGGGCCTTACCAGTTCAACCAGGTAGGTGCGCTGCCTCTTATCAGCATCAAGCGCAGTCAGATGAAATACCGGCTCATCAATTTTGAATTCCGCGATAAGTTTTCGCCGGATCACCTTTTCGGCGTCAGGAAGAGGCATATTCGGTATCTTATATTTCGATACCGTCACTTCCTCAGACGGAACAATAAGATGGGCCTTGTCAAACTGCAGCCGGGTAGCCTCAGATACCTGTTTTAACGCCTGATTAAGTCCGGAAGGGTCCGCCTCAAACGGCTCGAAAATACGTGTGTAGGGCGCCGAGATCCCTTCGGCAGAAAGAACCCGCAATGCCTTGCCCCTCATATCAAGAAAAATAGAATGCATCTGCTCCTTACGGCCCGGTAATCGTATAATACATGGTCGGGCAGTTCATTACTAATGAGACTATAGTATCATGCACAAAAAAAGGTGCATCCGTCGTTGATGTAACAGGACTTCCATTGCACGTCGCGTTGCTGAATAACCGGCAACGCAGCAATATTTTACCCACCGGCAGCATGTTGGGGAAGGTAACGTTCAGAGGTGTTGTTACGGTCCTGGCCTCACCGACATTGATCGTCTCTGCCGCTAGAGAGCGACAATCAGTACTCATCGTAGCCTGAGGGTTAAAAGCGCTGACATATGTTGCATAGACATTCACCGAGTAGCCGGCTGCATATTTCAGGCTCAGCGAATTATTGGTGAGCGTAACTGCTGCACTTCCCCCGAGGGCATTAGTCGGCGTCACCTCCTTGCTGAATATCTGGAGGTCAGGATCCGTAGTCTCGGTAATATCATCCGCAGTGTCCCATACTTTATCCGCTCCGGCGCTCTTAAGCAGCGCAACCCTGTGTTCGGCGTCCTCCGGGGACAGGCGTGTATACTGCAGGGCAGTCCCCCAGGCATCCTTGTCATAGTCCGCGGAATCATACAAATAGGGTTTTTTATTCTTGCAGTTGTCATGGTACAGCATGCCGCTCGGACTCACAAGGGCACTGAGGGTAATCGGAAGCTGGCCGCACTCACCGACAAACCCGTAATGAGTCCTTATCCCGCTCTGGACAAGGCTTCGGTCACCTACCATCGCCTTTTTGAGATCAGCCATTTTCTTTCTGGTCAGTGCGTTGCGGTGATACTGGACCGTCTCGTCAAAATCAATGGTCATCACGATATCATCCGCCGAATTCTTCGTCCGGTCAACCCCGTAGCTCCTCAACTCTGCCTTGATCCTTCTGTCGTTATCGTCGGTCTCGGTAACCGTGTAGACGACCTCATCACCCCAGGCATCTTTTTTGTAATCGCTGCCAACTACATAGGGGCCCTTCCAGTTCGGATATGTCCCACCCCCGGGGTCAGAGAGAAGTTCATCGGAAATGGTCGTCGCCCCGGTAAAGCGTGCATCAATGCCGCTCCGGGGATGTGCAACTGCAGCCGGCAGTTCTCCATTGTCCAGGACAAAGGCATGGAGCGTACGACCTCCCTCCATAGTCATGTTCAGGTCACCCAGAACAGCCCGTTTGATCGTCAGCATTTTCTCCTTTGTTTCATTGACCTTCATCTCCTCCAGCGTCTTGTAGGCAAAGGGGATGAGAATCCCCGCCATAATAGTCACGATTGTCATTACGACAATGACTTCAATGAGGGTAAACCCGCGCTGCTTCATCGGCCCCGAATGCTTCCGGCAATTTTGTAAATCGGCAGAAATATTGAAAGCAGAACCAGGAGGACCAGACCACCGAGCATTACGATAGTCAGGGGCTCGATATACCCAAAGACCTTCTTGATAGTCTCCGGAACCTCTTTATCGAAGATATCACTGGCCCGCTGGAGGGTGTTATCGAGACTGCTCGTCTTTTCGCCGATGGCAATCATGTCAACCACGATTGCGGGGAATATACCTGTTTTTGACATGGCATGGGCAATACCTTCCCCGGTCATGACCGAATCAGTAACGAGGCTGAGTGCGTCAGAGATGACCGCATTCTGGACTACCCCGGATGCAATCGAAAAGGTCCTGTCGACACTCAGCCCTGAGGCATAGAGTGTTGCCAGTGTCTTGAGATACCGGGAAAGGTTGATCTTCCGGGAAAGGTCCCCTATGACAGGGAGGGCAAGGATGAACCGGTCAATCACCCTTCTGCCGTCATAGCTCCTGCCCCATATTTTGAGCAGAATAATACCGGCCAGAGCTCCGGCAGCTACCATCAGAAAATATTTGTTAAAAAAACCGATAACAGCGATAACGATCCTCGTCGGAAGAGGCAGTTCCGCATTTAAGCCAGTCAGGATGTTGATCAGCTTTGGAAAAACAAACGTAAAGATAACGGTTATCAGCAGGGCCATGGTACCGAGCACCATCGACGGATAAACCAGAGCTGAACGGACTGACTTTCGGAAATTGATCTGCCATTCAACATACCCCATAAGATACTGCAGGCTTTTGTCCAGGGTACCGGAAGCTTCACCCGCCCGGATCATATGCACAAAGTAGTCCGGAAATACCTGTGGGTTTTCCCACATCGCCTCTGAGAGCGACAGACCCGATTCTATTTTTTCATGGAGAAGCTCCGCAGCCCGGGCCATCTTCTTTCTCTCCTGGTTCTGCATCAGATCGTTCAGCCCGCCCATTATCGGGAGTCCCGACGAGATGATCAAATACAGCATATAGGTAAAATCGAGCAGTTCCTGTGCGTGAAATTTAAGAGGTGCGCTTTTGCCGAACTCAAGGAGGCTGGTTTTGGTAAATTCAATAAGGGTCAGCCCCTGCCCGCCCAGTTTCTTTTCAAGCTCAGACTCATCTTTGGCCTGTAGTCTGCCGCTCAGTATATTTGAGTGGTCGTCAATCGCCCGGTAGGTGTACGACGCCACTATACCGAAATCCTCGCTGCGCTGCTGACCTCGGCTAAGGTTGTAATGCCGGCCTTGACCTTATCTAACCCGACCTCATACATTGCCCTGAAACCGTCCTTGAGCGCCTGACGACGGACGTCATCAATCGGCGCCTTCAAACTGATCATAGTTCTGATTTCGGGAGTCACTTTCAGGATCTCGTAAATGACTGACCTGCCCCTGAAGCCGGTATGGTTGCAGGCCGGGCACCCACCCGGCTGATACAGCTGAACAGCTGCAGGATCTACCGCCAACGTCCGGTAAAGTACGTCCTCAGCGGGTACGCGCTCTCTGCATTCAAGACACAACAGTCTCACCAGGCGCTGGGCAATAATAGAATCAATGGTTGAGGCAACCAGAAAGGGTTCGATCCCCATGTCTATGATCCTGGCAATACTCGCTATGGCATCGTTGGTATGCAGCGTGCTGAAGACCAGGTGTCCGGTGAGAGCAGCGCGCACCGAGAGCTCCGCGGTCTCCGTGTCCCGCATTTCACCGACCAGGATAACATCCGGGTCTTGCCGGAGGATTGACCGCAGTCCCGTAGCAAAAGTCAGCCCCGCCTTGACATTCACCTGCGACTGCCGGGCCAGGGGAAGCTGATATTCAACCGGGTCTTCAAGCGTGAAAATATTCCGGTTGACCGTGTTGATAACCGACAGGCAGGAATAAAGCGTGGTTGTTTTTCCGGAACCGGTCGGGCCGGTAACAAGGATCATGCCGTACGGCAGCTTGAGCGTTTCCTGAATCACCTCGGTGTCCGCCTCGGAAAAGCCAAGGTTCTCAAGTCCAACAACAACATTGGATTTGTCGAGGATCCTGACCACCACATTCTCTCCACTGATTATAGGAAAGGTCGAAAGCCGCAGGTCCAGCTTCTTGGTGCGGTAATGAAATTCAGCGCTGCCGTCCTGCGGCAACCGGCTCTCGGCGATGTTCATGTGACCGAGGATTTTAAACCTCGATACAATAGGGTTCAAAAGCTCCTTGGGAAGAAACATGCCGTGGCTGAGCATACCGTCAACCCGGTACCTGACCCGGACATCATTGGCATCCGGCCCGATATGGATATCCGTTGCGCCTCTGGTAATGCCGGATACAATGATCTTTTCAACCAGGCTGACCAGGGGGGACTGCGGAGAGTCGAGTTCCTTTTTTCCCAGGCCGCTGTCGGTCTGAAAGGCAAAGGTGCTTTGTTTGACCAGATACGCCATCTCTTCATTAAGTTCCGTGGAGCGCTCTGTCTTTGTGGGCTCATTCCCCTCACTGCGGGACATGGATAAAACAGTAAAAAGCTGCTTCTGCGTGATGAAACCAAGACTGAAAAGGATAGCTCCCAGCAGCTCACCGGACTTCTTCTGTTCCGCAAGCGCTGTGCGAAGCTGTTCTTCCGTGATAAAGCCGGCTTCCAGTAACTTATCGCCTATACGTTTATGCGTTGCCACACTATACATCATAATAGGAATGGATAATAAAATCCATATATTTTGGATCTTTGTCCGGACAAATATGCAGCCTTCGGGATTGTTATCTGTTAAACTTATCCATGCAGATAATCAGCGTCGAGAACATCACGAAGCGTTTCGGAAATATCACGGCAGTCGATGGCATAACCTTTGGGGTCGAGGAGAATTCGATTTTCGGCTTTCTGGGGCCAAACGGCGCAGGGAAAACTACGACTATCAGCATACTCTGTACGCTTCTCGACCCGACTTCAGGCAAGGCTTTTCTGAACGGCCATGACTGTTCCACTGAATCTGACGCTGTCAGAAAATCCATAGGAATCGTATTCCAGGACAGTTCTCTTGACAAAGATCTCACCGCGCGGGAAAACCTGACGTTTCATGCCCGTCTTTACCGGGTCGCACGGGCTGAGCGGAAACAGCGCGTTGAGGCTGCACTTGAGTTCGCCGGACTGCAGGACCGGGCGGATGATCTGATTAAGAAATTCTCCGGCGGCATGAAACGCCGGCTTGAAGTTGCCCGGGGTCTGATCCACAGGCCAAAAGTACTTTTCCTGGACGAACCAACGCTTGGTCTCGACCCTCAGAGCCGGGCTGGTCTTTGGGAATTCATAACCGAACTTCCGAAAAAGCACGAGATAACGATATTCATGACCACCCACTATATGGAGGAGGCAGAGGTCTGCGATCAGATAGCCATCATCGACAAGGGAAAGATAATAGCATCCGGAACGCCGCAGAGCCTCAAAAAACTGGTCGGCGGGGATGTTATTTATCTCAGAACAAGTGACAACACAAAGGCCGCAGACACCCTGCAGAAACTCTTTGGTCTCGAGGCAGCCGAAAAAGACGGCGAGATTTTTATATCAACCCCCAGGGGGGATTCCTGCATACCGTCGATTATCAGGGAGATCGGGGACACGGTCCTGTCGGTCCGGATGCAGCGGCCGACGTTGAACGATGTTTTTCTGAAGCTGACCGGCAAGGCGATACGTGAAGAAATTCAGACTGCCGGAAACGACGTTAAAGAAACCGTCCGCTCATACCGGAGGCGTCATGATCGAGGCTAATGCCGTCTACGTAATCGTTGCCCGGGAGCTGAAGAAGTTTGTACGGGAGCGGACGCGACTGGTATCAACGATTGCCCGGCCGCTCGTCTGGCTTTTCCTGGTCGGAGGGGGCATGTCCCGGATGATCCCTGCTTCTGACGGCATCTCATACATGCAGTTTATCTTTCCTGGCATTCTCGGCATGACGATACTCTTCAGTTCTATCTTCTCATCCATATCAATCATCTGGGACAAAGAGTTCGGTTTTATGAAGGAGATCCTCGTAGCCCCGATATCGCGGTTTTCGATCGTGGTTGGAAAAGCTACAAGCGGCATGGTACTTTCTACGCTGCAGGCTGTGGTTATCCTCGCTTTTTATCCTTTGCTTGGCCTCAAGATAGGCCTTGCCGAAGTAGCCGGTATTATTCTTGTTTCGGCCATACTCTCCTTCGCCATATCCTCTCTCGGCATTGTACTGGCCTCTTTCTATGACAGCTACGAGAGTTTCAGTGTCATCATGAACTTCATTGTCATGCCGATGTTCTTCCTGTCGGGCGCGATGTACCCGGTTAAACTGATGCCCGACGTCCTGCGTTTTTTCACCAAAATCAACCCGCTGACCTACGGTATCGATGCCATAAAGCACCTTTCTCTGCCGCAAGGGGCCGGCGTAATGGGCACTGACTTTCCTTTTCTGCTTGACCTGGCGGTCATCCTCGCCTCAGCAGTCATCTTTGTTACTGTCGGCGGAAAGTCCTTCGAGAGAAAAGGTTGACAGCCAGCAGTGCAGATACTTAAACTTAGAGTTCAATCCGCACAGGTGACACCATGAAAAAAGAGACCATAAACATACTGCAGGCCGCAATGGAGACGCTGGGTATATCGCCCTGCCCGCCTATTGACGTTGAGGTCCCGAAAACCGGTGCCTTTGGAGATATCTCCACCCCCCTTGCCATGGGCCTCTCCAGGACTCTGAAGAAAGCGCCGAGAAAAATAGCCGAGGAGATCGTTGCCGCCATAAAAGACCGCGGGCCTTTCGAAAAAATCGAGATTGCCGGACCGGGCTTTATAAACTTCTCACTGTCAAAAGATTACCTGCGCAACACCGTCAGCAGACTGCTTATGCAGGACCGCTCACTGCTGAGGGAAGACATAGGACAGGGCAGGAGAGTGCTGGTCGAATACGTCAGCGCTAACCCGACCGGTCCGCTGCATATCGGCCACGCGCGGGGAGCGGCGGTCGGCAATGCACTCTGCAACCTGCTGGAGGAGATGGGCTATGGGGTGGAGCGCGAATACTACATAAACGACTTCGGCAGACAGATTAAACTTCTCGGCATGTCTGTGCATGCCCAGTATCAACTGCTGCTTGGGGGTGCTTCTGAATTCCCGGAGGAAGGCTATCGGGGCCAATATATTGTTGATGTGGCCCAGGAGCTGCTTGCAGAGAAGGCAGAGGCATTTAAGGATGTCCCCTTTTCCTCATGCGGATCAGAAATTACTGCCTGGGCCTACCTGAAAATGCTTGACCTGATCAAGAGTGATGTAAGCATATTCGGCATCAAAAAATACGACAACTGGGTCAGTGAGAGGGACCTCTATGACCGCGGAGAAGTCGGGATGGCTATCACCGACCTGAGAGACAGGGGCTATATCTATGAGAAAGACGGAGCCGTATGGTTCCGGTCAACAGATTTTACTGATGACAAGGACCGGGTTATTATCAAGACCGACGGCTCATACACCTATTTTTCCTCGGACATAGCCTATCATAAAGATAAACTCGACCGTCAGTTCGATATAATTGTCGATATCTGGGGAGCAGACCATCATGGTTATATTCCCAGGATAGAGTCGGTCATGCAGGCCTTTGGCTATGACAGCTCAAAGTTCAAAGTAATTCTAGTCCAGATGGTAAATCTGCTGAAGCACGGCGAACCGTTCAAGATGTCGAAGCGGGCCGGCACCTTTGTTACCCTGAGCGATGTGGTCGAGCTTGTCGGTGCTGATACGACAAAATTCATTTTTCTGACAAGGAAAGCGGACAGCCATCTCGACTTTGACCTGGATGTGGTTACAGCCCAGTCTGCCGAAAACCCTGTATTTTATGTCCAGTACGCCCATGCAAGGATCAACAGCATTCTCGACAATGCCAAAACAAAAGGGATTGATCTGTCAGCCCTCGGGAATACTGACCTGTCCGGACTGGAACTCGAAGAAGAGCTGACGCTCATCAAGAAACTGCTGACCTATCCTATCATGCTTGAGAGTGCTGCCCGGGCCTGTGAACCGCACCGGATCACCTATTACCTGCAGGAACTTGCCGGCCTGTTCCATGCCTATTACCATCAGCACAAGGTCCTCACGGAGGATATGGCGCTCAGCCTGGCCCGGCTTGCTCTCTGCTCGGCGGTCAGAGTCGTGCTGCTCGACGCACTCACGATCCTCGGCGTCACCGCACCGGAGAAGATGTAGAAGTTCGGGCCGGCAAGGCGAATCCTTATAAAAAAAGCCCCCATTTTCAGGGGGCTTTTTTTTTCACATAACTACGCTTGTCCCTTACTGGATGATTAATCCCTCAACAGTTACTGAGCCGTTGCCACCAATAGTCATAGGCCAGCCAAGTATTGTAAATGAAGGATTGATCAAAAAATCACAGTCAAATCCGCCGCTGATAATAATATTATTGGCATTCGTATCAAATGGAAAACCTTCTGTTATCGGACTTGTTGCCGGACGGGCATGGACCATGATTTCAGATCCCGCTCCAGCCGCATTGTATGCTTCCTGCAATGTAGCATACGTTGCCGTGATCTTCGCGAGGCTGGTTTCACCGCAGACCAGCGGAGAAACCGTCTTCTGCACACTGTGCTGCTGCGCCCCGACAGATGCCGTAAGCGTTACTGTAAACGGAGCAGCAACAGACTGATAGGAGTATATCGGATCCTGAAGCGTGCTGGTATTATTCGGCGTATCACCAAAATCCCATAACCATGCAGCAGGACTGTGCTTTGACTGATCTACAAAATATACTGAATTATCCGGCATGGTGTATGTTATGAAATCTGCAATCTCGACAAATTCTGCTGTTGCCGACTTGCCTGCATTCATGAGCAGGGAGCATGCCCCTGCAGCCGGACAGTTGAGATAGGTGCAGGTACAGGAACCTGACCAGTTGTCGAACGCCCAGTTTCCCGTCGTTGTTGCGGTAAGGGTAACCGATGAATCCAGGTCAAACTCTGAGAAACAGGTATCCCCGCAGGCTATGGATCCTGCTCCCCCGGTAGTTGAACTGGTTATCGTACCAGTACCGGTCTTGTTCACATCAAGCCTGGCAGCGCATGAAAAAACCATTCCCCAGCCTTCTAATGTTCCGGTGTTTCCGGGCTGATTGTCTGCCACCGTAAGCTGCCATAAGCCCGCACCAGCCGTGTTATTAAAATTAGAAGACGTACCGGTATTACTGCTCACAAAATCGGCCGTCTCCGTGGCATGGTCCAGCCGGTATGTCAGTTCCGTCAGGCTGGGATGGCTCGCATTTACATATATCTCCACTCCCTTGACAACCGGACAGTCATTCACCCCAAGAGTAAGGCTGGAGGCAGCTCCTGCCGGCAGGTTATCAGGAATGCTCTTCGGAAGATTAGCATCTGTACTCGATAGTATCTTTTTCCCGGGGGCAGCAGTTGTGGTGAAACTTTTTCCGGCGTCAAAAACAATATAGTGGCCGTTCGTGGCTGTTACCCGATAATAGGTCGGATTAGTAGCATCAGCAACAAAACGCGTAACGGTTGTGACCCCGCTGCTGCTTAACGGACTCTGCAACGCCGTGACAGCAGGCTTTTCATAGGCAGCTGTGGCCCCGTAATTAAACTCAACCGTTGTATGA
>PNOC01000002.1 GCA_013824615.1 Thermodesulfovibrio sp.
CTGGTAACGCCCGAAGTAATTGCCGGAGAGGTTACGGAGAGTGAACCCACGGTCAGCAGCCCGGCAGATGTGGTAGCCGTACCTGCCCAGTTTGTAAATACCGCCCTGAATAGGTTTCCACTTTGAGCAGGGTCACCCGGAATGTTCAGGGTCGGTGATGTTGCGCCGGGTATATTGGAATAGTTGGCACCACCGTTTGTGCTTACCTGCCACTGGACCGTTGGTGTCAGCGGGCTGGTTGCCGAGGCCGTAAAAGCAGCACTGCCCCCGGAGCAGACGGTCTGATCAACCGGCTGGGCGGCAAGCGTAATTGCGGGTGGTGAAAAAAGCCGTGCGGTATTCTGCAAAGAGTAGCTCCCGAAGTTGTATTGAAGCGATGAGCTGTTGTCTTCGTTTGATATTCCGGTCGTGACTATACGGTCGCCACTTACTGTGCAGGACTGAAACTGCATCTCGATACTATTTGTCCCTTCATGCAGGATTATCTGAAAAGAGGCAGTTGTCGTGCCTCCAACAAGAGGTACATTCAGGAACTGGACCGTAAAAGTCCGGGAACCCGGCGACCCTGCTGTACGGTAATGGATCGTTCCGCCGCCGTTAATGGGGTCTGGGTTGAGGTCCGTCCAGTAGCCCGCAACAAGGGTGTTCGGCGAAAGAAACGATGTATTGAGGTTCCGGCCATCGCAACAGCCGGTATCGACTGAGGACCCAAAGGTGAGAAAACCGTTTGAAGAGACATGGACACTCGAATACTGGGTCCCATAAAAGTTGAAGGAAAATCCAAGCGGAATAGCCCCGCTGAGGGCATCATCCCCCAAGGATAACAGTGTGCCCCCGGAGCCGGAAATATCAGTAAAACTGTACGCAGGTGTTGATCCGGTGTAGCCCGCAGAATCAGGCCCCGTCCAGCTCGTGGCTGCGGCCCTGCCTGCAACTGTCATCATAATAAATAAAACCAATAATGCTACCGATCTTTTCATAGCTTTTTTTCCATGGCTCATATTGTCGATGTCCCCTTATCTGATTGTGATATTCTCTACGGTTACAGCACCGTCGCTTATCGTGACCGATCCCCTGATGACGCTGTTGCCCGTCGGATTGCTGAATCCGCTGTCGTATCCACCCTCAAGAGAAACTGCTATGCCCGGGTGAGCGAAGTTCAGGTCCCCGGTAAACGTCAGGGCCTGGGCCTGAATGCGGTCACCGTCTACGGAGGCTGCAGCTGCCGCAGATGTCAGCGAAACCTTGCAGTCGCTGTTGACTCCGTTTAGAATGATAACCGGGTAGTTTGCGAAGTTTGCCTTTACCGTATGGTCCAACGTCACATTGTTGACCGTATAGGAATAATGATTCCCGATAACACTTACGGAACCTGTCCAGTTTATCGAGTTGTCATAGAGCCCGTAAAGATCATATCCCTTCGACGGAGTGAGCGTGCAGGTAAAACTGCCCCCATAGGCGACATCGGCTGGAGTGCACTCATTCGTCCCGCTCCCGGGTCCGCTGACAACCGTCCCTGCTATCTTATTGAGTGGATGGAGCGTTACTGTCGCAGGAGCCGATACCGCCTCGCTGTACGTGGCATCAGCAGCCTTCGTGGCGGTTATTGTACAGACGCCTGTGCTGGCGTCGGCAGTAAGCTGATCGCCCAAAACATGGCAGCTTCCGGCGGTAACCTGATATGTCACGGCCCCACCACCGCTGCCGCCTGTTGTACTCAAGGTTGCCGATGTACCGATAGTGAGATCAGATGGTGCGGAGAGAAACAATGTGCTCTGTGTAGCCAGTCCGTTACTTAAATCAAAGATTGCAGGCAGGGCAATGCCGGAGGCAGATGCAGTGACCTGATATGTTCCGATAGTGCCATTAGCCGTTACATTAAGAGACACTGCCCCGCCCGCAATCGTCGCCTGACTTGATGACGCCGTGATGCTCGCGCCTGATGAAGGCGCCGCAAACGTTATGACACCACCGTCTACCGGTTCGCCATAGTCACTGGTGACCGTCACTCCCAGAGGAGTCGCAAAAGGAGTGCTGAACGGAGTGCTCTGAGGCGTGCCTGTCGGAGTTCCAAAACTGAATCCCCTCGATTCAAAAGCGCCGATGTCGCAGGATGCACCACGCGTTACACCGCGCTGGTCAGTCGCTGGACAATTCGTGTTCGTTCCTCTCATAGCAGCCGAGCCGGGAAGCAGCGGGATCGTCTGCGTGCTGCCGCCGTAACTGCCAAGGGGACCAAGAAGAGGATCGGCCACTATGATGTTACTGCCGGTGCCCCCCCCCTGCACCACGCTAGCAGAGACAGTGGCTGAACCAATGATCTCGCCGCCCGTGTTGCCCCACAGGACGGTGTTCCGCATCGTGGCAGTGCCTAAAAGAATATGTATGCCGCCGCCCAACGTTCCGGTGGCGGAATTGTCCGAAAAGGTGCTGTTTGTCACTGTCACCATCGCCTCATTACTGCCGTTATAGATGCCGCCACCTCCTCCGGCCCCGCTGACGGAATTGCCCGAAAATGTGCTGTTGGTCACGGTAAGCGCATCGCCGTTGCTTATGCCGCCTCCGGCATAAGAGGCGGAGTTGCCCGAAAATGTGCTGCCGGTCACGGTCACCGTGCCAATATTATTGCTTAACCCGCCGCCATACGTTGTAGCATTGTTGTCCAAAAATGAGCTGTCAGTAACCGTCACTGTGCCGCCATTGTTTCTTATTCCGCCGCCGTAGGGCGCTGTGTTGGCAGAAAATGTACTGCCCGTCACCGTCAGGACGGCCGCAGGAAGGTCATTGCATATGGCGCCGCCGCTGCAAAACGAATCGTACGTTGTGTTACTTGAAAATGTGCTGTTCGTTACTGTAAGAGTCCCCCCATAATTGCATATTGCGCCGCCGCCTGGGGTCGCCGCGGTTGCTGTATTTGAGGAAAAAGTACTGTTGGTAACCGTTACAGTGCCACGATAATTATATATGCCTCCGCTGCTGGGACCATGGCCATCAGCCACTGTTACGTTATTAAGATTGAAGGCGATAGACTGGCTGACCATGAAAACAATACACTGGCTGTTGCCGCTTACTGTCACTGAATGGCCGTCACCGTCAATCGTCACGTTCTTTGAAATCGCAAGCGTGCTCGCAAGTGAAATAGTATAGTCGCCATTAAAATTAATCGTCCCGTCGGGGCAGATATCCGCAATCGCCTGCCGGAGTGAGCCGTCGCCGCTGTCGGCATTGTTGCCTACGGTTATCGACGGATAACAAACACTTACAACCCTCGGCGAACCGAAGACGGTCGAGACATTGCCGGCCGTATCCCTGGCCCAGGGGTAAAACGTATAAGAGCCTCCCCCCCCGACCGTATAGGTACCGAGAGGCGTACCTGACCAACCGGCGTCATTGGCCGCAGGCGGGGTTGATGATTGAGTAATCATATACCCGTTCACTCCACCAGCGTCCGAAGCGGTAAAGGCCGTGATTGCTATATCGAGGCTCACTGTAGGAGACGTCACAGTGAAGGTATCGACCGTCGGCAGGACCGCATCGATTGTCCATGTATAACTCGCAGGGGTTGCATCCTTATTGCCAACCGCATCCACCGCGCTCACCTGGAACGTATGGCCTGTGCTGCTCAGCCCGCTATAACTGGCGGGGCTTGTGCAGACACTAAATGATCCGCTGTCCAGGCTGCATTCAAACCCAACGACCCCTGTTCCACTGCCGTCGTTCCCGGTAAAGCTGAAACTTGCCGATGTGCTGTTTGTCGGGTTTGAAGGATTGGAAGTAATGCTCGTATCAGGCGGAGTCGCATCAATAACCCAGGTATAGCTCTCAGGCGCTGTATCAGCATTCCCTGCGGCATCCACCGCGCGCACCTGGAACGTATGGCCTGCACTGCTCAGACCGCTATAACTGGCGGGGCTTATGCAGACACTAAATGGTCCGCTGTCCAGACTGCATTCAAACCCAATGACCCCTGTTCCGCTGCCGTCGTTCCCGGTAAAGCTGAAACTTGCCGATGTGCTGTTTGTCGGGTTTGAAGGATTGGAAGTAATGCTCGTATCAGGCGGTATCGTATCAACGACCCATGTATAACTCGCAGGCGTTGCATCCTTATTACCGACGGAATCCACTGACCGCACCTGAAACGTATGGCTGCCCTCACCAAGAGGGCTGTATCCCTTCGGACTTGTGCAGGCGCTAAATCCTCCGCTATCCAGCTCGCACTCGAAACTGAGGGTGCCAAGTCCCCCGCTGCCGCTGAAGCTGAATAAGGCAGATGCGCTGCCCGAGGGATTTGAAGGCTTAGTATCGATCGTCGTATCCGGCGTGGCCGCGTTTGTCAGATTGAAGCTTACGCTGCCTGGCCCCCCTGCAGAGGCAGTTACCGTATAGGAACCTGGGATACCGTTTGCAGTGGCGTTTACAGTGGCGGTGCCTCCTGAGATCGTCGCAGGGCTGCCGGTTATTGATGCACTGGCTCCGCTGCCGGGTGCGATGAACGTAACCAGGCCGCCGTCCACAAACACACCTGGGTCATTTGCATTCACAGTTACGGCCAGATCTGAAGCGAAGGAAGTGTTGATGACTGCGGACTGGTTATCCCCTCCGCTTATGGTCAGGGTAAAACCCCTGGATTCAACGGCGCCGATGTCGCAGGCTGTGTTATATGGACGCGTCATGCCTCTCTGGTCTGTTGTTGGACAGCCGCTGTTGGTGCCTGCGTCTATGGCGGGTGAACCAGGCAGAAGTGCCATGGTCTGGGTCGGGCCGCCGTAGTTGCCGAGCGGGCTCAGCAGAGGAGCAACACCAATTATATTGCCGGTTGTATCTCCGTTTATCGTAGTGCCGGCAGCTGCGCCTATCAGGTTATATCCCTGGGAATTGATGGAACCATAGACATCCGGCCCGACGGCTCCGGAATTACTGGCTATAATAGAGTTGGTTATTGTCAGGGTAGCGTTGTTTAATATGCCGCCGCCGAAAATATTTGCAGAATTGCCGGAAATAGTACTGTTTGTCATCGTTACACTACCAGCGTTTTCTATGCCTCCGCCATTTTGGAGCGCAGAATTGCCGGAAAGGGTGCTGTTTGTTAATGACACACTGCCACGATTGAAAATGCCTCCTCCGTAGGCTGTAGTGTTGCCGGAAAGGGTGCTGTTTGTCATCGTCAGAGCGCCACTTCCTTCATTGTCGATCCCCCCGCCGTAGGTAGCTGAGGAGTTGCCGGAAATGATGCTGTTTGTCATCGTCAGAGTACCTTGATTGTATACGCCTCCGCCGTCTGCATTTACAGAGTTATCAGAAAGGGTAGTATTCGTTAATGTAACAATGCCACTAACATAGTTAGCTATTCCGCCGCCGTAGTTGCCTGCATAGTTCCCGGAAAGTACGCTATCGGTGACCGTCAGAGTGCCTTGATTGTTGATTCCTCCCCCCCTATCTGCATCCGAGCCATTTTTTATGGTCAGATTATTCAGGGAGGCGGTTACTCCTGGATAAACAAAGAAAACACCCACTGTATTTCCGCCGCTGATGTCTATTCCAGGCGATGAGGTCAGACCGTTGATCGTCATATTTTTATTGATAATCAAAAAGGTGCTGCTTAGGGTTATGGTCTGGCCGGCAAGACCCGCATCGAAATCTATCACGCCATCTGCACAGATATCTGACATAGCCTGCCTCAGTGTGCCTGGACCGCTGTCACTGGAACTCACCACTGTGATACTGCCGGGGCAATAGGTGAACAGATCAGCGCTGCTGGTTGCACTGGTGCCGCCTAGCGTGGTTACGATTATATCAACAGTGCCTGAACCTGCCGGAGCAACCGCCGTGATCTGGATCGCAGAGTTGACTGTGAAGCTTGCCGCAGCTGTGCTGCCGAACCTGACCGCCGTAGCTCCCGTAAAATTAGTGCCGGTGATTGAAACGCTCGTCCCGCCTGACGTTGAACCGCTCGTCGGACTTATGCTGGTTACCGTGGGCGCCGGTATGTAGGTGAACTGGTCAGCTGACGAGGTGGCGCTGGTCCCCCCTGAGGTAGTGACAGTGACATCAGCGGTACCTGTTCCCGCCGGTGAGGTCGCCGTAATCTGCGTTGCAGAGTTAATTGTGAAGCTGGCTGCAGCTGTGCTGCCGAACCTGACAGCCGTGGCTCCCGTAAAATTAGTGCCGGTGATCGTGACCGAAGTGCCGCCCGCAAGCGGACCGCTCGTCGGACTTATGCTGATTACCGTGGGCGCCGGTATGTAGGTGAACTGGTCGCTGGCCGAGGTGGCACTGGTACCGCCGGGTGTCGTAACAGCAACGTCAACTAATCCGGCCGCATGTGCAGGCGTTGTTGCAGTTATCGTAGTTGCATTCACAACCGTTACACCTGTCGCAGCGAAGCCTGCGAAAGTCACTGAAGTAGCTCCGGTGAAGTTAGTGCCGGTGATGGTGACGGAGGTGCCGCCTACAGTCGGACCGGATGTGGGGGAAATGCCCGTAACTGTGGGTGCAGCTGCATAAGTGAACTGGTCGGCAGAACTGGTTACACTGGTACCGCTTGGCGTGGTGACGGTTACGTCAACCGTTCCTGCAGAACCCGCAGGAGAGGTGGCAGTTATAGTAGTAGAGTTGACAACCGTTACTCCGGTTGCGGCAGCGCCGCCAAACATAACAGCAGTCGCTCCCGTAAAGCTGGTCCCGGTGATGGTAACCGCGGTGCCGCCAACAACCGGACCGCTCGTCGGGGAGATTGAGGTGACGGTGGGCGGAGGGACAATTGTTACCGTAATGGTCCGCGTGGCTGTGGCTGTGCCGTCGCTCACCTGCACGGTAAAGGTCTCAGTGCCGCTGTAACCGGCTGCAGGCTGATAGGTGATAGTGCCGCCAGGGGTGATGTCGGCGCTGCCGGAAGCGGCAGTGGCACTGGAGAAACTGAGCGTACCGCCATGGTTCGGGGCCACGCTCTGCATCCAGGTCTCGGTCTGACTGGAGTCGGTATCGCTGACATGCAGGAGGCCCTTGATGTCCGTCGCGCTTGCGTTCTGGTTGACTGTCAGCGTGGTGACGGCTCCGACAAAGGTCGGGGCTGTGTTTGTGCTGGATACCGTTCCCTTTAAAATGATGTTCGAGCCGGTTCCGCTGGCGGCCGCCTGCCCGCCTGCCGGTAAATTAGTGAACCCCATTGTCGAGGTTAAATCGCCCGCTGCGTTTCTCTTGTAGCCATACCAGCGGAAAGTGATCGGTCCACTGCGTGTTCCGATTGAGGAGATATCGACATCGAAAGGCACCTGTTCAAAGGTTCCGGTCGGTGTCCAGGTAAGTGTCTGTATAAGGACATTTGATGATGCAAAGTCATCCGTACTATACCGCAGGTCTATCGTTGTCGGACCGAAGAACTGCTGAGTCGGAGGCGTCGCCGGATAATTGTCGGCGGCCACGGAAAAGGCCACCCTATTATAGGTGATCTGCTTTAGGGCGTCAGGAGTTATCCTGGCCTGGAAATATTGTCCGGCATCATTAGACGTGGAGGTGGTCCAGTTCATAAAGAGGTATGATCCTGTGCCAGTATAGAACGTATCGGTTGTCATGGACGGTCCGGCCGTGAGATTGGTGGCGGTTATTCCAGATGCGACAGAGCCGGGGACTACATAATTAGGTCCTCCACTTTGTACCGGAATGTGAGTTCCTATGTCGTAAATGGCAAGGATATTGAATATCTGGCGGTTCCCTGCCGGGGCAGTCACCGAAGGGGTCCTGGCTGAGCCACCGACGGTAACACTGGTGCATTGTGCATCGAGGACATTTCCGTTCGTGGCTCCAGGTGACACCGCATAGGCAAGCCAGAAATAATTCGTCCCCTCGGTGAGCGCCTGGGTCCCAGTAATGGTGAAAGATCCGCTCGGCGACGCAACTGCCGAACCAAAGGGAGTTGCCGTGGAGAAAGCCGCGGTGGTGCCGGTGTAGTAGAGTCTGGCGCTCGATATATCGGCTGGAGCCGTAGTGCCTGTGGTATTACAGGTGAAGGAAGTGGCGGTGAGCGCTGAAAGGTCACCGTTCATGGTTATCGCAATATTTACGATGTCGCCGGTGGCGCCCGGGGCAATCACGTTGGTGTTTTGCGCGACGGTGCTGGACGCATAGACCATATTCGTGGAAGAGGCATTCAGCCGCACCAGCGCAAAATCCCTTGCTGCGCCGCTGCTCGACCAGCCGGCAATAACACTATTGTTGTCGGACTGGATGACGAGCCCAGCGTCGCCACGATCGTCGTCACCGAAATCGATGAATACATATCCACTCGAACCGAAGGAGGTATCTACAGTCCCGCCTGCATTCAGACGCGCAGCGATAAAGTCGTAATTGCCCGAAGGTCCGGTTCCATAGCCCGACAGCACTATCTTCCCGTCAGACTGTACGCCTATCCCCTTTTGAGAGTCAGACCCCGTGGTCGGGTCAAGAATGACCTTGCCAGTCGTGTTGAAAGAGGTATCGAGCGATCCGTCGGTGTTCAGACGGGCCACTGCAAAGGCATTCTGTCCTGATACATCAGTCGTCCCGCCAACCAGTATCTTGCCGTCCGACTGAAGGGCAAGACTATTTGCCGATTCTCCACCGGTCCCGAAGGCCTTGGTCCCGCTCAGCAACTGTATGCCCGATCCATTAAAACTCGTATCGAGGGCGCCGGCCGAGGTCAGGCGGACGACAGTCATCTTGTTGTTGGATCCGTCGTAACCATAGCCTGCCGCGACGATCTTGCCGTCGCTCTGCACGGCGACAGCGTTAAATGATTCATAAGTCCCGCCCGCGCTGATGGTAAAACTCGTATCGTAACTACCGTTTGTATTCAGACGCACAATGGTCGAAACGTCACCGCCGCTGTAGGACTGTCCCGCAATGAGGATCTTGCCGTCGGACTGTATCGCAACCGCCTGCCAGCTCGAATTGAGAGAGCCGATCTGCATCGTCACCTTGCCGTCGCCATCGAAGGTTGTGTCGAGACTGCCATTGGCATTGTACCGGACAACGCCGAGGTCGTTCCGGTTGGTGGGAGAACCCCACGATGCAGCGCCAACAACGACAATCTTGTCGTCCGACTGGATTGCGACGCCCCACGGCCTGCTGAAATAGCCCGTAAGGTCCACTGTTGGCGCCTTACCATCGGTATCGAAGGTTGTGTCGAGGGTGCCGTTGGCATTATAGCGCGCAACTCCAAAAGTGTCGTAGTTGGAGGCGTTCATTACCATCCCTGCGACAACTATCTTGCCCGCATGGGTCCCCGCCGTATAGATGGCGCTTGCCGTGGCCTGGTCTGACGAACTGTTAAAGTCCGTCTTTACCTTG
This sequence comes from Thermodesulfovibrio sp., assembly GCA_013824615.1. Lineage (GTDB taxonomy): Bacteria > Nitrospirota > Thermodesulfovibrionia > Thermodesulfovibrionales > UBA6898 > PALSA-1316. Next base: position 9,325 of record PNOC01000002.1, read on the forward strand.
CCCGCCGTCCCGAAGGACAGATCGATTGAACCCGGCGAGGCAGAGACTACTGAGGAAAAAAGAAGCGACAGGATAATGGAACAACAGAATGCGGATACTTTGATATGCATAATGTCACCTTTCACAATCGTTATCATCTCGGAAATGCGCTCAAAAAAAGGATCTGCGGCAAAGGGGACAGGAGGTGTGACAGTAAAGCTGACCCTCAGTTTTCCTCACCCCAACAATAATAGCCTCACCATCCCCCTGGTATCAAAACGTTTGTCACAATCTGAATAGATAAAGCTCTTCCGCGCAAACAGTATAGCATTATTTCTTTTTTGTGTCACAATGCTAGTACGGCCCTGGGGCCCGTGGATGACAATCTCAAGCGTTTTCATAGGGGAATTATACCAGACAGCGTGCTAGGAATCTGTTAAGGATTGCGGGAAATCCAAAGGTCTTCCTTCGATCAATTCGCCCGGAAAAATATTTTTGACTATGCCGGCGCTTCATACTAAAATATGATTGAGCAGAGAGCATGATTAGTCCAGTTAATAGAAGCTATTTTCAGAACTATACCGCCCCGGTTGCGCAGCCGGTCGATGCCCGAAATCAGCAGGCCGTTCTGCTGCCTGGAGGGAACGCAGTCCCCGGCGTTGCGGAGGCCCCGAAGGCTCAGCAGATAGGGCCGAAGGAATGCAAGACCTGACAGGGCAGGACATATAAGGATCAGTCTTCTGATTCCTCCGTATCCTTCCAGACGCCGACCTCTGTTTCCCCTGAGGCAGCGGGCAGCGCTGTTGCAGCCCATGAATACCAGCATGTTGTCCATAATGAACAGAAGGCAGAGCAGGAGGGCATGCGTGCAATATCGACGGTACAGATCCGCAGTTCTGTCTGTCCTGAGTGCGGCAGGATATATGTCTCCGGAGGAACAACCACGACCACCTTTGTGCCGAAGCAGAATCAGCCGGCCGCTGACAATCTCTCAGGCCAAAACATCGATACCTGGGCGTAAGGGCTTAACGGACGTCTCAATAAACTCCACATTTTGTCGGTCATTCCCGAAATCCTTAATCGGGAATCCAGCCCTTCGACAAGCTCAGGGGGACACAATGACCGGTCATGGTGAGCTTGCCGAACCATGGATCCCCGGGTCAAGCCCGAGGATGACAACTTATGACGTTATGGATAGAAACTATCTGAGGCGCAGGAAGGCGATTGATTCTATATGGAAGGTATTCGGGAAAAAGTCGATCTGCCTGACGGACAGGATATCGTATTTTTCTTTCAGCTTTTTTAGATCGCGGGAGAACGTTGCCGGATTGCAGGAGATATAGACGATCAGATCTGACGGCATCTCCAGAATTTTTTTCACGACCTCTGACGTCAAGCCGGGACGCGGAGGATCGAGGATTATAATATCAAATTTCTTGCCTGGTTTGTATTTCTCTGCAGATGACTTCACCATCCTGCAGTGTTTGAGCTCATTCGCCTGGATATTTCGTATGCCGTCCTCAACCGCATACGGGTTCTCCTCAACAGCAATCACTTCACGGGCCTGGCCGGCAAGCGGGAGGGCGAAATTTCCTGCCCCGGCATACAGATCGAGGATTCTCTTGCCTTCAAGCGGTGCCAGCTCTGCAGCGAGCAATTCCACAACTTTTATATTGAGACTCCAATGTGCCTGAAAAAATGTCCCGGGAGAGACGGTATAGCGAAGCCCGTTGAGATCAAAACAGGTGCCGTGCACCCCGGCCACGACCTCCCGGTTATAGACAACTCCGGCAGCTCCCGCAGCCAGATACTTCGCAAAAGCTGACCCCGCGTAATCCCTGCCGAGCAGCAGTAAAACCGGATGCCCGGGCGGCTGATCGCCGCAGGCGATATGAATCTCACTGAGGCCTTCGATATTGATATCTGCCTTAATCCTCCTGAGCATCTCATTAATCCCGTCATCCATCAGAGGGCAGGAATCAAAAGGCACCACCTCTCTCGTGGCCTCTTTAAAAAAGCCGATTTCCCCGTTTCTGCCGACCTTAAACTGCGCCCTTCTGCGGTAGTGCCATTGGGCATCGGTCAGTGCAGGGCTGAGTCCTGTCTCAATGCCCCCAATCCGGGCAAGTGAGTCGAGCAGTACCTCGTCCTTCATTTCCACCTGGGCAGTGTATGAAATGAACTGCAGGTGACAACCGCCGCATATGCCGAAAACCGGGCAGGCAGGCTCGACCCGCTGCGCTGAAGGTTCAAGCACCGTGACAACGCGGGCAGTCGCATAATCCCGTTTATTCTCGAGGATCTCCACCTCGACCACCTCTCCGGGCAGGGCGCCTTTGATCAGGACGACCTTCTCCTTTTCATCTCGTGCGATCGAATATCCGCCGTAGGCCGGTGAAAGGGATTTCAGAACCAGGCTCATTACACCTTCTCGGTCAGTCGCTTGATGGTTGCCTTGAACTCGGCCAGGTCGGCGGACTTGACGATATAGGCTTCGGACGCCCAGACCGAAAAATCATCCCGGTAGTCGTAGGCTGTCGACATGATAACAGGCAGCCGCGGCCGCTTCTCCTTCATCTGCCGCAGCAGCTTGATGCCATCGACATCAGGCAGCTGAATATCCAGCGTCACGAGGTCCGGGGTCTCCTTCTCGAACTGCTCCAGCGCCTCAACCCCGGTAGATGCGGTCACCACCGTATAGCCCTCTTCTTCAAGCTCTTCCTTGTACAACCTCAATATGCTCAGGTCATCATCCACAACAAGAATCTTCATTGCTCCACCTCCTTCATAGGTATAAACACACGAAACACACTGCCCTTGCCGATTTCACTGTCAACCTCGATAAGACCGCCATGCTCCTGAATAATACGGTGCGTAATGGCCAGGCCGAGTCCGGTACCCGAGGCCTTGGTCGTAAAGAACGGGTTAAAGATAGAGTGCAGGTCTCCTTCGGCAATGCCCTTGCCGGTATCATGAACCTCCAAGACCGCAAAACCATCACGCACATAGGTTTTAAGGCTGATTTCTCCGGCCCCGGAAAGAGACTGGATCGCGTTTGTCATGATATTCATGATCGCCTCCTTGACTCTGTTGAGATCAACGTAGACCTCGACGCCCGGCGTGTAGTCCCTGACAATCCTGATCCCCCGGTCTTCGGTGTCGGATGCCATTACCATTATGATATCATCTACGATAGAATTTAGGGAGACGGTCTCCCGTGACAGCCGCACCTCCTTCACAAAACCGAGGATCTCCCGAAGAATCTGTTCAAGGCGGGAAACCTCTTTCACAATAATGGTGGCGTATTCCTTGAGGTTGCCGTCAAGTTTCTTCTCAAGCCGCTTGGCAAAACCACCCACCGAGACCAGGGGATTCCGGATCTCATGGGCCACCTTTGCAGCCACTTCACCAAGCGCCGCCATCTTCTGTGACATCACCAGTTTCGACTGAAGGTTCTTCAGCTCAGTCACGTCCCTGACCACATGCACCGAACCCATAAACTCATTGTTCAGGTCAAAGATAGGCGAACTGGAAGTCAGGAAGGTTCCCCCGAGGTGAGGGTCTTCCAGTTCCTCTATATAGGCCTTCTTCGTCTGGACTGTTTTGTGGTGCGGACACTTTTTATAGGGCTCGGTGGTCCCGTGGAATATCTCGTAGCACTTCCTTCCGACAATCTCGGAGGCCGGGAGCCCGATCTTGTTACAGACCGCTTTATTGACGCTCTTGATCACATAGTCCTTGCTGTTAAAATACACCATGTCGGACATGGACTCAAAAATATTCTCAAGCTGCTGTTCAGCCAGCTTCACCTGCTCAAAGAGACGGGCATTTTCAATGGCCGAAGCTATATGGTTCGAAAAGCTTGCCAGGAAATTCATGTCCTCGTCCGTGATCTCTTTGCGGTTGAAATAGTTATCAACCCAAATGATTCCCACAACCTTATCCCGTGAGATCAGAGGGACAATAGCATAGGCCTGCGTTCCGAGTTGCTGGATCAGCACCGTATCAGAGAACGGCTCTTCGCGCACATCCTTCACATTGTAATATTTCTTCTCCCTGACAGCCCGGGTAATGATGGTGTCCTCGTCAAGCGATATCTCTATCCCAATCGAAAGCCTGTCCAGGAACGAGTTCTTCTCCAGGGGGTTCGTCATCACTTCCTGCATAATCTCTTCCATAGACTTGTGCTGGTACGAAAGCTCGTCCCAGATCCGCCAGGCCTCCTCCGGACTGGCAGGCCCCACACCCATGGCTCCCCTGAGCACGTTCTTCTGTTCGTCGATAAAGAGGAGTATCGCACGGTTGAACCCCATCCCGTCGCTCATGGTCACCCCGATCAGGACCATCCGGAGAAGTTTGTCGAGTTCGAGTGTGCCCCTCATGGCAGAACTTATGAAGAAGAGCCTCGCCAGTTCCTGGCTCCTGCGTATCAGCTCTTTTTCGACGAGCTTTTTCTCGGAGATATCCCTCGATATCCCGCTGACGCCAATCACCGTGCCCGCCGCATCCTTGATCGGAGAAAGCGCCAGGCTGACCTCTATGATGGTCCCGTCCTTCTTCCTCCTGAGGGTCTCAATGTCCCTGAGCACCTCACCTTTCTTGATTTTTTCGATATTCTCGAATTCCTGGGCCGTCAGGAATTCGGGGATAAAGGGCATAACGCTTCCCATGGCCTCGGTCTCGGAAAACCCGAAGATCTTCTCTGCCCCCTGGTTCCATGAGGTTATCTTGCCGTCCAGGGCTGTCGTCACAATGGCATCGGCAGAATTGTCAATGATACTCTCAAGATATTCCTTGGTCTGTATGACCTCGCGATACAGGCTGAGAGTCTCTTCCTGATACAGGACCCTCTCCGTGATATCCTGGATGAAAACAACGCATTCAATGACTTCCCCGTTGCCGTTCCTGATCGGGTAAGCAGAAAGTTCGGCATAGTTCATACCCCGTGACTGCATAAGGGTATTGATCTCACCGGTTTCAAAGGTGGTCTTGGCCGCACAGTGAGGACAGATACCGATCTTATCGTGAAAGATGTCAATACTGCTCTGCCCGACCAGGGCAGTGCTCGGCATACTGGTCCACTCCTCAATATACCGGTTGGCGGAAATAATCGTATAGTCCCTGTCGACAGAGATAATTCCTCCCTGAACGCTGTCGAAGAGAATATCCAGCCTTTTCTTTTCCTCTCTCGCCCGGCGCTCACGCATGACCTCGGTCTCGTAAAGCTTCGACTTTTCGATCGCAATCGCCGTAATCCCCGCAAACCCCTCTGCCGTATTCAGGTCTTCCATATCAAAGGGTACCGGAGCACCTCCTGCATCAATTTTGTCATACAGCCCCAGAGTCCCGATAACCTTTTCGCCAAGCTTGAGCGGGACGCAGATGACTGTCCTGGCATCCAGCTTCGGCAGGTGCATGTCCGCCGACATGGTTGATACATCCTCGACAAGAAGCGACGTCCCTTTTTCTGCAACCCGGCCGGCTATCCCGTGGCCGAGGGTCAACTCCATTTCATCCTCAATTCCCCGCGGAAGACCGGAACTGGACTTGATTTTAAGCCGATCCCCCTCAAGCAGGCGGATGATACAGCCCCGGGCCGAGAGCATGCGCGAAATTCCCTCTGCAGTTTTACGGAGCAGTTCTTCCAGGTCGAGAATCGAGGTGACCGCTCTGGTCAACTCATAAAGCACCGTCAATTTCTGAAGTTGTTTTCGTGTGGCGGTATAGAGTTCTGCATTGCGGGCCACCGAGCCGATTGTATGGGAAAGGATGGTCAGGGTATTGATCTCATCCTTATTGAAAACACAGGCCGTCCTCCCGGCAAGCAGCAGCATTCCGGCACAGGCATTGTCCCTGACCACCGGGATGGCCGCCAGGGAAACGAACTCGGGCCTCAAGCGCGTCCCGCCCTCCGCATAACTGCCGAGATCAGGTATAATTACAGGCTTCAGCGCGCGCAGCACCTCCTGTGACAGGAGATCTGATTCCGGAAGCTGCGCATACAGCGGGGTCTCGTCTTTTCTGCTCGAGGCTTCGAGAGAAAAAAGATGCAGGTCCGGCCGGTAGGAATATATCAGGCAGCGGTCATGCTTCATCTTCACTGCAATAGTCTCGGCCATGAGGGAAAATACATCCTGCAGGTCGATCGTAGCACTGGCTATCCTGGCTACATCCAGCAGAAGCTCGGTTTCGGTGAGCTTCTGACTGACCTTGCGATTCGACCCCTCCAGTTCAGTCGCCATGGTGTTGAAGCCGGCAGCGACCTTGCCGAACTCATCTGTCCGGTCCATACTTACCCGGTAGGAAAAATCGCCGCTCCCGAGTTTCTCGGTTGCTATTATCAGAGAATTAAAAGGGGCGGTTATCGCCCTCCTGATCCTCAGAATCAGAAAAATTGAAACAAGGGCGCTGAAGACAATAAGGGTAACGTGGTACCGGATCAGGTCCTTTTCGACCCCCTCGCTCTGCCGGACAACCTCCAGGACCTTGTTGATCGAGCTCTCCTGCAGGGCGTCAATCTTGGTTATCAGCGCAATCCCGTCAGTCTCAATTTTACGGATATGGCCGCTGACTTCAGGCGAGCCGACCGGCCGCGGTTCCGCAATGATCTTCCTTGCAGAAACATGGAACAAGCGGTAATCTTTTTCAAGGTCCTCAATTTCCGGGCTTCCCCGAAAAAGCCGGTAGAGCTTTGCAAAATTGTTCCTGATTTCCTCGGCTTTTCTGTTATATTCTTTTTTGAAACGAACATCCCCGGTCAATCCCCAGTTTTTGGAGGCATCCAGCAGATCCCCGATATTCCTGTCCAGTTCATTGAACAGTCTATTCTCTTCGCCGACCGTTCTGAGCGACGTCATATTGCCGCTCATCTTCTCGAAGATAATGATCGTCCCTGCAGCAAGGATAGCAATGATCACCAGGAAAAAAGAGAGCATGACCGGGAGTTTCACCCTGAGATTCATGCCGGCACCCTGAGGACAGCCTTACGGTAGAGCATGAGGTAACGGCCGGCAGCACGCTCCCACGAAAAATTCTCGGCCATGCCAGCCTGAAGGACACCCTGAAACCGTTCCGGCGAACGATAGACCGCCAACGCGCGGCTGACCGCGGCAAGCAGCGCCTCCACGGTATACTCATCAAATAGGAACCCGGTGCCCTGCCAGGTCCTGGAATCGTAGTCCCTGATCGTATCTGCCAGTCCACCGGTACGCCGTGCAACAGGAACAGAACCATACCGCAGCGCAATAAGCTGGCCAAGACCGCAGGGCTCATACCGCGACGGCATCAGAAAAAAATCAGCTCCGGCATAAATCAGCCGGGCATAATCCTCCCTGAAACCTATCGTCACCGATACCCTGCCGGGATGCTGCCTGGCTGAGGCAGCCAGAAGGTCGTGATAGTACTCCTCCCCCTTGCCGAGGATAACCAGGTCCACCCCCATCCGGAGCAGTGGAGCAATTGCACCGGAAACAAGGTCAAGTCCCTTCTGAGATGAAAACCTGCCAACCAGCCCGATTATGGGTCTCTCTTTGTTCTCCAGTCCTGCCTGCTCTCTGAGCGCCTTTCTGCATGCGGCCCTGTTCTCCAGACCGTCCCTGGAATAGCGGGCCGGGATAAATCTGTCGTGGGCAGGATTAAATTCTTCATAATCAATGCCGTTGGTGATACCGTAAAGCGCGGACTTCCTCGAGCGGAGCAGTCCGTCAAGCCCGAACCCATGCTCGGCAGTCAGAATTTCCAGGGCATAGGTAAGGCTCACGGTATTGATAACATCGGCATAGACAAGACCGGCCTTCAGGTAGTTCAGCATATCGTGAAACTCAAGCCTGTCGACCGTAAAATACTCCCAGCCCAGGCCGGTATACCTGAGGTCAAGCTTGTTAAAAAGTCCCTGATATCCGAGGTTATGGATCGTCATGACCGTCGCCGTCCTTCTGAAATGAGGATGATCACGGTAGAGGTCCTTCAGATACAGCGGGACGAGTCCGGTCTGCCAGTCATTACAGTGGATGACATCCGGCCGCACCTCGCAGAGCAGGCAGGTTTCAAGCACCGCCCTCGAAAAAAAAGCAAACCTGAGGGCATTGTCGTAATAATCACCACGGGCAGTGCCATAGAGTTCCGTCCGGCCGAAAAGTTCCTCGCATTCAATAAAGTAGACAGCGGGAACAGGGGACTGATCAGAGGCCCAGACTGCACCGGCAAGCGCAACCCCGCCCAGCTGCAGCGTGAAGGTCCGTCCGGTATCGTGGAGTGGAAAACGCTCCCGTATTCCGCAATAAAGCGGCAGGACCAGAGAAACCTGCTCCCCCCGCCCCCTTAATTCATGAAGCAGCGCCCCGGCTACATCAGCCAGCCCCCCTGTCTTGACATACGGGACCGCCTCTGAAGAAGCTATTATGATCCGCATAAAGGCTCCCGTCCTAGAGCTTTGCCTCCCTCATGAACTTGGCAGACTCTTCCGGAGGTGTCGGGTTGATATAAAAGCCTGATCCCCATTCAAAGCCTGCAATCTTGGTGAGCTTCGGCACCAACTCTATATGCCAATGGTAATAATCATTCACCTCGTCATAAAAAGGAGAGGTATGCAGAACGAAATTATACGGGGGTGTATCGAGAATGCGGTCCATCTGGCGCAGGATCTTCTGGAGCATCTCTGCCAGATCGGTAAAGCTCTTATCCGGGGGCATAAACATCGATTCATGTTTTTTCGGGAGGATCCAGGTCTCGAAAGGGGCACGGGGCGCAAAAGGGGCTATCGCAACATACCGGGAGTTTTCATAAATAATTCTCTTGCCGTCCTCCAGTTCCTGATTTATGACGTCGCAGAAGATGCACCGCTCCTTGAACTCATAATGGCGCCGGGCAGAATCCAGTTCCTCTTTAACCAGTTTCGGAACGATCGGCAGGGCAATCAACTGGGTATGGCTGTGTTCAAGTGAGGCGCCGGCCACTTCCCCCTCGTTCTTAAAAACAAGGACATATTTAAATCTGTTGTCTTTTTTAAGGTCAGTCAGGCGGAGAAAAGCGGCCCAGAGCACATCCTCCACCGCCTTCTGGCTCATCGTCGCCAGGGAGAGATTATGGTCCGGACTTTCGATAATTACCTCATGCGCACCGACTCCGTTCATCTTGTCGAAGATGCCCTCACCCGTCTTCCCGAGGTCTCCGTAGATCTGCAGTGCAGGGAATTTGTTCGGCATGACCCTCAAGGTCCAGTCAGGGCTGTTCGGTTGGGAGCCGACCGGCCTGAAGGCCATTATCTCCGGCGGCGTCGTATATTCATTGCCAGGACAAAAAGGACAAAAACCGCCTTTCTTCCGCTGTGACGGCGATATAAAATCAGTAGGTCTTTTCCCCCGCTCAATAGATATAATGACCCATCTGCCGACAATAGGGTCTTTTCTCAGTTCAGGCATGTATCCTCCAGCTACTTAGTGATTTGGTCGAAAGCTAACTGCTGTTGCAGCGTTGTGATATTTTCGGGTTATTATATCATACAGGGGGGCATTCCTGATGCCATACGACGGAATGCTTATACAGCCAGATGAGCCCTGCCTGCCAGCAGCAGCCATCATGTATTCCTGAAAAACAATCGAAAAAATGCAGCCGGCTAGCTACCCAGACAGTCAGATCTCCAGAAGCAGTCAGACTGTGAACAATCGCCGGAAAAGGCAGTGCCGTAGCAGTCGAAGTTCCCCTCAGACAGCTGAATCGCACGGACAAGTTCATCCTTTTTCAGTTTCCCTGCCTTGACCCCTTTTTCTTTTGCGATCTCCTTAATCTCTTTCAGTGTCATAACTCCTCCTCAGCATATATTCCCCGCTGCCAGGACATTCGGCAGCATTTTTTATAAACGTACCTCATGCTGCCCCAAAATGCAAGAAATATTTAAGCGTTTTTTCCTATCTTTTCAGCCCAGGAGCGCGCACGGGCATAAATCGCATCCTCGTCCAGCGTCGTCGGCCGGCCCTGCTCCAGGAGGACTCTGCCGTTAACCAGGACAGTCGAGACATCAGACGCCCTCATGGCGTAAACAATCTGGGAATAAATGTCATACAGGGGGACCAGGTGCGGCCTGTTCAGCTCTGCAATGACCAGGTCCGCCGACCTCCCCGTCTGAATACTCCCTGCAATACTGTCGAGGCCCAGCACCCCGGCACCCGAGCGGGTGGCCATCGACAGCGCCTGCCTGGCATTAAGCACCGTAGGGTCTCCGGATATTGCCTTATGGACCCTTGCCGCAGTCGCCATCTCACCGAGGATATCGAGGTCGTTGTTGCTTGCAGCCCCGTCGGTCCCAAAGGCAACCTTCACCCCGGCGCTCAGCATCTTCACCACCGGCGCAATGCCTGAGGCGAGCTTCAGATTGCTCTTGATGCAATGGGCAACTCCGGTTTCGGTCTCTGCAAGAATATCGATCTCCTCATCAGAGGCCCAGACGCAATGGGCCGCAAGAACCCTTTGCCCCAGGATGCCGTGGTCATGCATAAGCTCGATCGGTCTGCGGCCGTAACGGCCGAGTAATTCGCGCACCTCCCACTCTGTCTCTGCCAGATGGAGATTCAGCGGGACCTCATACGTATCTGAAAGCTCCTTTGCCCTCTTCAGGGTCTCAGGGGAACAGGTATAGGGTGAATGAGGAGCAACGGCGGGAACGACCAGCGCATCCTTCCGCCAGTCACGGATGAAACGTTCTGCCCGGGCGAGATACTCGTCGGCCGTCCGGGCAGTGGCACTGGGGAAATCCAGAACACCGGCACCGATGACCGCCCTCATGCCTGCCTTTTTCACGGACTCGGCAATAGCGTCTCCATAGAAATACATATCACTGAAGACAGTAATTCCGGCCTTCAGCATCTCCAGACAGGCAAGTTCAGCAGCATCCCGGACGAACTCGTGACTGAGCCATCTGTTTTCCGCAGGCCAGATATGCTCTTCAAGCCAGACCTTCAGAGGCAGGTCATCCCCGAGCCCCCTGAAGTAGACCATCGGCGAATGTGTATGCGTATTTACCAGGCCGGGAAAGACAACGGTATGGGGTCCGCCAAGAATACGGTCGGACCAATACCCGGCCATGATCCGATCCGCGGCATCCACTGCCACGATATTTCCGTTGCTGACCGCAATCGCCCCGTTTTCTACAACATCCAGCATGTCGTTCATCGTAACGACATAGTCAGCCTTTATGATTAGATCGCAGTCAATCATCGACGTGGTCAGCCCTATTATGAATGGTGTTTAGGACCGCATTCAAAAAAAACTACTGTTCAACCACAATGCGCAGCATCCGCCTGAGCGGTTCAGCGGCGCCCCAGAGAAGCTGATCGCCGCAGGTGAAGGCGTTCAGGAAGGTCGGCCCCATGTTCATCTTGCGCAGGCGTCCGACTGGAACAGTCAGCGTCCCGGTGACTGCGGCAGGTGTCAGCTCACGAATGGTTATATCGCGCTGATTCGGCACCACCTTCACCCAGGCATTATGCCTTGCCAGCATGTCATTGATCTCATCCAGCGGCAGGTCCTTCGTCATTTTGATCGTCAGGGCCTGGCTGTGGCAGCGCATCGCCCCCACTCTCACGCAGGTGCCGTCGATGGGGATCGGCGCAGCCTCCCTGCCAAGGATCTTGTTCGTCTCGGCCTGGCCCTTCCATTCTTCCTTGCTCTGCCCATTCTCCAGCTGCTTGTCGATCCAGGGGATAACAGAGCCTGCCAGCGGCACCCCGAAGTACTCCCGGGGGTAGTCGTCCGAGCGGATGTGGGCAGCCACAGCACGGTCAATCTCCAGTATGGCTCCGGCCGGGTCGGCCAGGAGACCTTCAACCTTTCCGTGGATAGAGCCCATCTGCCTCAACAGTTCCCGCATATTATTAGCGCCTGCACCAGAGGCGGCCTGGTATGTCATGGCGCTCATCCACTCGACAAGCCCTGCCTCGTATAACCCTCCCAGGGCCATGAGCATCAGGGAAACCGTGCAGTTGCCTCCGATATAGTTCTTAACACCTTTTGCCAGTCCGTCTTTTATGACGTTCAGGTTGACCGGATCAAGTATGATTATCGCATCCTTCTCCATACGCAGCGCAGAGGCAGCGTCTATCCAGTAACCGTCCCAGCCTGCGGCACGGAGCCGGGGATAAACATCGTTCGTATAGTCACCCCCCTGGCAGGAAACGATCACGTCCATGGCTTTCAGTTCATCGATATTCCTTGCGTCCCTGAGCGGCGGGGCGTCCTTCCCGATGTCCGGGGCCTTGCCGCCAACATTTGACGTTGTAAAAAACACGGGCTCGACAAGTTGAAAATCCTTCTCCTCACGCATCCTGCCCATCAGTACCGAACCAACCATTCCACGCCAGCCTATAAAACCTGCTCTCATCATGTTCTGCTCCCTTGATATAAAATTCCCGCTGCGTACCCTGTCCTGATTGCTGTCTGCATCCGGATCCGGCAATAGCTATAAAAAAATATTATACGTTATGAGCAAAGAGAAAGTCTTGTCACAGACAGCTTTTCAAAGGCAGAAGGTGGTGCAGGGAAGCGGGGGTATCCGGGATCAGGAGAAGAGGGTCCCCTGGTCCCTTCTCAGCCGGGCCAGGCTTTCTCCTGACACCGGAAAGCGATTAAAAAAGACCCTGTTCATCACTGCAACCAGCTGACGGAACTTATACGCGTCATGGTGGGAATCTCCCTTTTTTTCAGAGGCGCGCCAGCTCTGCTCGTCGGATATGCGCAGCTCCACCCCCAGCGTATGCTGCTGTGTGTTTTTGCGCAGGCGGTCGCGTCCCGCATAAAGAGGAGTGCCCGGGATCATGATTTCATGCGTGTCAGCAGTGTGGTGGATCGGCACGGAAAAGGCAATCTTGCACTGGAACTTTCTGTGCCCAAGCGAAGAATGCCGGTTCGTGGCAGCGTTTAAACTCAGGGCCTCATAGAAGACCCTGGCATTCGAGAGGAGCGCCTCGTCGCCGGGGATTTCATCACTGCCGGAGCTCTGAGCAAGACTGACCATCAGCCTCCTCACCGCTTCCCTCATTTCCTCCGGACTATCGAAGAGGGTCTGGGTGACAGAATGGGAGGCAGTGTATTCCTGAAGGATGACCCCCCTCTTCTGCAGTGCATGAAAAAGCTTCAGGGTATCGTCCATGCTCCGGAGGATAAAGGTGATGGCCAGGATGTCCCGTATGTCATACGCCTCCCCCTCCACATCTTTGCCCAGCTTGGTGAACATGCTCTCCGGACTCTTGAGTCTGGCCTTGATTTCAACAATATCAACGGACACCCCATCCCCGCTGTTAAAAACGAGGCAGCCCGCCCTTTCATCAAAAGTCAACGACTCGGTCAATTTATGGAAAAAAGTAGAGACCTTGACAAAAGCCCTCTGTGCCGGCGCATTGTCGGGGATATGTTGCGGGTTGTCCCAGTTGTAATGGTGCAGGTCATCCAGGCTCTGCCCCTGCGCGGCCAGGAAAAACCCGAGCTGGGCGTAATCATTGATGTCCTGGCTGTCTTCTTCCACCGACTTGATAAGGTGCCCCATCTTGAGCATGGAACAGGCGATCTGCTGCCATCCGGCCGGGACGTCCAGGTCGCGGCCCTTATAGCCGTAAAAAACGCGAGGATATCTCCGCGAGGAGGCCAGAAGAAAGAGATGCCTGGGGTCTTCCCCCACCAGCCGCCGGAACTCTGCACTTGCCAGGACTGCTTCCGCTTCCGCGACCGCCTCCAGGCAGCGCCGGTACAGGTCGGCATTGGCGGACTGCAGGGCGGCGAGCCCCTCCAGCTGCTTCTTTGCAAAAGGAAAGAGCCATTCAAGAAAATACCGGTAGACGTGATCAATATACCTGTTTGCCCGCTCGGCCTCACTCTCCTGCAGTTCAGCGTTGCCGAGGATATCAAACCCGCGGTTGCCCATCATCTTGGTCGCCTGAAACAGGGCCGTAGCGTAATCCCTGGCCGGCAGAAGAAGAAAAGGCGTCATCTCGGTTCTGTCAAGAATAGAACCGAAAATCTCGTGGTGAAGCTCCTGATCCGATGAGGTGTATTCCATATGACCGGTTATCGCATAGGCCCAGCTGTTCTATTATAGCCCATGGCTCCATCCCCCCCCTTCCTCGATATATAACGCGAGCTCATACCATTTTTTCAAAGATGCCCGTCGTCGTATTTCCATTATAGGGGAGGTTGTTTCTATAGTCAATCGCGGCCAGCACGGCGAATGATTATTATCTCCAACTTGCTATAAAATAGGTAATGATGAAAAAATTCTTTATTCTGGCAATAGGTTTTTTCGTATTTCTTAATACAGGCATCAGCTATGCTTTCTCATGGGAAAGACATTTTCAGTGGGGCGGAGAGCCGGGACAGTTCTGTGGTAGCACCTGTTTCTTACTTCCCCTCTTGTTGTGCATTGCCTTTTGGGGTGCTGTCATTTTCGGGATTGTCCATTTCATTAAATGGCTGATAAGAACAGGCAAGCAACATGAAATGACATCAGGGGAAACAGCTCTGGATATTCTCAAAAAACGCTATGCCAAAGGGGAAATCTCCAAGGAAGATTTTGAAAGGATGAAGCAGGATATTAGTTAAACCAGCCTCAACTTCGGTATCTGCGGTATCTCCCCCAATAACAAGGCCCTCAGAGCCTCAATAGGATGCAGGTAATGGGTTCCCTTCAGGATCGTCCTGTTGCTGTACAGTGTTTTCTCATTGGTAGAGGTCTGAACAGGAGGGTTCCCTAATTCCTTCAGGAGTTTCTGAGTGCAGTGGATCAGGGTCATAATGCTTTATCCTCCATCATGCGACAATCTGCAATAACCTCCTTGGGTATCATTTTCAAAGCTATCATAACCAGGGCAGGGACTATTATCAGGTCATCAAGATGACCGATGATAGGGATAAAATCAGGAATTATGTCGAAGGGAATCAATAGATATCCTACCGCAACTCCAAGGAGGCATTTTGCAGTCCTGGGTGTCCTGCTGTCCTTAAGAACAAGCCGATAAACCTTGAGTTCATCCTTTATCTGCTTGGCTAAAACCTGTAGTCTTTTAAACATGCAGTATATTTCCTCTGACATTATTATCCAATATGATCAGATTCAATCGGTCTCAAATTATACCGGCAATGAAAGCAGTAATACCCTCAATGGCATAAAGAACAAGCAACTGCAACACGATAAGAGAACGGCAGCCGGGTGGGATATTCTCGCCCGGTTCGGCTTATTAAGCTCTGTCTTTACACTGAATCAGATAACGGGAATACGTTTCCCGGGTCATACCGGCAGTTCTCATATTACTCTTAATGATGTCTATGTCGATTTCCCTGTATGTGGGTATGATCAAAGGGCGATTAACGCCTTTTTTCACATAGCTGCGGTGAGATCCGACTTGACGCTCAAAGACAAAACCGGCAAGGGTAAAGATACATTCGAGGATCTTCCAGTGTACCGGGGTTAAGCGTGGCACACTGGCGGCTTGTGAGACAACGACTGTAGTGGTATAGGGATAGTGATAAAATTACCGGTTGGCCTCCCGTGCCGGCCAGTCGGCTTGATCCCAGGGACAAAACCAAGCTCCCTTAATGCAGCATCAAGCGTGCCGCGTTCTATGCAGGACATAATAAATAATTGGACGGCCTCGAATATGTTCTTCTTGGCTTCGCGTTCTGTATCGCCCTGGGTATAAACATCGAGCACCGGGCAGGATGAGACAAAAAACTTTCCTTTGGTTTTTATTGTTATCGGAATTTTCAGCTTAATTTCAATCAATTGCCTCATGTTTTCATTATCGTTCAAAGCAAGAACTTTTTGCAAGCTGGTAAATCCCATGTAATTCCATTTAGCAGTGCATATCCTAGAGGTGGCTGGCAGTTCCGTTACGCTGCCTAAATTGATAATGGCCGAAAAATTCAAGATCAAAGACCTGACACTCCTCTCCCGTATTCTGGAAGCAATCAGGCCCTATCAGCCTGCAGCATAACACCTTCATTTCCCCCTATTTTACGAAAAGCAAGGGAAAAAGATTTCAAGACTAAGTCCTTGAAGTCCGGCTCCCGCCTGAAGGGCTGAAACAATTGAGCGCCTTAAAGAACGGGCGAAGCTCCCTTTCACTCATATCGAACCCACAATCTTCAGGTCACGGAAATTGCTCTTATACACTCCAAGGGTCAAGAGCCAATTGGCTATGACCCCCTTCAATGCCGGTATCTCCATCTCCAATGAGCGGGAGTATTCTCTCAACTCTAAAGTACACCAGAAATTTAGGTCCCTTGGCCTCATCCTCTTCAGGGGTAAGGCATCGTCTCTTCATGCTGTCAATCAAAGCATTATCAGTATCCTCTTTTGTCTTCTTCAAGAATAGTCGTATGCCCTGATAGCCATGACCATCTTCAATAAACATATAGGAGGCGTAGGGATTGGTCTTCAGGTTCTCATGGGTGAGTCTCTTCCTCATGACAAAAGCAAGGGTGCCATCATCAAAGACGTGGGGTCTTGAATATATTGCTGAAGTTACCATGCCATCAGCGTTGGCAGACGAAACTATGCTCTTTCCTTCCTTGCTCTCAAGGTACTGTTTCAAGTTCATGTTGGCTCCTGTTTTGTATAGTTTTTACTAATTTTGCGGTATCGTAATGATGAGTTTCTAGCAGTCTTCTGCGTATGGATTCATAGGTGTCAGCGTCCATCGCCTGGGTTCTGCTTAATATCCATAAGAACTTACGTTTTGGATGTCCTATGACTACATAGGAATAATCATCAGCGAGATCAATAATCCAATAGTCTCCTGCAAAGAACCAGAAAAACGATACTTTGAGCTTGGAGTTTGTTTCTTTATCGACAACCCATGCCTTGCCTTTGGCAGATCGTAACTTCCCGCTGAATGAACCGTCATAACACTCATTCAGGACAGAGACATTCCCGTCATCCATGAGGCTATAGGTCGCCTTACTGCCGACACAGCCCTTCTGAAAGCTGTTCGGATATCGGGCAATCTCATACCAGACCCCCATGTATTGCTTAATAGCAACATGGGGAACTGTTTCCAGCGGGGTTGATGGTTCTTTTCCCATATATGAGCATCCTACCACAATAAGAAGCGTTGAGGCGATTATTGCAGGAAAAATTGATGATAGGTATTTGTTTCTCATCTGGATTGTTTGCACCTGATAACATCACAATCACAACCTTTTCCTATTAGAATTTCTATCTGCCTTTCTACAGGGTCAACAAAAGAGGTTTGAACACTGCTTCCTTTAGCCAACGTCTTATCCAAAGGACTCTTATGATTATACCCCCTTGCAAGCATCTCCTGAACAATGTCTTCATGAACTTTGAACAGTGCCTTCAGCTTGCCCTGCCATCTCTTCGTCTCAGGATGATTTGAATATCCTTTCTTCCCCTGTGTCAGGACATTCCACATGGCATGGAGTTCATTATGCTCACCGAGCAGATGATTACGGCACAGGCAATCAGGAGGGATGTCCCATATCCTCATTGGTCTTTCTCACCTGTACTTTCTATTACAGCCCAAACACCAAGGTGCGTTAGAGTAGGAATATCCTGAGAATCTGCTTTTGTGAACGTTGCCATAATAAATTTTACTCTATCCTAATAGGTTTCTCGACCTCTCAGGTAATAAACCGACCCGCCCCCTGCTATTAAAATAAATAAAATCACTCCCCACTCATTCAAGGTCGGCACACTCTGCAGGGGAGTCGCAACAGCATTTACAAGAGCCAATTGGGGTCAGGCTTGACTATTGACATTTTAAAGTGGAGTTGCCCCCGTCTCAATCAGAAGATGTACAAGGTTGCTCAAATGTCAATAATCAAGTCTGACCCCTTAGTCCTTGTCCTGAAACAGGGTCTCTTTCATTTGTTGGTCAACAGGGATACCTTCTTTGTCTTGAATCTTTGCCTTTACGTTTTCTATTGTGTCATTGGCTTCTACTTCAAGCGTAATGGTCTGTCCTGTTACTGCTGTTTTGACAAATATCTGCATGGCATCGGCATTTGATACCCCCAAGACAATAAAACATAGTAAGACAATACCTGTGATTGCTAATTTATTCATTATTTCTCCTCAGAAAGTAGATAGCCATAATTATCCGTATTTTAAGAAATAAAGACAATGAATTTATAGTTCAGCATGGAGCTATTGAGCATTCCATTGATACTGAGGTTCAGGATGCCCTGATCCTTGGCGATAGGATGAAGTATTTTGGGATTAAGCAGTAAGGCTGGATGAGAGCTAACGCTTCCCTATTCATCGTTCATGTCTATCCCCGGAACTTACCAGATAATTTTCGCAAGTCTGCGAACTTATTTGCAGTGATGCAGGGGAGTCCCGCAGCAATAACACGTAAAATCGGCAACTTACAGTTGGCATGGTCCGTGCAAATATATAAGCAAGAACTTAAACAAGGAGGCTTAAAATGAAAAACACAAACTACACAAAGAAAATAGCTTACATAGGTGCAGGATGCGGTATCGTACTTTTCGTAATCTTCGGATTACTGCCTGGTTCATTCCTTGGCGGTGTCATGGGACTGAACTTCGCAGGGATGCTTCTTGGAATTCCTGTAACTTCAGGCGTACTGTCCAGACTTATCGTGGCAGCTTCGATGATGTTGGGTGTGATGGTATCAGGCATCATGTTCATCACTGCTTCTTCCGTGGCCGGCTGGTTGGTTGGCACCGTGGCAGACGCCCTGACAAGCCAGAAGCATAATCTTGCAGCAGTTGCACAGAAATAATAAAAACTAAACTATATAAGGAGACTATCATGAAAAACGAAAGAAAACAGACAATGAGCGTAGGAACGAAAATTGGCGCAGCAATCGGGTTTGTAGCATTTCTGGCCATCGGGCTTATGCCTACGGTCTATTTCGCAAGTTACGGGTCACTGATGCTGATGAGCAGACTTGCCGGCGGACCTGTTGAAGCTACCACCATTGTCAGGATGCTTACCGTGGTTGGTGTTATGCTGGGCGTATTCTGTTCCGGCGCGGTCGGCATCGTCCTTGGTTCAGTCTTCGGAACCGCCCTTGCCTATATCGTTGATGTTGTCGGTTCCTTCGGCAAGGTCACTGATACTGCTGAGGTCAAGGCCCACAATTAATCCTGAAAAACGACTTGGAAGCTGATAAAAGGCATCCCGCTTAAAGGTGGGGTGCCTTTTTATTGTCTTGAATAGTTCTTTGGCAGTTTTGATAACCAACTACTGTGGGCTTTTAATCCTGCGGCACCTGCTAATTGCCTGGTTAAGTTTCACTTTGGCAGTGCTCCCCTAATAATGCAACGAATCCTTAAATATAATATGCAGGTGGAAACATCTTGACATATGTAACCCTAAGGGTTACATTATAGGCAGATGATCAAGACCTTCACTCATAAGGGGATTGAAGATTTCTTTTATGACGGCTCGAGGAAGGGAATCCAGATTGCTCAAGCGCAGAAGCTCTCGGACATCCTGGACAGACTGGATGCCGCGCATGCGGTGGAGGATATGCGTTATCCAGGTTCAGATCTTCATCAGTTGAAAGGGCCTTTGAAGGGCCATTGGGCAGTAAAGGTTTCAGGTAACTGGCGTGTTGTATTTATGTTCAAGGAAGGCAACGTCTATCAGGTGAACTATCTCGATTATCACTAAGAGAGGTGAAAAGATGAGAACGCGAAAGAGAATCCCCACCCATCCGGGCGGTATTTTGAAAAGGCAGTATATGGAGCCTTTGTCCCTGACGGTTTCAGAACTTGCCGGGACCCTCGGCATCTCTCGTAAGACCCTGTCTAAAATCGTTAACGAGCGAGGCGACGTCACCCCTGACATGGCACTTCGTCTTTCCCGGGCGTTCAGCACGACACCGGAGCTCTGGATCAACCTCCAGCGTAATTATGACCTCTGGGAAGCCTCGCACAAATCGAACGACTGGAAGCTGATTGAAGCGATTGCATGCTGATACATTCCGTTGGACAATTCTCTTTGTTGACAGCACTGTCGCATTTCGTGAGGGTTATTACGTGAGACAACGGGATTATTTGAGAACGATTTGAGAACGGGGATATCGGGATTTTTTCTTCATCCATAACCCCTTACTATTAAAGGGAGAAATGGTGAGCCGTGCAAGATTCGAACTTGCGACCCGCTGATTAAGAGTCAGCTGCTCTACCAACTGAGCTAACGGCCCACAGAGAAAACAAAATATAACGAACACTAGTAAAGCAGAAATCCGTGTCCTGCGTCAACTTTTCCAAGGAACCCGCACTCAAACCGTACTCTGTGGGGAACCCGGCTTGTGTTAGTGGCGCGCCTGAGAGGATTCGAACCTCCGGCCCTCAGCTCCGGAGGCTGATGCTCTATCCAGCTGAGCTACAGGCGCATTGAAAAAATGGGGTGAGTGAGGGGACTCGAACCCCCAACAACTGGAACCACAATCCAGTGCTCTAACCATTGAACTACACTCACCATCGAAATACAGATAAGTAATAGTTAAACAAAAAAAAGCCTTACGAGTCAACCTATAGAAACCTGTATAAAAGAAAGAATGGTGCGCCTGACAGGATTCGAACCTGTGGCCTACTGCTTAGAAGGCAGTTGCTCTATCCAGCTGAGCTACAGGCGCAGAGAAGAAAATCACGAATGTTAATTATACGCAGTACGCAAAAACCGTGTCAACCGAAGCTCGGATACCACGCAGCCTAATAGTTCTCTATCCCGTAGTCTTTGATCTTGGTAAGGAGGGTCTTATAACTCACCTGCAGCAGTTCCGAGGCCCTGCTTTTATTCCCTCTGGTCTCCTTGAGTGCCCGGCGGATGCGCTCGGTCTCGGCAATCCTCGTGGCCTCACGGGCAGTGTCTTCAAGCGGGCCTTCCATGGTTACGTTCTGCATCGTGCTTTCGAACGACAGGCGTCTGTTCAGTATGATATGCTCCGGGGTAATGGTATTGCCATCACAAAGGATAATGGCCCGTTCGATGCAGTTTTCGAGCTCCCTGACATTGCCCTTCCAGGGGTATGTATAGAGCAGGTCAAGGGCTTCCTCTGAGATGGACTTGTGCGTGGCCTTCAGTTCAGCACAGTACTTATTGATAAAAAAATCCGCCAGCAGGGGGATGTCGTCCTTGCGCTCTCTCAGGGGGGGGATGGTAATAGGGAAAACGTTCAGCCGGTAGAAAAGATCTTCACGGAAGGTTCCGGCCTCGACCGCTTTTTCAAGGTCCTTGTTGCTGGCGGCAACCACGCGCACGTCGATGGTCACCGGGCGCAGCCCTCCCACCCTCTCTATCTCGCCCTCCTGTATCACCCGCAGCAGCTTTGTCTGGAGCCCGGCGTCCATCTCGGCAATCTCATCGAGAAAGATCGTCCCCTTGTCTGCCAGTTCGAATTTTCCCAGCTTCCGCGCATCCGCCCCGGTAAAGGACCCTTTTTCATGACCGAACAGTTCGCTTTCGAGAAGTCCGGCCGGAATGGCCGCACAGTTTATCGGCACAAAGGGGTAGGCCTGCCGCGGACTCAGGTTATGGATTGCCCTGGCAAAAAGTTCCTTTCCGGTGCCGCTCTCGCCGAGCAGCAGGACGGTGGTCTTCCCCTGTGCAACCTTCTGCACCTTCCCGGCTGCGGCAACGGCTGCGGCGCTCTTGCCGATGATATGCGGGCCCCATACCTTTGCCGATAGTTCATCCTTCAGAAGTATATTCTCGGTAAGCAGCCGCTGTGTCTCCAGGGAGCGTTTTATTATCAGCAGGAGGAGGTCGGTATCGAACGGCTTGGTGATAAAATCATAGGCGCCCTCTTTCATGGCGGTCACCGCAGTCTCGATAGTACCGAAGGCAGTCATCATGATCACCGGGGTACGGGAGCTTTCCGCCTTGCATGCCTTCAGGACCTCAATGCCGTCCTTTTTCGGGAGTTTGAGGTCAGAGAGGACCACGTCATAGTAACCGTCTCTGAGCATCCTGATGCCCTCGGCCCCGTCCCTGGCTATGACAACCCGGTAACCCTCGGCCTCCAGAGTCTCCCTCAGCATCTCTGCCATGGATTCCTTGTCTTCAACAAGCAGTATCGTCCGCATTACATCCGTGCCTCTGCAAGTGCCTGCCCGCACGTGCAGTCCCGGGACTGAAAAACGGACTTGAAATACTGCAGCAGAAGCAGCCGTATTTTCTCCTCTGAACGCTGCATCGTTTCCTTCACCTCAGCCGTGGTCAGTCTCTCTCCTGCTCTGCCGGCTGCATAGTTGGTAACAACAGAAATGCCGGCATAACAGATCTCCGCTTCGCGCGCAAGGCCTGCCTCGGGCATCGCGGTCATACCGATAATATCAGCACCCCAGCCGGCAAAGGTCCGGATCTCTGCAGCTGTCTCAAGCCTGGGGCCGTTAACGCAGATATAGGTTGCCCTGGCTGCTGCCGGGACAGCTGCTCTCTCTGCTGCTCTGAGGAGATACCCGCGCAGATCTTCGCAGAAAGGCTCGGTGAAATCAATATGCACCACCTCATTCTGGTCGTAAAAGGTGTTCATCCTGCCGCTGGTCTGATCGATAAGCTGGTCAGGAAAGGTAATCAGGCCAGGGCTCATTTCAGAACTGATGCCGCCGACAGCGCCGACAGACAGGAGCCGTTTTACCCCCAACTGCCTGAACCCCAGGATGTTCGCACGGTAATTTATCCGTTGCGGCGGCAGGGTATGGCCTGAACCATGCCGTGCCAGAAAAGCGATCTCACGTCCCGCGAGCATACCGATCCGGTAAATATCCGAGGGCGCTCCGCAGGGAGTCTCCACCGCAACCTCGTCCCTGATCTCAAGTCCCGGGATATGGGAGACACCGCTTCCGCCTATGACGCCGAACTCCGGCATTCCAGCCTCTCTTTCTTCCTGTCCTTAATGCACTGACAACAGTGTTATAATAGAAAACATTCTAGCTTTTTTCATTATAATTGTGAAACATAAGCAACAACAATAAACCATTAAGGACATATCAAAACCAACATGACAGATCCTGAACTGCTCCAAAAACTTGTTATCAGGGCCCTTGCAAAAGGCGGGGAGTATGCTGATATTTTTATCGAGTACCGGGAGACGACCTCCCTGGTGGTCGAGGACGGGAAACTTGAGAAGGTGGTCACCGGCAGTGAGGCCGGCGCCGGAATTCGCCTTATTTATAAGGGCAGGACTGCCTATGCCTTCAGCAATGATCTTTCTGAAGAGGCACTGAGCGCTGCCGCAACAGAGGTAAGTGCAGCAGCAAAAGGCAGCAGTACAGATGTCGTGCTGGATCTTGCTGTCAGGAGACCGGTAATTGTTTTTCCTGTTAAGAAAATGCCTTCGGAAATCCCCCTGGACAGGAAGATAGCGCTGGTGAGACAGGCGGACAGGACTGCCAGGGCCTTTGACAGCAGGGTCAGACAGGTGACCGCAGTCTACCGGGATTCGGTACAGAAGGTTAGAATAGCCAGTTCTGAGGGGTATATAGCACAGGACGACAGGGTTTATACAACGGCCATGGTTCAGGTCCTGGCCGCAGAGGGGACCGTGCTTCAGACCGGATATGAGCCTGCCGGAGGGTTCACCGGGTTTGAATTATTTGATGAATACGACTTTGAAGCCCTGAGCCTGAAGGCTGCCCGGCGGGCCATTACTATGCTCAGTGCCCGGAAATGCCCCGGCGGTCGGATGCCCGTTATTATCGCATCGAGCGCCGGCGGCACCATGATCCATGAAGCTATCGGGCATGGGCTTGAGGCAGATCTGGCGCAGCAGGGGCTCTCGGTATTCTCGGGGAAGACAGGATCCCAGGTGGCATCAGAACTCATCACCGTTGTCGATGATGCTACTCTTGCTGGAAAACGAGGATCTCTGGGGTTCGACGATGAGGGGGTGCCTTCCCAACGGACAGTTCTGGTCGAAAAAGGTATTCTCAAGACCTATATGTACGACCGCCTGACCGCAATGAAAGACCATGCGCGCTCCACCGGAAACGGCCGGAGGGAGTCTGCGCGCCACAGGCCGATACCACGTATGACCAATACCTTCATAAGCCCGGGGACAACCGCTCCGGAGCAGATTACTGCTTCAGTTACCAAAGGTCTCCTGGTGACTAAAATGGGAGGCGGGCAGGTCAACACTGTCACGGGCGACTTTGTCTTTGAGGTCCAGGAAGGGTATCTGATCGAAAACGGGTCGGCAGGGGAGCTGGTGCGCGAGGCTACATTGACCGGCAACGGGCCGCAGGTCCTGATGTCTGTCGACATGGTCGGGGATGACCTCGGGTTTTCTATCGGCACCTGCGGCAAGGATGCACAGGGGGTCCCGGTATCAGACGGTATGCCCACGATCAGAATCCCCGAACTGGTGGTTGGAGGCACCTGCGAATAGTCCTGCCTGGGACATTTTCTGCCGCGGCTTTTTCAGTCTTTGAATTTTTTAGTGTGTCGGCCGCTCTACAACTGAGTTTATTTGTCTACACCCGGGGACAGGGATCACCTTATTTTCATTGAATATATAAATGGCACTGTTTTTGCTTAATCTAAAATTGTAATTATGCGATCACAGAGAACCATAAAAAGCAGTGTACGTGTTGAAGGCATCGGTCTTCATACGGGTGTGCACGCCAGGGTTACGATCAACCCCGCAGCGCGGGACTCGGGAATTACCTTTGTGCGGACTGACAAGCCCATGGTTATCAAGGCCCATGTGGGTTCGGTCATCGACACGGCCTTTGCCACGACGATCGGACACAACGGGGTCAAAATAAGAACGGTTGAGCATCTCCTGGCTGCGCTTGCCGGGCTGGGTATCGACAATGCAACCATTGACGTTGACGGTCCAGAAATACCGATTCTCGATGGCAGTTCAACCGAATTCATAAGTCTTATCCTCAGGGCCGGCATAGCAAAACAGGGCAAAAAGAGGCCTTATCTGAGGATCCTCAGGCCGTTTGTCTTTGAAGACGGTCACTCCAAGATAGCTGTCTTCCCGCATAAGGGCTCACGGATCACCTACAGCATCCACTTCCATCATCACGGCATTGGCGAACAGCGCATGAGCCTGGATATAAACGAAGAATCTTTCATACGGGAGATCGCACCTGCAAGGACCTTCGGCTTTCTCAAGGACATCGAGTATCTTCGCACCAACGGGTTGGCAAAGGGCGGATCTCTTGATAATGCGATAATTCTCGGGGACAACGGAATTCTTAATGCAACCGGACTGCGGTTCAGTGATGAGTTCGTGCGCCACAAAGTGCTGGATTCGATAGGCGATTTTTCACTGCTGGGCTTTCCGATATACGGACATATAATCGCCAGCAAGTCAGGACATGCCACCAACGTCAAATTTCTGAAAAAGCTTCTTTCACTGCCTGATGCCTGGGACATCATCCTTGAGGATGAACACGCCCATGCTTCATCGCTCCTGCAGATAAATACTTAACATTGACGGCTTCGGAAAAAGTCCGTATACTGCATTGCGCTTCAAAACTCCCATTGTCATATATTGGGGCGACGTACCTGTAAGTACGCCTCATTCCTTATTTCTTGCGCGCCTTGCCTCCGGAGTTTTTTACAAACCCTTCTCGTCTTGTCTTCATTGAAAAAGCCCCCAAAAATCAGGCCGGTTATGCTAATATACAAAAAAAAGAGGCTGGAGAACTGACATTCTCCAGCCTTACGACATAACCATAGGTATATTATTTTTTCTTCTTCGGTGCTGCCTTCTTGGCCGGTGCTGCTTTCTTAGCCGGTGCTGCCTTCTTAGCCGGAGCTGCTTTCTTGACTGCCATGTTATTCACCACCTTTCTTTCCCCGCTATTGCGGGGGAACTGAGATTAAAGCTTCCCCATCAGTAATATTTTATTTCCTGACAGGAGCTTTTCGAGGTCGGCGTCGCCGCTTTCCCTCTTTTGCCTGAATTCCTGTTCATCAATGAGCATAACCTGGATCTTTTTACCGAATTTCTCCTCAATATCCCGATACCCTTCGGTGGAGACCGATGCCGGTCCGACGATCAGAAGGTCGACTGTCCCGGCCTCCTCGCTCTCGGCATATGGCCCATGGATAAAGGCTATTTTTGCACCTGATGTCTTCAGCGAGGCCTTAAGGGCTCCGTGCACGCCGAGTGATTTTGCGATCAGGCTTTTCAATTCCGAGAAGAGGGGTGAGCTTTTTTCTGCCTGGAAATACTTGAGGTTTGCTACTTTTTTGCTTATGAGAATACCCATCTTTTCGAGGTTATCAAGCTCTCTTTTCACGCCTGATGGGTTTTTTCTTAATAAAGTGGCTATTTCTCTTACATAGAATCTTTCATCAGAATTATTAAGCAGCAGCGCAAGAAGATCAGCCCTGATTGCTGAGGAGAAAAGACTTTTTAGTGTATCCCGTGCTTGTTTTGACATGATCTGTATCAAACTATACAACAGAATAATTATGTTTGTCAACAATAAAATTCATTTTTATAACAGATCGAACAAATAATCATACAATCGTTGCTTACACATGGGACAATAATAACGTTCAATGATACAACCCGTCATCATATCTATACAGAGAGTCACAATAGTGTATCTGTTGAAGCTGAATAGGATACAACTGTTTCAGGGATTAAACGATCATAGACAAAAATGGAAGTATAAACGACAGGGATACAACGAACGTTCAGCAAAAACTAGATATAGTGGGTTAAGAAGGGAAAAACACTAGATGGCTTACATTGGTGTTCTAAGGGAGGGTGCTGAACAATTCTTTCACCCGGGCAAGATTCTTCCGGTCGTCATCCTCCGTCTTTTTAGGGGTTTCGAGAATCAGAGGGACATCAGCAAAAAAAGGATGGTTCACAATGTACCGGATAGCTTCAAGGCCCAGCTTTCCGTCGCCAATATGCTCATGCCGGTCGAGATGGGACCCGACCTCACCCTTCGTATCATTGAGGTGAACCAGCCGGAGGCTTTTCCTTCCGACGTAGCGGTCTATTTCAGCGGCAAGGCTGTCAATGCCGGACAGGGTTCTGAGTTCATAGCCGGCGGCAAAGGCATGGCAGGTATCAATGCAGACACCCGCTATGAGCCCGCGCGGCACTGCATCAATTATTTCTGCAATTTCAGCAAGCCGTGAGGTCGTGTCCCCACGCTCCCCGGCGGTATTTTCGAGAAGCAGTCCCGCCTTCCACCTCCCTGCCCCGGCGACCTCGGTCAGGGCTTCAATCGCCCTTTTCCTGGCCTGCTCCGGGATATCAGCCGAGGCGCTGCCGGTATGCAAA
This sequence comes from Thermodesulfovibrio sp., assembly GCA_013824615.1. Taxonomy (GTDB): domain Bacteria; phylum Nitrospirota; class Thermodesulfovibrionia; order Thermodesulfovibrionales; family UBA6898; genus PALSA-1316. The sequence goes on from PNOC01000002.1 coordinate 36,549, forward strand.
ACCACATACTCGACCCCCAGCGCATCAGCGATATGCAGCTCTTCGACCACCATGGCAACTGATTTTTTCAGGAGCCCCCGGTCAACTGCAGCGAGGTTGATGAGATACGAGGTGTGTATGAACGCAGGAACAATATCGAGGTCTTTCCTCAGCCTCCGGAATTCAGCACACTCCGCGCTGTCCCGGTCTTTAATCGCCCAGCCCCGGGGGTTATGAGAAAAAAACTGAAGCGTATTGCACCCGAGCGCCGCTGCCCGCTCAAGGCCCTTGTCAATTCCCCCTGCAATGGAGGCATGAACGCCGAGACGCCGTGCCGATGCCGGCGAAGACGGGGACAGGGTCAATGGCTCCCGCCGTGTATAAGCACCGGCAGACACCGCACGCATACATACTTCTCTTCGCCATCCTTGACGCACTTGAGATAAACCTGCTCTTTATTACTGGCGCCGCATATGCAGCAGGTCACAGCGCCGGGATCAGTCATGTCAGACATCATTAAGCCTCCTCGTTCAGTTCTTTTATTATCTGCTCAGGATCAATATTATGCATCATGGCGCCGAAGGATATCGACTCCACATTGATTCCCGGGCAGGTGAAACAACCGCCGCCAAAATATTTCTGGATCACCTCTTTGCCTCTGGGGTGTTCTTTCAGTATCGTACCTATTATTGAGTCTTTTGTCACCAGGTCCTTTGTTGTTGTCATGGTCAGCCTCCTCATATGTATTTGCTTATGATAAAAGTATAAACCTGCCGTGCGGAGATGTATATGACCATAATCATAGCGCCGCGGCTATATTCGCGATATACTCCAATCAACGACTATCTTGAGGAGGAAGTATGGACAGATTTGTGAAAAACTTTATTATCGTCAGCATCGTGTACCTGGGAATATCTTCGCTGCTCGGGGTCTTCATGCTCTGGAACCAGTCCCTCATGTCACTGAAGTTTGTGCATTCGCACCTAAATATGCTGGGGTGGGTCTCGATGATGATCTATGGTGTCGGCTATCATATCCTGCCGAGATTCGCGGGCCGCGCACTGAAGTATCCGAAAATGGGCGAGGTCCAGTTCTGGACAGCCAATATCGGGCTTGTCGGTATGCTCACGTTCTATACACTCGATGCCGTAAGTCATGGACAGTCTTTCACTGTCATGACCGTCATATTCGGAGCTGTTGAGGTCCTGTCTATAAGTCTTTTCTTCTACAATATGCTGGCAACACTCCTGCCGAAGCCGGCAAACTGAAGCAAGATTAAGAGGGGGGCAGGAAGATTGCCTCCCTTATGCAGGAGGCAGCTTTTTCAGCATTTTCCTTCTCAGGTGCAGATACATTCTTTCAACTTTTTTTCTCGCCCAGGGGGTTTTTCTCAGAAACTGCAGGCTGGACTTGATGCTCGGATCATTATTAAAACATCGGATGCGAATCGCCCTGCCCATTTCCTCCCAGCCATACGCTGCAACAAGTTCAGTAAGGATCGTTTCGAGTGTTATACCGTGCAGAGGATCGGGGGATCGCTGCTCAATCATAAAGAATGGATTCCCCGGTCAAGTCGGGGAATGAGAGAATGTAAAATTATCACAGTATACACTGACACTATTTAATATGAATTACGCTGTTTTTGCAATACAAGGCGGTTTTTTCTTTATTCCTTTATAATGGATCTATAGCAACTGGAGTGAAGAGCCCATGCAGGCGACTACGGCAGGCTGCAGCCGATTTTAAAACTCAAAGGAATAGGAACGATGCGCGGCAGGTTGAATATTTTTCAGCGGACGATGCTGCAATGGGATTCTTTTCATCCCTACAACGTCGTATTTCTCATGAAAATTCCCGGCAGACTGGACCAGGAAAAACTGCGGTCATCGCTGGATTCAGTCATTGAAAGGTTCAGGATAGGAGAGTTTTCATTCGACAGAACCCTCGGGACATATGAATACGCGGGCGAATATGCGGGCGAATACGCGGACAGACAACCGAAGGCCGAACTGCGGATCATCCCGGAGGGCGAAGATTGCCTGCAGGCGGTCCGCAATGAAGTCGGACTGCAGATGAACAGGCGGTTTGAAGATAAGCAGGGAAAGGTCTCTCCGGTCAGGTTCTTTGCAGTCGAAGGGGAAGGTTTCTTTTACCTTGGACTTGTCTGTTTTCACGTCATTGCCGACGGCTATTCAATCTTCAGGATCATCCGGAATATTATCGGCAGCTACTCTGGCGGGCCTCTTCCAAAGGAAGCACCGGAAATCTATCCGGAAACCTATGGCAGCCTGTTCAGACAGCGGCCCCTTTTATTTTTTCTGAAGAGCCTGACCCTGCCTGCCTTTGTTTCAGGGTTAAGGCGGTCCTGCAAACCCTTTGCAATGTACCACACCCACGACCAGAGCGTGGCTTACCACAGCGTGGCCTGCAGCCACCAGTTTGCAGCAGCCCTGACTGAGGCAACCGGGAAATGGGGAGTCACCCGGCACGATATATTCCTGGCTATTATATTCAAGGTGATTGCTCCGTTCGTCCTGACAAAAAAGGTCACGGACAGAAAAAAGAAGGTGGCCCTTGGATCGGTGATCAACATAAGCCGGGACCTCGGCATTGACCACAACCGCAGTATCGGCGTCTTCCTGAGTTCATTCACGGTCTCTCACGCCGGGCCTGCCGGCAGATCACTTGAAGCGCTGGCGCAGGATATCCGCAGAACCACTGCCGTTATAAAGAAGAGACGGCTGTATCTGGTGACCTTGCTTGAGCAGTGGCTGGGATTGAAATGGATGCCCTTTCTGCCACGTGAGCAGCAGATGAAATTTTACCCCAAGAACTATCCCCTGTGGGCCGGGGTATCAAATATGAACTATACCGGCCTGCTGGACGAGCTGCCTGGCGGGGGTGAGATTCCTATCTCTTTTGCCGCGCCGACTGGTCCGAACTGCCCAATTGTCTTTGCTATAACCAGGGGCAAAAAGACTATAGACATCGGCCTGAGCTACCGTGTTGAGGTATTTTCCCGGGATGAGATCGAAACCATAGGAAATGACTTCCTGAGGTATGCAAAAGAGTTGACCATGACCATGACCATGACCATGAACAAGGAGGAAGGGATATGACAAACAAGAGCAGTCTGCTGCTTGTCGCAGCCGGAGCACTGGTCAGTCTGTTTCTGATAATCATGTTTGCAGACATGCCTGACGGCGCAGAAATCTTTAAACGTGAGGGATGCAGCAGCTGCCACAGCTTCAGAGGCTCCGGGGGGTCGGCCGGTCCGGAATTGACCGCAGTGTCGAAACGCAGAGATGACACATGGATACGCAGGCAGATCAGGGACCCGAAGAGCCATAACCCCGGCACAACCATGCCGTCGTTCAGCCATCTGTCGCGCAAGGAGACCTCGGCCCTGATCAATTACCTCAAGCAGGACAGCGGAAAAACCCCTTGAGTCTGCGCACACTATTCGGCAAACACAGCCCCAGACTCGGGGCCTTCGAGATACTTAAATATATCGGCCCGGGCTTCCTGGTCACGGTCGGCTTCATCGACCCGGGCAACTGGGCCGCGAATATGGCAGCCGGCTCCCAATACGGGTACACCCTCCTCTGGATGGTAACGCTGGCGACCCTGATGCTTATCCTCCTGCAGCATAACGCGGCACATCTCGGCATCGTGACCGGCCTCTGTCTTTCCGAGGCCTCCACGAAATTCATGCAGAAAAAAATCAGCAGGCTTCTGCTTGCAACTGCAGTAGTTGCCTCGGTTTCAACCGCGCTGGCAGAGATCCTGGGGGCTGCCATAGGGCTTCAGATGCTGACCGGCCTTCCGCTTATCCCGGGGGCAATCCTGACGGTGGTCTTCGTACTCTTCATGCTTTTTTCGAACAGTTATAAAAAGCTTGAGCGCTGGATCATCGGGTTCGTCTCCCTTATCGGACTTGCCTTTCTCTTTGAGCTGACCCTGGTGCGCCTGAACTGGCCACAGGCTGCGGCAGGCTGGATCATGCCTTCTTTTCCCACGGGTTCGATTCCGGTCATTATGAGTGTGCTGGGTGCCGTGGTGATGCCGCATAACATCTTCCTCCATTCAGAGATAATCCAAAGCCGTCAGTGGAACCTCGAAGGAGAGGACACCATAAAGCGGCAGATGAAGTATGAGTTTGCCGACACGCTCTTTGCGATGGCGGCAGGCTGGGCGATCAACAGCGCCATGATTCTCGTTGCTGCCGCAGTCTTCTTTTCAAAGGGGATAGTGGTAACCGATCTTGTGCAGGCGCAGGAGACGCTCAGACCGCTGCTCGGCAGCAGTGCTGCAACCGTCTTTGCCCTCGCGCTGCTTTTTGCCGGGATCTCTTCGTCGGTGACAGCGGCGATGGCCGGCGGGAGTATCTTTGCAGGCATCTTCAGAGAACCCTTTGACCTTCAGGACAGCCATTCACGGGCAGGCATCCTGATAACGCTCCTCGGCGGGCTGGGGGTGATTTTTCTGCTGGGTGATCCCTTCACCGGGCTTATCTGGAGCCAGATTTTTCTGAGTGTCCAGCTTCCTCTGACCATCTTTGGTCTGCTCTTCCTGACCTCTTCAACCAGGGTCATGGGGAAATATGCAAACAGCCGAAACGAAAATATTTCGTTATGGACTGTTGCCGCAGTCGTCTCTGCCCTGAACCTGCTCCTGCTGTTTCAGATGCTGAGGGCCTAGAAGGGCTTAAGCCGGGCACGGGGCGGCAAGCGCCTCCCGTGTCATCCGCTCTGCGGTTTCGAAGACCGCCTTTTTGCCTTCCTCTGTTCTGGCCTCGATATAAAACCTGACCTTTGGCTCTGTTCCTGAGGGCCGTATCATAAGCCAGGAGCCGTCATCGAAGACAAGCTTTGTCCCGTCCACCGTAATCAGGTCCCTGACTGTCCTTACACAGCTGTTGATAACGACTTCTGTACCAATTTTATACTGCTCCCTCAGCACAGAGAGTTTTCTGAGCAAAGGTTCCCCGACCAGGGCTTTATCGACCGAGATGCCGGAGCGGTCAGGGTAATAGTACCCGAACTCTTCCATGAGGTCAGTCAGGTAGTCCCCAAGTTTTTTCCCGGTGACCGCCATCATCTCCAGTGCAAGCAGCAGTCCGAACAGCGCATCTTTTTCGAGGGTGTGGTGATAGCCTGATATACCGTCAGACTCCTCAAAGACAACGATGGCCCGTTCAGGGGCGTCAGCAACCATGTAAGGCCGGAAGTTCTTGAACCCGACTTTGGTCTCCCGCACAGCGATTCCCAGTTTTTTGGCAATAGCATTGACGAGGTTGCTGGTCCCGACCGACTTTGCCACCACACCGGAGAAGCCCTTGTGAACGTGCAGAAAATGCAGTGCCATAGCGCCAAAATAGTTCATCGGGATCTGGACGTTCCCGTCGCAGAAGCGAATACGGTCACCGTCAGGGTCCATGATCACTCCCAGTTTCAGTGCCGCGGTCATTGCCTGCAGCGTCTGTTCAGTTCCGGCCATATTCTTTTCAGAAGGCTCAGGGGCGATGCCGCCGAACAGCTGGTCGTCCGCTGTCCTGAGATACGTGATCTTCCGGCTTGCTCCGAGAATTCTCTCTATCCTGCCCCGTGTCGAGCCATGGACATTGTCGATGCATACGGCGCAGTCGCTGCTCTTGATGAACGCCAGTATCCTGCCGAGATCGAGGGTCTTTTTCTCCTGTATATACTGCAGGTATAAAGCCGGCAGGTCTATGGTCTCTGGGGCTGTTGGCCTGGCCCCGGAGAGTATGGCCTGCTCCCGCATCATCCTGTTTGAGATCTCCTCGATCTTTGTGGTAATTTCAGAGCCTGCAGGCCCGCCGTCAGCAGGGTTGAACTTGAACCCGGCATAGTTGGCAGGATTGTGCGAGGGCGTCAGGTTTATGGAGCAGGCTGCCTTGAGCATCTCGATGCCGGATGAAAATTCAGGGGTCGGCGCTTCTCCGGCGTACCAGGTTTTCATCCCGGCCTGCTGCAGCAGTCCCATAACCTCCCTGGCGAATTCCCGGCCGAGAAAGCGGTTGTCATGCCCGACAATGACCCCTCTTTTCTTTATTTCTTCAAAGTCCGGTACGCCTATCGCCTTCACCACCTCAGGATCCCGGGACTGCAGCACCTCGATAATGGCCGTCGTGACAATGCGGACATTATTGAACGTGTAGTCGGTCCCTATCTCTCCCCGCCACCCCGAGGTGCCGAATACGATCTCCGCCGGTGCGGTATTCTCCCGCGCAAAGCGTTCTATCTGGTCAAGCAGTCCCCTGTTTTTTACTACATCAGACAATATTGCCTGCCAGCAGGAGGCGGCATCAGTAAATTGCATGGTCATGGTTCCTCCGGATTTTTCAGATATTGTATCATGGATTAAGGGATAGCAGTCCTCCCGCCTTTGTTCTGGAAAAGTTTTTTTATTTCATGGCCGGGCTTATAATAATTCAGGTTAGTTGACGTAATAATAATTTCTGAAGAGGTAAACATATGAAATATCAGATCGGCAGACCAGGCAGAATAGTTGTGGCGAGACTTGAGGACAGGGAAGACGTCATCGGCAGTATCGTAACCATAGCAAAAACCGAAAATATCCGGGCAGGGTATGTCTCCATCGTCGGCGGTATGCGCGAGGGCGGCATAGTGGTCGGTCCGGAAAAGGATGAATTCCCGCCGACCCCGGTATGGAAAACGCTGGGTGAAAGCCATGAGGTGACCGGCTTCGGTACGATCTTCTGGCAGGACGATGAGCCCAAGGTGCATTTTCACGGGACCTTTGGAAAAAAGGACATGGTCAAGATGGGTTGCCTGCGCAAAGACTCCGAGACTTTTCTTGTACTCGAAGCCGTGATCGTCGAGATAGAGGGCGTTGACGCCAAAAGAGTACTCGACCCTGAATCAGGAATGGTGCTCTTAAAGGTTTAGGGCAAGCCGCTTTTTCTCCCAGTCCCAGGCAGACTGGATAATAAACTCCAGCTCGTCGTGGGACGGCTGCCACCCGAGGTCTTTCCGTATCCGCGAGGAGTCTGCAATAAGGGCCGGGGGGTCGCCGGCGCGGCGGCCTGTTTCTTTGACCGGGAAATCAATCCCTGTAACTCTCTTTGCCATATCCACCACCTCCCGGACAGAATAGCCCTTGCCATACCCGCAGTTGAAGACCTGGCTCCGGCCGCCTTCCGCAAGATAACCAAGCGCTGCAAGATGCGCGTCAATCAGGTCATCCACATGAATGTAGTCGCGGATACATGTGCCGTCGGGGGTAGCATAATCAGTCCCGAAAATATTTAAAGACTCCCGCAGCCCCAGCGCAGTCCTGAGTGCGAGGGTTATCAGATGCGTTGCCTCTTTATAACGCTGGCCGATCCGCGTCTGCGGGTCTGCGCCCGCCACATTAAAATAGCGCAGGGCCACATACCGCAGGCCCGTCACCTGTGCGATATCCCGCAGGGCCAGTTCTGTCATCATCTTCGAAGAACCATACGGATTAATGGGGAGCAGCGGGATCCCCTCGGTCACCGGCATTTTCTCCGGCATGCCGTATACTGCTGCGGTCGACGAGAAGATAAATTTATCAACGCCGTGACGAACGCAGGCCTCGATCAGGTTCAGGGCATTCGAAAAATTATTGCGATAATATTTGACCGGATCCTTGACCGATTCCTCCACGGCAATAAAGGCGGCAAAGTGGATGACGGCGTCGAAGTTTTCTTCCTGAAGAAGGATGCGCAGGGTCTCCCGGTCTGCCAGGTCTGCCACGACCAGCCTGCCATAAAGCAGGGACTCCCGATGGCCAGACGACAGGTTGTCGTAAACGACAATATCGTGACCTTTTTCCCCCAGTGTTCTGACCATATGGCTGCCGATATACCCGGCCCCGCCTGTCACCAGCAGTTTCATATAAACCCCTCCCCTACCTCATGATAGTCATTATCTGCAGCAATTATAGCATGATCGGCAGACAGCATGAGAGCATTGAATTTCAACCATAGGCTAACCCTGGTCACAGAGCCGAGGCTATCACTCAGTTGGCGGAAAATTATTGTTAGCCTTCACTTCTTATTATTCTTTCGTATTCGTCATGGGTTCCGATCCAAACCCAAATGAAGTCATTACCGTCTTCGACAGCAAGTGCTCTATGACTGATGCCAGCTCTTGCTGACCAAAAATTACCGATTTTTTTGAAATGAAGAGATGGATGTGAAGAATTAGTTTTCAGTATTTCAAAATTATTCTTTGCTGTATTTTGAACAAGTGACGGCAGGTGATCAAAACATTTCCAAAAGCGCTCCGTAGTCCGGTGCAATTAAAGTTCCCTGAGTTTATTCTTTGATTTTGCCTCAAGTGCCTCATGCAGTAAAAAATCCAGTTTCCCGGACTTAGAATCTGCTTCGACTTGCTGGTCCCACTTGTGCCAATCCTTTTCAGAAAACCATTGTCTCAATTTGACATACTCCTCTTCAGGCAAGGCGTCAATGGCTTTCTCTAATTCTTCCACCTTTAACATCGCAGACTCCTTTCATTTTGAATCTGATAATCTAGTATACATCAATGTTTGCAGTTGTTTTATACCTTGCAGTTAGGAGTAGTGTCAAGGGAAAACTAATGATCAAAATCAGCTGTAAAATAGGGACACCTCCCCTGCCAATGTTGTCCGCTTGACAAGAGATCTGCATTTGATAAACTGAGATTATAAATAACCCTGGGAGGTGCTGCATGGGAAATCCGTTTGTCCACATTGAATTACAGACGCAGGACCTGAGCAAATCAAAGAAGTTCTACGCAGCCATGTTCGACTGGAAACTGGAAGACATGCCGGGCATGGACTACACGATGATCAACGTCGGGGAGGGAACCGGAGGGGGAATGATGAAGAAACCGGTACCTGACATGCCGGACAATTGGTTCCCGTATGTCCTGGTCGATGACGTTGCAGCCTCGACAAAGAAGGCTCAGTCCCTCGGGGCCACAATTTGCAAAGAAGTCACCGAGATTCCGGGCATGGGGTGGTTCAGTGTCATTACAGATCCGACCGGTGCGACTTTTGGACTCTGGCAGACAAAGGCAGCCATGTAATCACCTTCCCGAGAAGGCTTATAAACGGCAATAATCCGGAATTCCGATGCAGAGAGCATGACTGCCTGCTAACAGGTGATATTCGGTGAAGGCTGTCCGTAGTAGTCATGATACCATTCGACAAACTTTTTCAGACCCTCTTCAAGCGAAGTTGAGGGCCTGAAGCCGGTGTCCCGGACCAGGTCGTCGATGTCCGCATAGGTAGTGGGAACATCGCCCGGCTGAATTGGCAGCATATTCTTCTCTGCCTTTTTACCAAGACAGTTTTCAAGAACTTCGATAAACTGCATGAGCTCAACCGGCTGGTTGTTGCCTATGTTGTAAATCCGGTAAGGGGCATAGCTCGTTGCCGTGTCAGGTGAATCACCGGACCAGTCAGGATTCGGGGAGGGGATGCGGTCCATCACCCGCACGACCCCTTCCACGATGTCATCAATATAGGTAAAGTCCCTCTGCATCTTCCCGAAGTTAAAAACATCAATCGGCCTGTTCTCGAGATCGCCCGGGTAAAAAGGAAATAGGCCATGTCTGGGCGGCCCCAGGGACCGTATACGGTAAAGAACCTCAGTCCGGTGCAGGGAATTTTAAAGAGATTGGCATACGTATGGGCCATGAGCTCATTCGACTTCTTCGTGGCTGCATACAGGGAGACCGGGTGGTCCACATTATGATGGACCGAGAACGGTATCTTCGTATTGGCCCCATAGACCGAACTTGAGGAGGCAAAAACAAGATGCCCGACATTGTTATTGCGGCAACCCTCCAGCACATTTAAAAACCCGTGGACGTTGCTGTCGATATAGGCATGAGGGTTGATCAGAGAATACCTGACTCCGGCCTGGGCAGCAAGGTTCACAACCGTATCAAACTTCTCATCAGCAAAAAGCCGGGCCATCTCGGTCCGGTCCGCCAGGTCTATCCTGACCGGTTTGAAGCGCGGCTCGAACGACAACTGCTTCAGCCTTGCCAGTTTCAGGTTTATGTCGTAATAATCATTAAGGTTGTCAAGACCGACCACCGAAGCACCCATAGAAACAAGCCTCTTCGAGAGATGATACCCTATAAATCCGGCAGCGCCGGTGACTAATATTTTTCTGTTCAGCAATTATTTCTCCTCCTGGAATTCCGCAGCAGACAAAAAACTCTTCATTACATTAATCGTCCCGGAGATAATTTTCAAGCAGATGCAAGGCAGATCCTGCATATGGTCCGGCAAGTCGACGATATTCGTGGTACTGCCCGGTCTATCGTCGTCAGTTTTTTGCGAGTTCATGAAGACAGAGAATCTCAAGAAATAAAAAAAATGCCTGATATATCAGTACGCTCCTGATATATCAGAAGTCAGCGCCCTTCCCCGTATCATACTTTCATAGTAGTCCTGGTTGAAATTTCATTGTTTTCAACATGATAAAACTCCTCTCCAGACGCAAACTGTCCAGGCACATATTCTGCTTTTGAATATCACGGAAGATGTTCCCTCTGATCACAATGTCTCAAGGGAGAAGGAGGTGACCCCTGGCGCTTGGACTAATATTACATTGCGCATTATTTACAGTATTAACTTTGTTTAACTTGACCCGCAGAGTGGGATATTTTATTCTTAAGTCAACAAAAGGTGCTTTCGAAAGGGGGAAGAGTTTCTGCAATTTTAATGGAAGTACTGTATCTGACCATCAACGTTAATAAAATCAAAACAGGAGGAATCAATGAAACGACTAATATTTTTATTTTTGGGAATGGTTATGGTCCTCGCCGGTTACGGCTCTGCTCATGCCTTCGGAAATTATCTGGACACCTTTAATACACAATATCCTACATCACAATTTCCCAATGTCAACAATGTCAAGAACTGCGGACTCTGTCATCTCAACGCCGCCAACCCCGGGGCACGGAATGCGTACGGCCTGGCCTATGCAAGCAGTCGCAGTTTTTCAGGAATAGAAAATCTTGATTCGGACGGCGACGGGTTTACAAACAGGGCGGAGATTACCAATAATCCCCCGACCTATCCAGGCGATGCAGCAAGTAAACCGGCACCGGTTGTTGTGACCTGCACCTCTTTCACCTATTCAGATTTTGCAGCTTGCCAGTCTAACAACACCCAGACAAGGACGGTCGTCTCCAGCTCGCCGGCAGGCTGTACCGGTGGAAGCCCGGTCCTGACCCAGTCCTGCACCTTTGTCCCGCCGACAAATACCTGCACCTCGTTCACCTATTCAGATTTTGGCACCTGCCAGTCTAACAACACCCAGACGAGGACGGTCGTCTCCAGTTCACCGTCAGGCTGTACCGGTGGAACCCCGGTGTTAACCCAGTCCTGCACCTTTGTTCCCCCCGCGGGAGGCAGCACCAGCGTGACAGTCACTGCTGCTGAGGGGACTGGCCAGATTACAGTCGAAACCCTGACCGGTGGCACCAACCTGACGAATGTAACCGCCATTTCGTCCTCTGCCGGCTCGATAGTCCAGAACGGAAAACCTACGGGCTTTGCCTTTAACAACGGGCTGGTCAGCTTCAAGTTAAACGCTGTTGCAACCGGCGGAACGGCGCAGGTAAAGATCACGTTGCCTGCCGCTATCCCGGCAGGAAGCAAGGTCTACAAGACCGACGCAACCGGATTCCATGAATATTCGGGTGCCACCATATCCGGAAACGCAGTCACCCTGACCTTGACTGACGGTGGCAACGGCGACAGTGACGGGGCTGCAAACGGTTCTATTACAGACCCTGTCGGCATTGCCTCCCCGGTCGCCGTTGTTTCTGACGACGATGACGGCGGCGGCTGCTCCATGGGGGGACGCTCCGCAACAGCAACAGCCCTGGCTGATTCAGCCATCATGTTTTCACCGCTGCTCATCATTGCCGCGGCAAGGTTCCTCAGACGCAGAAAAGTCGAAACTGAGAAATAGTTTTTTGCGAGTACGGGCGGACCTCCTGGTCCGCCCGCTCCTTCTCCCCCTGCTGATTGACTTCATCCCTCCCGGGCCGCTATCTTAAAATCATGAAGCTGTTACTCTTTGACATAGACGGAACGCTTATCGATTCAGACGGAGCAGGTGTCCGCTCCCTGAATATATCCTTCGAAGAAATGTTCGGAAAACAGCACGCCTTCAGGGAGATCAGTCTGGCCGGAAAAACCGACCCGCAGATCCTCAGAGAGGGCATGATGCTTCACGCCATACCCTATTCAGAGGAGATCGCCTCAAAATTCTTCAAAACCTATCTCAGCCACCTCACGGTCCAGATGCCGCATACACAGGGACATATAAAACAGGGAATACCTGAAGCGCTGGAGGCCCTGAAGATGGAGGAACGGCATATCATAGGATTGCTGACCGGCAACATTGAAGCCGGAGCAGGGCTCAAGCTCAGGAAGTTCGGCTTGAGCTCATACTTTGAAGTAGGGGCCTACGGCAGTGACGGGGAGGACCGGAACAAACTCCTCCCGGTAGCTGTTGACAAGCTCTACCGGTCCAGGTCTCTGCTGGTCGATTACCGGGACTGTGTCGTCATCGGAGACACCCCGAGGGACATCGACTGCGCAAAAGCCTACGGTGCTTTCTCCGTCGGGGTCGCCACAGGACCATACACGACAGCGGCACTCACGAACGCCGGGGCTGATGTAGTCTTTGACAACCTCAGCAATACCGGTGAATTTCTTGCTGTCCTGAACCATTGATGACCCCATTCAAAATCATTTCTGATTTCACCCCCAAAGGTGACCAGCCGCGCGCTATCGCAGAGCTTGTAGCCGGAATTCGCTCGGGTGAAAGGGGCCAGGTGCTGCTGGGGGTCACCGGCTCGGGCAAGACCTTCACCATGGCCCAGGTCATCGCGGAGATAAACCGGCCGGCCCTGGTGCTCGCCCACAACAAGACCCTTGCGGCGCAGCTCTACGGCGAGTTCAAAGAGCTCTTCCCTGAAAATGCTGTCGAGTTTTTTGTCAGCTACTACGACTATTACCAGCCCGAGGCATATATCCCGACGACCGACACATACATAGAAAAAGACTCGATGGTCAATGAGGATATCGACCGCCTCAGGCATTCCGCAACACGGGCAGTGCTGGAGCGGCGGGATGTTATCATCGTGGCCTCGGTTTCCTGCATCTACGGTATCGGTTCCCCCCAGGATTATATGGACATGCACCTGCTGCTGGAAAAGGGCATGCACATCGAACGGGATGAGGTCCTGGGCAGGCTGATCGAGATACAATATGAACGGTCGGATCATGAATTCAAACGCGGCCGCTTCAGGGTGCGCGGAGACATTGTCGAAATCTTTCCTTCCTTCTCCTTCGACAAGGTCATCAGGGTTGAATTCTTCGGTGACGACATCGACTCGCTGAGCGAAGTTGATCCGCAGACCGGAGACCGGATCAGAATACTTGACCGCATCTCGATATTTCCGAACAGCCACTGGCTGACCCCGAAGGAGCGTCTCGACACGGCGCTCATCAGCATTGAGCAGGAAATGAAGGAAGCTGTGGAACGGTTTTTACAGGAAGGGAAGATCATCGAGGCCCGGAGGATAGAGGAACGGACCCGGTTCGATATGGAGATGCTCAAGGAGTTCAACTACTGTCATGGCATCGAAAATTATTCCCGCCATCTGAGCGGCCGAAAAGCGGGAGAACCGCCCTATACGTTGATACATTATTTCCCGGAGGACTTCGTCTTTTTTCTCGACGAATCACATGCGAGCGTTCCTCAGGTCCGGGGTATGTACGAAGGCGACCGCTCGCGAAAGCAGAACCTCATCAATTACGGCTTCAGACTTCCCTCTGCCCTGGATAACAGACCTTTGAAGTTCGATGAGTTCGAGAATATGGTTGGCCAGGCAGTGTATGTCTCTGCAACCCCGTCAGAATATGAAATCACCAAGTCCGGCAGAAAGATTATTGAACAAATCATCAGGCCGACCGGCCTTACCGACCCGAAACCGACCGTACGCCCCGTATCGGGACAGGTCGATGACCTGCTCGGTGAAATCCGAAAACGGGTGGCAGTCGGCGAGCGCGTCCTGGTGACCACGCTCACGAAGAAAATGGCCGAAGATCTGACCGGTTATTATGTCGAACTCGGGGTGAAGACCCAATATCTCCACTCGGACATAGACACACTGAAACGGGTTGAAATCATCAGAAACCTGCGACTGGGAGAGTTCGATGTCCTGGTCGGCGTCAATCTTCTGCGGGAGGGTCTGGACATACCTGAAGTCTCGCTCGTCGCGATTCTCGATGCAGACAAGGAGGGGTTCCTCAGGTCAGAACGCTCCCTCATCCAGACCACCGGGAGGGCCGCCCGGAATATCAATGGCGAAGTCATATTCTATGCCGATGTCATTACCGGGTCACTGAAGCGGGCAATCGATGAGACAGAACGGAGACGCAGGATACAGACCGAGTATAATGAAAAGATGCATATTACACCAGAGACGATCAGGTCTACTATCAAAGACATTGCAGGCTCAATTTATGAGTCTGACTACTATACGGTGCCTGCCGCGGCAGAAGACTTCTCCCTGTATGCTGAGGGTGAGACAGCGCTCCAGAAACTTGAAGAGGAGATGAAACAGGCTGCAAAACAGCTGGACTTTGAGAGAGCAGCCGCTATCAGGGACAGGATCAGAAAGCTTAAAACAGTAAAAACATAAGACATGCATAGTTGCAGAGCCGTCAAGATTGCGGCAGGAGATAACTCAGATTAGTCAGCAGGGCGATAACACAGGCAGCTTCACCATCACTGCGCTGGAGCAGGTCTCCGGCTGCGGGTTCACGGGCGGCAACCGGGTGACCCTGCTCTGGAAAGACCGTGAGTCGTTCAGCCTCATATTCGATGCAATAAGAAATGCACGGGAACTGGTATGCCTTGAGTTCTACATATTCAGAAACGATGAGACCGGGACTGAACTGGCAGAGATGCTGAAACAGAAGGCGGCGGCAGGGGTGAGGGTCTGTCTCCTGTACGACCATTTCGGTTCCCTCACCACGCCGCTGCGTTTCTGGAAAGACCTGACGCAGGCAGGGGTTGAGGTGCGTGCGTCCCGTCCGTTCAAATGGGCATCGCCTCTTCATTACATACACCGGGACCACACGAAACTGATTATTGTTGACGGAGATACTGCCTTTACCGGCGGGCTGAATATTGCAAATGAATACCGGGGATACCATAGACTGAGAAAACATACGGGCTGGAGAGACACCGGGATCTTCATGGAGGGACCGGTAGCCGCCATGCTCCTGAACCGCTTCAGGGCAGCGTGGGCGGTATGGAAGGGACGGGAGATTCCGGAGGGGCGCACCGTCAAGTCATTCGTGGGAGGTGTCCCGGTGCTGCCGATTTTCACGCACTCGTCACGGTCAAGGCGGTGGATGAGAAAACTGCTCTACTACAGCATCAATAACGCCTCTGAAAGCATCTGCCTGACGACCGCCTATTTCACCCCGAGCAGAAGGATGATCGAAGTCCTCGGCAATGCTGTCGGCCGCGGGGTTGATGTCCGGCTGCTCCTTCCCGGGAAGTCGGATATATCCTCCGCGCATTATGCAGGCAGGGCCTTCTTTTCCCGCCTTCTGAAGGCCGGGGTCAGGATCTTTAATTACCAGGGAGAAATACTGCATGCCAAGACCGCTGTCTTTGACCGTACCTGGTCGGTGGTGGGCTCTGCAAACCTCGACTTCCAGTCTCTCCGCCGGAACGACGAGGGGAATATCGGGATATCCGGCAGTGAGTTCGGCAATCTGATGACGGCCATCTTTGAGGAAGACCTTAAAAAGTCCGAGGAAATAATCCTTGGCAGTTGGCAGGCACGACCGGTCTGCGACAAGATCAAGGAGCACTTTTTCGCCCTCTTCAGGCGGAGGCTTTGAATTTTTATGCGTTCAGTGCTTCCTGTGCTGTGCATCGACTTCGGAATACGTTATGCGCGAAACCTCGCGGATGACATCATCAAGGAATTCCAGATTCGGACCTTTTGACATGACGCAGAGAATGTAGGGATGTTCAGGATAGTAGACAATCCCGCAGTCATGCAGCTGCACCGTGCCTTCTTTGGCGTCCGAGTGCTCTCCAAACTTGTGCGAGACCAGGATTCCAGGAGGCACTCCTCCAACTAATCCGGACCTGAACTCTGCCTGGGATAGAAGCTCGAGCGCCCGGTCAGAAGCCTCCTTGCTGAGGTAGGTCGCATTGTAGAGTACCCGAAAAAAAGACGCATAGGTCTGGACCGAGAGAAAATCATCGTCCTGGGTAGACTGCGGGTTCTGAATTCTGAGTGTGGCATAAATGCTGTCAAGGTCAAGGGTATCCACAACCCCGGTCAGCAGCCTGAAGGCATTGTTGTCAGAATAGACAATCATTCTGAAGAGCAGCTCTCTGATGGTGTAGCGGCGGCCCGGTACCATGACCTGGGAAGGCTTGATGTTCTGGTCTGCATTGTAATCCCTTGATAATGAAAAAACGACCTCCCGGTCGAGCAGGGCAGGCCCCTCCCGGTCAGCCTTTTTCAGAAAAGAAATCAGCAGCGGCACCTTGCGCAGACTTGCCGGGACAAACTTCCGTGTGTCTCCGATACTGAACCAGAGTCCGTCATTCAGTTCCCGGAAATAAATACTGACGCTCGCAGCCCAGCGCGGGTCCATGCGGGACTTGAGGAAAGTTTCAACCTTTTCCTGGAATGGTCGCAGTTCCCGGTTTCGCAACACATTGTCTGCTATGTCGCACTCAAGAAGCGGGTTGATGTGATTCAGCGCCCCTTCACGATGCTCGATAAAGGCATGCTTGTTGCTCTCGTTCAGCACGGCATCGCGGGCCACATAACCAATGGCAATGCCAAGGAGCAGAACAATACATAAGACAACCGCTTTCTGCCATTTCATCATTATTTTTCCGCCTGCAGCCTTTTTGGAGAGCGTCTCTCAAGCATGCTGTTCCGGATCCGCGTGACTGGATGTCTTTCCGGTTGCATGGGCTATTTTACCAGTTCAAGGGCGAATATTCCCAAAGAAAAAAACAACTTTTCTGCATCAGTTCCTGTTGGGAGACCCTCGCGCATGCTGGTATATGCCGCATAGGGGTTTTACAACCTTATTATGCCCCTAATAATTCCAGCCCGACAGGAAACCAGACTGCTATACTAGAACTGTCTATAAAATAAAAGCCGAAAGAAAGGATTGTTATGATGAAGACTATAAAAATGCTGCCTTTACTGACGGTCGCGCTTTTTCTCGCGAGCTGTATTGTCCAGTCTGTTAACCGGTTTTATACAGAGACTTCGGTTTGCGCAGTTCCTGCCATTGCCGGCGAATGGCGCCCCCTGGATGACAAGGGCAGCCCTGCGCCTGTAAAACCATGGATATTTGGAGAGAACAAGGTCCTTACCTATGAAAAAAACAACGCACCCGCAAACCTTAAGGTGACCTATTTCAGCGTAGGGAAGGCCTTTTTCATGGATTCGACTGCAGACGATCCCGGGGAGGGAGCCAACCAGTGGTGGTCCATGCATGTATTCCCTGTGCATATCGTCGCGAAGATAGAGATCCAGGACAACCGCCTGACGCTTACACCGCTTGATTACCGCTGGCTGGAGAAAGCGATCAAGGCAAAAACCATTACTCTTTCGCATATCATACAGAAAGAAGGGGATACACTGCTCTTCACCGCATCTCCTGAAGAATGGAGCGGTTTTCTTAAAAAATATGCCGCGGACAAGGAGGTCTTTTCAGAGACCAATGCGCTGCGGTTTATCAGGTAGCTAGTGCCGGACTGTTGATTTCAGCTTCGCGTCATATACCCTGCGCTTCTCAGGATTGCTCAGGGTTTCATGGGCATCGACCGCATACTCGATTATTGCATGGAGCTTGAGGGCGATATCTTCAGGTGAACCGAAATATCTGTCCGGATGGAATTCCTTGACAATTTTCAGATATGAATGCCTGATCTGCTGTTCAGTCGCATGCTCCCTGACTCCGAGGAACTTATAATATCCCATGGTTTTCTGCCACGTGAAGAGATACTCTACCTTCTCAAGCAGTTCCCTTCCCATGCGGTGCGTATCTACTGCGGCGGCCGCTGCCCTGGACGCCTCTGAAACAGATTTCTCTGCCTGCGCAAGGTGGAATTTTCCGGCAATCGATTCGAACCCCCTCTTTGCCGCAAATTCATGAAAACAGGTGATATGCCTGCAGTCGAATGCCCCGAGCCCCCTGAGCAGCCGTTCGACTTCAGGGTTGGATTTCCCGATAAGTGTCCTGTTATGCTCTTCCGCAGTGGAATGCTCCAGATCAATCGCATGCCTGAGTGCATCTTCAAGTCCCGGAGGTTCGGCGGCATCCCTGATTGCATCGATATCCGATAACACCTTCCTTATGGAAGCGACATCCATGTCGATTTCACTGAAGCTCTTCGGATTCTGCGTAACGAGCCTGCGCTGATATTTTATGATATTGGCGTGTACTACTTCCTCTACGCTGACCCGGTAAAAGAATGACGATGCGTCGATGTCCTCACTGAATATGCGGCTGAACCACTCATACAGACCGGCCATCTTTGTCTCAAGTTCTTCTAGCGGGGCAAGCATTTTCAGTATGTGCATGATTTCTCCGGGCAGCTGTAGGGTCCTGGTACGTATCCTTTATTATATCTGAGTGCGCGATAAAAGATCCGGTCCCGCATTCGGAGCGTATCAGCGTGGTGCATATGCTATACTTTTGAAAATATGACCGTCATTCGCAGAGCATACAAGACCGCCCTCTTCACGGACCTCCACCTCCGGCAATCATGGATGACATAACTATCCGGGGAAACATAGTCTGTCAGGTACGGGACAGGTTCGGGGAGATCTCGATTGCCGACTACCACGGGGTACGCAGTCTCTATTTCGGCGATGGGGTGATGCAGAGCTGCCTGAGTCTTGATCAGCCGCATATGCTGCTGACGGATTACAGCAAGGCCATGATGAGCACACTGGCCTTCAGACGCAAGCCTGGATCGATCCTGCTGATCGGCCTGGGAGGAGGATCTCTGGTCCACTTTCTGCTGCAGGCCTGTCCTGACTCTTCCCTCGATGTTGTTGAGGTGAGCGAAGAGGTCATCAGCCTTGCGCGGGAATATTTTTTTCTGCCGGCAGAGAATAGGCAGTTCAGAATTATTCATGCTGCAGGTCAGGATTTTATACAACAGAAAATAGAGGCGGACCGGCGCTATGACCTGATACTGATCGATGCCTTTGACGAATCAGGCCCTGCCTCTGTGTTAACAGGCGGGGATTTTCTTGCGGCCTGCCGCTGCCGGCTGAAAGCAGACGGGATATTCGCCATGAACCTCTGGAACCGGCTTCAGGACAACTTCCCTCTCATGTTTGAGACGATACAAACAGCATTTAAAGGTCATGCGCTGAAGCTTCCCCTCGGTGAAGTGCATGATAACGCCATTGTCCTCGGCTTTGAGAACCCGGCCCTGTTTCGTGACCTGGCCATATATCGACCCGAGGCACAAAGACTGCAAAGGGAATGGGGCATCGACTTCCCCCGGTTTCTGAAGCACCTCTACTGGCAGAACTTTGGTGCTGCGGCTGTTGATGACTCCTATCGGATAGCAGAAAAAACCGCAAACCCAGCCAGCCCGACATCTACCGAATAATCACCTTTGACACATCAACACTTCCCTCCTGGATAAGCAGTGAACCCCTGACTGTTGTAAAAGAATCAGACTGGCCAAACCCGCAGCGGTAGCCGCCCTGAAGAGAAACAGAGATTTCCTGATCGAACGCGAGGGCCTCGGAAAAATATTCGGCAATTATCTCCAGGGTACTGCCCCCCCCGACGACTGCGCCTGCATAGGCGCTCTGTATCGTTGCATAGGGAGAGTTCAGTATCCTGACCGGCGTGGAATGGCAGAGGGTATAGGCCCCTGCGGGATTTACAGAATCTCTGGGGGTCTGGTCGCGGTCAAGGTCAACGCTATTGACAAGGTCCCCCTCCGGGGTAGGCGGGGTCATCGGCCTGTCGCCTCCGGGAAACAACGGAATACTGAAGGCCATGCTGCCAAGATTATTGCTGTTTCTGAAGAGATGGAAATCATTGCTCTGCGGCGCGAGCATATGCGGCTCGAAGACATGGATGCTATTTTCTGCCAGCAGTTGGATTGCATTGCAGGAAGGATTCACGGGCTGGCACCCCTGTGAAGTGTCTTCTATGCCCAGGGGTAACTCTCCATTGCCGTTCCAGATGATATTCCCGCGAATCTGGAGATTGGTATCCGTGGCAGAGGGAGAGGGAATGTTGGTCCCGGCCGGAGGATTCACCGGCCCGAAGATATCAAAATGGCTGTACAGGGTCTGTACGCCTGCCGGATTGTAAAAGATATTATTGTAGATATAGACATTCCTGTTCGGGATCCATTCTCCCCCTGGTTCCGGAGAAGCAGGCCCCCAGCCTCCCGCAATGTTCCGGGCGAGGCACTCTGCTGCGTTTCCATCACAACCTCTTGCCCCCTGCCCAACCAGCAGCATTCCCGAACCCGCGCTACCGATCCCTATGCGGTAAAGGGTGTTATAGGCAAACACGATGTTATAGCCGCCCCGCACCGCTATCCCGGCATTCTGGACATCATGAACAACATTATTAATAAATTTCAGATCATAGGCCTCATAATGCAGCCACGGGGAGGCCATATACTCATACCCGGTGCCCTGCCCCGCACCCAGTCCGATGACTCCGCAGTCGTAAACCTCGTTTCCTTCTATGGTGAGATACGCGGTCCCGCCCTTTAAGACAACGCAGTCATCGCCCGAGTTATGGATGGTGTTGTTTATTACGTGGCCGTACTGCACCGCCACAAAATCCAGGGGAAACCAGAAGGCCCCCTGGATGTCAGAATCCTCAACATACATATACTGGACCTGGTTCACTTTGAGGGTCTCCTGCGGTTGACGCTCGAGACCGTCAAAGCCGTTCAGGCTGCAGCCACGGATGAGGATATGATGCGAACCCGCAAAATGTACAACATTGGCTCCTCCTCCGGTTCCGAAATCGGTTACAAAATCGATATCGAGAAGATAGAAATATGACACACCAGAAATATCAAGATAGCCATGGAACCTCACGGTGTGCGGTCCGTCTGCCGCCTCGAAGATCACCGGATACTGGTAGGTGCCGAACCGGAACTCCATCCATCCAGGCAGCGAATCTGCGGGGTAGTCTCCGCTGACAAGCATGATCCGGTAGCCGGTGGAGGAAAGTGTTTCATTTGACGGAATTCTGTTCCATGCCTCGCTGACTGTCCGCAGTGCATCTGAGCGGCTTGAACCACCCTGTGCGTCATTGCCGCTCAGGGGGTCCACCCAGATATCCTGTAGTGTCGGAGAGCCGATATCGTACGCTGAATAGCTGTATACAGGCATCGGCGACAGAGAGAGAATTGATGGAACTACCACGAGAAGAACCACAATTAAACGAAATGCAACCAGACTTTTCAGTACGTTCATCACAGGCCTCCATTCATTCCCGAGTATTCCGTCGTAATTATATATCCGTAAATCATCTCAGCATATACCATGCCTGCTCTGCGAAAGAAGCTTTCAATAAAGAGGCTATGGCTCAAGTACCGCCGTGCAGAAACGGGCCTGACTATAGTATGTTTTTAAAGCTCCCCGCCTGATTTCAGGAGGGGTGGCCGAAGGCCGGGGTGGTAAGTGGCGATAAAGGAATCCATTGTTCAGGCAAACCACCCCCTCCCTTTGGGAGACCCCTCCTTATCCAAGGAGGGGAGTTTTAAAAGCATACTTCATTTATGAAGACTAGCTTACCGCTGGGGTGACAGGTTTGAGCTTTCTCCTGACAATATTTGTCCGTCCAGACTATTTCCCCTCTTGTTCCTCGTCTCCCTCTTCCTCCCCCACGTCTTCCCCTGCATCAGCTTCTTCATCCTTATACTCTCTCTTCTTTTTCATGACCCGGAAAAAGCCGTATATCGTCAGCAGGGCGGCAGCCACGAAGAGCAGTTCATAAAGATTGTCGCGGAGATAAGAAAACCAGGCAATGCCGGGAGAAAGGGAGTTTCGCCACTGCTTCTCAAGATCATGCAGGGAGACTGAAAGGCTGTTGAGGACAGCTTTTTCAAGATCATCGCCGCTGCGCATCTGCTCCAAAATTTTCCGCAGTCCCGAAGCACCATGTTTCTTATGTATGTAGTCGACGATGCTCCTGCTTTCCTCATAGGCAAGGAGGAGATCCCTGCCGTCGGCAGCAAATTTTGCGGCAAGGCCTTCAATACTCACAAGCCGTTTTGAAAGAACAGCCTCTCTGAGATGAGAGCGGCTGTTGTCTCCAATGATCTCCCCAAACCCGCCGGTGACCCACTGACAGATACCTTCATCAAACCAGCGGGGCAGCTTCTCGGAAGAAATGGCATTATGGAGTTCGAGATGACACAGCTCGTGTTTCAGCGTCACATCCAGAGTAAAGGGGTGGGTGCCCATTTTCGAATAATCGATCAGGATGAGGCCCTTTCGGGGAATCGCCAGTGCGGTCACCAGGTCGCTGCCGGAGACCTTTCTGAAAGAGGCATGGTCTTTCAGCAGGACTATCTCGGGCCGGAATTCTGACTGCCAACCAAGGTCCTTCAGTAACTCAGAGCGGACAACCGGATACGTCCGCAGGACCTCCTTTGCCGCGCCCTGAAGCGGAGAATCAAACCTGACCGTAGCTTGTGGATCCGATATGGTGCGCATTTCTGCGCCCGGGGTCAAAGCGGGCATGGCAAAAAAGAAGATTATCGGCAGGATAAAAAGTCTTCTAATCATACCAGAGGGACAGAGGGGCAATACACAGACTCCCGATAATTTATCGGGACTGCTTTGCCGGCCGGGCGGTGGTTCCAAGGGGGCGGAACGATCTGGAAATCTCCGCGACAACAGGGTCGAAGTCCTTCTTTTTCCCAGACGGGTATATCAACAGAAAGGTCATAAACGCATCATTGTCAAGCATGGTTTTCTGATAAAATATTTTTTCTCCCCGGTAACCGGATACAACATAGGTATTCCCTTTGAGATACTTAAAGGTGACCCGCTTGTCAGGCTGCTCTTTTGTCTTTTCTTTTATGTCTTCCTGAAACTTTGATTTTATCGTTTCATCCAGGGCATTGTTGCTTCCCCAGACCAGCATTTCCAGGTCACCATCTTTAGATAGAAACCGCTGCCCGTCGCTGTTGTCAGCCTCTCCCTGGGGAAATAATATGCCTGCGGGATACGATATCCCATAACCAAACCGGACATTGACATAGCGTTTATATGCCATGGTATCCCCGCTGTCTGCGGCCATTATGCCCACAGAAAACATGAGGGCAGCGAAAATGATTATCAGTCTTGCAGCGCGGGATAAATGCATACGCATGGTCCTTTCGTCTGAGGGAGAAACCCTAGGGGATGAGCCTGTTTTTGATCTCCCTGACGGCCTGGTTGTTCAGCAGCCTCATGAAACGCGGATTTGCCATAGAAGGGATTTCATGAGAACACGCTTTTTTCACTTCAGGCCCGTCATCGCCCTGGCAATCCCTGCCTGAATCTGTCCAGTGCCCTCATGCAGCGCACCGCTCAGGGCCTTTGCAAGATTGGCAAAACCCCGGTCCTCCATCCTGACTGTTTTTGATATTGTTTCTTTATAGATTTCCTTCCCTTCAGGGGACCGGAGTCTCACTTCAAGCAGAAGATGTCCGTACGAGATCTCGCCTTCATCAAACCGCTCGAACCGCTTGAGGTTTATATCAAGGTTGTAGAAACCGCCGGGGGTGACGACGGAAGCCCTCACCTCCCGAAACGGTCCGGCCGCCGACAGCGCATCCCTGAAGGAGTCCCTGACCAGATCCACCGGAGGCATGTCCCAGCGGGAATACCGCGACAGCTCAAGCTGGTAAGGTGACGTCCGGTAGGCGATATATGCCTGGCCAAGATAGCGTGTGGCATGGACCGTGAGATTGACCGCTGTCTCAAACTGCCCGGCCGCAACAGTCTTTTCTTCCGGAACCGCCAGACTGTAAATCTTTGTCCCGGGCATACTGCACGAGGCAAGTATAAGCATGGCAAAGGTAATAATGAAAATTCTCCGCATCTTATTCCCCTTTCCCTTCTTTATAGATAATGCTCCACGGCTTGCTCTTTATCTCCAGCAGGAGCTCCTGGAGCTCTTCAGTCGTCCTGGTCATCGTCGTCAGCAGGACATCCAGGTTCTGGGACTGCAGCACCACAGCCTTATCAATGGAATTTGAGGTCTTGCCGACCGACCGCGAGGTCTCCTCAAGACTCTTGATCATATCGCCAGCCTTTTCAAGATCTTCCCGGGCCTTTTTGATCAGCTCTGATACCTCTCCCTTATTCGCTTTTATCAGGCCCTCAACCTCATTCAGGACCAGCTCCAGCTTGGCAGCAGCTGACTTGAATCCCGCGGCAACCTTTTCAAGACTTGCCGAGCCTGAGACGATCGCCTTGTTCGTATCGACAATAAGGTTCTCGATCCTCTTAACGTTCGGGGGAGAGAAAAGCTTGTTTACATCCTTGATCAGCCCGTCGACAGATTCTGCCAAAGAGTTCATCTTGGCCATCATCATGGTGAACTCTACGGTGGAGGAGGAGGGTATATCCTCGCCGATTTTTATCCGCTCATCGGTAGTCTGATCGACCGTAAGCAGAAGATAAATATCTCCCACAAACCCGATCTGGGTAATCAGCGCTTTGGTACCCTTATATATTGGAGTACCCTGCCTGACTCCTATCTCGATCGTGACCGGCTTGCCGGGTCCGCTTGGTTCACTGATGCTGAGGATCCGGCCAATCCGCACGCCGCCGAGTTTCACCTGTGCCCCGGTCTCAAGCCCTGCGGCATTCTGGACCCTGACATAATATTTGTCGTACTTGTTCAGAAACTGGCCGCCGCCGATCAGCACCACAAAAACACTCATGATCAGCAGCGATGCAACAATAATAATCCCGGCTTTAATCTCTTCCTTCACGTTCAGTCTCCTGCTATGATCTTGAAATAGTCATCCGGTGAATAGGTCTCCTGCTCGGGTTGCCGTTCAAGAAACATCCTGATCCTCGGATGGTCCGATGCCTTCAGCCCGGCGAGATCGCCCTGGTAGAGGACATTCCCCGCGTCCAGCATAATAACATAATCCGAAATCTTGAAAACACTCTCAATCTCGTGCGTTACGACAATACTGGTCATTCTGAAGACATTCCTGAGCTTCAGAATCAGCTCGTCAAGACCGGCCGCGGTCACCGGGTCGAGTCCTGCCGAGGGTTCATCAAAAAAGATCATCTCCGGATCAAGGGCCAGTGCCCGCGCCAGGCCCGCGCGCTTCTTCATACCGCCTGAAAGCTGCGACGGAAAAAAGTTTTCAAATCCGGAAAGCCCTACCTGATCCAGCTTCATACGGACCATAATCTTTATGGTTGATTCGTTCAGGCGGGTATGCTCGCGTATCGGCAGGGCGACATTGTCCCCAAGCGTCAGCGAGTTCAGAAGAGCGGCGCCCTGGAAGAGGACCCCCATCTTCTTCCGGACTTCGTTCATCTCATCTTCATCCATCCGGGTAATATCGCTGCCGTTGATAAGAATCTGCCCCTTCGTCGGCTTCAGGAGCCCGATAAGATGTTTAAGCAGCGTACTCTTGCCGCAGCCGCTGCCGCCCAGGATGACCGTTGTCTTGCCGCGCGGAATCGAGGCGCAGACATTCTTCAGGATCTCCCTGCTGCCGTAGTGCGTCTGAAGCCCTGCAATTTCGATCGCTGTTTCCATGTCACGTGAAGTAATAAAAGAGCCCTGTGAAGAAAAGGTCTACGATAACCACCAGGAAGATCGAGGTGACTACCGAGGCCGTGGTGCGCCTGCCGACCTCCTCGGCGCCTCCGGTAACCTTAAAGCCCTGATATGCGCCGACGAGGGTTATAACAATGCCGAAGGCCCAGGCCTTGAGCAGGCCGGTAAAGACGTCCTTGATCAGCAACGCATTCACCGTCTGTTGAAAATAGTTATAGGGATGGATTTCAAGTGCAGTAACAGCAAGCAGGAAGCCGCCAAAGATACCGACGAGATCAGAAATAATCGTGAGCGCCGGCACCATGATCATCAGGGCGAGCAGTTTCGGCACGACCAGATATCGGACCGGGTTAACCCCCATGGTGGTCAGGGCGTCGACCTCTTCAGCCGCCTTCATTGACCCGATCTCCGCAGCAAAGGCAGAGCCGCTCCGGCCGGAGACAATGATTGCGGTCATGATCGGTCCGAGCTCCCGGGTGAGTGAGACGCCGACCAGGTTCGCCACATAGATCAGCGCCCCCATCCTCTTCAGTTGATACGCTGCCTGGAGGGCCAGAATGATGCCGACAAAAAGTGAAATGACCGAGATGATCGGCACGGAATTATAGCCGGCCTTGACCATTTCGGATATGCTTGCCCTGAAGCGGATGGGTCTGCCCTTAAAGGGAGAAATGAAGGTCCAGTGGACTGTATCGTTGATGATCTTTGCAGCGTCATGGATGTCACCGCGGAGAGAGAGTACCCGCCGTCCCAATGCTCCCAGGACTGCTTCAGGCCAGGATGCTGAGGCAGGGGCTGATGCGGCAGGCTTAGGGCCTGAGGGCATCGTCCATGCTCCCGTGTATCTCGAAGACCTTATCGAGCTTGGCAAAGCCGAATATTTCGGCTATCTTCGGCGGTATGCTGACGAATTTCAGCCTGCCGCCGTAAGGCATCATCCCCTTCAATCCCTCGACAAAGGTGGCGATACCCGAACTGTCGATATAGGAGACGCTGGTAAAATCGACAAAAAGCACCGGGGGTTTTTTATGGATAAGTTCAAGCAGTCTTGCTCTGAGTTCAGGGGAGGAGCTCATGTCGATCTCCCCCGTGATCACAATCACGATATGACTGCTGTGGCTGGTCAATTCAATTTTCATAGTTGTCCCGTAAGATATTTTATAAGCTTCAAACGGTTGCCGCTCCTTTTCTTCGGATCAAACTCAACGCAATCGAATGTCCTTTTGATAAAATGCACGCCGAGTCCGCCGGGTTTCAGATCATCCAGGTCCCTCCCCCGGATCAGTTCGGGATTGGCCTTCAGCCCGTTATCGTCAATGACCACTTCAAGTCCCCGAGGGCTTATCCTGAATTGTACAACAATCCTTTTTGTTGTGTCTCCCTTATACGCATGCCTGATAACATTGGAGCAGGCCTCATCAACCGCAAGCTTAAGATCCTCAATCTCTTCTTCCCGGATATTGGTCATCTTTCCCATTCTGACCGTCAGGTCCCTCACCATGCAGAGATATCGGGGATGCGAGGGAATCGCCAGTCTGACCCTGTCCTTCATCAGGTCAGCCCTGCCATTTGATATCAATGATCGTTATATCATCGGCCCGGTCTGCACCCTGTTCAAGACTGATAATATAATCCATAAGACTCTCCGTGAGACTCTCCTCGTGCCGGTGTCCCTTTACAAAATCAATGAGCTTCCCGAAGCCGAGCCTTTCACCTCCAGGGTCCTGGGCATCGAACAGACCATCGGTAAAGAGCAGCAGCCGGTCGCCCGGGTTCAGCTGTATGGTTGTGGAAGGATATTCCAGCGGCAGGATACCCAGCGGCGGGCCGGACAGCAGAGACGTCTCTTTCACTTCATCCCCGGTAATCCAGAGAAACGGAGGATGGCCGGCAGAGGCTACCCGGACCGACCCTGAGGCAAGGTCGATAATCATATAAATTGCGGTCAGAAACATCCCGCGAGGGGAATCTCCAAGCTGTGCGGTCATCTCGTCAAAGACCTTGCCGGGGGCCGTCTGGAGCCGCGCCGCATATCTGAAATCACTGACAGCCTTGGCCATATACAGCGCAGCAGAGACACCCTTGCCCGAGACATCCCCGATCAGGACGCCCACCTTGCCATCGACCGGCTCGATGAAGTCGTACAGGTCACCGCCGATTTTTGCAGCGGCTATCGTGATCGCGGACAGCCTGAGATTACCTTTTTCGAAGTGAGGCAGGGCAGGAAGAAAGCTTTTCTGGAGTACTGCCGCAATCTCAAGTTCCTGTCTGAGCCGTTCCTTCCTGATCGACTCCTGGTAAAGGAGTGCATTCTCGATTGCTATCGCAAACTGCCGGCAGAGGAGCTTGAATATCTCCTGGTCGTAGTCCCTCCGGCGGGGATTAATCATCTCGGCCACCCCAATCAGTCCGGTCCTGCCGATAAGCGGTACGGCGATCATGCTCTCGGTCGTAAAGCCCGTCTGTTTGTCGATGCCGCCGAAGAAGCGCTTGTCGGCCCTGACATCCTCGATAACAAGCGGCTCGAGCTTTTCAGCAACCCACCCTGCTATGCCCTGGCCCATCTCGAGGGTGACCGTCTTTGTCAGCATCTCATTTGTGGAGTCATCGCTGCAGAGCGCAACCTCAAATTCGAGCTTGTTCGTCTGTTTATTGTAAAAGAGAATAGAGCAGGCCTCAGCCCCCATCTCTTTTTTTGCCCTTTCCATGACCAGGTTCATGAGTTCTTCAAGCTCATGAGTCGACGAGATGATCTCGGAGATTTCGGCCAGGGCGGAGAGACCTTCGACCTTTTTCTCCAGTTTGCGCAGATATTCAGCAGAGACCTTGATAGTGTTGTCGTCAGTCATAATGTATGGGATAACAGATTTTCAGAATATTTGCAATAGAAAACCGTGAGAGCAGATGAGGTAAGGCCCCGGGTAACTGCATCAGTTGATTGCATAATAAGCTTTTTGATTGATATACTCTATCAAAACGGTACCGGGGCTCAACTGCGGTCCTGCCGCAGCATAAAGGAATGTTGTGATAAACCTGAGGACAAAGATCTCTTTGACTGTCTCGGTACTGGTTGCCGCCGTGGTGGCAGGCCTCGGTTTTTTTACGCATACCTTTTATGAAAAGCAGTTCAGGGCAATCATCTCGGGGAACCAGCTCACCATGGTCGAAATCCTTTCCCATGAAATCGATACCAAGCTTTCCTCTGCCCGGAACCAGCTGGTGGCTGCTTCAAAACTGGTGCCTCACGCTGCCCTGAACAATGCAGAAGCAGCCCAGCGCTTTCTCGACAGCCATGTGGAACTGCTGGAGCTTTTCGACAATCATATCGGCCTGTTCACCCCCGCCGGCATAGAGATCACCGAATCGCCCCCCCTGCCGGAGAGGCGTGGCAAGGATTATTCTCAGCGTTCCTACATCAGAGAGACGCTCGCAGCAAAGGGGTCGATCGTCACTGAACCGTATCTTTCGTCGCAGGCACATAATCATCCGGCAATTGCCATAAGCGCACCTGTTTTCGATCAGAAGGAGGCCATCACCGGGATACTGGTAGGCAGTATCGACCTGACCAGCGACAATATACTCGGAAGTCTGGCGCAGAGAAAAATAGGTAAAAGCGGATACCTTTACCTGACTACGTCTGACCGGACCGTAGTCATTCATCCCCGGCCGGAGAGGATCTTTAAACAGATCGTGCCGGGCATGAACCGGCTGTATGACCGGGTTATCAATGAAGGCTTCGAGGGGACCGATTATACCGTGAACTATGCCGGGACAGAGATGCTGACGACTTTCAAGCGACTGAAGGTCAACAAATGGATCCTTGCGGCAAACTACCCGGTTGCGGAGGCTTATGCTCCGGTGCATACGGCCGTCAGCTATTTCGTAATCGGCGCAACTGCCGGGACGGTGGTCATATTCGTGCTCACCTGGTTTCTTATGAATACCATCACCGCCCACCTTGCAGCCCTTACCCGCCATGTTGCTCTTCTGCCCGGCAAGCAGGGGGAGGAGCGGATGATACAGTCCGGTTCCCGCGATGAGATCGGCAGTCTTTCCCAGGCCTTCAACGAAATGGTCCATAATCTGGACGACCAGCACAAGGCACTGCAGAAGAGCGAAAAGATGCTCCAGGCAATTATCGACGCCGAACCTGAATGCGTTAAAATCCTCGACAAAGATGCAAACCTCCTCATGATGAATCAGGCCGGACTTTCTATGATCCAGGTGGATTCCATGGACCAGGTCAGAGGTCATTGCGTCTGCCCGCTGGTTACTTCAGAGTATCGGGACGCCTTTATGGACCTCACCAGGAGAGTTTTCGAGGGGGAATCCGGGACCCTTGTCTTTGAAATAGTTGGCTTAAAAGGAATACATCGCTGGCTGGAGACCCATGCCGTCCCGCTCCGAAATGAGAACAATGAGATTGTTTCATTACTGGGGGTGACCCGCGATATCACCGACAGCAGGAATTCCGAAAAGGCCCTGAGGGAGTCAGAGCGCCGGTTCCGGGAGACGCTCGAGAATGCAAATCTCATTGCGGTCCAGCTCGACGAAGAAGGCACGGTCACTTTTGCCAATAAATATCTGGCTGCGCTTACCGGCCACACAGTGACTGACATCATCGGCAGCAACTGGATGGACCTCCTTATTCCAGCGGAGGTTCGGGAGAAGATCAGGGAAATTTATAGTATATGCATTCACTCAGATAAGATCACTCAACAGTACGAAAACGAGATTCTGACAAAGACAGGAGAGCGGAGGCTCATCGTCTGGACAAATTCATATATGCGCGGAGCCAGCGGAGCAGTTATAGGGATAACCTCCCTGGGACTGGATATCACAGAACACCGCAGCCTCGAAGAACAGCTGCGCCAGACCCAGAAACTCGAATCCATAGGCACCCTTGCCGGTGGGATAGCCCATGACTTCAACAACCTGCTCCAGGGAGTATTCGGCTATCTGTCGATGGCGAGAATCAGCATCAGCGACAAAGACAAGGCCCTTTCGATGCTCGAACAGGCAGAAAAAGCGCTCCATCTTTCGGTAAACCTTACGTCCCAACTTCTGACCTTCTCGAAGGGCGGCAAGCCGGTGAAGAAAACGGTCAAGCTGCCCCCGATTATTGAAAACGCCGTCAAATTCGCCTTAAGCGGGTCGCAGAACAGATGCCACATCAGGGTCCCGGAGCAGCTCTGGCCGATCCTGGCCGATGAGGGACAGGTCAGTCAGGTGATCCATAACATGGTGCTCAATGCTGACCAGGCAATGCCCCTGGGGGGTGATATAGAGATCACGGCCTCGAACCAGGAGGTCCCGGGCGAGGGCATGCCCTCCATACTTGCACACGGCAGGTATGTAAGGATAGCTGTCCGTGACAGCGGCGCCGGGATCCCGCAGGAATACCTTTCGAAGATCTTCGACCCTTACTTTACGACAAAAGAAAAGGGAAGCGGCCTGGGGCTGGCAACGTCTTATTCAATTATCAGAAATCATGGCGGCCTGATCGAGGTATCTTCCGGAGCAGGCAATGGGACTGTCTTCACCATCTACATCCCGGCAGCCGGGGCTGCAGCGGAAGACAGGAAGGAACCGGTCGCGCCGGCAATGGGACGGAGGCTGAAGATCCTTGTTATGGATGACGAGGCTATGGTAAGAAACGTTGCCGGCGAGCTGATACGCGCACTGGGGCATGAGGTTGAACATGCTGAGCATGGCGAGTCAGCGGTGGCCCTGTACCAGAAGTCAACGCAGGCAGGAACCCCCTTTGACCTGGTGATCCTCGATCTTACCATACGCGGAGGGATGGGGGGGCTTGAGACACTGAAGGCGCTGAAGAAGATAGACCCTGGTGTCAAAGCAGCGGTTTCGAGCGGTTATTCTGACGATGCTGCCATGGGCGAATATAAACAGCAGGGCTTTATTGCATCACTGAAAAAACCGTATGCCATCGAAGGGCTGAAGAAGATATTGGCTGAACTGATCGGGGAGTCAGCCGCATAAAAAAGGCTGTCATTCCGGAGGGCCGTGAGCGGGTCTCATCCCCCTGTTGTTTTGTGAAAATCCGGGGTGTAGACTAATACTATCATGAATGCTCTGATACTATCCGCTGCCGGACTTCTCCGGCGAAGACTTCCGGGGTTTCTTATCTGTTACCTGGTTCTGGCAATTGGAACAGCCGGCTTCGCCTGCCGTGATAAGGGCGGACCGTCCACTTCTGCGGCAGTCCCCGAACCTCAAAAGCCGGTGTCAACGGTCAATCCGCCCATCATCCTTTCTCTCCTGCCGATTGAGAGTGCGGCTGCCATGTATGAGCGGTTCCTTCCGCTTAAGTATTACCTCGAAAAAATGCTCAACAGGCCGGTGGTCCTCCAGGTTGCAAAGGACTATGAGACCGCCATGCAGGAGATCGGAGAAGGCAGGGTACAGCTTGCCTGCCTCGACCCGGTAACCTATTGCGAGGTGCGCGCACGATTTCAGGAAAAGGTCATTCCTCTGGTCAAACCGGTCGGCAGGGATGGGGCACGCTCCCGCAGTGTGCTGGCAGTGAAACAGGGGAGCGGTATTGAACGCGTCGTCGACGCAAAGGGCAAGAGGCTGGCCCTCGGCAGTCCCCAGTCTTCCTTCAGCTATCTTATGCCGATGGCAATCCTCAACGACGTCGGCCTGAAGATCCGTGATTTCTCAGCAGTCAGATACCTGCAGCAGGAGGACCGGGTTGCGCTGTCGGTACTCATCGGGGAATACGACATCGGGGCGCTGAGCGAGACCGTGGCACAGAGGTACACGGAAGAAGGACTGAAGGTGATCAAGGTCTCTGAACCCCTGCCGCAGTTTGTCCTGAGCGCGTCGTCCTCTCTGTCCGGCGAAATCCGCAAAACCATCGTTGCCGGCTTTGCCAACGCGGCAGAGGAAAGATTTTTCACCGGCCTCGGAAAGGACATCACCGCCTTTGAACCGGCGGCTGACCGGGATTTTGATGTGGTGCGGGTCATGATGAAAAATGTCATTGGCAAAGATTATATCGAATATTCTGAACAGACGATCAAGGTTGCCGTGCTTCCCCTCTATTCAGCCGTCGCCCTGTACGACCGGTATGACCCCCTGATGCGCTTTCTTTCGGAAAAAACCGGCTATGAATTCAAGCTGCTGATTCCCCGTGACTTCGATGATTTTATCCGGGTTGTCAAAAGCGGCGCGGTCGACTTCTCATATCAGAACCCTTATATTTTTGCGCTGATCAACCGCACCATGGATTTGAGCCGGGGACTGCGGCCCCTGGTAACGACCCTGGGGGAAGACCGCTCGCCTGAGGAGCAGGACGGAGGCGGAGCAATATTCCGCGGCGTCATCATAACGAGGGAAAACAGCGCAATCCGCACGCTGGAGGACCTCCGCAATAAAAAAGTACTCATCACCTCGCCTATGTCAGCCGGAGGCTTTCTTTCCCAGAAGATTTTTCTGGCAAAAAACGGGATAGATACTGATCGCGACCTCAGAATTGTGGATGCGAAGAAACAGGAGAACGTCATCTTCGGCGTTTACCGCGGAGATGCCGATGCAGGTTTTGTGCGGGAATCTGCACTGATTGTCTGGAAAAACGAGATTGACATGAACAAGATCAGGATTCTGGCGAGAACAGCCCCGCTTCCGAACTGGCCGCTGGCGGCCTGTTCCAACCGCAATCCCCGGCTCCAGAACGCGGTCAGAGACATACTGCTTGGGCTCAGGGACAAAAAGGTCCTGGAAGCGGCGAGGATCAGCGGATTCAGGCCGGCAGAGCCGGCAGATTTTGCTGAGCTCAACAAATACTGATGCAGCGCTTATGGATAAAAAATGTCTTCCGGCGGTTGAGCCTGATGCAGAAATTTTCTATGGCCATTATTCTGCTTATATTTCTGGCCGGAATCATCTATAGCACCCTCATTATCTCCCGGCAGCGCAGCTCTCTCCTCGCCGAGATGGAATACAGTCACCTGACCATGGTCCGCAACCTTGCCAAAGATGCGGTGGAGGCGCTCATTCAGCTCGATCCGCTCAGGCTGGATGAGCTGGTCAGAACAATCAGTCTGGCACCCGGAGTGACCGCTGTCGGCGTTCTTGATCAGAAGGCGAGGATCGTGGCACATACCAACCGCAGACTCCTCGGCAGCACCCGCAAAATTGTCACCACAGAGGAGCAGGAGGTTATGCTGCCGGAAGAGGGGACCAGAGAGATTATTGTTCCGGTGAGAGCCGGGACCGAGGTGATAGGGATCGTTTTTGCCTCTTTTTCAAGAGACAGGATCAACAACAGCATTGACGAAGACATGAGAAAGCTGAAACAGTATATACTGGCTGTTTCAATCGGCATCGGACTGCTCGGCATCTGGGGCGCCCTGCTGCTTGCCCGCTTTCTTACCACCCCCCTGAAGCAGGTAAAAGAACAGATGGGGCTCATCCAGGCAGGCAATCTAGATGTTGCCGTGCCCCAGGAATATCTTCAGACCTGCGTTGATATTCTCGCCTGCAGGGACAGCACCTGTCCTGCCTATGGCAAGCTGCGCTGCTGGGACATCCCGGGCACACGCTGCGGCGGAGAGATCCAAACCGACCCTGCTGCAAAGATCTGCAGCTGCAAGGTCTGCCCGGTCTACCGCGAGTATTGCGGGGATGAGATCGGCGAAGTGACCGAGGTATTCAACCAGATGGTGCGGCGACTAAAGGCAAGCGTCAGCGAACTCGAAGAAACAACCCTTGAGAAGGCGAGGCTTGAAAAACTGTCTGCCCTTGGAGAAATGTCGATGACCGTTGCCCATGAGATCAAAAACCCTCTCAATGCTATCAGGGGAGCCACAACCTACCTGAAAGAGAATTTCGAAGGTGAAGTGCTTCAGGAATTTCTTTCGATCATCGACGAAGAAACACGGCGGCTGAACGAGATCGTCACCAGCATCCTGCGGTACGCCAAACCAACGCCGCTCCGGCATGAGACAGCTGACCTCAACCGGGTAATCAGGGAGACGACTGAACTGGTCCGCCAGGAGGCGACCGAGAGCAATGTCGAACTGACCCTGTGTCTGGACGAGGCTTTGCCGGTTTTCAGGTTTGATCCCCGGCAGTTCAAACAGGCTCTCCTGAATCTCCTGGTAAATGCGCTTGATGCAACCCGGGCCGGGGACACGATCAGGATATCGACCCGGCTTGTGGATTCCCGCGCTCTTGTTATACTAGAAGACACAGGAAAAGGAATGAGCAGCGCGATTGTGGCCGACATCTTCAAACCCTTCTTCACCACCAAGACCCGCGGTTCCGGGCTCGGACTGGCCTGCGTCGAGCGCATTATCCGCGACCACCGCGGCGAGATTACCGCCAGAAGCGAAGAGGGAAAAGGGACAGAGTTCAGAATTCTCCTCCCTCTCTGGAGCTGAGATGGAGACCATAGGTAAAATTCTTCTTATCGATGACGAGCCGAACACCCTGAAGGTGCTCTCGGCGATTCTGAAAAAAAACAGGTACGACGTTATAACGGCAAAGACTGCAGAAGAGGGACTGGACCGGCTGGCAAAGTTTGAGGTAGATCTTGTTATTACGGATTACCGGCTTCCGGGAATGAACGGGGCAGGATTCGTTGACGCCATACGCTCGTCCGGCAGAAAAATGCCGGTGATTGTCCTGACAGCGTATGGTTCAATCGAGAAGGCGGTAGATGCCATGAAGCGCGGTGCCTTCAGTTATCTGGCCAAACCTGTCAACCCCGATGCGCTCCTGACGTCGGCCCGCGAAGCCATAGAAAAACATCGCCTTATTCTTGAAAACATCTCCCTGAAATCACAACTCAAAGAGCGCAACAGCTTTAAAAACATCGTGGGCAAGAGCAAGGTGATGCAGGATTTTTTCACCATGATCGAGACCGTCGGCCGGAGCCATTCAAGCGTACTCATCAGCGGCGAAAGCGGCACCGGCAAGGAATTGGTGGCGCGGGCCATACACTATGTCTCACCACGCGCCGATGGTCCGTTTATAACCATAGACTGTGCCTCTCTTCCTGAAGCCCTGCTCGAGAGTGAACTCTTCGGCCACGAAAAAGGCGCTTTCACAACCGCATACGACCGGAAGGTCGGACAGATTGAACTCGGCCAGGGAGGCACCGTGCTGCTGGATGAAGTCGGAGAACTGCCTCTTTCCCTCCAGAAGAAATTTCTCCGCTTCCTCCAGGAGCGGGAAATTCTTCGGGTCGGGGGCAAAACCCGGATTAAGGTCGATGTACGTATCATCGCTGCCACCAACCGCAACCTTGAAGCCCTGGTAAAGGAATCCGCCTTCAGAGAAGACCTTTTTTACCGGCTGAATGTGGTCAGTCTCACCGTACCTCCTCTCAGGGACAGAAAAGATGATATTCCGCTCCTGGCCCGCCATTTTCTGGGGCGCTTGAATGAAGAAAACCGCAAGGCGATTAACGGAATTGAGGTGGAAGTCATGCAGCTCTTCATGGACCATGACTGGCCGGGCAACGTACGGGAGCTCGAAAATACGATTGAACGTGCCGTGGTACTCTGCCCGAGTGATACAATAACCACGCCGCACCTGCCTGCCTCGCTCAGAGGCAAGAGCCGCGCGGCAGAAGAGCCTGCAGGTGAAATGAATTTTTCAACTGTAGAAAAAAGACTCCTGCTCGGGGCTCTCGGCAAGACCTCCTGGAACCAGACCAGGGCTGCCGAGGTGCTCGGCATCTCCCGGAAGCAGCTGCGAACCAAGATGAAACATCACGGTCTTTTGACTGAAGAATAATGCAGTCGTATAACATCACCGGGAGCATGCTTGCCCCGTCACGAAAACTCTCTGTTTTTTCCGCTTCGGGCCGGTAACCCGGTCCTGGGTTATTTTGTTTGGCACACAACTCTTAATGTAGTAACATTTAAGCATGGCTGACATGCAAAATAAACCAGATAACGATCTGAAACCCGTGAACTCTCCTCCCGAACTGAATTCCATGTACCGGGCGGCCATTGAGACATCTGCGGATGGCTTCCATCTATTGGATGCTGAAGGCCGCATTCTCGAGGTGAACAATGCCTATGTGAAGCGCTCGGGGTACAGCCGCGAAGAACTGCTGACCATGCGCATCACAGACCTTGAAGCAAAGGAATCTCCGGACGAAACAGCCGCACGCATCAGGAAGGTCATGAACCATGGAAGCGATAACTTCGAATCACTCCACCGAGCCAAAGACGGGACAATGTGGCAGGTGGAGGTGACGGTTACGTACTGGAAGATCGAAAAGGGCCGGTTCTTCTGTTTCCTGCGCGACATCACCGAGCGCAAACAGGCGGAACAGCAGGTCCGTGACTCCGGGGAAAAGTTCCGCTCCATTTATGAGAACATCGGCATCGGCGTCGCGCTGATCGGCAGGGATATGCAGATTCTTTCGATCAACCCGCAGATGCAGAAGTGGTTCCCGCATATAGACATGAAGCAGCAGCATATCTGCTACCAGAGCTTCAACACTCCGCCGCAGGAAAGTTTATGCAGCTATTGCCCGACCGTGCTCACCATGGAGGACGGACAGGTCCATACGGCTGTTACCGACACGCCGACTCCGGATGGAGTACGGCATTACCGGATAATATCGACACCGTTGCTGACAGCAGATGGATCAATAGCAGCAGCCATCGAGATGGTGGAGGACATCACCGAACGCATGCGGACGGAGCAGGCCCTGCGTGAGATAAAAGAGTTATTTGCGCTGGTTATGCGCTACTCCCCGATCCATGTCTTCATCAAAGAGGTAACTTCCACCGAGAGCCGCGTGCTGCAGGCAAGCGAAAATTTTCAGGAGATGATCGGCATTCCCGGCTCGGCGATGGCAGGCAAGAGCATGTCGGAGCTTTTTCCACCGGAATTCGCTGCCAAGATAACCGCTGATGACTGGACAGTGGTTTCCGGAGGTATTGTCCTGAAACTTGAGGAACAATTGAATGGCCGCTCCTATACGACTATCAAGTTCCCGATAGTCCTCGGAGAAAAAACGCTGCTTGCCGGATACACCATCGACATCAGCGATCGAAAACGTTCAGAAGAAGCGCTCCGGCAGAGCGAGGAGTTTGTCCGGAGCATCCTGGACACCGTCGATGAAGGGTTCATCGTCATCGACCGGGACTACCGCATCCTGACAGCCAACAAGGCCTATTGCAGCCAGGTAGGAGGATGCGATGAAAAGGTCATCGGCAGCTACTGCTATGAAATATCGCACAAGACGAGCAGACCCTGTTTTGAAGAAGGCGAAGAATGCGCTACATACCAGGCATTTAAAACAGGAACCCCTCATACAGCCCTGCATCGCCACAAAGATGCCCGGGGCAATATCCTCTATGCAGAGACCAAGGCCTTTCCCCTCAAAGATGCCTCCGGCGTTGTGACCTCGGTCATCGAGGTGATCAATAACGTCACTGAAAAATATTTGCTCGAGGACGAAAGGCTCAAGACCCAGAAGCTCGAATCCATAGGCACCCTTGCAGGCGGCATTGCCCACGACTTCAATAATCTTCTGCAGGGTGTGTTCGGATACATCTCCATGGCAAAAATCACCCATGACCAGAAGGAAAAATCCCTTGCCATGCTCAGTCAGGCAGAGGAAGCCCTTCATATGTCGGTGAACCTCACCACCCAGCTGCTCACCTTCTCCAAGGGTGGCAAGCCCCTTAAAAAATTGATCCGGCTCGAATCAACGATCGAAAATGCCGTGAAATTCGCACTGAGCGGTTCCCACACAGACTATCGGATGGACATTGATTCTGACCTCTGGTCTGTGGAAGCAGATGCGGGGCAGCTTGCCCAGGTCATACAGAATATCGTCCTGAATGCGAATGAGGCGATGGCTGGACGGGGCACGATATGTATCTCTGTCAGGAATATTGATATCCCGGCAAACTCCGGCCACCTGCTGACGCAAGGGGGGCAGTTCGTGCAGATAGATATTCAGGACACAGGCACAGGCATACCCACCAAGAACCTCTCGAAGATCTTCGATCCCTACTTTACGACCAAGCAGAAAGGAAGCGGTCTCGGACTGGCAACATCGTATTCGATCATAAGAAACCACGGCGGCGCGATCGAGGTGAAATCAGAACTAAACAGAGGGGCAACATTCACGATCTATCTTCCTGCGTCCAGGAGTGTGGAGACCGTACCGCAGGCGACTGTTTCATCTGCTGTTGGAACCAGGAAGGGTAGAATTCTCCTGATGGATGATGAGGATTTCGTGAGGGATGTTGCACGGGAGATGATCATTGCCCTTGGCCATGAAGCCGAAGGAGCAGAAGATGGCAGGAAGGCAATAGAGCTGTTCAGTCGGGCCAGGGAGATTGGCCGGCCATTCGATCTGGTGATTCTTGATCTTACGGTAAAAGGCGGAATGGGTGGTGAAGAGGCGATTGCCAGGATCCGGGATATTGATCCCCATGTCAAGGCAGTCGTCTCCAGCGGATATGCAGACAGTGCGGTTGTGGCTGATTATCGTGCATATGGGTTTTCAGCCGTACTCAATAAGCCCTACAGGATAGATGCTCTGCAGAATTGCCTTAATCAATGTATTACTTAAAACGCCCGGGAGTGTACCCCCGCATTCCGACACTTTTAAGAGCGGTCTGCTCTATAACCCCGGCAGACCATATTCTCTGCCATTTATTCTTTGCATTCAACGTCTTCAAGGCCTATAATATGGTCGATACTTGTCGAAACAATTACAATTTAGCTTCGAAAGGAGGGAATAGCAGACTGTTGGGGAAAAGGATGAAGCAGCGGGGACTATGCCGCCTTCTTACGTAATAACAAACACTGACTTGAAGAAGAAAGGAAAACACTATGCAGAAAAAAACATGGCTGATAATCGCAGTTATTTCGATTGCTCTTACATCGTTATGCACCGGCACCGCTTTTTCGGCTGAGGCAGCCCTCTATCTCGATCAGCAGACTGACTACCCGAGGACGGATTTCGGTAGCGGGTCCTATACAGGCTATACATTTCTCTGGGCGGGAAATGTATGGTACAACGGTGTTCATATCGGCGATTTTACGGCAAACATAACGAAAACAACCTTTACAGGATACGACGGCGTTGTCATGAACTATGACATCATCATACCGCAGGGAGGAGCGATTGCAGAGTTTTTCTCGGTAAGGGCCAACCACATTTCAACCGGAAGCGGAGCTGCGAAAGGTATAATCTATGCAACATCGCCTGCCTGGAGTAACATGGTCGGCCTTCCCGTCAATATTTACGGCGATACACTGATTATCACGTATTAGGAAACTTCTGAAATGCTGCCGGTCTTCCGGGCCGGCGGCATTTTTTGCCTTTAGCATAGGCGGAAAAAGCATCCTGCAACTGTCCCAATCGGGACAGCTTTACTGCTCAACTGTGCTGTATGGGACAAGAGCATGCGATATCTTCTTACCCCCTAACCTCCTACACCCTTTTATATGCTGATAAATTCTCCTTATAAACTTCTCCTCTGTCATGGCACACCTATTGCTGTGTTATGCACAATGTACTAAATCCAAAGGAGGAGTGGTATGAAGCGATTCCTTGTAGTGTTCGGACTCATAATTCTTGCTGCAGTAACAGCCGCAATCCAGGACGGGGCCTTTGCAGAAAAGCCGAAAGAAGCGGTCACTCAGCAGGCACAAAAAACAGAGGCATCGCCTGCACCTGAAGCGGCCGGTGCTCCCACAATTCAGATCGACAAGACCACCCTGAACAACGGCGGGACGATCATTGTAACCGGTACAGCTCCTGCGGGAAAACCGGTCTATCTTGAAATCTGGTCTGACAAAAAGGTGAAGGCCTCCCGTTTTGATGCTGAAAAGGACAAAGAAACCGGCAAACGTCCATATATTCTCTACATGACGCTGGAGATGCCGGCCTACTATAAGATCTTCATGCCGAAAGAGCAGAAAGAGCAGCTCGACAAGTTCAAAAAAGAGGGGAAAAAATGGTCCTATTCCCAGGCCCTGAAGGATATGGGTGCTGATATAGCCTATTCCTCTCCTGCCAAGGCAAAGATCGACCGCTATCAGGCAACGCTGACAGGCAGCATAATCGGCTCCCGGGGAGAACTGCTGCCGCAGATGGACGACAAGGAGAACAAAAAGCGCTCCATGCAGCTGATAAAGGCCAGGTTCAGAAGCCCGGACAAGGTCTTCGGCACCGACGTGGTCACGAACCCCGACGGCACGTATACGGCAGAGATCAAGATCAGGAAGGGCGTTGCCGACGGCAAGTATACCATAGTTGCCGTTGCAGACAAGAACGCCAAGAGCCAGCCGGTCTCCTTCGAAAATACGATCAACTTTCCGAATCTGTATCTTTCCAATGCCGGCACCAGCCTGAACCTTATCGGTCCGTTCTTCCTGGCCCTCGGCATCGCCATCTTCGGGGTCCTGATGGGCGCCGGCGGCGGCTTTATCATGAATCCGCTGCTCGTTATGCTCTGGCCCCTGCCGCATACCATCGTGGCCGGGACAGTCATGCCGACTGTCCTTTTCTCCCAGGCGAGCGGCATCTATAACTACTCGAAGATCAAGTTCATCAACTGGAAGCTCGGGGTCGCCATAGGACTTGCGATGGTGGTCGGCGGGTTCATCGGCCCGAAGATGACCGAGATGATCACTCTCGATCAGTTCAAGTTCGTCTTCGGATGGATACTGATCATCCTTGCGGGGCTCATGTTCTGGCAGACTACCCCTGGTTATATTGCCAAGAACAAGAAAGAGCAGGCAATACTGAAGGAATTCAAGAGCAAGGCCGAGGCATCGGCAAAAACAAAGGCATAAGGAGGCCTGATATGATAGTTACATTCTGGGGACACGAATTCAAGGTTAATCTCATTATCGGCTGCCTCGGCGGTTTTATCATCGCGATAATATCCTCCATGTTCGGCTTTGGCGGAGGACCGTTCATGGTCCCGCTGATGACCGTGGGACTTGGACTGCCGATGTACGTTGTGGTCGGCAGTTCGCTTCTGGCCATCTTTTTCAATACACTTATGGGCACCATGCGCCATTATCAGTTCGGGAACTTTGACCTGACGTTGTTCCTGATCATGTTCCCCGCAGCCATACTCGGCGGGTTTATCGCGCCGCAGATCGCAAAACGGGTGAGTCCCCTGGTGGTGAAAAGGGTTGCGGTCGCAGGACTGCTAATCCTTGCCCTGAACCTGCTGGGAGTATACTAGCAGCAATCAACCCCTCCCAACCTCCCCTTATCAAGGGAGGCCTAAAGTCTTCCCCCCTGACAAGGGGGGATAGAGGGGGGTTGGGGGATAGAGGGGGGTTGGTTTTATGTCTTATCAAGGAGAAAATGAAATGAAAAAATTTGTCTATACCACCTGTGAGATGTGCACCGGCCGCTGCCCTCTGATGGTGGAGGTCCTCGACGGCGTGGTAAAACATGTCTGGGGAAACCCCCATGTCCAGGGAGGCCAGCAATGCTGCCCGCGAGGGGCCGCGGCTAAGGCCCTGCTCTCTGACAATGAACGACCGCAGCATCCCCTTATACGCGACGGAGAACGGGGCTCGGGAAAGTGGCGAAAAGCCTCCTGGGATGAGGCCTATGATTATATCGCCGAGAGGCTCAGGGCTGCCAAAGACCAGTACGGGGCAAAGAGCATCCTGCTGAGCGACCGCGGCGGGCCGATGACCGAGTTTGAGCGGACCTTTCTCGCGGCGCTCGGGTCTCCGAATTATTTCAATCACCATGCCACCTGTTCGAACAGCGTCCATAACGCCCATATGTCAATTGCCGGCCACGCCAGAAATACGGTCGACTATGATTACGAGAACTGTAAATACATGGTCCTCTTCGGCAGAAACATCTATGAGTCGATAAAGACGACCGAGGCGAAGATGGTTGCCGACATGCAGGAGGCCGGCGGCAAGATGGTCTGTGTGGATGTGCGCTGGAACTACACCGCTGCAAAGGCTGACAAGTTCTTTATCATAAGGCCCGGCACTGATTACGCCCTTACCCTGGCGCTGATCCATCAGATTATCAAAGGCAATCTCTATGATCCGGAGTTCGTCAACCGCTGGGTCCTCGGCTTCGACGAGATCAGGCGTTTTACCACACCCTATACCCCCGAGTGGGCAGAGAAAGAGACCGGCATCCCTGCCAAAGAGATCATCAGGATCGCCCATGATGCAAGTGAGGCAAAGCCAGCTGTCATCTTCCATCCCGGCTGGATGACCTCATGGTTCAGCAATGACTATTACCTGCGCCGGGCGATCTATACCCTGAACGCCCTCATGGGATCCTATGAAACAAAGGGCGGCATCTATATCAACAAGAAGCCGAATGTGAAGTACAAGACACTGATCGGACAGATCCCGAAGGTGAAGGAAGAGCGGTTCGACGGCGTCGGCACAAAGTTCCCGCACCTCAGCGACCAGTGGGGGCTTGCGCAGATGCTGCCGCATGCCATCCTGAATGAGGACCCCTACCCGATCAAGGCCTATATCGTCATGCGCCACGATCCCCTGGCGTCGCTGCCTGATCCTGATTTGATGAAAAAGGCCTTTGCAAAACTGGATCTTCTGGTATCTATTGATATCAACTACAGCGAGACGGGCTGGTTCTCGGATGTGATCCTTCCGGAAAGCACCTTTCTGGAACGTACGGACCATGTCTATGTGCGGAGCGGTTCGGGTCTGAAGCCGCACCTGACACTGATCAGGCAGGCGGTGCCGCCGAGGTTCGACACCAAAGGCAGGGGTGAAATCTTCAAGGCACTCGCCGACCGCATGGGCGTGGGGCAGTTCTTCCCCTACAATACCCCGGAAGAGCTTGTCGCCTGGCAGCTTGAGGGCTCAGGATATACACTCGAGAGCTTCGATGCCACCGGGGTTATTGAGCCTTCGAAAGAGCAGATATGGTACGACCGGAAAGACGGCATAAAATTCAACACACCCTCAGGCAAGATCGAGATCATCTCGTCAATGCTCGAAAAGCATAAGATCCCGTCCTTTATCCCGTATGAAACTCCCCCAAAGCCGGCAGAAGGCAGCTTCAGACTGGTAACCAGCAAGGTTGCGGTCCATACCCAGGGCAGGACTACGGCAAACATCGGGATCCTCAACGAGCTCTATTCAGAAAACCATCTCTGGATGAATACGGCCGAGGCCCGGAAGCTCGGGATCAGCGACGGAGATACCGTCGAGGTCTCGGTCGAAGGATATGCCAAAAAGATCGGGGCAAAGCTTACCGATCACATACACCCCGAGGTCGTCTTTATGCTCCATGGGTTTGGCGACTCTGTGCCGCTCAGGACAAAGTCTTTCGACAAAGGCGTCAGCGACGTCCGTCTGCAGAGAGGACTTCTCAAAGCGGCGGTCGGAGGCAACTGCCCGCTCACCGAGTGTTTTGTGGCAGTAAAGAAGACCGCGGCGTAGGTATCGATAACAGAAGGAGGCAACACCATGAGCATTTACTATATACACCAGAACCAGAAGCGCTGCATCGGCTGCCGCGCCTGCGAGATACATTGCAAGACAGAAAACGATGTCCCGGTCGGCCCCCGGTTCTGCGTCATCGTGCCGGTCGGGCCGAAGGTGGTCGAGAATGTTCCCC
Source organism: Thermodesulfovibrio sp. (assembly GCA_013824615.1). GTDB lineage: Bacteria > Nitrospirota > Thermodesulfovibrionia > Thermodesulfovibrionales > UBA6898 > PALSA-1316. Next base: position 81,022 of record PNOC01000002.1, read on the forward strand.
GCATGAACTTCATCTTCATGCCCTGCTTTCACTGCGAGAACCCCTGGTGCGTCTCTGCCTGTCCGACCGGCGCAATGCAGAAGCGGCCAAAAGACGGGATCGTCTTTGTCGAACCCTCACTCTGTGTGGGCTGCAAGTCCTGCATCACCGCCTGCCCCTGGGGCGTACCGCAGTGGAACAGAGACACCGGCAAGGTCTTCAAGTGCGACTACTGCAGGCATCGCGTGGATGAGGGACTCGAGCCGGCCTGCGTCACCGGCTGCACCACAAAGGCCCTCAAGTGGGTCACGCCAGACGAGGCGTCCCTCGACAAACGCGAAAAGTTCGCCCGAGAGATAGCCGAGAATCTGCCGTACTGATATACTGTCTACCCATAAAATTAAAGGTTGTCATCCTCGGGCTTGACCCGGGGATCCAGGACATACTGAAAACACTGGATTCCCGCCTCCGCGGGAATGACACCTCATAAATAAGATAAGATGAAGTGAGGTGTATTCAATGATAGAACTCTTACTTCCGGTATGACCACGCTCACCATCGATGGACAGACCCTTGTGGCCGGTCCCGGCCAGACCGTGCTCGAAACCGCGCGGGCTGCCGGCATAGCGATCCCGACGCTCTGCTATCATCATGCCCTCGGGCCGTACGGTACCTGCAGACTTTGTATTGTCGAGGCCGGGGGCCCGTCGCTCAGCCATACGATAACAACGTCCTGCAACCTCATGCCGGCCGATGGACTGATCGTCGAGACCGCAACGCCCCGCATTCAGGCGCTGAGAAAGACGATCCTGGAACTGATGCTTTCAGGCACAAAAAAAACACCCGAGCTTCGCTGCAGGGCAGGTGCTGCCGGAATAACCAACAGCAACAACACAGGCACTCACACCAGCGCCAGAACAGGCCGAATAAGCGCCGGAACAAGCACTGATCCGTGCATCCTCTGTGGTCTCTGCATCAGGGTCTGCAGGGATACCATCAAGGCCAATGCCCTCAGCTTCAGCGTATCCGGGACTGGTCGCCACAAAGTCGCCGAGATGGTAGCCATGACTAAAGAGCGTTGTATAGGGTGCGGCACCTGCGCTGCTGTATGCCCGGTGGGTGCAATACATCTTGAGGATCGTGGTGCATTACGCAGGATCGTTCTCTACGGCAAGACGGCCAATAAGCTCCCGCTTGTCCGTTGCGACCTCTGCAGCAGACCTTTCACCACAGAGCAATTTATCCTGTCAGTTCTATCCCGCGTCGATCATACGCTCAGGGCCGGTATCGGTCATATCTGTCCCGATTGCGGAAGAGGCCGCTTTGCCACGGCACTCACCGGGCAGTTCCCGCCGGCTGACAGACAGGAAATACAATGAACAGACCTTTTTCTTTCTGGAATAACTCTCTGAACGAGACCCCGGCAGAACTGCAGCACGGAGACAAGAAGGTATCAGCAGTCATCGGCTGGGGAGGCCTCCAGATCCTTGATGACAATATAAACCTTCTTGAGCTTTGCCACGAATACTGCAAGGCTGTCGAGGGCTTTTCCTGCGGCCAGTGCATCCCCTGCAGGGTAGGGTCACGGGTACTTACCGACCTGGTCGGCCGCATTATCAAAGGGACCGACGGGAAGAACTCACTTCATATCCTCAGGGAGATCGCCGAGACAATGAGTCTCACCTCCATGTGCGAACTCGGCCGCAGTTCTCCCCGCGTCATTCTTTATCTGATCGAACATCATGAAGAGAAACTGAAGCAGCAGAAAAAAACAGGCGTGCAGCAAAGCGGGGCGTATGCATATCATTCACTGAAGACCGCCCCGTGCATTCAGGCCTGTCCCATCCATCTGGACATCCCGAAATATATCGAAGAGATCAGGCTTGGCAACTTCGAGGGGTCCCTCGCGACGATCAAAGAACGTCTTCCGCTGCCGGGTGTTGTCGGCAGGGTCTGCGTCCGGCCCTGCGAATTTCATTGCCGCAGGGGGCTGGTCGATGAACCTCTCCAGATCAAGCACCTGAAACGCTTTGTCGCTGATCATGGGCGGCTGCATCCTGCTTCTGATTCCGTTGCCGCTCCGAAGAAAAAAAGCTCTGAAAGAAAAAAGACAAAAATTGCCATCATCGGGTCCGGGCCTGCCGGGTTAACCGCTGCTCACTTTCTGGCCGGGAAAGGCTACCTGGTCACGATCTTCGAAATGCTGCCTGAGCCGGGAGGCATGGCGGCTGTCGGTATCCCTGATTACCGTCTGCCGCGTACTATTCTGCGGGACGAAATAGCAGGCATCGAAAACAGGGGGGTAACCATTGTCTATGGAAAGGCACTGGGGGCAACCTTTACCCTCGACGATCTCATATCAGAAGGGTTCCGGGCGGTATTTATCGGCATGGGCTGTCACTGCCACAAGAATATGGGCATTGCAGGAGAAGACAAGGGATATTATGGATACGTGCCCGGCGTCTACTTTCTGCGCAATATCAACCTTGGCCTTCTGGACGAGGTCCCGAAGGGCAGAAAAATTGTAGTCGTCGGCGGCGGCAATGTGGCCATTGACTGTGTGCGGATTGCGCTGAGGATCGGCTTTGAAGAGGCGCATCTCGTCTACCGCAGGACGAGAAAAGAGATGCCGGCCGATGCGGTTGAAGTGGCTGATGCAGAGGCAGAGGGCGTGCAGTTCCATTTCCTGACCGCTCCGAAGAAGATCCTGGGAAAAGACAAGAAAGTAAAAGGTATCGAGTGCCTCAAAATTGAACTGGGAGAGACTGATGCCTCGGGACGCTGCAGGCCGGTCGAGGTGGCGGGGTCTGAATTTACGGTGGATGCGGACGTTGTGGTCGCGGCCATCGGGCAGGAAGGGGACTTTGCCTGCTTCTGCAACCTTCCCGGCGTTGAGGTGACAGAAAAAGGGGCGATCGTCATAAACGAGAACTTCATGACAACGCGCGAAGCCGTATTCTCAGGCGGCGATTGTGTCACCGGCCCCGATGTACTCATCCGGGCCTGCGCCCACGGCAGGTTGAGCGCCATGAAGATCGATCATTATCTGACACAGGGAGAAGTGCCGGTCTTTGACGAGCAAAAAGACGAACGCTTCCTTGCAAAATTAAAAGTCTACGACCCTCATGAGACTATTGCGATACCAGGCGGGCTGAAGAGGATGCCGATCCGCCACGAGCCGCCACTGGAGCGCTGCAGGGATTTCCGGGAGGTGGATCATGGCTATACGAACGGAGAAGCGGTTACAGAAGCCAACAGATGTCTGCGCTGCTACCGGGTGGTCCTCTATGCCTGTCGGAAGGAACCGGCTTCGTGACCGTTGAGCAGGAACAGCGCGAACTCCGGCGTTACCGCACTGCCAGGGATGCCGGGCTTTCAACCATCCTCTTCGTCTGCACCGGGAATGCGGTGCGATCGCAGCTTGCCGAGGGCCTGGTGAATCATTTTCACGGGGCAGACTGGGCGGCGTTTTCAGCCGGGACGATGCCGATGGAGGTCCAGAAGGATGTCATCAAGGTGATGAAAGAGATCAACATAGACCTGACCGATCACTGGTCAAAGCATGTCGGCCTGTTTGATGGCTGTACCTTCGACAGGGTCGTCATCCTCTGCTCCGATGCAGGCACCCGCTGCCCCGACTTTCCGTATGCCGGCCGCAAGGACCAGATGAATTTCGATGACCCGCTCTCGCCCGAACTTCTGGCTGGAGGTATCTGCTTCAGTTACCGGTCTCGGATCAGGTCTCTCAGAAATGAGATACAGAAGGCGGTTGCCAAATATCTCAAGGGAGGATGAGTGAAGCGGCTTCTGGGTTTTTTCAATAAGCGAAAGAATTGTCAACCGCTCAAGCCGGCGGCAGGACGAGTGGCGCTGAAGTACCGGTCCTTTAAGACCCTCCTTAACCATAACCATGCAGCCCTGGGGCATATTGCCGACCTTGAGCAGCTCTATTTCAGCGGCAGGCCCTTCAGTCTGTCACTGGTCAGAATTCAGTACGAAGCCCTGCTCGAGGCAATTTTTGGCATTATACATTCACTGGAACTTCTGTCGGAAAAAGATTTCAAGATGCTGTCAGGCAAGGTTTCAGAGCTGGACGACACGATCTTCGAAAATTTCAATCCCCGCTGTCTCCTCCCCACCAGAAGGCTGGTGATTCCGTTCAGGGAGATAGAACCGGAAATGACCGCCACCGTGGGGGCCAAGGCTGCCAACCTGGCCGTAATCAAGAATGTACTCAATCTTCCGGTGCCTGACGGTTTTGCAATAACTGCTGCCGGGTTCGGAAGGTTTATCGATGAGAATAAACTGGCCAGATCCATTGAGGAGGAGTTGTCCCGTTATGCCTCGGGACCGGCTGAAGGTCACGAAGGCAGCTGTCTTCGGCTTCAGGAGATGATCCGCGCGGGGAAAATGCCTCATGACCTTTCGGTTGAGATCCTTTCCGCATTCGACCAGCTGGTATCTCCGTCAGAACCCGTAAGAGTCGCAATGCGCAGCAGCGCGGTCGGAGAAGATACTGAGGCCACCTTTGCGGGTCAGTATGAAACCGTACTGAACGTTACCAGGGAGGGGCTCTTTAACGCCTACCGTGAAGTCCTGGCAAGCAAATATGCCCCGAGGGCAATTGCCTACCGTCTGCAGCACGGGCTTGAAGACCGGGACGCACCGATGTGTGTTGCCGCAGTAGTAATGGTCGATGCCCGGGCCAGCGGCGTAATCTATACCCGCGACGGGGGGCAAGATAACGGACACGGGGGGCAGCCCCTGCTCAAGATCAATGCGCTCTGGGGACTGGGAGAACAACTGGTCGACGGCAGCACCTCCCCGGACGTTTTTATGGTTAACCGGCAGAGCAGGCAGCTGCAGGGACAGCATATAGCAAAAAAACAATGGCAGCTCTCAGCAAAGGGAGAAGGCGGGACAGAACTGCGCGAAGTCAACGGGGATGAACAGGCAGCCCCGTCGCTGCCTGCCGAAACAGTGCTCAAGCTCGCTGACTATGGCCTGCTGCTGGAAGAGTTTTTCAACAGCCCCCAGGATGTTGAGTGGGCTGAGGGCCTCAGCGGAGGACTCTACCTTCTGCAGTCGCGCCCCCTGCTTCTGCCTTATCTTCAGGCCGGCAACAATGTGATAAAAGAATATCCGGGTCATCCGGTGCTTCTTGCCGCCGGCCTTGCTGCATCGCCAGGCGTCGCCACCGGAAGCGTCTTTGTGGCCGAGACGCTGAGTGCTCTGCATGAGGTTCCCAAGGACGCCATCCTCGTGGCCAAGACAGCCTCGCCCGAATATGCCCGCGTTGCCGGCACCATCAGAGGCCTTATAACTGATGTCGGCAGTGTCACGAGCCACATGGCCTCCGTCGCCCGTGAGTTCGGACTGCCTGCCCTCGTTGACACAGGAGACGCTACCCGGAGACTCAAAACCGGTGAAATCGTTACGCTGTCCGCAAGCAATGCGACGGTTTATCTCGGTGTAGTCCAGGACCTTCTGGAAGAAATGAAGCCCTCTCGACGGCTGATTCTGGACAGCCCGGTACACCGGAAGATGCGCAGCATTCTGGACCGCATCACGCCACTGAATCTTATTGATCCGAATGCCCCCGATTTTTCTGCTGAAAAATGCCGGAGCTTTCACGATATTATCAGATTCACGCATGAAATGGCGGTGCGCACCATGTTCGGCATAGCGGAGGACTCGTCAGTAGCAGCTGCCGCAATTGAGCTTGCTTCGCACCTTCCGATACATATCTATCTGATTGATCTTGGCGGCGGTCTCGCCGGCGGGTTGACGACCTGCGATGAGGTGACTCCGCAGATGATACGATCCCGTCCCCTCTCGGCGCTCTGGAGAGGGTTTACCCACCCCGGCGTGAACTGGGAAGGCACCATGAATACCGACAGCAACTCGCTGGCAGGAAAACTGGCCGCTACCGCAACAGCTGAATTCGGGGAGCAGCCAGGCGGCAACAGCTACGCGATACTGTCTGGTGACTACCTGAATCTCAGTATAAAGTTTGCATACCATTTCGCAACGCTTGATGCCCTTTGCAGCGACAGCAGCTCACAGAATTATATATCTTTGCAATTCTCCGGCGGGGCCGGGGACTATTACGGCCGTTCGCTGAGGATACAGCTCATGGCCAATATTCTGGAACGGCTTGAGTTTCAGGTGTCGGTCCGGGGAGACCTGCTCGACGCCTCCCTGGCCAGATATGACGCAGAGCAGACTACAGCAAGGCTCGACCTGCTCGGGCGCCTTCTTGCCTCCAGCAGGCTGCTCGATATGACACTGGCAAGCCAGGAGGATATCGGGATACTGTGTGACGAGTTTTTCAGCGGAAACTATGACTTCCTGCTGCGCAAGGCAGAGGACCTGCCGCAGGGGCTTTACACCCGGGGGGGCAGATGGCAGCGACTGGTCACCGACAATGGCGTATATTGCGTGCAGGACGGCTCGGACCTGGGCAGACGTGCCACAGCTCAACTGGCAATCGCCCTCGGCAAGGTAATCGGCACCACCTACTATGAATTCCTCGACAGTATCGAGGCCTATTATTATTTTCCTCTGGCAATTGTGAAAGGCAGCATGATGTCTGAGGGCAGTGTTCATGTCAGAATTATGCCGCACGCGGGAAGGCTCGATCGGGCAGGCGGCATTGCCTTCGGCATCAGGGACCGGGAAAATTACTTTGTCCTCAGGACCAACGCACTCGAACATAATGTCATCCTCTTCGAGTTCATCAATGGCAAGCGTTACCAGCGGGCCATGGCAGCCAGGACAATCGCAACAGGCCAGTGGCATCTGCTCGGCCTGAAGCTGACGGGAACACTGGTCAGCGGATTTATCGATAATGAGCCGGTCATCTCCTATGATGCGGAGACCCCCTTCACCGGGTTTATCGGGCTCTGGACGAAGTCGGATTCAACGATATGGTTTGACGAACTGGTAATCACAGCCGAAGGCGGCACAAAGACCGTGGAATTCTGAGGAATTCTGAATCTGGCGAATGCCCGGTACGTGCTCTGAAAGGATTGTTTATTTCCTTCCGCCGAAGACGGTGAATATGCCATCCTTGACGTAGCAGTCCACATCCCTGAACCCGGCCTTTTTCAATGCGTCCAATTGGTCGTTGAGGGTATCGGGCCTGTTCATGCTCGCAGGGTCCTGATATCTTTTGATCACCTCCGTCGGCGTCTCGTCGGTAATACCTGCCTTCTCCATCATCTGCTGCATCTCTGATTTCCAGAGGCTAAAATAGCACGTCTGAAGCCCTTCCGAGGGCGGCAGGACGACATCCGCGTTGATAAAACAGCCTCCTGCGTTCAGATGTGCAAAGATGAATGCAAAGAGAGCTGCCTTTTCGTTCATCTCAAGATGATGGATGGCATGGGATGATATGCAGAGATCAAAGTCTCCCAGCGTCGTCATGCCGCTGATAATCTCATGAAAACTGGCATTGACATACGTGATGATCCCGGACGGGCCCAACCGGTCTCCTGCCCTGTGCAGCATATCCGCCGACCCGTCCACCAACGTCGGAATTATCGTCCGCCCCTCTCCGCATTGAGAGAGGAGTTCCGCGGTCAGCACGCCGTCCCCGCAGCCGAGATCCAGCAGCCGTATCTCTTTTCTGTCGCCCAAAAAACAGGTGAGCAGGAAAGAGAAGAGCCCAATCATCTTCCTGCGCTGCGGGATATATATATCCGCTCTGTCCAGATATTTTTTCGAAAAATCGCTCTGCGCCCAGGCAGATTCGCTGAAGGTATCCATAGCGCCATTTCCTTTCAGACCCTGCTGTAAATAGACAGATGTTATAATACCCGATGCAGATTGTTACCGCAAAAAATCTGACAAAGTGCTACGGGACTTTTACCGCTGTGGATGGTGTCAGTTTTGATATTCACCGCGGCGAATGCTTTGGCTTTCTGGGGCCGAACGGGGCAGGAAAGACCACGGTCATGGGTGTTATTCATTGTTTTATGCCGCCGACCTCCGGGGAGGTCAGGGTCTTTGATATTGACGTCTGCGTTGACCCCGGCAGGATAAAGGCCAGGCTCGGTGTGATGCCCCAGGACGATAACCTCGACCCTGATCTTTCCGTTATCGAAAACCTGCTTGTCTATTCGCGCTATTTCGACATCCCCCAAAAGACAGGAAAAAAGCTCGCCTCTGAACTGCTGGCCTTTGTCGAACTGACCGACAAAGCTGCGGTCAATATCAGGGATCTCTCCGGCGGCATGAAGCGGAGGTTGCTGCTTGCCCGGGCCCTTATCAATTCGCCGGAACTGCTGATCCTTGATGAACCGACCGTCGGACTGGACCCGCATTCCAGACATGCTGTCTGGGAAAAGCTGGGATATCTCAAAAAAAATGAGACGACGCTCATCCTTACCACGCATTACATGGAAGAGGCAGAGAAGATCTGCGACAGAGTCGCTATCATGGACTCGGGAAAGATAATAACAATCGATGCACCACAGCGCCTGATGGAAGAGCATGGCGGTTCGCTCGAATACGTCTACCTGAAACTCACCGGGAGGTCCCTTGCAGATTAAGCGGGCACTGCGGGTCTGGCAGCGGCATCTCAAGGTATACACCAAGCTCTATAAATCGAGCATCGCCCTGAACTTTGTCGAACCGGTGCTCTACCTTGCTGCACTCGGCCTGGGCCTCGGTGCGTATGTGAAGGAGATCGACGGTGTACCGTATATCAAGTACATTGCTCCCGGCATCATCGCCTCGTCCTCGATGTTCGCCGCTGCCTATGAATGCTCCTACGGCACCTTCGTGAGGATGACCTTCCAAAAGACCTTTGACGCAATCCTCGCCACGCCGATTAATATCGATGACCTGGTCGCCGGCGAACTGATCTGGGGCGCGACCAAGAGCATGATCTATGGAACGATAATAATTATCGTCATCGCGCTTTTCGGGCTTGTAAAATCTCCCCTGGTGATCCTCATTATCCCGGTGATCTTTGTCAGCGGGCTGTTATTTTCTGAAATATCCATGATGTTTGCTGCACTGGTGCCGGGTATTGAGTCCTTTAATTATTTCTTCACCCTTTTCATGTCACCGCTCTTTTTATTTTCCGGTATTTTCTTCCCGGTAAACACCATGCCTCTGGTCATCGTGAAGCTGGCCTGGTTCACCCCCCTCTATCATGTGGTAAATATCTGCCGCTCCCTTTCCTACGGAAAGGTCACCCCCATCCTCGGAGACATTGCCTGGCTTTTGGTGGTCACGGCCCTCCTGGCCCCCTATCCGTTCAGACTCATGAAAAAAAGACTTATAAAATAACCGCCGCCGCACTTTAAGGCATCATTCGCTGCCGCAGACTAAAGTTTCTTCGTATACATACCGATAAATATAGTATAACGATGAAAGGATTCCCGCGGCCAAAACAGCGCGGCCCTGTTTATCATTACCTATATCTTTCTCCAGGCTAAAGAAGTGGCAGTGCTTCAAAGGAGAGCATCGTGACCGTAACAAGGACATATATTCTTATAATGCTTATCTTCCCCTTCTGCTTTTGCTCCTCTGTTTTTGCAGTATGCCCCTGCACCCCCACCTGCGCCCCTGCAGATACCTGGATAGCAGAGTGGACAGATTCCTTTGGGCAGACTGTCTATGAGCTGGAGGCCCCCTGCAAGGTTTACATTGACACTCCGTTTACTATCACAGCAACGGTGACCGACAGTGTTTATCAGGACGACTGGGTCGGATTTGGATGGTCGATTACGGACAGCATAACCGGGGTTGAGGCTTCAGGATTCAGCATAGATACCGTAGGCAGTCAATGGCAATATTCCTTTGAACAAACCTATACCGGCATCCCCCTGGATCATACGATCACCTTCGGCTTTTCCGACCTCGGAGAGGGAGGGGGCGGACATAACTGGGCAGGAAATATCATAGGCGAAACAACCGTTGACCCCTATCCGCTATCGTACTACCCGGTGAAAAGAATTCCCGATGGGATACAAGCAGATTATGCAATGTCCCCCGCTGAGGCCTACGCCAAAGTCAGCGGTGACGGACAGATTATCATCTGCAGGACGGGTGATTACGGAGAACTCGTCCTTAATCTGCCCTATGAAGTAGAGCTTGAAGGCGGCTACAATGCTGATTTCAGCAGCAATGAAGCTTCTTTTTCGACCATTAGCGGCTATATAGAGATAGCAAATGGCTCTGTGACCATAAGCAATATAAGCATTCAATAGACATAATCCACCTGCAGCTCGTCCCAGGAACACTCTACTTCAGGCAAAATGCCACCAAAACCGCAAAGGCCGGCAGCCGGAATGTTCCGGCCTCCTTGATCTGCTGCATGATTGGCTTTATCAATTTTTTTGTGATATATTCTTAACATAAGAAGCTAGTGCACCTGAGCATCCCCTTGCCTTATCAGGGAATCCGAAAAGGAGGTGATCTGTCGGAAGAAGTTTTCTGCTGCACGAAGTCCTGATTGCTGAGCATTACGGTTAACGGATCATATACTTCCATTATTAAGGAGATATCACATGAAAAAGAATTTCTGGCTCATTTGTCTGTTGGTATTTATAAGCACGGTGTCTTTCTCTGCAGTCTGGGCTGAGGAGAAAAAGGCTGATGCTAAAACCCCTGACGCCAAGCAAAAGGCTGAGCTCTCAAAGAAGGCTGACCTTTTTGTGCAGGTCGCTGCTTACGGGGAGGAGCAGAAGGACCCTATGCTCATGCTCAGTGCAGTGAAAATGATGGATGAATTGCCGTTCAAGGGCATAGAAAAACCAGGGGACAAGACCGGGGCCCTCTACAGCCGTGACGCGATGCTGAAACAGGCAAAAGAGTTTGCCGCAGGAGATACCGAATTGCTCGCCGTCATCGCAAAGGTCCAGGATGCCCCCGAGACGACAGATGTCAGGTATCGTGGCGGACATAGAGAGCGTCACGGCCATGGCCGTGATTATCACGGCGGCCATCATTATTATGAGCGGCGGCATCATGATCGGTACTGGGGTTGCACCTGGCGTTTCAACCGTTTCGGGGACTGGGTTTGTCGCTAACTCACTGCAGACGCTCAGCAGAAAGCAACGCCCCCTCGAAATTTGCTGCATTGCACACCGCCCCCCTCTTCAAGAGAGAGGGGCGGTCCAGCTCTCTTCATGCAACACCGTATCCAAAATTCTCTGATGAATAAAATAAAGTACCTGCGCCTGCTTCTGATCCCATTTTTGATACGAATCTTGATAATTGGGCTGCAGATCCTTTCTGCCTCATACGCAGCTGCCGAGGACGACCTCCCCGGAGCAGTATTGCTGATGAAAGAAGCAGACCAGTTGCTGCTCGAAGAAAAATATGAGGACGCTGCAGCAAAGGCGGAAAAGGCACTCGCTGTCAGGACCCGCCTTCTCAACAGAGACCATCCTGACATCGCCGGCAGCCTGCACCTTTTCTCCAGGATACAGCATGCCCAGGGTGAATATGCTAAAGCAGAATCCTATGGCAAAAGGGCTTGGGGGATCCGGGAAAAGGTCTTCGGAAAAGACCATCCGGAAGTTGCGGAAAGCCTGACGCTGCTGGGGAGAATTGCCCTTTCGACCTCCCGGCAGGCAGACGCGGAAAGGTACTGCGGCGGTGCACTCGATATAGCGTCTAAAGGCAGCGGCGACCAGCCCGCCCTGGCATCAGCCATCTCGTGCCTGGGGATGCTCGCTTCATTCCGCAGTGACTATCCCGCGGCAGAGGAGCATTTCAAAAGAGCCCTCGAAATCAGAGAGAAAACCCTTGACCTCGACCATCCTGATATCGCTGGAAGTCTCAGCAGGCTTGCCTCTTTGTACCGCAGGACGGGCAGATATGGAGAGGCAGAGTCCCTGTACCGGAGGGCGCTCAGTCTCCGGGAGAAGGCACTTGGAAAAGACCACTCCTCTCTGGCAGGCAATCTGTCTGCCATGGCCGAATTTTATGAGAATATGGGCCGATACCCTGAAGCTGAAGCCCTGTATCTGCAGGCGCTCCAGCTGCGGGAAAAACGGCTGGGAAAAGACCACCCCCGCAATATCAGGGCGCTTACCGCCCTGGCAGAACTCTATAGGAACATGTCGAAATACGATCAGGCCGAGCTTTTCCTCAACCGCGCGGATGAGATTATCCGGAAAAGGGGAGACCTTGAACTCCCTGTTGCAGCAAAGAGCATGCAGATCAGGGCCGAACTGGCACTCGACCACGGAGAATACGACAAGGCAGAACTTCTGGGCAAAAAAGCCCTCAGCATCCGGGAACGCAAAGCCGGTGCGAACCAACCGGCAACAGCAGAAAGCCTGATGCTCCTCGGCCGTATAATGCAGGCACGGGGTAAAACCGAAGAAGCAGAGAAGCTCTACTCCCGGGCATTCGCTATACGACAGAAAATATACGGTGATGAACATCCTGATGTTGCCCAAAGCCTCTCTGCTCTGGGGTCTCTGCTTTTCTCCCGGGCAAAATACCAGGAGGCAGAACGCACCGCCAAACAGGCCCTCTCGATCATGGAAAAAAGTCTTAATGCCGACCATCAGGATATTGCTGCCGGTATAAGCCTGCTCGCCGGGATCTACGTCTCCACAGGGAAATATGCCGAGGCTGAGCCTCTGCTGAAGAGGTCGCTGCAGATGAGGGAAGCTGCCCTGGGGGCGGAACATCCGGAATACTCCTGGAGTCTGACTGCCATGGCCGAGTTCCAGGAGATCATGGGAAATTTTGCCGAAGCTGAGCAGCTCTATAAAAAGGCTCTCGATCTTAGGCGGGCCCGGCTCGGCACAGACCACCCTGATGTTGCCCGCTCACTAAGGTCTCTTGCTTCACTCTATAAGGGCATGGCCAGATATCCGGAGGCGCTCCAGATGGTCAGCGAAGCACTCGGGCTTTTCCGGAAAAAATACGATCCGGGACATCCTGAAATTGCTGCCGGACTCCATACTCTTGCAGATATCCAGAGCTCCCTCGGAGATTATGAAAAAGCCGAAGCAGCCTGCAATCAGGCGCTCGGCATGCGGGAGGCAAAGGCCGGGAAAGATCATCCCTCCGTAGCCGAGAGCCTGCAGCTGCTTGCCGCTATCTACCGGTCAACGGGAAGAATTCCCGGAGCTGAAACCCTGCTGAAAGATACTCTGCGCATCCGTCAGACTGTCTTCAGCAACGACCACCCCCTCGTGGCCCAGACTCTGACCTCTCTTGGATCACTCTACCTTGCCACCGGTAAATATGCCGAGGCCGAAATACACCTGAAGAAAGGCCTGGACATCCGGCAGAAGCTGCTGACACCCGAGCATCAGGACACAGCAGCAAGCCTAAGCGCCCTCGCCCGTCTGCAGGTGACGCTCGGAAGATATGCAGAGGCGGAACAGCTTCTGGCCCGGTCGATGAAGATACGTGAGAAATTACTGGGGGCTACACATCCCCGCTACGCAGCGAATCTGAGCGCTTTCGCAGAGCTTTATACCGAGATCGGAAAATACCGGGATGCGGAAGTCCTGTACGTGAAGGCCCTTGAAATCGTGGAAAAGGCCAGGGGAACCGGCCATCCGGCTGCTGCCCGCATTATGACCTCACTGGCCGGTCTTTATCTCAGCACGGGCAGGTACGAAGACGCCGGAAAATACGTAGAGAAGGCTCTCAGAATCAATCAGGACAAATTGGGGCAGGAGCATCTTCAGACAGCTAAAAGCATGGAGGTCCTGGCTCAATTAAATATCGCCAAAGGGCTGTTTGCCGAGGCTGAACCGCTCTGCAAACGGGCACTGGGGATACGCGAAAAACTTCTTTCAGCAGATCACCCTTCTGTTGCCGACAGTCGGATAACTCTGGCAGCACTGTACCGGAACAGCGGCCGGTCTTCTGAGGCGGTCCAGGAATATAACAGCGCACTTGCAATCCAGGAAAAAGCTCTGGGCAGGGACCATCTGGACGTTGCGGAAAGCCTGAATTTACTAGGCAGTCTGCATCAGGAAAGAGGCCTGCTGCAGGAGGCAGAACCACTTTATCAGCGCACCCTCGCAATACGGGAGAAGGCTTTTGGCAAATACCATCCCGGCATAGCGGAAAGCCACGATACGCTGGGGGGTCTTTTCATGGCTTCAGGAAAATTCCAGGAAGCTGAACAACGCTACAGGACAGCACTTGAAATAAGAGAAAAAATATATGACCGGGATTCACCCTTTCTGGCGGACAGCATGTATAATCTCGGGGCCCTTTACCGGCTGTCCGGGAGGTATGACACCTCAGGCCATTTTCTCCAAAAGGCATATAGCTCACGGATGAAGGCCCTTGGAGAAGGTCACCCCAAAGTGGCCTCCGCTGCGGGAGAACTGGCGCTGCTGAAGGCCTTTCAGGGAAATCACCGTGAAAGTCATGCCTTCTTCAAACAGCAGGTTCAGTACGAAAGCCTGAAACGGGACAATGTATTTCTCCTGTTGTCTGAACGGGAGAAATTACTATACATGAAAGATACGGAGCGCACGATGCACATGTTTCTGAGCCATTCGGCCTCATTTCTGGCAAAAGATGCCGAAGTCCTGGAGGAGACGTTTAATGCCTGGCTCCAGTGGAAAGGCGCTGTCATGGAGGCACAGGGCAAGCATATGCAGGCGGTCATTGATTCAGAAGACGGGAACGTCAGAGCGCTGTTTGAGGAGTTGACCAGAACGAGAAGAGAAATAGCAAAACTCCAGGCCTCCCGCTGGACAGAAATAACCTTTGAGGATATCAGAAATACGCTCCTTGCCAGGGAAAAAGCCAAAGAATCCCTGGAAACCAGGCTTTCCGGTCTCAGCAGGGATTTTGCAGTTGAAAAAAATGCCGGCAAGGCGGACACCGCCAGGATTTCCCGGATATTCCCGGATAATGCAATATATCTCGATTTCGCAAAGATTGATCTTTTCGATTTCAGGAAAAAGGCCTGGAGCGGGCAGCGGTATCTTGTCTTTGTCCTCAGGCCGGGAGAGAAAGTCCCTCTGGCTCTGGTTGACCTTGGACCGGCAGAAACCGTGGACAAACATATCCAGGCATACCTGACCGCCATGAGTGCAGCAAGAAATGCGTACGTTCCTAACCGAAGAGTACTCGACCGGGAGGCCGGAGAGCTCTACACACTGCTGCTGCAGCCCCTGGAACAGATGCTGCCGGGCAGACAGCATCTCTATATCAGCGCGGACGGCAGCCTCAACCTGATCCCTTTTGAGGTGCTCCTTAATGCGCAGGGAACATACCAGATTGAGACAACCCAGGTCAGTTATATTGCCGCAGGCCGGGACATCGCCAGATTTGAAGACAAGGGGACAGACAGGAGACAGGTCGCGGAGGCCCTTATCCTGGCTGATCCGGATTACGACTTCGGCCTCACACCACAAGAGCGGACAGCAGAACCGTCATCCTCTGCCAAGACCTACGACCCTACCTTCTTCTCCAGGCTCCCTGACACGAGAAATGAAGCCGACACCATACAGGATATTCTGCGTCAGCGCATGCGCATTCAGGTGAGGAGCTTCCAGGAAGAAAAAGCCGTCGAAGCAGTCCTGCTTGCAGCCGAATCTCCGAGAATCCTCCACCTGGCCACACATGGCTATTTTATCGGAAAGGACGAGACCCTGCAGAGCCCTTCTGCCAGAGACAGTGAAAGACAGCTGCTCAAGGACAATCCCATGCTCAGGTCAGGAATTGCGCTGGCCGGCATCAACCTGTCTCTGAGGGAAGGCAAGGATGAAGGGGTCATGAGTGCCGAAAAGTTGATGGGGCTCAGACTGATGGGGACCGACCTTGTCGTGCTGTCGGCCTGTGAAACAGGGGTGGGAGAAGTGCAGAGCGGAGAGGGAGTGTTCGGGCTGAAACGGTCCTTCATACTTTCAGGCGCTAAAGCAGTCATCCTCAGCCTCTGGAGTGTCCCGAGCAGAGAAACCATGGAGTTGATGACCAGTTTCTACAGTCTATTGGCTGATGGCAAATCAAAAGCCGAGGCCCTCAGGCAGGCAAAACTGGCTTTGATGAAGAAAAAGCCTAACCCCTTTTACTGGGGAGCGTTTATACTCGTCGGCAACCCCGGGTAAGGTTTTGGAAAAGAAAAAATGCCCCTCTTTAGAAAAGAGGGGCATAGGGAATTTTGTGCTTAACTTTTCCGTGCCTTGAGCGGCACGTAGTCTTTTCTGAGTCCCGGTAAAGAGGAAAAGTACGACGGTCTGATCAGCTTTCCCTGTATGATCTCTTCGATCCTGTGCGCCGACCATCCGGCCACCCGCGACATCGCAAAGATCGGGGTATACAGTTCCTTCGGGATGCCCATCGACCGGTAGACAAAGCCTGAATAGAAATCAACATTCGCTGCAGCCACCTTGCCCTTCTTCTTCTCGATAATTCCGGGGGCCAGCCTGGCAATGCTGCGGTAAAGCTCAAATTCTTTTTCCATTCCGTTCTTCTGGGCAATCTCGAGCGCCTTATGCTCGAGGATCACTGCCCGCGGGTCTGACTTGGTGTAAACGGCATGTCCTATTCCGTATATTTTCCCTGATTTATCATTCGCCTTCTTGTCCAGCATCTTGCCGAGATAGTTTGACAATTCTTCATCATCGTTCCATTTTTTCACGTTGGCCTTGATGTTCTCCATCATACCCTCTACTGCTTCATTCGCTCCGCCGTGAAGGTGCCCTGAAAGAGAAGCAATACCCGAGCAGATCGCCATATAGCTGTTCGCACCGGAAGAAGAGACCGTCCGCACCGTAAACGTAGAGTTGTTGCCGCCGCCGTGCTCAGCATGCAGGACCAGCATCATATCGAAAAGGTTTGCCGTCAGCCTGTCCGGCCTCTTGCCCTGTAGCATATACAGAAAATTCTCTGCATGGCTGTACTCTTCTTTCGGCTCGATAAGGTCCCGCACCTTTTTCCTGTTACCGATGGATGCAAGATAATTGTAGGCAACGATCGTCGGAAACTTTGCCACAAGGTCAATACACTGACGGGAGAGATCTCTTATATCCGTCGAGTTGGGCTTCTCGTCAAACAGGTGCATGGCCGACACGGTCGTGTGCAGGGCCCCCATCTGGTCGTCACCCTGTGGCCGGTTCAGTATCATCTCCTTTGCTTCAGCAGGGAGACCCCTCCGCTTGGCCAGTTCACTGGTAAACCCCTCAAGATGCTTCCTGCCCGGCAGTTCGCTCGTGAGAAGAAGATAGGCTGTTTCTTCGAAGCCGAACCTGCCCTCTTCCTGCTGATGCCTTACCAAATCAGTCACATTGTACCCGGAATAGTATAACTCTCCGTCCAGGTCCACTTTTTTCTCAGTGCCGTCCCCCTGGATTTCCCTCTTATAGCCGATGACCTGGCCTTTGCTGGTGATGCCGACGAAGACCCCGGTCCCGTCCTCGTTTCTCAGTCCGAGTTTTATATTCTTATCCCTGACAAGCTCCACAGGGATCTTGTCGTGCTCCAGCGCCAGTTTCTCGATAATTTTCAGAACATTCTGCATATGCCTTACCTCAATAAAAAGAGATTATTTTCTTTCCGAAATGAGCCTCGGATGAGCCTCGTGGAAGTCAGATAGTTTAGCATGTTCGGGGTTCTCATGTCACTGCAGGAGCCCCTGCCGGGTCGTCGTATGTTAACAGTCTGCTGCAGGTGGAAACTGTTTAATCAGGATTTATTGAAAAAAGTTTCGTACGGATATTTTTTCACATGAATCAGGAACTCGTCTATCACGTGTGAAAGATGCCCCCGGGAGGGCACAATCAGGGAAAGGTCCCGCTGGATGTTTCCTTCCCGGAAGGTTACCAGCTTCAGGCGTCCGTCTGCGGCTTCTCTCTGAACAGCCCATTTTGAAACGACCGAGACCCCCACCCCGCCCTCGACAGCCTCCTTGATCGAGGCCGTACTTCCCAGGACCAGGGCAATATGCATATCGTCGACGCTGATACCATGTGAAGCAAAATACTCCTCGATCTTCTGCCGCGTACCGGAGCCTTCTTCTCTGAGAATAAAAGGCTCCCTTACCATATCGAGAATCGAAATCACCTTCTTTTTCGCCCAGGGATGTTCCCGGGAAACAATAAGCACGAGATCGTCAGTCATGATCGTTTCCCGCTTGAGCTTGCCTCCCATGCACTCACCGGCCACCAGGCCGAAATCAATAAGGCCGGACTTCACGAGTTCTTCAATCCTTCTTGTGTTCCCCACCCTCATGCTGATTTTAACTCTCGGATGCTGCTTTTTGAAGGCAATAATCACGCGGGGAAGGACATGGTTGCCGATAGAGGTGCTTGCTCCGAGGGTGAAGCCGCCTTTGATGGCCCCGGATATCTTACGCATCTCCTTTTCGACATCAGTATAATGGTCCAGGATATGTCTGGCCTGATGGTAAAGCAGATCTCCTGCTGCGGTCAGGGTTATCTCACCTCCCGACCGGTCGAACAGCTTGGTCTCAAAGAATTCCTCGAGGGCCTGTATCTGAAGACTCACTGCCGGCTGGCTGAGATGAACAATCTTGGATGTTTTCGAAAAACTCCGTGTCTCGGCCACGGCACAGAAAAGTTTCAGTTTGATATCCATAGGTTATAGGATACCATATAACACCCGTAATTTGACCCGCCGCATCAGCCAATCATCAGCCGATCATGGTCTTCAGGACCTCTCCCAGCCTCCTGATGCCGGTCCGTATCGTCCCTGCATCAACGCTCGAATAGTTTAGCCGCAGGGTGTTGACATTTGTCCTGTTCACATAAAACGGATCTCCCGGCACAAAGGCAACTTTCAGTTCAATCGCCTTTTTGAAGACCTCCATGGCAGACAGACCTTCAGGCAGAGTGATCCAGAGGAACATGCCGCCTTCAGGTTCGGTATACTGAGCTGCAGCAGGAAAATATTCCCGAATCGCGCTCACCATGGCGTCCCGCTGCCGGCCATAGGCCTCCCGGATTTTCTCGATATGCTCATCGATATTATTATCTTTCAGATACTGCAGAATGACCCTCTGGCCGAAATAATTAGTATGCAGGTCAGAGGCCTGCTTCGCAATGATCAGTTTTTCCATCACCTCATGCCTCGCTGCAATCCAGCCGATGCGGAAGGACGGGATGACGATCTTGGAGAACGAACCGAGCAGTACGGTGTTGTGAGGAATCAGCGTATGGAAAGAGGGCTTGTCCTGCCCCAGGAACCTGAGCTCGCCATAAGGATCGTCCTCGACAAGCAGGATGTTTTTCCCCTGCAGGAGCTCTGCGACCTGTTTCCTGTTTTCTGTGGAATAGCTTATCCCTGAGGGGTTCTGAAAATTCGGCACGCAGTACATCAGCTTCGCCGGATGCTCTGACAGTGTCCGCCCGAGCAGTCCGATGTCAATCCCGTCCTCATGAACCGGAACGGGATGGAAGCGGGAACGGTAGATCGAGAAGGCCTGGATAGCGCCCAGGTAGCCAGGCTCTTCGATTACCACGCTGTCGCCTTCATTGAGAATCGTCTTGCCCAGGAGATCAAGCCCCTGCTGCGAACCGGCGGTGATAAGGATATTGTCCGCGTCTATGCTCATCCCTTTTTTCCGGTAACGTGCGGAGATCCATTCCCGCAGTTCCCGATAGCCTTCAGAGGAACTGTACTGCAGTACGTCCTTGCCGGACTCCTCCAGCAGCTTGGCGGTCGCCGCCTTGATCTCCTCCAGCGGAAACAGGTCCCGGTTCGGAAGTCCCCCTGCAAAAGAGATCACCGATTCATCCAGCGTGACCTTCAGAATTTCGCGAATAAATGAACGCGGCACATCCGATATTCTGTCTGAAAAAATATTACCCATGGAACATATCACCTCTGCATCATTATAACCGGCCCATCATTATACAAAAAAAACCCCGCAATCCGCCTTATGTAGATAGAAATCCCCTTAGCCTTGGCCTTCGCCAGTTGGTACGATACATCCATCAATGGACAGCAGGAGGCCGGCAGGTGAGCGGATCCAGCGGAGCGGAGCGCCGGTGCCCTCGGAGGCCCGTCTGTATAGGGCCGGGAATGAGCAAACCGGCTGTTCTCCTGCTGTTTCATTAACCGCTTCGGCATCCCGTCCCATTTGAACGGCCTTCAAGCCGTGTGATAAGATACTACATGCCGTTATATGTCTATGAAGCCGTTGATCAGACAGGCAGGAAGGTCAAAGAGAGTTCCTCGCACAACGATGAGACGAGCCTCAAGGCTTTTCTGAAAGATAAAGGCCTCATGCCCCTGAGCATCAAGCTCACTGAAGCGCGCAGCGGGGCCTTCCTGGAACGGGTCACCACGAAAGACCTCCTCACCTTTACCCAGGAACTCGGGAATCTCCTTGATGCCGGACTGCCGATAGACAGGGCGCTCTATGTGCTTTCCGAACACGCAGAAAAAGAGCTCCTGCGGTCAATCGTCAGTGAAATCTCTGCTGATATTCAGAAGGGCAGCACCCTCTCTTTTGCGCTCTCGAAACATAAAATTTTCCCCCGGGTTTATATCAATATGATCAAGGCCGGGGAATCCGGAGGGGTCCTTGAGACCGTAATCAAAAGACTCGTCGTCTTTCTGGAAACCAGCGTCGCCTTCAGGGAAGAGATTGTCTCGGCCCTGATCTATCCGATACTGCTCACCTCGGTCGGCGGTATTGCAATTGCGGTCCTGATGCTCTTTGTCATCCCGAATTTTGCCAAGATCTTTACGGATATGGGACAGGCCCTGCCGCTTTCAACCATGATCCTGATCAAGGCAAGCAACGCCTTCTCAGCCTACTGGTGGCTGTTTCTGGGGGGCATTACCCTTGCAGTCTTCCTGGTCCGCGGCTACCTGAAAACAGCTGAAGGAAGATCATACATCGACAGCGCCAAGCTGAAGATACCGGGAATCAGGACCCTGAGCATGAAGCTGATCATCGCGCGGTTTTCCCGGACCTTCGGGACACTGCTTCAGAGCGGGGTACCGATCATCGAAGCGATCAGGATCTCCCGGGACGTCATTGATAACGACCCGGTTTCAAAGCAGCTGGCGCTGCTCGAAGAAGGTGTCAGCAAGGGCAAAGGTCTGGCGCTGCCGCTCAGGGAGAGCGGGATATTTCCGGGCATTGTCGGACAGATGGTAACGGTAGGGGAAGAGGCAGGCAGGCTGGAAGAAACCTTCATGCTCATTGCAGACCGGTTCGAGGCAGAGACCAAGAGCCTGGTCAAACGGTTTATCAGCCTCTTCGAACCCGCATTAATACTGATCCTCGGCCTGGTCGTCGGCTTTATTGTCATAGCCATGCTGGTAGGGATCTTCAGCATCAATGAAATACCCATATAATAAATATACAGGACTTACAGGAGGACTTATGAACCACACAGAAAAACAAAGGCACCGGATGGACCAGAAAGGCTTCACCCTGATAGAACTGCTCGTTGTCATGGTGATCCTCGGCCTGCTGGCTGCCATTGTCGGCCCGAATCTCTTCGGCAAAGTCGGCAAAGGCAAGCAGGCGGCGGCCAGGACACAGATAGAAATGATCGGCCAGGCGCTGGACAGCTTCAGGCTGGATACCGGAAAGTATCCGTCCACCTCGGAGGGACTTGCAGCGCTGAACGCCAGCCCCGGCACCCAGGGATGGGACGGTCCTTATCTGAAAAAAGGCGTCCCGAACGACCCCTGGGGCAAGCCGTATCAGTACCAGTCCCCGGGCTCACACGGTGATTATGACCTGACCTCTTATGGGGCTGATGGATCTCCGGGTGGAGACAGTGAGAACAAGGACGTCAACAGCTGGGAATGACGGCTTTACGCTGCTGGAGCTCATTGTTGTCCTGGTCATTATCGGGCTCTCCGCAGCGGTCGTCCTCTTCTCTATAGGCAGGCTCCACGAAACAACCCTCTTCAGCCAGGAGGCGCGCAGGGTCTATCAGACCCTCGGCCGGGCCCGGACAATCGCTCTTCTTGAAAAAAAAGAGGTCGTTGTACGGGTAAATGAAGAGGGACATAGCTACGGCATTGAAGGGGATAACAGCCCGTCCGCAAGAAACCCGGCCCTGCGTCGGGGTACAGAATTGTCAGGAAAAGACATCGTCTTCTATCCAAAGGGGCATAGCTCAGGAGGCGTCATCACACTGCGTAATGCAAAAGGTCAGGGATATGTCATTGAAGTTAACCAGGTACTCGGCAAACCTTCGATCAGGCGGCTTTAGCCTCCTTGAGGTATTGATAGCCCTTGCCATTCTGGGCGTCTCGGTTGTTTCTGTTTTTCAGCTCTTCTCGATCACTCTCCGGTCGACAAAGAAGGCCGAAGATTATACCCGGGCCCTGCTCTATGCCCAGTCTCTCCTGGATGAAGCATACAGCGCCGGCAACCCGATGGACAGTCCGGTCACCATCAGTTTCGGCAAGGGCTACCAGGGCAGTCGCCAGGTCGTGCTAAAGGCAGTCTCCGACGACGGGGCGATCAAGCTGTATGAGATTTCTGCATCAGTCTCCTGGCAGCCTGCCGGCAGCCTCAGGATTGCGGCACTCAGGGCGGTCTATGACCCTGAAAAATAACCGCGGCATAACCATCGTAGAAATTATCCTTGCCATGTCGTTCACCGTGGTGATCATGGTAATCCTCTTTGCCGCCCTGCGCCTCGGATATAAGGCCCAGGAAACCGGAGACCGGCGGGCAGAGGAGACACAAAAAGTTCGTATCATTGCAGACCGTATGCAGTGGCTGCTGCGGGGGGCCTACCCGTACAGCACCACGCTGAAGGGCAAGCAGAAACTTTATTTCAGAGGAAGGTCAGACAGCGTTGGGTTCGTCACCACCAGTACCGACACCCGCGGCAAGGGGCCGGAAGATCAGGCAGGCCTGAAGTGGGTCTCTGTCTCTGCCGACAGAGAAGGACTGAAGATTACGGAGAAGGTCTATTTTCTGGAAGATGTCTTTGAGGATAGCGGAGGAAAACCCTATACCCTTGAACCGGACATAAAGAAACTTTCTTTTGAATATTTTGACCTCCCTGAAAATGAAAAAACCGGAGAGTGGGTTTCCAGTTGGGACGAAGAAGAAAAAGACTACCTGCCTGCAGCGGTAAAGGTGATGATCACCTTTAATCAAAACAACCGGGAAGTGGTCCTGCCGGAGCTTATCGTCAACCTCCAGGTGCTGAAAAAAACCAGGTAGGGCCGGCCTGAATCAGTCCCTGAATCAGGCGCTTGACTCTGAAACGGGGGTAAAGTTCACCTGCGGCCCGCGGCTGTGGTATACTGTGATGCTGTTGCTGACAGTAAAACATCTATGACTTATTTGGGATGGCACATGCTCAAGACCATACTGACCTATATTGTTTTATCACTCGTTTCATTCGGAATCATATCGCCCGAACTGCAGGCCCAATCCTATGACAGCCTGAAGGCGGCCCTGGCCTCCCCCCGGAAAGCAACCGGCCTGATAATACGGGAGAAGGATGCCAGACTCAAGAAACTGCCGCCAGATATAAAGAAACTGGGCAATCTTCGCAGCCTCCAGATCAGCTGTCCTGCCCAGCTGGAAGGACTTCCCCCTGAGATCGGCAGCCTCTCCAGACTCGAGCGGCTCGTCATCGACAACAACGACAAGTGCCAGACCCGGCTTATCCTCCCGGAAACCATCGGAAAACTGAAGAACCTCAAGGTGCTGCGCCTGCACGGGACTCTCGAAGTTCCCGGAATCGAACCGGGCAAGGCAGCCAAAGGCAGGGCGGACGAGAGTCTGCCGAAAAGTTTTTCACAGCTGAACAATCTGCAGGAGCTGGACCTTGGTCATAATGGCCTGACAGAAGTCCCCCCCAAAATTGCGGCCTTCGAAAAACTGGAAAAACTTATGCTCGATGACAATCCCCTCACCGACGTTCCGCCCTTTATGGCAAAACTGAAAAAATTGAAGGAACTTTCACTCAACGCTACCCGGGTCACCACCCTGCCGAAAGAATTCACCGCTGTCAGGGGGCTGAAGGTGGCAATGAGCGGCAAAACGCTCACCCTCCAGGACCAGGTAAAGCTCAGGACAGACTTCCCGCATATAACCTTTAATTTCGGTGAAAATCGGGCTGAAACTCCGGTGAAGACCACGGCACCTCCTGCGAAAAAAGTGACTGCTGTTCAGGAGCCGAATTACCGTATCATATTCACCACAGGGCTGAATGAAAACAACGAACCGACCAATAACCTGACTGAACTGTCCCTGGACGAGAAGATTGTTTATATCTACGTCACCTGGTACTCATTGCCGAGGGAAACCTATCAGTACGTCTGCAAGATATATGACGGCGCAGGCGACCTGGTGCGGCTCGCCACCATGGACTTTACGCCGAGCGACGAATCCCACTATACCTTTTCCTCGTATCAGATCAGAAAACTGCTGGATAAGCCCGGGGCGTGGAAATTTGAGATATACCTCAACGGGGTCCGGGTGGTGGATAAGAGCCTTAAGGTTGTTTCAAACTGAATTACGGTACACTGCAGCAGCCAGAAACTCCTCATAATTTCTGTAATGGCAACAGGATTTGATTACAAATCACGTAGCCGCAGCTGCAACCTGAAGTGAATTTTATTAAAGAAGGCTGGCAGGCCCGATAGAATGGCTTTAAGGTGTTGCAGACAGAAATTTTTCGGAGTTCCCGCCTGCTGCAACGATTAAATTTCAAAACGCAATCTCAGTAAAGTAATTTGGAAGCCTACAGGGCTGTGTTCAGAACCTTCTTTTATATGCCATATGCAGGGTGAAATCATTGGCCCCGGCGGTGTTGAGGTCTTCGGTCATGGAGAGTTCGATGCTGTCTTTTGCTTTGGTATACCTGATGCCGAAGACCCCGAGGAATCCGGCCCGGTCTATCATGCCAACACCCGTCTTCGGGTAGGGCGATGTCTGGAATGTGGCCTGTGCAAGCAGACCCAGATCAGACGTCAACAAATATTCAAGTCCTCCCGCTGCATAGAAGAATTCTTTTAGTTCTATCCTCTGTTCTGCCCTGACATCACCCGGAAAAATGATACCGGCATTGAAGTAGGCCATGAGCCTCGGGCCCCACTGTTTATCGACCATGACTGCCAGGTCCGCATCCAGAGAACCGTTGCCGTAGCCCTTATGGGCATCCCCCGTCGGCAGCTCCAGCCCTGCGCTGATGCTCACGGCGGGATCTCCGGAGAGGAGCAGTTTCTTTACCGACAGGCGTACATCTCCGAGACCCGCACCGCCGGAAGTGCCTTTGATCACCCTTTGTCCATTTTTGCTGACCTCATAAGCAAATTCGTTACGCGGTCTTTCACTCCGGCTATAATCAGGAAGGTCAAAGGTCTTGTGAAAGTCATCAAGAAAGCCGTCCATAAAACCGCCGTTAAAATTGATGACCGGCACCCTGATGCCTAGTTCCAGGCCAGGGGCAACAACCTTTCTGTACTGGAGATCGAGTACCGCCATCTCAAGATCGAGCAGGACATTCCACTCTACAGACTGCCGATTAAGATAAACACTTGAGTACGAAAAACCAACAGCAACCGCATCGTTTGTCCGGGCAGACTCCAGCCCGGAAGCGTCCGCGTGCATAAACAGCGGGAACTGGCTCCTTACCTGCAATGGGCCCTCAAAGGAGTATGCCGGTGCCGCTGCAGCCAGGACAGCCATAAAGAACAGCGCAGCAGCCCCAAGCAATGTCGTATCAATTATTCTCTTCATCATCCGATCCCTTCATGTTCACAAGATATTCCTCCCACTCGATCGGGAGCATATGTTTCTTCTTATTATTGCATTCCTTGCAGGCAGGGACCACGTTGCCCTTTACCGACCGTCCACCTCTTATCACCGGCACGATATGGTCCATGGTCAGCTCCTGAGCCGGGAACTTTTCGCGGCAGAAATAGCAGACGCCTTCACCTCTTTTTCTCTTCCACCATTGAGAATTCCTCAACTCCCGGGCCTTCGCCCGCTCCCGCTTTATCTCCTCATCGGTTATGTCAGATATGAAATAGTCCATTACGTTATAGATGCACTGGATCCCCCGGTCAAGCCGGAGGATGACAACCTCAGAACATATGGATAGAACTGGGGTGGCGGGCATGTGTGGAGAAAAATTTTATGCGCATCCGATGTAAAACGTCTGATCATCCTCCGAGGTCCCGGAATACAGACCACCTCAGACAGAGTCACAAACAAATCGCGCCATGATAAAATTTTTCGGAACATATGCCCGCCACCATCATCCACCCCACCATCCCTCATCCAATGCTGTTCCAGAGAACACTCTGGTCCCTTCCGTTGTGCTTGGCATGATAGAGTGCCTGGTCCGCTTTTTCGATCAGCTCCTCTTTTCTCTTTGCATCCACCGGCAAGACCGCTATCCCAATGCTGATCGAGACGTTGAAGGTCTTGCCGTCCGCACTGAAGGTCTTTTCCCTCACAGACTCGCGCAGCCGTTCTGCTATGATCCTGGCCCCGGGTCCGTCAGTGCCCGGAAGGATTACCGCAAACTCCTCCCCGCCGTACCGGGCCGCGATATCTACGTCTCTAACCGTCTCCCTGATGATCTTTGAGACCCCTTTCAGGACAATATCACCGACCGGGTGGCCATAGGTGTCATTAACCTTCTTGAAATGATCAATATCAGTCAGCATAAGCGCCAGCGAACCCGAAAGCCTGCTCTGGCGCTTCAGTTCACCGGTCAGCTTCTCCTGAAATATACGGTGATTGAGGAGGCCGGTCAGGCCGTCCGTTGTCGCCAGTCGCTCGATCTGGGCGTGCAGTTTTGCATTTGCGATCAGGGTCGAGGCCTGATTGCAGAGGATCTCAATCAGTTCGATCTCCTGGTTTTCTAGAAAATCGACCTGCTCCGACAACATAACGAGTACCCCCAAGAGCTGATTTTCGGACAGCATAGGGATCGCAAGAACAGAGCGCACCTCTCCTGCATTAAAGGGCATGATAGGGATCTTATAGCCTTTCACGTCGCTCACATAAAACTTGGTGCGATTTTCCAGTGCAAAATTTATTATAGTTGCATCAAACGATACCCTCCGGCTCTCAACGCTGCGCCCTGTATTGTGATGGACGAGATCAAAAAGCTTCCCTCGCCGGGAGAAGAAAAATACCTGTGCAGCGGAAATCCTCTCGACACCTTCACAAAGCCTCCTGGCTATCCTTCCCCTGTCAAGCTCGGAGGTGACCAGGTTAGAACTTTCCTCTTTCAGGATCCTGAGCCCGGCCCTTTCCCGCTTAAGAGGAATATACATCCTCTCGCGATGGAGAATCCTGACTAACTGAGCCGCAACCCGTTCGGCATGCTCTTTTTCGGGCAGATTGAATGCATATTGGCGTGAACTGTCCACCGTCAGCACACCGACCAACAGGGAACCGTCAAGAATAGGAACCGCTATGATCGAAACAATCCTCAGCTCCTTCCGGTATCCGGGCGGCGTCTTCTTTTCGTCCAGTTCACTAAAAGAAGCAAGTTTTTTATCCCTGAAACAAGCCCCCACAATACCACCATCCATGACCTCAAGCGCTCCCTCAGCTCCAGTCGAAGAACGAAGGACAAAGCTGTTGCGGTCCGGGATAAAAAGACTTGCGGAATCTGCAAAAACAGCCTGTTTTATTGTGCCCAGCAGTTCACGGATCTCCTCATCGATCTTCATGATCGAAGCATAGTAATGGGAAAGCGTCTCCTCGCTGCTGAGGGACTCAAGTTCTGCTTCGTGGGTGATGGACCGGGCATTCCGTCGGATCGTCGCCAACGCATGCTCGGCCTTGTCCCGGGCGGTCTGCAGCCTCCGGACCATGTAGGACGAGACCCCTGCCGTCATTATGAGAAAGGCCGCAAGCAGGCCGGCCTGTACCGGGTCGGCGATATCCAGAAAGGGTCTGAATCCTGCAAATTGCAGTACAGAGGCTGGTACTATCTGGATCGAAAAAAGGGTAAGTGCTATCAGCACGGCAGGCAGACTGAAAAAAAATGTCATGACAATGACCAACGGAAAGAATAGCGGGGTCAACCGGATAAGATGCAGGGACTGGATCGCTCCGGCCGGAAGCAGGAGCCCGGTTAGGAGAAACGCAACAGCAAGCTCCTCTTTCTTCTCACGATTATAAAGAAAGAAACAGGCAGCTGCAATAGCGAAACAGGCCGGAAACCAAAAAAAAGGCCTGGCTTCAGGAAGTCCTTTCAGCAGGCCAAACCAGGCAAAAACAGTGAAGAGGAGCGGTCCGCCCCTCTTCAGCATATCTAGCCAGATGCCCGGCCCTTTTTGACCTCTTCCTCTCTGAAGAGCTTCTTGTACATTACTTCCCATTCAGGGCTGCCCTCGATCAGTTTTCTGGAGTACGTCTGGAGTTTATTTCTGACAATCTGATCTATCTCCTCGCCGATCTTGAGTTCGGCCACAATCGTCCGCTTCATCTCACGCCTGACTTCGCCCTCATCGTTGACCAGATCAATCAGGTCCTTATCCATAAGCGCCTTCAGCAGCACATGGGTCAGATGCGAAATCTTGTCTTCTGAAAGCATCATAGGATGAGGTTCCTCTCCCGCACCAATTTCTGCTTTGTCAAATCAAAAAGCTTCCGGTAGTCCATCCTGCCGCCCTCGATATCAGAAGCGTACTTATTAAGAATCAGACGGACCTCATCATTCAGGCGGTCTTCAACCATCAACTCCTCGGTAATGAACTCCTCGACCTTCGCAAGCAGTTTGTCTTCAGGTACCGACAGGACCACCATCTCCTTTTCGATCAGGTTCTCGGTGATCCTCTTGGCCAGAATCGGCACCCAGGACTTGGGAATCCGCATTGTTATTTCTCGACAAACGAGAGGATCGCGATGTTGCGGGCCCTCATAATAGACTCATTGAGGTCGCGCTGATGCTTGGCGCAGGTCCCGGTCATTCTCCTCGAAAGAATCTTGCCGCGCTCAGTCAAAAAACCCCTCAGCAGCTTGATGTCTTTATAATCTATGAACTCTGTCTTTTCAGAGCAGAACCTGCAGAACTTTCTCCTCTGAAATCTTTTCTGTGGCATTCCCATAATGTTATTCCTTTCTCTTTATGATCTCGGCGGCGCAGCGCCAGATATTAAATGGTTAAAGCATTAAAACGGCTCAAGGTCGGTCGTCTCTTCAGGGGGATGAAAGTCGCTTTCACCGCCGCCGGACCCTTCAGCGCCATATTCTTTCTTGCTGCTGGAGAGAAAACGCACTGTCTGGGCAACAATTTCAAATTTCGACCGCTGCTGACCGTCAGTCTCCCACTTGCGCTCCTGGAGACGGCCATCGACCAGTGCTGTTCTGCCCTTGGCAAGATGCTGGGCTACAGATTCGCCCTGCTTACCCCAGACTATGCAGTCGATGAAGAGCGTCTCCTCTTTCATGCTGTCGCCGGACTTAAACTTGGTAGAACTTGCCAGGCGGATGGTGCAGACCGGAGTCCCCTGCGGCGTATACCGCAATTCAGGGTCTTTCGTGAGGTTTCCGATGATTATGCACTTGTTATACATCTAGGCCTCGCTCTTGACCGCCTGCTCAGTCACAGCCTTCTCAGCTACAGCCTTCTCAGCAGCCGCAGCCTTCTGTTCAGCCTCTGCCGCGAGCGCCTTCTCAAGATGCTTAATCTGCTTGGGGCCAAGCTTGATGACCATGAATTTGATGACCGGATCGAAAACCTTGTAGAGTTCTTCGAGTTTCTTGATCGTTGCGGCGGGCGCCTTGTAGACAAACAGGACATAGAACCCTTTTGCCTGTTTCTTGATCTCATAGGAGAGTTTCCTTCTTCCCCAATGATCTGCCCTGATTACTTCTCCCCCTGCATTAACGACAAGGTCCTTGATTCTTGTGACCGCGGCGGTAATCTCCTCGTCAGAGAGGGAAGCGTTCAGGATAACGAAATTTTCGTAGATGTTCATTCAAAACACCTCCTTATGGATTTTCCCCCGCTCCTGCGGGGACTATAGCCCTTTCCCAGGGAAAGAGCAAGGAGGTCTATGTTATACCATAAAAAGCCGTGGAGCGTCAATTTTTATGGGGTTCCAACTCCAGATCCCCTCTCGGGGGTCACCCCGGGCGACTCGCCGAGGAGAGGTGCAGGGTGGGTTAGCCATTGTGTTTTAGTGTATTTAAAAATATTTTTATGGATATTAATTTACTTAATACTATAAAATTTATGATCTATTTCTTCGGAGGCAGTTAATGTTTATTCGCAAGGCTATTATTTCGGTATTATCAACCCTTTTGATCATTGTCTCTTCCATAAACGCCTTTGGTCTTTCAGAGGCTGAAAAGACCTTTCTTTCGATGTATTTCACCGACGCCGAACTGGTCGTCGTCTCTGCCACAAGAAGCCTCAAGTCGATAACCCGTGTTGCTGAAAATGTCGAGGTGGTGACACGAGAAGATATCGAACTGATGAATGCGCATACGGTGGCGGATGTGCTGAACAGGATAACCGGAGTTCAGATGCGCAATGACGGGGGGACCGGTGCCGTTTCCATGGTACATCTCCAGGGTTCCAATCCTGAGCATGTAGCGGTTTTCATGGACGGCGTGAGGATCAACTACCTGAACAGCAATTTTGCTGAAAGCGGCAGTCTTCCTGTTCAGCTTGTCGAGAAGATTGAGATCATAAAGGGGGCTGCCTCTTCTGTCTGGGGTTCATCTCTCGGAGGTGTTGTCAATATTATTACGAAATCAGGCGGCAGCCAGGCCGGACCCGGCGGGACTCTCTCGGGGTCCTTCGGGGAGCAGACCTTTCTTGATGGCCGGGCTGAGTTCTATGGCAAAAAAGAGAAAACCGGTTATTATCTTTACGCAGGCAGGATGCAGGCAGACGGCTTCAGGGGAACCCCGCCGAATAATGCTGTTGCATCCAGCAATCTGTACCTCAAGCTCTCCCAGGACCTCAGCAGCAACAGTCAGCTTGTCCTGACAACATTCTATGACAAAGGGTCAAGGGGTTCAGGGCATCCTGCCCTGGGTTGGCTCGACAATACGAATATTGAGAACCTGTATGCAACGTTATCCCTGAATATGTCAGCTGGCAATGACATCGACCTCTCTCTTTCTGCCCGGACCCTCATGCGGGACTGGAAGTTCAGAGAAGGGACTGTCGGCTCGGATGCTGTTTACAATTATCGTTCGAAAGATACGGGTGCAGGCGGCAGCGCGAAGCTTACGTGGCGCATGCAGAGTAACACCGTGGTTGCCGGCCTTGACTATGACGAAACTCTGATAAAGACCTCGGACACCATGGGTGCAAGCCTTAGAGCCAAAAACAATAAGTTTGCCTTCTACGTGAACGATACTATCAGGCTCGGGAAGCTGACCGTGACCCCGGGGATACGCTACGACAATGAGGAAATGGTCAAGGATTTCATAAGCCCCAGCCTCGGGGCAACCTATGAACTCGGAGACAAGAGCCTGCTGAGGGCGACTGTCTCCCGTGGCTTCAATGCCCCGGTGATCACGACAATGCATGATAATCCCGTTTATGGATATATAGGCAATCCCGGCATCAAATCGGAGAAGGTATGGGCATACCAGGTAGGGGTAGAAACAGGGGAGCTGAAGTATCTCTGGCTGAAGGCCTCCGCCTTCAGGTATGACATAAGCGACGCTATCGTACAGGAATTTCAGTTCGATCCGGTTTTTTCATATTCAGACCTCAACAAAGATAAAATTAGACGCCAGGGTATAGAGACCGAGATTCGCACCCTGCCGTTTCATCATTTCACGTTTTCTGCCGGAGTTGCGGCAATGCAGACCAAGAATCGCCTCACCGGCGAGAACATTACCGATTTCCCCAAATATACGTATGACGCCAGCATAAAATATGATGATAAAAAGACTCTTCGTGGACTTCTCAGCGGGCATTATATCTGGTTCAACAGCACAAGAGGCGGCAGTTACAACGCATGGGTCATTGAGCTGAATTTGATAAAGAAGATATACAGGCAGGAAAACAGGGAGGCTGAACTGTTCCTGACCGGCCACAACCTTTTTGACGGCTATCAGCATCCTTCTCATAATTATTTCAATGCAAAGAGGTGGGTTGAGGCCGGGATTCGGATTAAGTTCTGACCTTTTTCTGCCGATAGTAGAGATACAGTCGTCATGGGGGCGGCTGATTAACAGAACAGGGGGGGAATCACATGGGAAAGCGCATCAAGGTGCTTGACAAAGGCGTCACCAAACAGGAGATTGCAGGGACTGCCTGCTGTCCTGCAGGACCCTCAAAGGCCTGAGCAGACAAAAAGACAGGGGGGATATTCTCCCTGTCTTTTTATGTAACTCCGCTCAATGCAGACAAAATTATCCCGCTACTGCAAAATCTATCGTGATGACCATGACCCGTCCAGCGTAATCCTCTTCTCTACAAAAACAGCGTCCAAGGTCTCAATCCCCGAGTCAATGCTCGAAGATATAAGGACCGGCCCCCTCTCTGAGGAAGAAACGGCAGAGCTTTCTGAACTTGGGTTCCTCATAGACAGCCTTGATGAAGAGCGTGGCGCAATACACGGGTTTATAGATGAACTAAATTCTGAAGATTCGGTCTTCTCTGCCAAGCTGGTCATGAACCTTGACTGCAACCTCGATTGCGGCTACTGCTTTGAGGGCAGCAGAAAAGGCAGGCATTATATGACAGAAGAAACTGCCGCTGATTGCATCAGATTCATCAAAAAGAATATAACACCAGGCCTTAAAGAACTCGGCATCACCTTTTACGGCGGCGAGCCGCTTCTGAGCAGGGACCTGATTGCCGCAATATCTTCTGAGATAAAGATCGTCGCAGAAACAGCAGGCCTGAAATACACCGGCAGCCTGATAACGAACGGCACACTGCTGATACCTGAAGTGGCCAATGCCATGAGTACGGCAGGGGTCGGCAGTGCGAGCATTACCCTCGATGGCCCTGCCTATATTCACGACAAATCAAGACCGTTCAAGAATGGCGGCGGCAGCTTTGGAGCAATCATGAAAAATCTGAAAGGAATAGCCGGGCTGATAGATATTGATCTGAGCGGTAATTTCACAAGAAACAATTACAGGCGCTTCCCCGAGCTCTTTGATCTGCTGAGTGATGAGGGACTTACTCCAGAGGATATATCTTCATTCCAATTTTACCCGGTCCTTCAGGAGGCAGAGGGGATCGCAAACTGTCATTTCAGAGAAGGCTGTAGTTCGGTCAACGAGCCCTGGCTATTCGAAGCAGAGATCTTCCTTAGAGAAGAAATCATGAAAAGGGGATACCGGACATCAAAGATCATCCCGACCGCCTGCATGATGGAGTTAAAAAACAGGCTTATCGTGAATCATGACGGCAGCATCTACAAGTGCTCGGGACTCCTCGGCAGAAAAGAATTCAAGGTCGGTGACATCTGGAGTGGAATCCATGATCACCGAACGTCCAACAATCTCGACAACTGGAAGAACGAAGAATGCCTGTCCTGCGAATATCTCCCCCTCTGCTTCGGCGGCTGCCGGTATATGAAATACATCCGTGACAACAATATGGACGTTGACTGCAAAAAGCCCTATCTGGATGCTACACTTGAAGCGATGGTGAAGCAGGACATTCAATATACAGCCAATCCCTACTAGGATAAACGGGCTGACAACAGGAACTTACGCGGACAGAGGTCAGTCGGGAAACTGGCTGAACTCAGAACAGACAGAATCTGTGATAAGATGTATCCGGGAGCAATGAGTCTGATTTGGGCAGACAATTCTACATTTTGAAATGAACAAATTAACGCCCGAGGAGAACGGGAAAGGAGAACGGGAAAATGAGAAATATTATTTTATTTTTGTTTTTAGTGTTCGTGACAGCCACTACGGGGTACGCCGAGGATATGAAGAAGCCTCCGGCAGATTATCAAGGTGCAATCGCTGAAAAACCAAAATTTGATAAAGGTGACCGGTGGGAATACATGCGCAGGGATAAAACTATCTCACACGAATTTGTGGGAACGCAAAATGAGACCCTTGTCTTTCATTTACAATGGGACGCATGGAAGGATGAAGGCAAAAAAGAAACAGAATTCCGCAATGCTGATTTGAACTTGATAAAAGTGATAAATGAAAAAGGTGAAGAAGAGGTAATGACTCCATACAGGGGGCCATTTAACTTCCCGCTCTGGACAGGGAAGAAATGGAGCTATTCTTTTTCATCATCCGCGAAAGTTAAAAGCTCAGGGGCAGGAGAACTGGTAACGGTGGATGCCCATGTAAAAGTAGTTGCCTATGAACAGGTGAAAGTTCCAGCAGGGACATTCCGGGCCTTCAAGATCGAAGAAACAAGGCAAAATAGAGGTGCAAAACGCGGGCTTGCACAATACGGCACCACGATCACCTTTTGGTACAGTCCCGAGATTAAATCTATAATCAAGATTGAACATGCCAATGACATTCACAATAGAGAATTATTGCGATATTCACCCGGAAGTCCACATTAACCGTACCGGGGCAATGTAGTCATCAGCTATAAATTTTGCGCGCGAGACGAACAGTTTGATACTGGAATGATATGCCACTGCATGCTATAAACTGGCATAGCGCTCAGGAGAAACCGGGCGAGCCGTGAAATGGATACCATCCTTGCAAAAACGTTATCAACTGATAACCGCTCTAATCCTGCTGATCGGCCTGGGAAGTGCAGCCCTGATCTATTTCATGGCTGCGGAACCGGAGCGCGATGTCTTCTATGATTATCAGCACTCCAAGAAGTACAAACATGAGCTTGAACTCTACGGAGGCAAGGCCAACGTGCTCGCCAGTGATTTTTTCGAATGGTTCAATGGATTATGGGAGGGAAGATCGCTCGCCCTCACAATAACCGTGATAACCATCTTCATAGCCGGCGGATATTACTATATTGCCTCCAGGCTGGAGCTTATGGCTGGAGGTAAGGACAACCGGGCCGGACCCGGTTGAACAATATAGGCTCTTTCGTATTTAAGTTGAAAACAAACTGGATCCCCGGGTCAAGCCCGAGGATGACAATTCTCATTAATTGTTTGTGCTTGTCATTCCCGCAGGTCTTAAGCGGGAATCCAGTGAGCCTCTTTCTTGGTCTTTCGTCCCCTGCTTGCTTTATAATTATCTATGCTCAAAAGGATTGAAACCAAGGTCCTCTCCGGAGGACGTCTCACCCCGGGTGATGCACTGAAGCTCTTTGAGTCTGACGACCTCTTCACGCTCGGCAGACTGGCCGATACGGTCGCCCGCAGGAAAAACGGCAAGAAAGCCTATTTCATCAGGAACCGCCATATCAACCCGACGAATCTCTGCGTCAACCGCTGTAAGTTTTGCGCCTTCAGCAGGTCTAAAGGTCAGGACGGCGCCTTCGAGCTGACCATCAGGGAGATTATTGAAAAGCTGGGCGGCAGGCAGAAGGGCAGGAGCAAAACAGATCTCCATGACATCTCCGAAGTGCATATCGTCGGGGGGCTGCACCCTGACTGGCCCTTTGAGTATTACCAGGAGATGATCGCAACAATCAGAAAGCATTTCCCGAAACTCCATATCAAGGCCTTTACCGCGGTCGAGATAGACTACCTCTCGAAGATCAGCGGGCTTGATTTATACAGCACCCTGATGGCCTTAAAGGCAGACGGGCTTGGTTCGATGCCTGGCGGAGGGGCTGAAATATTCGCTCCGGATATCCGTAACCGGCTCTGCCCTGAAAAGATAAGCGGCGACCGGTGGCTTGAGGTGATGGAGATCGCACATAAGGCCGGCATAAGAACAAACGCAACGATGCTCTACGGTCATGTCGAGGGCTACCGCGACCGTATCGACCACCTTATGAAACTCCGCAAATTACAGGATAAGACCGGCGGGTTCCAGGCCTTTATCCCGCTGGCCTATCATCCCCGCAACACCGAAATGCTGGGAGGCTATACCTCGGGGCTTGATGATCTCAAAACAATCGCCATAAGCAGGCTGGTACTCGACAACTTCGACCATATCAAGGCCTACTGGATCATGCTCGGGGAGAAAATCTCCCAGCTTGCCCTCAGGTTCGGGGCGGACGACATCGACGGCACCATCATCGAAGAGAAGATCACCCACTCGGCAGGAGGCCTGACCGGTGGGCAGATGACGGCCGAAGATCTGGCCAATCTCATCCGAAAGGCCGGCAGGTTGCCGGTAGAGCGTGATTCCTTCTACAAAAGCCTCAAGGTCTATGCATGATGAAGACTAAGAAACCGGAGAGGCTCGACACCAGAAAGGCGCTCTCCCTGCTGAAAAAAGCAGATATTCTTGACCTGGGTCAGTCAGCCGATGAGATGCGCAGGTCCCTTCACCCGGAAGGAATTGTCACCTTTATCGTTGACCGCAACATCAACTACACCAATGTCTGTGTCAACCAGTGCACCTTCTGCGCCTTCTGGCGGAGTAAAGATGCTCCGGATGCCTATATCCTCGATACCAAAACCCTCTTCAGCAAAATCGAGGAAACCCTGACCCTGGGCGGCACACAGATTCTTCTGCAGGGCGGGCTGCACCCTGACCTTGACCTTGACTATTATATAAAACTCCTGCAATCGATCAAGCAGCGCTTTGACATCAATATACACGGGTTCTCCCCTCCCGAGATCTGCTATATCGCGGATTCTGCGGATATAACAATCAGGGAGGCGCTGGGAATACTGCATGGCGCCGGCCTTGATTCGATACCCGGCGGCGGGGCAGAGATTCTTGCTGACCGGGTCCGCGAAATACTGAGCCCGAAAAAGATTAAATCCTCCCGCTGGCTTGAAGTGATGGAGGCGGCACACCGGCTCGGCATGAAGACAACAGCAACCATGATGTTCGGAAGCGTAGAGGCCCCCGAGGATATCGTCACGCATCTCGCCGCAATCAGGGACCTTCAGGACAGGACAGGAGGCTTCACCGCCTTCATCCCCTGGTCGTTCCAGCCGGGGAATACCGAAATAGGCACAAAAACAAAGGGGCAAGGGACAAGGGGCAAGGGGCAAAATAAAAAACGAGCCACGGTCAGTTCTGCTGCCACGGCAGTTGAATATCTGAGGGTGCTGGCCCTTTCCAGGCTCTACCTTGACAATATTCCGAATATCCAGGCCTCCTGGGTGACGCAGGGATTGAAGCTCGCGCAGGTGGCACTCCGGTTCGGGGCAAACGATTTCGGCTCGACCATGATCGAAGAAAATGTGGTCGCCTCAACCGGCGTCAGTTACCGGGTTACAAAAGAAGACATAATCAACGGGATTAAATCTGCCGGTTTCAAGCCCGCACAAAGAGATACAGCCTACAACATCCTGCGCACCTTCTAAAAGAAAATCCGGGACATATCCCGATATGCCGAAATATGCCCCGGATTCACACAGAATGCTTATATCAGATTACGGGCAGATTGATCCGGAAAAAATAAAATTTTCATCGTACACCCCGGCACAGATTACTGAACCTGTGTCAATTAATAACACGTCACCACCGTCCAGCTGGCTGTTCGCCACGCGGACCGTCCCTCCTCCCACGATAATGGTATTCGAGGTGCCCTTGATCACCGATTGTCTTATCGTCGGGCTTCCGCCTGAACTGGAGACTCCGCCAAGGCCTTCAACCGTTACGTTGGTCAGCGTCGGCGCACCCTCCTGGTTGTAAACTGCAGTAAAACCGGTAATGGTAGCGCCTTCTATCCTGGGTGAACCGAAGTTGTTATACAAACCATACGATCCGGGGCCCGTTGCTGATGTTGTAACATGCAGGATTTTGGGTGAACCGCTCTCGTTGTATATCCCGATACTGTATGCGAAACCGCTGGACCCGAGATTGTGAGCCGTAACGAAGCGCAGTTCTGCGTTGTCAGCCCCTATCACCACTGCGGCGCCACTTGGGACAACGCTGATCGCATACGACTGGATTACGGTCACATTC
Organism: Thermodesulfovibrio sp.; assembly: GCA_013824615.1. Lineage (GTDB taxonomy): Bacteria > Nitrospirota > Thermodesulfovibrionia > Thermodesulfovibrionales > UBA6898 > PALSA-1316. The sequence goes on from PNOC01000002.1 coordinate 118,853, forward strand.
TCACCTGACCCCTCGATATCGATATACGGCTGCATCACAACAGTCGCGGTGCCTATATCATATCTCCCCGGCATGATCTTCAGGAGGCAGGGACTAGCTGCCGACGGGCTTGCACCACACCAGGTTGTGTAGGCGGCCATTGCCGTAGCAGGGTTATCGTAATCACCGCCGCTCGGGGCAACGACCGCAACATTCGTAAAAAAGGCGACTGCTGATGCCGTAGCGCCTCTGGTTGCCACTGCATTGGCGGTTGTGGCTGTCGTAGCGGTTGTGGCAGTGGCAGCATTGCCCGAGATATTTATACCGGCAGTCCCTGCGCTCAGATTTGCAGCGGTCAGCCCCATCAGAAACGAACCGTCTCCTATAAAGAACTCAGCAGATACGGATGCGCCGGATACGATGTCGCCCAGTGCATTTATGTTACCGTTTACATCGAGGAGTTGTGTTGGAGTACTCGTCCCGATGCCGACCTTACCGTCATGCTTTATCCTGACCTTCTCGGTTGTGTTGACAGTTTCATTCTGGGTTGTTGAAAATCCTATTTCGGCACCGGTGGCAGTTGGGGTCCAGGTCTCGGAGGCATAGAAGCCTATCAGGGTGCTTGCATTGTTCAAGGTCCACTGCGTCCCGTCATGACCTTTTCCCATGAGCCGGAATAATCTCATCCCATTCGTAGTAGCAGTCGGCACCGTCAAAGTACCACCGGCCTTGTACCCGTCGAGATGTGGCTGTGTTGAACTTGCCCCGGTTGAGTCATCTGCCACGGTCAGCTTGACGACCGGACTGCTCCCGCCCTGCCGGGACATGATCAGGTTATTGGCGTTTAGATTGGCTGACGTGCTGATATCGCCGGTTGCATTGACGGTGCTGTTTATCTCCACATCAGCCGCACCTGCATTATGAACCATAAGTCCCAGAACCAACAACAATGCCAATCGCCCTGTCCCCTTTTTCATGTAATCCTCCTCGTATTCATAACAGGATGCCCGACTTTCGCCGGGGAAACGACCTTTGATTCAATGCAACACATAACCTCTTGTAATCCCTGCGGCAGCCCCGCAGGAAAAATAGTTACTAAGAAGTACATACTAATGAGACCGTTAGTAAAGGCACATTCCTTGTCATTGCCCGACTTGATCGGGCAATCCAGAAACCATGAAAATACTGGATTCCCGCCTTCGCGAGAATGACACCTTACTAATGAACCTGTTAGTAAATGATACGTTCAGGGCTTCACCGCTTCCCAGATTTTTACATTATCGACGGTTACATGACCGCCGCTTTCGACCATAAAGCCGATACCTCCGGCATCGAGCTGTTCATCTTCAAACGCTATGAGAAAAGAGTCATTCACATAGATGTCAAAGCGCGAACCAAAGGCAACAATCCGAAACCTGTTCTTCTCAGTGCCCCTATGCAGCAGGGGGGTGGTCTGGTGAGGGGCCAGCTCGAACCGGGTTGCATACCTGCTCAGCCTGACCTCTGAGGTCCCGTCGCTGGCCAGATAAAGCCTGTACGCATGCAGCTCAGCATAAGCGCCTCTGCTTCTGAAGCAGATATCAATGCCGTTGGCGCGCCTGGAGGATTTTTGAAATTCAATCTCGCCTTCGAGGATGAAATCCGCCAGCCTGTCAAACGGCATGGGATAAAAAACATTGGTATGATAGGCCTTCAGGTGCGTGGCATTCAGGTGAAGCACCCCTGACTGGTACGCATCACCTTTGCTAAGGTGTGGGGAGAGATACTGGCGGGACTTCATGTCGTCTTCGAGAATCAACTTGCCCGGCCGCACCGCACCGAGCAGCGGGGTCTTTGAAATACCTGAACGTGCAGAAGGAATCGGCTCAAGGGAGACAATGTCACCGGCTTTTATCGGCCGCGAATTGCTGTCCAGTTTTTTTACTTTTGCCTGAGAACCCCCTCTCGTAGCGCGGGTCACCTCCAGGAGGCCCAGCCGGCGGTAGTCGCTGAGCAGTTCTCCGCCCCTGTCATCGAGGACCGAGGTCTTCTCTGCCACAAAAATCCTCGTCCCCTCTCTGACACCGTGTTCCTCGCCAAGGTCAATGACAAAGGAATCGCCTGCTTTTCCTGTTACCGTGCCGAGGAGGGGATACCGCATCAGTATCTCCGCCGCAGCCCACTTGGCAACCGCCTTCGGACCGAAGTTGCCGTAATATCTGAGCTTGGTGAATTCCACGCGGGCGGTCGGCACATCAATCACACTGATTTTGATCGTCAGCGCGTCTTTCCGGTAGAGTGACGCCTGGATCAGCTTGTCCACACCCAGGATTTTTCCGACCACTGCAGTTTTTTTGCTGTCTGTGGCCCCGGTCAACTGGAGGCTCTGCTCGCTCAGGATCTGGTCAATTCGGGCGCGTTCAACAAATTTGTATTTGGCAGCCTGGATCAGCGCTGAGGAAAAAGTACTTTCAGCCTCATTCCGCTCTGCAGTGGTCACATTGTCCGCAGCCTCCATCGGCAGGATAGCAAACGATGTCTGTTGAACTGCGCAGCAGGTGTCGGCGCAGCCCAATACCAGAACTGAGGTCAGAACCGCAGCCAGAACCACGACCAGAAGAAAGGAGAGAAGAGCGGCAATGATTCTCATGATTGATTATATCACACGTTCAACAGGCTCAAAATATTACGCCAGCAGTTCACTGAGCTTTGCGGCAAGCTCATCGATTCTATAGGGTTTATTCAGAAATGCCGTAAAACCGGCGGTCTTATAGTCCGCAATAACCTGATTATCAGCGTAGCCGCTCGACACCACCGCCTTAATTTTCGGATCTATCTCAAGCAGCTCCCTGACAGCCAGTTCTCCCCCCATTCCACCCCTGATCGTCAAATCAAGGATAACAATATCAAAGGGTCTGTCCGAGTTTCTGGCCTTTCTGAATGTTTCGATCGCCTCCTCGCCATCTTTCACAGAAACGACTTCGTGGCCCATGGCCTGCAGCATCGAAGCAGCTACAGCCCTCACCATCTCCTCATCGTCCATGACAAGAATTTTTCCTTTGCGGACACTTACAGACAGCGGAACTGCCTGCAGAGTCTCTTCATCTGCGGAGTTCGCCGGCAGGTAGATGGTAAAAGTACTGCCTTTATCCGGCACCGATGCCACCTCAATCATGCCGTCATGGTTCTTGATTATTGAATGAGCTGTTGCCAGTCCAAGGCCGCTTCCGCTCTGTTTGGTCGTATAGTAAGGGTCGAAGATCCTCGCTATTTTCTCATCAGTCATACCTATCCCGCAGTCCCTGATGACTATTTCCACAAACTTGCCCCCATCAGGTATCAGGGGATTTTCCCCCTCAGGCATACTGATATTTCCGGCCAGGATCTCGACGGTCCCGCCATGTGGCATTGCCTGTTTTGCATTGAGCACAATGTTCTGGACAACCTGTCCAATCTGGCCTTCATCGGCCGCTACACGCCAAAGATCAGGCGCTATCTCGGCCCGGTAATCAGAACTGGATCCGCTCAGGGCAAACTTGGCCGCGGTTTCTATCACCGGCTTCAGGGTTATCATCTTCTTCACCGGTTTACCACCCTTCGAAAAAGTCAGCAGCTGCGTCGTAAGATTGACCGACATATTCAAGGCTTTTTCGGCCTGCTCAATCATGGCAAGGGCCTTTTCCCTTTGATCAAGGTGCATTTTGGCCATGGACATATACCCAAAAACGCCCTGAAGCAGATTATTAAAATCATGGGCAATGCCACCTGCCAAAGTACCCATGGCCTCCAGCTTCTGGGTCTTCAGCTGCTCTGATTCCAGGAGGCGGTGCTCAGTGATATTACGGACAACCTCAATCACCGAAGTAACTGCGCCGGATTTGTCCTTTATCGGAAAGGCCTTCTTCTCGATATGCTGCGTCAGGCCTGAAGAATCTTCATAGGTCTGCTCACCAGTCTGGAATTCGCCGGTATCAAAAACAAGCTTCACAACACAATCTGCACCATCCTCATGACAGGGATATTTTTTCTTATGTAAGACTTCATAACAATGTCTTCCGGTGATGCCGTCGGACTGGGTATTGGCCCAGCCCCTGTAGGTCCTGTTAGCGATAATGATCCTGTAGTCCGGGCCGATAACCAGGAACCCGTCATCTATATTGTCGAGGGCTTCTCTGATAAATTCTTCGCTGCTGCGAAGCGCCCGCTCACTTTCTTCGAGGGAATGATATGCGCCTCTGACAGCCTTCAGAGGAACAACGCTGAGGATATAAAATATAACAATCCCGAGCAGCAGCGAACCCAGGCAAACCAGAGATGTTTTTCCCGCCAGTGGCAGCAGCGAACGCGAAATCTCAATATTCCCAACCCGCGTGCCTGACTCATAAATGCCGAAGCTGCGCTTTATAACAGGAGGTGAAACAGGCTCTGCAATCCGGGCCATGATATTCCCCCGGATGTCCCTGACCAGGCGCGTCTCAGGTACGTCGAACTCATGATGGCGCTCCAGTATTTCCTGCAGTCGCACTTCCTCGAACTGCCACATCCTGGGGTTCGCGGCAACCAGTAATTCAATTGCACTTGCAGAAAGCTCTGCCTGCGCGTCGATGCTGCCGCCAAGGTACTGATACGATACGGCAAAGTATCCGGCCGGAATAGCGATAACGATGACGACAGCGATTATCCCGGCTATCAGATACGTTATTCGGGCAACAGAATCCTGTGCAGAGGTCATCTGCCGGTCTTACCACCTGCGGTAACAAGAACTCCGATCTTCTCCACAATCGCACGTCCTTTGTCTGAGTATATAAAGTCGATAAATTTTTCTGAGGCCCTGGATAATCTGCTGGTAGTAACAAAGTATATCTCCTTGGCAAGCGGGTAGCGGCCGTCAGCCAGTGTTTTCGCAGACGGCATAATTCCATTGAGTGAGATGATGCTCAGCGAAGGTTTGCTGACCAAAACTCCGACAAGACCTGAGGCGCCGATGCTGCCAATGGTCCTGGCTACGGCCTGATTTGATTCGGGGTCAGTCACTACAGTTATCATGCCCGGACGTTTTCTTGCCCTGGTGACAGCCTCGTCCATACCAGGCGACAGACCCCTCAAAATCTTAGTGTCAATATCTTCCTGAGGCCTCAGAATAAGACGTATGGTCTCTCCACCCGGCCATACCACGGTTGTTCCGGAGTAAATCTTTTCCAGTTCCGGGGTAGTAATGTCCTTTACCGGCACACTGCCTCCGACGACAATTGCAAGCGGCGTCCTACCGAAAGGCCGCAAGGTTGCCCCCTGCTCAGCCTCCTCAGCCTTAAGGGGTTTGCTGCTTACCGCGATGTCCAGGGCTCCTGCAATAAGCGCCTTTATCGCCCCCGAACTTCCAAGAGGCTTTTCCATTTCAATGGATATCCCGGGATGAGCTTTGCTGTAGGCAGCGATGAGAGGTTTCATCATATCAAGTCCTATTCCCGAACCATTGATACGAATAGTCTCTCCGGCCAGGACATCTGAAGAAAAGCCGATCAGACACAAACAGCAGATGATCATGCAGCACAATGGAAGCCTGAGAGTTGCCAAAGGATACATACGCTCGTTTCCTCCTGAAGATTTATTGCGGCTGATGCAACCCGAAAAGATATGCCTCTGCCCAGCCCCGTGTGGATAGTTTATATGTAAATCACAAACCTGTCAAAGTCGGCCTCAGCAGCTCCCTGCATTATACTTGCTGCTCCCGTTGAATAGGTATAAAATAGAAAAAATGCTTTATCGGAGGTTACATGCCTGACACGGAAAATATCTATGATGTGGTAATCATCGGAGGGGGGCCCGGAGGTCTCTCCGCGGCCCAATATACCTCACGCGCAAAGCTGAAGACCGTCGTGCTCGACAAATCAGCCACCGCAGGGGCCCTCGCCTATACCAGTCATATAGAAAACTATCCCGGACTGGCCAGTGCCGTATCCGGCAAGGAACTGCTGGATACCTTCAGAAACCAGGCCGTCAGATTCGGGTCTGAATATGTCGAGGCCCAGGTCGTCGGCGTCAATCTGTCGGGAGAGGTAAAGGAAGTTTTCACCATGACCGGCAGTTACAAGGGCAAGGCAGTAATTATCGCAACCGGCTCGATGGGAAGAAAGGCCTCGATAAAGGGAGAGGCAGAATTCCTGGGCAGAGGCGTCAGTTACTGCGCAGTCTGCGATGCGGCATTTTATAAGGACAAGACGGTTTGCGTCATAGGCAACTCAGAGGAGGCGGTCAAAGAGGCAGGATATCTGACCCGGTTTGCCAAAACAGTGTACCTCATCTCTCCCACAAAAAAACTGAAGGTTGAAAATCATCCCTCACTTGAAGCGCCGAACCTGAAGGTGCTCCTCGAAAATACGGTCACGGCGATTGAAGGGACTGAGGCGGTCGAGAAAGTGAGACTGACCGATGCGGCAAAGAATGAGTCGGAACTGCCCCTGGATGGCGTCTTTGTTTATATGCACGGCAGCAAGCCGGTAGTTGATTATCTTTATGGTGCGGTCGAACTGACAGAAGCCGAATGCATCCCGGTCAACA
>PNOC01000003.1 GCA_013824615.1 Thermodesulfovibrio sp.
CCTGGAGTAAACGTGAATCAGAAAATCAGAATCAAACTAAAAGCATATGATCACCGGGTACTCGATCAGTCCCTTCGTGAGATTGTCGATACAGCTCGCAGGACCGGAGCGCGGGTTGCAGGGCCGGTCCCTCTCCCGACGCATATCAGCAAGATAACGGTTCTCAGGTCGGTACACGTTGACAAGAAGTCTCGGGAGCAGTTCGAGATCAGAACCCATAAAAGGCTGCTTGACATACATGATGCCACCCCTCAGACAGTTGATGCCCTGATGAAGCTGGAACTTGCTGCGGGTGTCGATGTGGAGATAAAGCTATGACAGGTATTCTCGGGAAAAAGATCGGCATGACACAGGTGTTTGATGAAAGCGGCAAGATGTGGCCGGTGACGGTTGTCGAAGCCGGTCCGTGTTGTATCATTCAGGTCAAGACCCTTGAAAACGATGGCTATGAGGCGGTCAAGCTCGGCTTCTTTGAAGTGAAGAAGGAGAAACGGGTTACAAAGCCGATGAAGGGTGTATTTAAGAAGGCAGGAGTCAGCCCTTACAGACTTCTCAGAGAGTTTCCGATGGGAGACCTGAAAGTTGGCGAAATGCTGACAGTCGATAAGTTTAAAAAAGGCGACATTGTGGCTGTTTCCGGGATATCCAAGGGCAAAGGGTTTCAGGGTGTCATGAAAAGGCATAACTATGCCGGTGGACCTGGCTCTCACGGCTCTATGTTTAACCGGGCGCCCGGCTCAATAGGCGCAAGTTCATTCCCTTCCCGGGTCTGGAAGAACAAGGGTATGCCTGGACATATGGGGTCAGAGCGGGTAACGGTCAGAAACCTTGCAGTTGTTGATGTAAGGGTTGAGCAGAACCTACTTCTGATCCACGGTGCCGTTCCTGGCTCAAAAGGCACCTACCTTGAGATTAGAAAGGACGACTAGGATGCCGGAACTCGTAATAAAAGATAGAAATAATAAAGCAGTAGGGAAAATTGCCTTGTCTGACGGTGTGTTTGGTGTTATAGCAAAGCAGGGTGTCGTGCACGGTGCTGTTATAAACTTTCTTGCCAACCAAAGGCAGGGAACGCATTCAACCAAGACAAAAGGCTTTGTAAGTGGTGGCGGAAGAAAGCCATGGAAGCAGAAAAGCACAGGAAGGGCTCGGTCCGGAAGCAGCCGGTCTCCTCTTTGGAGAGGCGGCGGTATTGTCTTCGGTCCTCAGCCGAGGGATTATTCGTATGACCTGCCGAAAAAGGCAAAGAAGCTTGCGCTGAAGGCCGTTCTTTCCGGAAAACTTGCAGACGGGGAGATATCAGTTGTCGATAATCTCGCTTTCGAGAAGCCAAGGACAAAGGATATGGTGACCCTCCTGCACAACCTGGAGTTCGCCGGCAAGAGTGTTCTGGTTATAGTGCCTGAATATAATAAAACAGTCATGCTTTCAGCCAGAAACATACCGGGCGTTACCGTCCGTTGCGTAACGGATCTGAATTCGTATGATGTTGCTGTCCATAACCGTCTGCTCATGACGAAGCAGGCCGCTGAAATGCTGTCGGAGGCATCAAAGAAATGAAGAGTGTTTATTCGATTATCAAAAGACCACTGTTTACCGAGAAGGGGAATGCCCTCAAAGAGAGCGAAAACAAGCTCCTGGTAGAGGTTGAACGGGACTCAAACAAGCTTGAAATAAAGAAGGCTATTGAGGAGATATTCAAAGTCAAGGTCGAGAAGGTAGCGACTGTCAAGGTGTATGGCAAGTGGAAGCGGTATGGCAAGTATGTCGGCAAGAGGCCGGACAGGAAGAAAGCTGTTATTACCCTCAAACAGGGTGAAAAACTTGATTTTATTGAAGGTGCATAATGGGAATTAAGAAATATAAACCAACATCACCCGGTGTAAGATTTCGTACAGTCATGGACTATGCTGAGGTAACATCCACGGAGCCCGTAAAGGCGCTGTTGAAACCTCTGCGGAAGACCGGCGGAAGAAACAATACCGGCGGAGTAACTGCATGGCAAAGAGGCGGAGGCAACAGAAGGAAATACCGGCTTATTGATTTTAAGAGAGATAAAGTCGGAGTACCGGCAATTGTGGCCACGATAGAATATGATCCGAACCGGTCGGCGAGAATAGCTCTTCTTAAATATCGGGATGGCGACAAGAGGTATATCATTGTACCCGCAGGATTAAATGTAGGACAGGAGATAGTTTCCGGAAAAGGGGCCGAGATCAAGGTCGGCAATGCGTTGCCCTTGAGCGATATTCCTCTCGGAACTTTTATCCATAATATTGAACTGCGTCCCGGACAGGGGGCAAAGATGGTGAGAAGTGCCGGGTCTTCCGCACAGCTGATAGCAAAAGAAGAGACCTATGTACAGGTGAAGGTGGCTTCCGGAGAAGTGCGGCGCATTCCTTCAAAGTGCATGGCGACGATCGGCCAGGTCGGTAACCCTGAACATGAGAATGTATCCTTCGGTAAGGCCGGCAGGAGCAGGTGGGTCGGCAGAAGGCCGCATGTCAGAGGTGTTGCGATGAACCCGATTGACCATCCACTGGGTGGCGGTGAGGGCAGGAGTTCAGGAGGAAGGCCACCGTGTACTCCATGGGGCATACCTGAAGGCATCAAGACGAGGAATAACAAAAGAACTGATATGTATATCGTGAAGAGGAGGAAGTAACCTTGCCGCGTTCTTTAAAGAAAGGCCCGTTTGTCGACGAGAAATTGATGAAGAAGGTACAGGACAGCATCACATCAGGCGAGAAGAAGCTGATTAAGACATGGTCTCGTCGCTCAATGATACTTCCTGACTTCATAGGATATACGTTCGCTGTGCATAACGGGAAGAAGTTTATTCCGGTATATGTCACAGAGAATATGGTGGGTCACAAGCTCGGAGAATTTTCTCCCACAAGGACCTTTAAGGGCCATGCAGGCTCAGGGAAGACTACTTCAGTAAAGTAAAGGGTTATGCATATGGATGCAAAAGCTAAAGTTAAATATGTGAGAGTCACCCCCAGGAAGGCCAAAAGAGTTGTTGACCTGATCAGGGGCAAGAAGGCGGGAGAGGCGTTGCTGTCACTGAAGTTCATGCCGTATGGTGGCGCACGCGTTGTTGAAAAGATTCTGAAGTCTGCGATGTCTAACGCAGAGCAGAAAAATGCAAATGTTGATTCAGAGGCGCTGGTCATCAGCGGGGCAAGTGTTGATCAGGGTTCAACAATGAAGCGCGTTGAGCAGCGGTCGATGGGCAGGGCAAACATGATCAAGAAAAGGACCTGTCATATCACTCTGATATTGACAGAAAAATAATCAGGAGGATACTTTGGGCCAGAAGACGCACCCGACGGGTATAAGATTAGGCATAACAAGGACTTGGGACTCGAGATGGTACCTGAAAAAAGGGTATGCTGAACAGTTGCTTCAGGATATCGTCATTCGCAGGGAGATCAAGGACAAGCTGTTTCACGCCGGGGTCTCTCGGATTGAGATAGAGCGCGCCGGACAGAAGATACGGGTTATCATTCACACTGCGCGGCCAGGAATCATCATCGGGAAAAAGGGTGCCGAGGTCGAAAAGCTTCGCAAGGACATTGAGCTGCTGAGCGGCAAGCAGGCTGCGGTCGATATCAAGGAGATTCGCAAACCTGAGATCGATGCTCAACTGGTAGCCGAAAATATAGCGTTGCAGCTGGAAAAAAGGGTTGCCTTCAGGCGCGCAATGAAAAAATCGGTTGCTTCGGCGTTGCGGTTTGGAGCCCAGGGTATCAAGATAGCATGCGCCGGCAGACTTGCCGGAGCTGAAATAGCGAGAACTGAATGGTATCGCGAGGGAAGAGTTCCCCTCCATACATTCAGGGCTGATATAAACTATGGTTTCGCTCAGGCGAAGACCACCTACGGAATAATCGGCGTGAAGGTCTGGGTCTATACCGGTGAAGTACTGCCGGAGGTTGTAAGACCCACGGCTGAAGCTGCAGCGATATAAGAGGTTTTTGCCATGTTAATGCCAAAAAAAGTTAAGTTCAGAAAGATGCAGAAGGGTAATATGAACGGCAAGGCGTATACCGGCTCCGAGGTCTCCTTTGGAGAGTTCGGGCTGAAGGCCATGGAACCGGGCTGGATCACGTCCCGTCAGATTGAGGCAGCGCGAATTGCGATCAACAGACACGTTAAGAGGGGATGCAAGGTATGGATCCGCATATTCCCGGACAAGCCGATTACCAAGAAGCCCGCTGAAACCAGAATGGGTAAGGGAAAGGGCGCACCTGAGTACTGGGTAGCTGTTATAAAGCCCGGCAGGGTCATCTATGAAATGTCAGGTGTCACCGAGGCTGTGGCCAAAGAGGCGCTCCGCCTGGCATCGCACAAGCTTCCTTTATCGATGAAATTTGTCAGAAGGGAGGAGAACGTCATATGAAAATAGCAGAACTTAGAGACAAGGGTGCAGACGAGCTCCTCAAAAAAGAGCAGGATCTGAGAAAGGAACTTTTCAATCTCAGATTTCAGAAGGCGACTGGAGAGATAGAAAACCCGATGCGTATCAGAACGCTGCGGAAGGATATCGCCAGGGTATTGACCGTGCTGACTGAAAAGCAGCATAAAGATGCATAACCTCGATATAACATACTAGATCTGGAAGGTAAAGATGGCAGACAAGGTTTATACAGGCAAAGTGGTGAGCAACAAAATGGAGAAGACGGTCGTGATCGCGGTTACGAGGCAGTTTCAGCATCCTGTCTACAAGAAGACCGTTAAGAAGGTGACCAAGTTCAAGGCTCATGACGCGGACAATTCATGCGCTGTCGGCGATGATGTCAAGATAATTGAGACCAGGCCGCTCAGTAAAGACAAGCGTTGGCTGGTCCTTGAGATCATGGGCAAAGTGCAAAGGAGCAGCGGGAAATGATTCAGCTCAGGACGATGCTTGAAGTAGCAGACAACTCGGGCGCGAAAAGGGTCCAGTGTGTAAAGGTTCTTGGCGGATCTCAGCGCCGATACGCGCGGCTTGGAGATGTTGTTGTCGTCGCAGTTAAGGAAGCCCTGCCGGACAGTAATATCAAGAAGGGGTCGGTGACGAAAGCTGTTGTTGTCCGCACCCGGAGAGAGGCACGGCGGCCTGACGGTTCGTATATACGGTTTGATCAGAATGCGGTTGTCCTGATAAATGCACAGGGCGAACCGGTCGGGACGAGAATCTTTGGTCCGGTAGCGCGTGAGCTCCGCTGGAAAGATTATATGAAGATCATCTCACTCGCCCCAGAGGTTCTTTAGGAGGAAACATGAGTTTGGGTATAAAAAAAGAAGATACAGTCCACGTCCTCACCGGTAAGTATAAGGGGAAGCAGGGCAGGGTACTGAGTGTCGATAAGACAGCAGGACGGATATTGATCGAAAAAATCAATATTATCAAAAAGCATATGAAGCCGAACAAGACCTATGCACAGGGCGGTATTATCGAAAAAGAGGCCCCGATACAGTTGTCTAATGTTATGCTGGTATGTCCGAAATGTAATAAGCCTTCGAAAATTGCGGCGACGGTGATTGATGGCGGCAAAAAACATCGCTCGTGTAAAAAATGCAAGGAGGTCATAGATTAATATGGCGGCTCCACGGATGAAAGAGAAGTATCAGAAAGAGATTATTCCTGCGATGATGAAGGATTTTTCTTACAGAAACATCATGCAGGTTCCGAAGCTGGAGAAAATCGTGCTGAACGTCGGACTGGGAGAGGCCATACAGAACATCAAGCTTCTGGATGCTGCCCAGAAAGAACTAGGCATGATCACCGGTCAGAAACCCATCGTCACCAAGGCCAAGAAATCTATTGCAACGTTTAAATTGAGAGAAGGCATGCCGATAGGCTGCAAGGTTACCCTGCGCGGGATTAATATGTACGAATTCCTTGACAGGCTCATTACCATAGCCCTCCCGCGTATCCGTGACTTCAGGGGCGTGTCAGGCAAATCCTTCGACGGCAGGGGCAACTATGCCCTTGGCATTCGGGAGCAGTTCATATTCCCTGAGATAGATTACGACAAGGTTGAAATGGTCCACGGACTGGACGTCATCGTCTGCACCTCTGCAGCGACAGACAAGGAAAGTAAGGCGCTTTTGCGTTACTTTGGCATCCCTTTTAGAAATTAGCGAGGTACTGTAATGGCAAAGACGTGTATGATAGAAAAGTCGAAACGGCCGCCCAAATTTGGTGTCAGGGCGCATAACCGCTGCAAGGTCTGCGGCAGGCCTAGAGGCTATCTCAGGCAGTTTGGCATGTGTCGCATATGCTTCAGGACTCTGGCATTGCGCGGCCAGATACCTGGGGTAACCAAGTCAAGCTGGTAGTATATGATTTATAGGGAGGATTTTGATGTTAACTGACCCAATCGCAGATATGCTCACAAGAATCAGGAACGCTGCCATGATAAAGGCTGAAAAAGTTGATGTTCCGGCATCGCGCCTGAAACTTGAGATTGCAAAGATATTGAAAGAAGAAGGATTTATTCGGGCCTATAAGATACTGAAGGACAAGAAGCAGGGAATCCTCAGAATAACCCTGAAATATACCGTTGACAATGCACCGATCATATCGGGCATCAAGAGGATCAGTAAACCTGGCAGACGGGTCTATGCAGGCAAGGATGAGATTCCCAGCGTTATGGGCGGCGTGGGTGTTTCTATTCTCTCCACATCACGGGGTATTTTCGTTGACAAGACATGCAAGCGTGAAAAAGTCGGCGGAGAAATCCTCTGTTACGTCTGGTAAAAGGAGAATCATAACATGTCGAGAATTGGAAAAAAACCTATAGAGATCCCGAGCGGAGTTAATGTGACTCTCGCAGGCAATACAGTGAAAGTTAAGGGTCCGAAAGGGGAGTTGGGCTGGAGTTTCCCCGAAGGGACCGAACTGTCGGTTAAGGACAACGTTATCGTGGTCGCCAGGCGCGATGATGCAAAGCAGACCCGGGCACTCCATGGTTTGACCCGGAGCCTTGTCTCCAACATGGTTGACGGGGTGACGAAAGGGTATCAGAGGGTTCTTGACATTGTCGGCGTCGGATACAGGGCGCAGGTACAGGGCAGCAAGATTACCTTGACTCTCGGGTATTCCCATCCTGTGGAGTTTCCGTTGCCTGAAGGTATTACCGCGGCAGTTGATCAGAAGCAGACGCAGATAACCCTCACGGGAATTGACAAACAGAAGATTGGCCAGGTGGCGGCAAATCTGAGATCCCTCAGGAAGCCTGATGCGTATAAAGGCAAGGGTGTGCGGTATGCCGGAGAACGGCTGAAGCTTAAAGTGGGTAAGACAGGTAAAAAATAACATTGTGGGGATGATGCAGTGCATCGTCTCCGTGTGAATGACCGGTAGGAGGTTATACGTTGGCCAGGACGAGAACAATAGGAAGACAGCGGCGTCATGAACGCATCAGGAAGACAGTAGGCGGTACAACGGCGAGGCCACGGCTTTCCGTTTTCAGAAGCCTCAATAATATATATGCGCAGGTCATTGATGATACGACCGGCACGACCATGGTTGCTGCCTCGAGCCTTGACATTTCAATGCGGGCACTTACTCAGCACAAGGGCAACAGCAAGACAGCCCGCGAGGTCGGATTGCTGATCGGCGGCAGGGCCAAGGAAAAGGGAATTGACAAGGTTGTATTCGACAGAAGCGGTTACCTCTATCACGGAAGGATTAAGGCCCTTGCCGAGGCAGCGCGGGAAGCCGGACTGGAATTTTAGAATGATTGATAAAGGTTCAAGGAGGTAAGGTGGCTAGGATCAACCCGGAAGGATTGAATTTAAAAGATAAGGTGGTCTTCATCAATAGAGTGGCGAAGGTCGTCAAGGGTGGACGGAGATTTTCGTTCAGCGCCCTGGTAGTTGTCGGCGACGGCGAAGGCACGGTCGGCATCGGGAAAGGCAAGGCCGCAGAGGTCCCTGAGGCGATCAGGAAGGCTGTTGAGCAGGCGAAAAAATCACTTTTAAAGTTCCCGATGAAGGACGGTACAATTCCCCACCGCATTATCGGAAAATACAGTGGTGGCCAGGTGATTATGAACCCGGCTCCCAAAGGAACGGGGCTGATTGCCGGTGGTGCTGTCAGGGCCATACTTGAGGTTTCCGGTGTTCAGGATATTGTTGCAAAGGCACTCGGAAACCATAACCCGTTCAACACCGTGCATGCTACCATAGCCGGACTTACCGGGTTGAAGGATCCTGAGTACATTATCAAGTTGCGCGGCAAGGGTGAGGAAGAGACACAGGAGGCGAACACCTAATGCTTAAGATAGTTCTGAAAAAAGGTTATATCGGGCTGCCGGTGAAACAGCGCCGCACTCTGGAGGCTCTTGGACTTAAAAAAATTGGTTCCTCAGTGAAGCGTGAGGACAATAAGGCGATCAAGGGAATGATCAACAGGGTTTCTCACCTGGTTGCCGTAGAGATCGTATCGGAATAGGCGGAGGTTAAACGAGATGAATATACAGGATATAAAGCCTGCTGAAGGAAGCACACATAAGCGCAAGCGCGTTGGAAGAGGCGTAGGGTCTGGTCACGGCAAGACATCATGTAAAGGTCATAAAGGACAGAAGGCGCGGTCCGGCGGCACGGTTGGCCTTGGCTTTGAAGGCGGCCAGATGCCTTTGCAGCGGCGGGTTCCGAAGCGGGGGTTCACCAATATTTTCGGCAAGACGTATGCAACTATTAATCTTGACAGCCTTAACAGCCTTCAGGGCATTGATGTCATAACTCCCGCGGTTCTCAAGGAAAAGAGGATTATCAAGGACATGAAGGACGGGCTGAAAGTCCTTGGCAATGGCAAGATTGAGCGGGCCATAACTATACAGGCTGCTGCATTCAGTGCTTCCGCCATGGAAAAAATTACCGCCGCAGGCGGCAAGGCTGAGGTTCTGTAATTGGGACTCCTGTCTAGTTTTCAGAATATATTCAAGATTGAGGAATTAAAGAGGCGTATTTTTTATACCCTTGCTCTACTGACCGTTTACCGCGTGGGCTGTCATGTGCCGACTCCCGGGATAAATGGAGAAGAACTGAGTAAATTTCTCACTGATAAAGGCGGAGCCTTTATGGGGTTCTTTGATATGTTTTCCGGCGGGGCTCTCTCCCGGGTTACCATTTTTGCCCTCGGGATTATGCCGTATATCAGCGCGTCGATTATTATGCAGCTTCTGACGGTTGTGATTCCTGCCATCGGAAAACTTGCCAAGGAAGGCGAGGCAGGAAAAAAGAAAATAACCCGTTATACACGTTACGGCACTGTCGTGATTAGTGCTATCCAGTCTTTCGGCATAGCAGCGGGTCTTGAGAGCATGTCTAACGGAGTATTTGTGCAGAATCCTGGCTGGTCGTTCAGGTTAATCACCATGATAACCCTTACGGCCGGAACTGCTTTTATCATGTGGCTCGGTGAGCAGATTACCGAACGGGGAATAGGAAACGGCATATCACTTATCATCTTTGCGGGTATTGTGGCGCGCTTTCCGCAAGCAATTGTCAGTACCATAAGACTTATGCAGGCCGGCGAACTCTCCATTTTCTTTGTCCTGTTTCTGGTTGTCATGATGGTAGGGGTTATCGGAGCTATCATTATGATGGAGCGCGGGCAACGGAAGATACCTGTCCAGTATGCCAAACGCGTTGTCGGGAAAAAAGTCTTCGGGGGGCAGTCAACGCATCTGCCGTTGAAAATCAACACGGCGGGAGTTATACCTCCCATCTTTGCATCTTCGATTATCATGTTTCCTGCAACCATTGCGGGATTTATTGCAATTCCCTGGGTACAGTCGATAGCCAAGCAGCTTTCGCCCGGAACGGTGATTTATACGATGCTGTACGTCAGCATGATCTTCTTTTTCGCATATTTCTACACGGCCATTGTGTTTAACCCGGTAGATATTGCCGATAACCTCAAGAAGTATGGCGGATACGTGCCCGGCATCCGTCCCGGGCAGAAGACTTCGGAATACCTGTATCGGGTTTTGTCGCGCCTGACGTTTGTCGGTGCGATTTATCTCGCGTTGGTATGTGTCATTCCCGAGGTCTTGATCAACAGATTCGGAGTTCCGTTCTATTTTGGAGGTACGTCACTGCTGATTGCCGTCGGGGTTGCTCTCGATACGGTATCACAGATAGAATCTCATCTGGTAACGCGCTCGTATGATGGGTTTCTGAAAAAAGGCAGAATCAGGGGCAGGCGCAGCTGACAACTGGTGAATCATGGCCAACCAGCAACGCCGGGGATTCGGTGGTTGCCGGTGGTGGCAGCTTCAGCCTGAAGATGATACGTGATCTTCCTCAAATCACAAGATGAAATAGAAGCGATGTCTCAGCCCTGCCGGGTCGTTGCCGATGTCCTTGCATCTCTAACCGAGGTAGTCAGGGCAGGCATAACGACAAAGGAAATTGAGGCTTTTGCCGATGACCGCATCAGGACTCTTGGCGGCAAGTCGGCCTTCAAGGGGTACCGCGGATATCCGGGCAGCATATGTGTCTCGGTAAATGAGCAGGTGGTGCATGGTATTCCCTCCGGCAGAAGAATCTCCGAGGGGGATCTGGTCAGTGTGGATGTCGGTGTTCTCATGAATGGTTTCTATGGAGATGCCGCGAGAACGCTCCCGGTAGGTATTGTTTCAGAAGACGACGCCAGGCTGCTGAGAGCTACCGAAGAGGCCTTGTATAAAGGTATTGAGCAGGCTGTTGAGGGTAACCGGCTTTATGATATATCGCATGCGATACAGCAGCATGTTGAGAATAACGGTTTCTCAGTGGTCAGGATGTTTGTTGGGCACGGAATCGGCAGGGAGATGCATGAGGAGCCGCAGATTCCGAACTACGGAGCACCCGGCCAGGGGCCGAGGCTGAGAAAGGGGATGACCCTCGCTATAGAACCGATGGTCAATGCCGGCACATACGAGGTGAAAGTCCTCGCAGATAAATGGACAGCAGTGACACTTGATGGCAGAAAGTCGGCTCACTTTGAGCATACGATCTGTATTACAGAAGATCTGCCGAGAATATTGACGAAATACAACTGAAAGATTATAATAAACGTTTATGGCAAAAGAAGACAGTATAGAAGTTCAGGGTGCGATTTTGGAAACACTGCCGAATGCCATGTTCAGGGTTGAACTGGAGAATGGCCAGGTGATCCTGGCATACGTTTCCGGCAAGATGCGGATGCATTTTATCAAAATACTGCCTGGGGACAAGGTCACGATAGAGCTATCGCCGTATGACCTTACCAAGGGCAGGATAACATACCGATTCAAATAGACGATAAAGGTGAGGAGTTACCATGAAGGTTCGTTCATCAGTTAAGCCGATATGCACGAAATGCAGGGTCATAAAGAGAAAGGGAGTTATTCGCGTTATTTGTGATAACCCCAAACATAAACAGAGACAGGGATAAAAGAGGAGGTATACATTGGCGAGAATCGCTGGAGTTGATTTGCCAAAAAATGAGCGTATTGAGATTGGCCTGACGAGAATATTCGGCATAGGCAGGTCTCTTTCCCAGAAGATTCTGGAGGAGGTTGGAGTCGACTCTCACGTCAGAGTCAGGGACCTCAAGGATGAGGATGCAGTCAAAATCAGGGCCGTCATAGAGAGAGACCTCCGGGTGGAGGGTGATCTCAGGCGGGACATATCGATGAGTATTAAGAGACTGACCGATATCGGATGTTATAGAGGAACTCGTCACAGGGCAGGCCTTCCGCTACGGGGTCAGAGAACAAAAACAAACGCCCGTACACGTAAAGGTCCGAGAAAAGCTGTTGTCGGAAAGAAGAAGGAGGCTTAGCCCATGGCTCAGAGAAAAAAAGGGGTCAAAAAGGATAAACGGCATATAACCAGTGGCTCTGCCTATATTCAGGCGACCTTTAACAATACGATTGTAACAATCACCGATCCGACCGGAGGCGTGATAACCTGGTCGAGTGCAGGCAATCTTGGTTTCAAGGGGTCAAGAAAAGGGACTCCGTATGCAGCACAGATCGCTGCTGAGGCAGCGGCCAAGAAGGCCATGGACATAGGTATGAAGCAGGTTGATGTCTATGTCAAAGGACCGGGGGCCGGCAGGGAGTCTGCGATACGTGCTCTGCAGGCTGCAGGTCTGGATATTAACCTGATAAAAGATGTGACGCCGGTGCCGCATAATGGCTGCAGGCCGCCGAAGAGGAGGAGAGTTTAAGTGGCAAGATATTCAGGACCGCAGTGCAGGATATGCCGCAGGGAGACAGAAAAACTGTTCCTGAAGGGAGATCGTTGTTTTACGGAAAAGTGCGCTGTTGAGCGGAGGCAATATCCTCCCGGACAGCATGGCCAGCGGCGTGGCAAGCTCTCCGATTACGGTGTGCAGTTAAGAGAAAAACAGAAGGTCCGCAACAGCTATGGTGTTCTGGAGAGGCAGTTCAGAAAATGTTTCCACCAGGCCACGAGAAGGAAAGGCGTGACGGGCGTGGTTCTCCTGCAGATTATGGAGACCAGGCTGGACAATGTGGTCTACCGCATGGGTTTCGCACCGAACAGGACGAGCGCGCGGCAACTGGTCTGCCACGGGCACGTTATGGTAAACGGCAGGGAGGTCAACATTCCGTCGTGCGCCATGGTGAAGGGTTCCCTGGTTGAGGTGAAAGAGGCAAGCAGGAACATTCCACTTATCGTCGAAAGCATTGCCAAGGCTGAGCAGCGGGGAATTCCCGCGTGGGTAGAGGTTGACTTCCAGAATTTCAAGGGTAAGGTTGCCGAAATCCCGGAGAGAGAAGAGATTCAGCTCCCGGCTCAGGAACAGCTCATTGTTGAGTTGTATTCAAAATAGCATATTAGAAAACGAAATGCACGGGTGCGAGGAGTCCTCTGCCACTGCTGTTTCGTCTGAAATCGTATAAAATTTAAGGCATATAGGGAGGCCTTATGAATTTAAGGAAAAAAGGCTTTCAACTACCTGAGAAGATCAGGTTTGATGAAGAGACGCTAACCAGCGATTACGGCAAGCTTATTGTGGAGCCGCTGGAGCGTGGTTTTGGCACAACCATGGGAAATGCATTGAGAAGGATACTGCTTTCCTCGCTTGAAGGTGCAGCGATTACCGCGGTCAAGATAAACGGTGCGCTGCATGAGTTTTCGACCATAAACGGGATAAAGGAAGATGTTATCAACATTATCCTTAATCTGAAGTCCGTGCGGTTCAGATACCACGGTACCGGCAGCAAGGTTGCGACATTTCAGGTCAAGGGGCCCGGGCAGGTGAAGGGCTCGGATATCCAGGCTGACGCATCTATAGAGATCCTGAATCCTGATCAGGTCATTGCCACTCTGGACAAGGGAGCTGCTTTTGATGCAGAAGTCTATATCAGAAACGGCAAGGGGTATCTTTCTGCAGAAAGAAATAAAGAGAGTCTTCCGGTATCAATGATTGCGGTGGATGCTGTTTTTACCCCGATGAAGAAGGTAAATTTTTCAGTAGAGAAGGCAAGGGTCGGGAGAGACACGGACTATGACCGCCTTGTGCTGGAGCTCTGGACAGACGGGAGCATAACCCCGGAAAAGGCAATAACGCAGGCTGCAACGATTCTCATTGAACACTTTGATCTGCTGATTCTTGAGGAAGACGACCTCGATGTCGTGTCTGCCGACGAATCGGCTGTAAAGCTTGGCGACGATGGGGCCGCATCTCCGAACGACAATCTGTTCAAGAATGTCGATGAGCTGGAACTTTCGGTAAGGTCATATAATTGCCTGAAAAATGCTAACATCAAGACGATACACGAGCTGGTGCAGAAGACCGAGCCGGAGATGCTCAAGACAAAGAATTTCGGCCGGAAGTCGCTCAATGAGATCAAGGAAATCCTGAGCAGGATGGGACTCCATCTTGGCATGAAGATAGACCTTGACAGCCTCAGTAAAGACGCTGTATTACAATCCGGAGGTATCAACGACGATGCGTCATAAAGTAGATGGAAGATTATTTGGCAGGCCCGCTAACCAGCGGAAGGCGCTGCTCAGGTGCCTGGTTACCGCGCTTTTCGAAAATCAGCGCATAGAGACTACGGTAGCCAAGGCTAAGGAGACCAAACGCATTGCAGAGAAGATGATCACCTTCGGCATTAAGGGTGACCTTCACTCGAAGAGGCAGGTTTTGACTGTTGTGACCTGCCGGACCATAGCCTCGAAGCTCTTCAATGAGATAGCTCCCCGCTTTGTCGGCAGAAACGGCGGCTACCTGAGACTGGTGCATACCAGAAACCGGTTGAAGGATTCTGCGCCGATGGCAATTCTTGAATTCATTGATTACGAAAGTGTTAAGAAGCCAAAGGGCAAGGCTGCAAAGGCAGCTGCAGAGTCGGAATCCACCAAAGGGAAATAGCGCCATGAGTGATATCCTGGTCGGCATAGCAATTATCGCAATCTGGATTGTGCTGCAGACGATTATATTTCCACGACTGGGGATACAGACCTGAGGGGTAACCCCGAAGGTCTCGTGCAAGACCGACAGCAGGAATAAATAGATAAAGAAGAGGGGGCCATTGGCCCCCTCTTCTTTATCAGCACGTTACTCTTTTATCTGTAGCGGATCAATATTTGCAACGAACAGTTCAACAAGTTCCCGGTCGAACTGTGTACCTGCCTTATGCCTCAGTTCCAGAATAGCTTCTCCATAGTTGATCGGTACTTTGTAGGAAACTTGACTGACCATCGCATCGAATGCTTCAGCAATCGCAATAATTCTGGACTCCAGCGGAATATCTTCCCCTTTGAGCTGTGAGGGGTAACCCTGGCCGTCGAAGCGTTCATGATGATGGAGAATAATCGGGGCAATATCAGCGTAAAAAGTTATCGGCCTGATCATTTCATATCCGAGCTTCGGATGACGCATATATTCATCTTTACTGAAGGTCTCCTCCGGATTTACTTTCATAAAACCCACATCATGGAGAAGCGATGCAAAATATATTCTCCTCTTTTGTTCCTCCGGCAGATGCAGTCCCTTGGCAATAATATTGCTATACCGCGCTACCCGTCTGGAATGCCCGCGCTTTTCGATGATATGCACATCAATCGCCTCAAGCAGCATTTCAGTCAGATGTATTTCATAGTTTCTCTGATCCTCGTAAAAGCGTGTCCTGGTGATAGAAATTGCAGCCTGACCAGCCAGATAGGCGATAACCTCTTCATCCCGCTGCCGGAATGCATGCCCATCTTTCTTGTTCAGAAGTTCAATGACACCTATGACCGACGCGTGAGCGATCAGAGGAATACAAAGGATAGATTTCGTTTCATAGCCGGTTACGGCGTCGATGTCAGAATTAAACCGGCTGTCCGCTGCAACATCCTGCAGTCTGACCGTCTGTCCGGTACTGGCTGCCCATCCGGTAATCCCCTTGCCTATTTCTACCGTCGTTCCCGTCAGCAAGGGGGCCTTCTCCCCCCTGACAATCTTGAACACCAGTGAATTACCTTCTCTAAGAAGAATTGATCCGGCATCTGCACTGGTAATAGCCATGGCGTTGTCGAGAATTTTTTCAAGAAGGATATCGCCATACATCTCCTCTCGCAAATCCCTGGTAATACCCAGCAACTGCTCAAGCTTGCTGCTGTAGTCGTGTATAATTCGTGTTACCTGACGGGACATACCGATAAAAAGAGTCAGTCCCAGCAGTGCCAGAAAAAAAGACAGGGCAATCACCAGATTTATAGAGAAGTCAGGAATAAAAAAAAGCATAAAAGAGAGCGAGGGGTAGAGATGGGAAAACAGCACTAAAAACAATGTCACAATAACAACGGTCGTCGTGATTATTGATAACCGAATTTTTCTATCAACTTCCCGGAGTGCTGAACCTTCTCCCTTGTGCTCATCAGACATACTAAACTTTACTGTAGATCAGGTATTATGTCAATGAAGCCAGCGGGGGCCCACTGCTTCGGTCAGCCAGCGGATGCCCCAAGCTGACGAATGCCCGGCCTTTTGCAAGGGAAGAAAAATCCGGCCCTTGATAGTTATCTGATTTTGGGCTATTATACAGGTCTTGAGTGGTTTCCTGCACCGGGGGACGGCACCAGGGGTCTTGCCTGAAGTGCAGTCCGGACAGGCAGGTTCCCGGCCGGTTTCTCGACGATTAAATTATGGTTGCCAGGGAGGTTTCGAAGGTGATAGTTATCTGTCCGAAATGTGCGATAAAACTGAAAGTCGATGAGGCAAAGCTGTCTCCTGCGGGCTCAAAATTCAAGTGCCCAAAATGCGCTGCAGTGCTCGTCGTCAGAAAGCCCGCTGCACAACAGAAGAAAACCCTTAACAGTTCGACCGTGCTTGTCGCCCATTCCAATCCGGATCTGATGCAGCAAATTTCTGCGGTTCTGATTTCCGGAGGCTATAGGGTAATTACAGCTTCTGACGGCATCGATCTCATGGTCAAGGCCCTCAAAGAATTTCCATTTATTGCTATCATCGAGGTCGCGCTTCCGAAGATATACGGATTCGAAGTCTGCCGGAGGGTTAAGGCCAGGGCTGAAACCAAGGACATGAAGTTTATTTTAATACCGGCGATCCATGACAAGACCAAATATCGCAGGGAGCCGACTTCTCTGTATGGCGCAGATGACTATATCGAAGAATTTGACATCCCTGCTCAATTGCTTGAAAAAATCCGTCTGCTCAAAGGGGATGTTACTCCAGCCGCTCCTTCCGGTGACAAAGAGAAATCGGAGGCAGTACCAAGGCCTGCGGCGGGGCCATCAGCTTCGGAAGTCACGTCTCCTGAGCAGTCCTCTGCGATTAGCGCCGGAATGAAGACGGCGATGACGGGAATGTCTGTTCAGCCGCCTGCAGCTGACGAGAAAATCGAGAAGGCACGGCGTCTTGCTCGGACAATTATTAATGATATCCACCTGTATAATGTTGCAAAGGTTGAAGCTGCGATTAAAGCCGGTGACTTCTATGCGGTTTTTGCCTCCGAGGTCAAGGAGGGCAAGAAACTCTATGACAACAGAATTCCGCAAGACGTTCGTGATGTATTTGACTATTATCGGGAGGCTATTGAAAACTTTATTGCAGCACGGAAGGGGGCTTTGAAATAATCAATTCAGCTGTAACTAGTTGAATAAACAGCTTTTCTCAGCTATCCGGAACAGCCGTATTCTTTTTTTTCTGATTTTTTTTGAATAACTCTTGCCAAACTGACTTAATTCCTGTTATATTAGCACTCAAGCAGGTTGAGTGCTAATAACCCCGCAAAATAATAATAAGAAAGGAGAAAAGCGTATGAAATTTAAGCCACTCAAGGACAGGGTATTTGTATCCTACTCTGAAGAAGGAGAAAAGACCGCTGGCGGAATCTACATCCCTGATTCAGCCAAGGAAAAGCCGCAGAAGGGAAAGATTGAGGCTGTTGGATCTGAGGTCAAAGAGGTTAAGGCCGGTGACATAGTCCTATTTGATAAATATTCCGGCTCGAAGGTCAATATGGATGGAACAGACTACCTGATCGTCAAGGAAGAAGACATTCTCGGTATCGTCGAATAATTCCCTTAATCATTCTCTGAATCACTCCAGGAATACGTCCCGGATAATTCAAAAAAACAATTCTCAGGAGGAAATAATATATGGCAAAGCAGCTTCTATTTGATGAGGCAGCACGAAGCTCGATGTTAAAGGGCATTACGCTGCTGACTGATGCAGTGAAGGCAACCCTTGGCCCGAAGGGCAAGAATGTTGTTATCGACAAGAAATACGGCGCACCGACGATCACCAAGGATGGAGTGACGGTCGCCAAGGAAATTGAACTGAAGGACGCTTATGAAAATATGGGGGCTCAGCTCGTTCGTGAAGTCGCCAGCAAGACCTCCGATGTAGCCGGTGACGGGACCACGACAGCAACCGTGCTCGCCTACGCTATCTACAGCGGCGGTATCAAGCATGTGGTTGCCGGCTCAAACCCCATGGACATCAAGAGGGGCATCGAAAAGGCGGTTGAGGCTATTGTCGGTGAGCTGAAGAAGATCAGCAGGCCGGTACAGGACAAGAAGGAGATTGCCCAGGTCGGTACGATCTCAGCAAACAATGATCTGACGATCGGTGAGCTGATTGCCGATGCCATGGACAAGGTCGGCAAGGACGGCGTTATTACGGTCGAAGAGGCAAAGAGCATGACGACATCACTCGATGTTGTCGAGGGCATGCAGTTCGACAGGGGCTACTCCTCACCCTACTTTGTGACAGATCCCGAGAGGATGGAATGTAATCTCGATGATGTCTTTATTCTCATCAACGAGAAGAAGATTTCTGCCATGAAGGACCTGCTTCCTATTCTTGAGCAGACTGCAAAGATGGGCAGACCTCTTATGATCATTGCTGAAGAAGTAGAGGGTGAGGCGCTTGCAACCCTCGTCGTCAACAAGCTCCGCGGTACGATCCAGGTCTGCGCAGTCAAGGCCCCTGGTTTTGGAGACCGGAGGAAGGCAATGCTTGAAGATCTCGCAATCCTTACGGGCGGCACGGTCATTTCTGAAGATCTCGGCATCAAGCTTGAGAGCATCAAGATCACCGACCTTGGAAGGGCGAAGAAGATCACCGTCGACAAAGAGAACACTACCATTGTCGAAGGCGCAGGGGATCCCAAGAAGATCGAGGGCAGGGTCAAGCTGATCAAGGCCCAGATCGACGAGACGACCTCTGACTACGACAGGGAGAAACTCCAGGAGAGGCTCGCCAAGATCGTCGGCGGCGTTGCCGTTATCAATGTCGGCGCAGCTACCGAGACCGAGATGAAGGAAAAGAAGGCGAGGGTTGAGGATGCACTCCATGCAACCCGTGCAGCAGTTGAGGAAGGCATTGTGCCGGGCGGCGGCGTTGCACTTCTCCGCTGCGTCAGCGCTCTCAAAGGCCTGAAGCTTGAGAACCATGACCAGCAGGTGGGCGTTGATATCCTCAAGAGAGCTCTTGAGGAGCCTATCCGTCAGATTATCTATAACACCGGCCTTGAGCCGTCTGTTATCGTTGAGAAGGTCAAGAACTCAAAGGAAGCAAACTATGGATTTAATGCAGGTACTGAGGAGTATGTTGACATGCTGAAGGCCGGCATTGTCGATCCTACAAAGGTCACCAGGTGTGCACTTCAGAATGCCTCATCCGTGGCATCTCTGATGCTGACCACCTCAGTGATGATCGCTGATATCCCTGAGGAAAAGTCTGAAATGCCTGCCATGCCTCCGGGCGGCGGCATGGGCGGCATGTACTAATCAACAGCAACGCATTTTAGAATAGGCAACAGTGACAAAGGCGGGGTTATTCCCGCCTTTGTATTTTTCTCTCAGTTCTGGACATTTCATGAGCCATCTGGCATTCTAAAGGAATGAAAAAGAGTCTGTTTTTTATCTTTCTGGCGACCTGCGTTCTGTTTCTGATGTACGCCGGCTTCGAATTGTTCGTGCCGGTCCAGTCAGTCGGGAAAAATACCGAGATACAGATACCGAAGGGCGCTACTTTTCGTCAGGCTGCAGATATCCTGGTCAAAGAGAAACTGATCAGGGACAAGAAGATCTTCATGCTGCTGGGGAGGCTTACCGGAGCGGATCGGAAGATCAGGGCAGGATTTTATTCTGTCTGGACGAGCATGAGTCCGTTTGCGATTTTCAAGATTATCCAGAAAGGGAAAATCATTGAGTTTGAGGTTAAGATCCTTGAGGGTGATTCGCTGAGGGAGATTTCGGAGGCTTTCGCAAAGACAGGTCTTGCCACACAGGACGAGGTGATGAACCTGGCTTATGACAAGGACTTTCTGTCCTTGCATGATATTGCCTCTCCGAGTGTCGAGGGCTATATTTATCCCGACACGTATCTGATTGCCAAGGGGGTGAATCTTGAGGACGCCCTGGGGCTGATGATAGACCGGATGCGTGAAAAATTTGACGATAAACTGAGGGCCAGGGCAGGAGAGATCGGCATGACCGAGGCGGAGGTCCTGTCACTTGCCTCGATTATTGAAAAGGAAGCGGTTGTCGATTCAGAGCGGCCGGTTATTGCGGCGGTTTATCACAACAGGCTGAAGAAAAATATGCTGCTTCAGGCAGACCCGACGAGTATCTATGGTGTGAAGAGCTCTAAAGAAAAGATCATGAAGACGGACCTCCAGCGGCAGATACCATATAATACGTATGTCAACAAGGGCCTGCCTCCCGGGCCGATTGCATCCCCTAGTCTGAAGTCGATCGTGGCAGCTGTCAACCCGGCAAAGGTCTCGTATCTCTATTTTGTTTCAAATAATGACGGCACGCATGTTTTTTCGGACACCCTTGTCCAGCACACCGAGGCGGTGAAAGCTTACCGCGACAAAAAGAGGATGAAAGAAGAGGGATAACAGAGGTGAAAAAGAGACGCAGAACGAGACTGATACGTGTGGGGCATGTCCCGGTCGGCGGCGGCAGCCCGGTTACGGTCCAGTCCATGACCAAGACCGATACCCGCGATACGGCTGCCACGGCGGCCCAGGTCAGGTCTTTGGCTGCGTCCGGGTGCGAGATCATCAGAATAGCAGTCCCGGACATGGCTGCGGCTCAGGCGCTTGGTCCTATAAAAAAGACCTCCCCCATACCGGTAATCGCCGATATCCACTTTGACTGGCGTCTTGCCCTTGAGGCGGTGCAGCAGGGGGTTGATGGTCTCCGGATCAACCCCGGCAATATAGGGGCACGGTGGAAGGTTGCCGAACTTGTTGCGGTATGCAAGGACCGGAAGATCCCGGTGCGCATAGGTGTTAATGCCGGATCTCTGTCAAAAAAACTGCTTCAGAAATTTAAACATCCCACACCGGAGGCCCTTGTTGAAAGCGCCGCCGAACATATCGAAATTCTGGAGAAGCTTGACTTCCGGGACATCAAGGTCTCGCTGAAGGCTTCGAATGTACTGACAACGGTCGAGGCCTACCGGCTCTTTGCAAAGTCCTTCAGATACCCGCTTCACATCGGCATTTCTGAAGCCGGGCCATCGTTTACCGGTATCATAAAAAGTTCAGTCGGTCTTGGAATTATCCTTGCCGAAGGCATCGGCGATACTATGAGGGTTTCTCTATCTGCCGACCCTCATGAAGAGGTGCGCGTTGCCTATGAAATCCTTAAATCTCTTGGTTTGAGGACCCGTGGCCCCAATATCATCTCATGTCCAACCTGCGGCAGGTGCCAGATCGATATCAGGGGACTGGCGGCCGAGGTAGAGGAGAGGCTGAAAGACCTCGAAAAGCCGATTACCGTTGCGGTTATGGGCTGTGTGGTGAACGGGCCGGGAGAGGCGCGTGAGGCCGATATCGGAATTGCCGGGGGAGCAGGGACCGGGCTGCTGTTCAGGAAAGGGAAGATCATAAAAAAGCTGGCTGAAAAGGACCTCCTTGACGCCCTGATGAAGGAGATAGAAAAACCATGAGGGAGTTCTCTGTGTACCAGGACGATGACGGATCATGGGTTGCGGAATGCCCTGAACTACCCGGACTCAGGGTTAAAGGCAGGACCGAGGCTGAAGCTGTTCAGAAGATAAAACAGGCGCTGCTTACCTATTACCCCTGCAGGTGCGAAGAGTAGTCTTCGTGCTCATGCCTTATGAAGGCCCCGCCGGTGCGGCATGCAGAATTCTTTGGATGCCGGCCAGGTCTCTGATTACCGCAATAATTTCAAACCCGCTTCGGGATGCAATTTCAGCAACGGCCTTGGCCTGACCGTATCCGAGCTCCATAAACAGTGACCCGGCCGGTTTGAGACAGGACCCTGCATGGTTGAATATTTCCCGGTAGAAGTCAATGCCGTCATTACCCCCGTCGAGCGCACCGTGCGGCTCCCAGTCCCTGACCTCTGTTTGAAGTCCGGGGATTTCGCAGCTTAGGATATAGGGGGGATTTGCGGTGATGAGGTCAAACGTCGTTCCCCTTTTTATTGGTGCGAATAGCGAGCCCTTCATAAATGTGACGTTGGTGATGTTGTTTGCCGAAGCGTTTTTTTTCGCGTAACGCAATGCCTTTTGAGAAATATCTGTACCGATGACCTTAGCCGTGGGGAATTCCTTTGCCAGCGCAAGCGCTATGCACCCGCTGCCGGTGCAGAGGTCGAGAATACGGGCTGGCAAGCTGGCAGGCTGGCGGATAACTGCTTTTACCGCTTCCTCCACCAGAAGTTCGGTTTCCGGCCGCGGTATGAGTACCCCTTTGCCGACTGATATCTTAAGTCCGCAGAATTCGACCTGCCCGACAATATACTGCACTGGTTCACCCTTTGCCCTGCGTGTCGTCAATCTCCTGATTCTGGCAAGGATTTGCGGGCTGATTTCCGGGTTATCAAGAAAGGCGGTCAGGCGGTCGATATCTGCGGTATGCCAGGTGAGGATTTCGGCATCTGCAAGCGGATCATCAATGCCAGCCCTCTCAAGGGTTTCAGTTGCAGCGCGGAGGGCGTCGAGGATTCTCATGACGGCTTCGTGAAAAGTCTAGGTAACTTCCTTCAGGCGCTCGGCATTGAAATAAGTACTCATGTTGTCGAAGACTTCGTCCAGGCTGCCTTCCATGATCTGTTCAAGCTTATAGAGGGTCAGACCTGTCCGGTGATCGCTGATCCTGTTCTGGGGATAGTTATAGGTCCTGATCCGCTCACTCCGGTCTCCTGAGCCGACCTGTGACTTGCGCTGCTCCGCCCGTTCTTTATCCTTTTCCTCGATTTCCATCTCATAGAGGCGTGATCTGAGGACTTTCATCGCCTTCTCTCTGTTTTTTGTCTGTGACCGTTCGTCCTGACACTGGACAACAAGATTGGTAGGAATATGGACGATTCTGACGGCGGAATAGGTCGTGTTGACACTTTGTCCTCCTGCCCCGGAGGAGCAGAAGGTATCGATTCTCAGGTCCTTCTGATCAATCTTGACATCGACGTCTTCTGCCTCAGGCAGCACGGCAACGGTTGCAGCAGAGGTATGAATCCTTCCGGAGGCCTCGGTCGACGGGACACGCTGAACCCGGTGAACCCCGCTTTCATATTTGAGTCTGCTGTAGGCTCCTTTTCCGAGGATCGAGGCGACCACTTCCTTGATTCCTCCAATACCTGTTGCGCTCATGCTGATCAGGTCGACTTTCCAGCGTCTGGACTCGGCATATTTCGAATACATCCTGAAAAGGTTGGCTGCAAAAAGCGCAGCTTCCTCTCCTCCCGTCCCTGCCCTGATTTCGAGTATGACGTTTTTGGAATCGCGCGGGTCGACCGGAAGAAGCATAAACCTGAGTTCTTCTTCCAATACCGGTTTCTTTTTTTTCAGATCATCGAGTTCTGCCTGGGCAAGTTCTTTCAGTTCGGGATCGCTGCTGTTGAGGATCTCTTCTGCTGCCGAGAGATCCCCGACCACCTTTTTATATTCCCTGATCTTTTCGACCAGCGGTTGCAGCTCGGCGTGTTCCCGTGAGTATTTCTGGAAGTCGGACTGGACTCCGAGTATCTTCGGGTCCATCAGGAAATCGGTCAGGTTTTCGTATTTTTCTTCAATCTGCTTGAGCTTGTCAAGCATGCTCTTCCTCGAGCTTCAGTACCTCAGTCAGGGCCGTCAGGGCAACCTCGATCTGGGCGTCGTCGGGTTCGCGGGTCGTCAAACGCTGCAGAAGAAGGCCCGGCATAATCATCAGCTGCATCAAAGGATTGTGCTGCCATTTCGCCGAAAGCTTCAGAAACTCGAACGATGATCCTGCTATCAGGGGGATCAGGATAATCCGGGAGAGGAATTTGAATGTAAAGGGCCACTGCTGAGGTATAAAGGAAAAGACCAGGATGCTGACGACCATGACGATCATCAGGAAACTCGTGCCGCAGCGGGGATGCCGCGTACTGTAATCCCTGACTCCGGCAACGGTCAGTTCTTTTCCTTCTTCATAGGCATGAATCACCTTATGCTCAGCCCCGTGATACATGAATATCCGTGCCATCTCTTTCCACAGACCGATGATGACAACGTACAAAATAAAGACCATGACCCTGATAAGACCATCGACGAGATTAAACAGCAGGGAACTGGTCTCAATACCTTTAAAAAGGAGCCCCATGAGCTTTGTGGCATAAAGCGGCAGAAGAATAAAGAGCCCTATGCTCAAGAGGACCGAAATCAGTATTGTGACGAATATTGATGCCTTGCTGAGGGGTTCCTCTTCCCCCTCCTCGTAGGCCTTGCTGGCCGAAAATTCGATTGCCTGCATTCCTATGGAGAGAGCCTGAAAAAGGGCAATGACGCCTCTCACCAGTGGTACCTTCAGAAAACGGGGGAGTGGTTTTAGCTGTTCTTTCTTGAGGTGAATGCTGCCGGACTGATCACGCACGGCAACGGTCCAGCTGTCTGCAGCCTTCATCATGACACCTTCTATGACCGCCTGTCCACCGATGTTTTTCACGCGTGACCTTCTTCCATCAGGATTTGTAAAGAAAAAAACAGGAAACCTTTCCAGGTTTCCTGTTTTGTCAATGAATAACGCCCGCTACTTGATTGCGTATTTCTTTTTGAATTTCTCGACACGTCCTTCAGTATCCATAAGCTTCTGCTTGCCGGTGTAGAACGGGTGACATCTGGCGCAGATATCAAGATGGATATCTTTCCGCGTGGATCTTGTGGTGAAGGTTTCGCCGCATGCGCAGCCAACCTTTACTTCCTTGTAGTCTGGATGAATTCCTTCTTTCACGTCTGTCCTCCTGAACGATAATAGATATTTTAATAAATCCGGGCCAAATTTATCAATCTAATTACTGCAGCAGCTACTTTGTCGCGATGGGTGAGCCAACACCTGCAAGTTCAACCATGAGCCGCACAGAGAAATCACCCGGCCGTTTTATCGTCTCCAGTTTCAGACTCCAGCACTGCTTGGTGTATTTGAGCGCGACCATGACGTCCCGCAACCCTGCCCCTTTGGCGTCATACCAGACACTGCTGTTTATCTGAATATTCTTCAGGGGGCTGAATTCGGTTCCGACTGTATAGACATTAATCTCTTCTTTTCTGTTATACCGCTGGCCGACAGTCAGATTTACCTGGTTTATCTTCAGGCTGAGATCAGAGTGTGTCGTTTCAATCCTCCGGGCATAGTGGTCATAGGTCGTGTCCAGGAGCAGGACAATCGGAGTTTTAATGCCGGCCTCAACGTGCAACGGCAGGAAAGGCCTGCTGCCGTTGTAGGTATCAAGGCCCTGCGTTAATCTCACCGAAATTGCTTCATTCCCTTTTATGATACCCCTGTTCAGGATGCTGAGTTCCAGGTTCGAGGTCTTGCCAAAGAGTTCTGTTGTGTCATAGACTGGGATGCCCCCTGAACTCTTCGGGGAATAAATAACGTGGTAGCGCAGCGATGGCTCCATAACATGTGTAAAAAAGGGGAAGTTCCTGAATAAACGGATTTGGGCCGCTGCATCATATTCCAGTGCTCCCCTCAAGAGGTCCTTCTGCCTGCTGTGGTCTTCGTCATTATAAAAGGCGTACCCGGTCCCCCTGAGCCCGATTTTTTGTGACACGGTTATGTCTTTCCCAAAACCGTGAATAAGACGGGGATAAACGTCAAGCCTTGCCGCTGAGACAGCGTCCTTGATCTGCAGATTTGAGGCAGTGGCTGTGGCAGAGAACAGGGCCTCCCCTGTCCTGGTATAATTGATGACGTACCCGGCTTCGGGAAGCTTCTGAGGTGCAGAGGAAGCCCCCAGGGCAGTTTTAGGCTGGAGATCGACCAGATACTGAGACAGCAGGTAAAGCCTCGCATTGTTCAGAGAGGCGCTGATTTCGCCGGTAGAGTCGAGAAATCTCTGTATTCTGGCCTCCCGGTATGTTTGGGCTTCCTGGAAAAAATCGTTCTGGTTGACATAGTTCAGATTGAGAAATCCGGTGACTTTCCCCCGGTCCCTGTCTTCATGGAGGGCCCGGACTTCAAAAAAGTGCCTGTCGAGTTGGGTGTCCCGGATGTGATATGCCCACCAGGAGCTTTTGACCCCTCCAGGCTCAACAAAGCGGTACTCAATTCCTGTTCCAATGCCCCGTTTACTGAAGGTGTCCAGAATGAACGTGGCGTCCCTGTTTTCAGCTATTGCCCAAAAGAAGGGTATCGTGAGGCTTGCTCCGCGGGCCTTGCCATAGCCGGGAGTCGGCATCAGAAATCCGGTATGGCGCGCCGTGTTCAACGATGCCCAGAGGTACGGGGAGTAGATCACCGGAAGGTCTCTTATCCTGAAGGTAACGTCTCTGGCCCTGATAGTATCTTCCCTGACAGCGTTGATTTCTTTTCCCCTGAAACACCAGTCAGGGACCGGTGTGTCGCAGGTCGTAAAGGTGGCCTCCGGACTGTAATAATAGTCCTCTCCCTTCTTCTCGATGACCCTGCCTGAAAGGTTGTATTTGTTCTTCTTATGGAGAAAGACGGCATCGTACAGCTTTCCTGTCTTTGCCTCAAGATTAATCTCTGCCCGATTCGCAGTGATCGAAGTTGCCTGGTCTTCATACCGGACATTTCCGACGGCGGTCATTTCTGATGTTCCCTCTGCATACAATAACTCATCGGCCTTGATGACCGCATCATTTCGGGTTGCGGTTACGGCCCCGGTCATGCGGTACTGCCGGATGGCGGTATTGTATTCGAGCCCGTCAGAAGTGATGACGGTCGCCTGCTCTTCTGCGAAACAACGCTTCGCGAACAGTGAACAGTGAACCGTGCAGAGAACGAAGAGGACAGCAAAAGACCAGCCGGCCGGTTGCCATTTTATGTGTCGCATTTGAAATATAGGGTTCACTTTTTTCACTCTCTTAGCCTTGTCAGAATACCCGGCTGGCCGAGGGCTTCCTTTGCCTCGCCTATGGTATAAAAGGACCCGGTGATGACAATCAGATCTCCGTTGCTCCAGAGGTGCCTGGCAAGCTCTATGGCCCCGGCAACCGTCGGAGCGGTTCTCACCGTATGGCCGAGCGAGACCGCCAGTGCTGCCAGTGCCTCAGGGGGCGCCGCCCGTCCATAGGCCGGTGCAGTCATAACTATTTCCGCTGCCACAGCCATCAGCGGTTCGAGGATGCCTCTGACATCCTTGTCGCCCATTACCCCGAACACCGCAATAATCCTCTTGAACTTTGACTTGAGTAACTGCCGCAGATGCAGCGCGAGTACCCCGGCAGCGTGAGGATTATGAGCGCCATCGATAAGGACCGGAGGATGCGTGGAGACCATTTCGAGTCTGCCGGGCCAGCGGACCCCGCGGATCCCTTTGGGTATATCGAGTCTTAGTCCCGTATGGCTTTCCTGAATGACCTCGGCGGTTTTTGCTGCAAGAGATGCATTGACCACCTGATGAAGACCTGCCAGCGGTATCTTCAGGGCATCATGGGTGGAGGTCCCCCGGTAGTTGAAAACCGGAGCCTCAGGATCAGCGATGACCGTCTCTGAAAAAAAGTCCTTTTCAAGGACGAAGAGCTGAGAGCCTTCTGCTGCAGCGCGGTTCCTCAATACACGCAGAACTTCCTCAGGCTGGTCTGCCGAGACGACCGGACGCCCCTTTTTTATGATGCCGGCCTTTTCCCCTGCTATTTCGGCCAGCGTGTTACCCAAAAATTCACGGTGGTCATAGTCGATCATCGTGATGACCGAGACCTCAGGGTCGAGGACATTTGTGGCGTCGAGCCTGCCTCCCAGGCCGGTCTCGACCACTGCCCAGTCGACCTGCCTTTTTCTGAAAAGGAGAAAAGCCATGGTGGTCACTACCTCGAAGAAGGTAGGACAGAAATCCTCCATGCCCTCGGCAACTTCCCTGACCTCGGCAGCAAGGCTGACAATCTCTTTCTCAGTGACCTCGGTGCCGTTAATCCGTATCCTCTCGGTGAAGCTGACCAGATGCGGGGAGGTAAAAAGTCCGGTTTTCACCCCGGCGGTGCGCAGGATCGATTCGAGCATGGCTGCGGTTGATCCCTTGCCGTTGGTGCCGGCGATATGGACTGAATAAAAGGCCCTCTGGGGCTGGTCGAACGCGGTCATCAGTCTCCTGATATTGTCGAGGCCGAACTTCATCCCGTACTTCTGGAGGCCGTAGAGATAGCCGGTCGCGTCCTGATAGCTCATGTAAGGAGTTCTATAATCCTGGCGAGTGTCTGTTTGATGTCTTTCCGGTCTACGATCTTATCGATAAAACCGTGTTCCAGGAGAAATTCCGCCCGCTGAAAATCTTCGGGAAGCTGCTGTTTTATTGTCTGCTCTATGACATTTTTGCCGGCAAATCCTATCAGACTTCTCGGCTCGGCCAGGATAAGATCCCCCAGCATGGCAAAGCTGGCGGTCACTCCGCCGAAGGTCGGGTCAGCAAGTATCGATATATAAAGATTGCCGCTGTCCCGCAGCCTGCCGACTGCAGCTGAAACCCTGGCCATCTGCATCAGAGAAAAAATTCCTTCCTGCATGCGGGCCCCACCTGAGGAGGCAAAGGTGATGAGAGGCCGTTTGGTTTCAATAGCCGCTTCTGCAGCCCTCACAATTTTTTCACCGACCACGGAGCCCATGCTTCCACCGATAAAGGCGAAGTCCATGACCACAATGATGACCGGAATGCCGTTGACCGCCGCTTCCCCTGACAGGGCCGCGTCCTCCAGTCCGGTCTTTTTCTTGTTGTCCTGCAATTTGTCCTTATACGGGACCTTGTCCCTGAAGTTCAGGGGATCATCCGAAGCAAGATCCGCATGCATCTCGATAAAGCTTCCCTCATCCACAATAAAGCCGAGTCGCTCCCGTGCACTGATCCTGAAATGGTAGTTGCACTTGGGGCAGATTTTCAGATTCTTATCGATTTCCTTGCGATAAATGATCTCCTTGCAGCTGTCGCATTTTACCCACAAGCCTTCTGGTATCTTTACCTTCTTGTCAGCTTTCGGTTCTTTGCCTTTTTTAAACCATGCCATACGTTTTTGTTATTTTGGGCGGCCGGCTAAATCCTGTAGGATTTTCCGTCCTGCAGCAATTCGATCTGCTGCATGCCGAGCCGGGCTATTTCCTTTCTGATCTGTTTTATGTACTGCGGCTTCGGGTGCGTAATGAATACCCTGCCGGAAAAGCCTTTTAACTTCGTTAGTTCAGCTACAAGCATGGCCGGTGTCATATGGCCCGTCTTTCTTGCGAGTTCCTCCATTGCATCAGGGAAAGAAACCTCGATGATAATGGCATCGAGCCTGCCCCGGGCTTTCCATATCTCCTCTGTCGGGCCGGTGTCCCCGGTATACAGCAGAGTCTTTCCTTTGCTGTCCCTGACAATATACCCGACAGCAGGCACCGTATGGTTTACGCGATACCCCCTGATAGCATAATCACCGACCCTGAACATCTTTGAAGGGGTGATCGGTCTGAGCTTCAAAACCGGATCGATCGATGCCGATATCTTGGTAAAATCCGGCCAGATCTTGTCGTTCAGTAGATTTTTTTTCAGCGAGTCGAGTGTTTCCCTGACCCCATAGAGCGTTACACTGTGGCTCGCCCTGGTGATGATAATGTTGTCTGCGAGAAACGGGATGCCTTTGATATGGTCAAGGTGCGAATGGGTGATCAGGATATGTTTTATCGCTGACTGCTCCCTTGCTGAAAGTTTGGCCCCGATAGTACCGGCATCCAACAGGAGCGTGCCGTCTATCAGGAAGGCCGGAGGATTGAACCCGGGGAATTCAGCGCCCGAACTGCCGAGGACTTTTACTATCACGTGGTCTCCTCCGGCGAAGCGATATACCGCACAAAATGGCCGACGATGTCTTTATCAAACTGTGTCCCTGAAAACTTCAGCAGTTCGGTGACTGCTGCCTGTCTGCTGAGTGCCTTCCGGTAAGG
This sequence comes from Thermodesulfovibrio sp., assembly GCA_013824615.1. Taxonomy (GTDB): domain Bacteria; phylum Nitrospirota; class Thermodesulfovibrionia; order Thermodesulfovibrionales; family UBA6898; genus PALSA-1316. Next base: position 29,832 of record PNOC01000003.1, read on the forward strand.
CCTGTCTGTTGTCATGGCGTCAAAGGTGTCTGCTACGGCAATAATTCTGGCCACAAGAGGAATGGCCTCCCCGCTCAGTTTGTCCGGGTATCCGGTGCCGTCAAATTTTTCATGATGGTTTCTGACACCCGGAATGATATGCCTCAGTTTTCTGACATGCTCCAGGATTTCAGCACCGAACTCGGTATGCTGATTCATGAGCACTGCCTCGTCCCTGTCCAGCCGGTCGTTCTTGAGGAGGATGCTGTCTCTGACCCCTATCTTGCCGATATCATGGAGAATGGCCGCGAGCCTAAGCTCTTCCATGTCTGCGGGAGACAGCTCCATCATACGGCCAATCTCCAGGCTGTAGTCCATGACCCGCTGAGTATGTCCGCCGGTATACGGGTCCCGTTTTTCGATCGTCTCTGCAAGCGCCTGCGCTGTGTCGTAAAAAGTCTCCTTCAGCTCATGGTAAAGGTTTGCATTTTCGATGGCCGAGGCGACCTGGTTTGCAAGGGCAGACAGAATTTCTTTATCTTCATCATCAAAAACGCCCTCATTCTTATTGATCGCCTGCAGCACACCCAGCGGTCTTTCTTTTGTCTGGACCGGGACGCAGACCATATTTCTTGTTTCGAAACAGCTCTTTTTGTCAGCGTCCTGGTAGAATCTCGGGTCCGAGCGGGTGTCATTGATGACGACCGGCTGGCCGCTGTCAGCAACCCATCCGGCGATTCCCTGCCCTTTTGCAAGTCTGATCTGCTTCAGGATAGTGCCCTTGTCTCCCAGGGCCACTTCGAAAAAAAGGTCGCCGGTAGACTCGTCAATCAGCAGCAGACTTCCGGTTTCTGCATTGACCAGAGTTGTGGCAGCCTCGATTGCCCTTCTGCGTATCTCGCGTGTATCGAGGGTCGAGTTGACGAGAGATGAGAGGTCCATCAGGGTGGTGAGCTGCTGCACCTTCCGCTGAAGTTCATTGCTCATTTGACAGCATTTCTGAGCGACAGCAGATATCTGCTGATATCGGCATCAGAACTTTCGGCCTGCCTGACGATGGCACTTCCGACGATGACGCCATCGGCGAACTGCGCAACGGTGGCTGCCTCAGCAGGATTCGATATGCCGAACCCGACTGCAACCGGGGTGCTGCATTTCTCCTTTATGTCTGCAATATGGGAACCGATTGATGCGTCCATCGAGAGGTTTGCGCCGGTGATGCCGGTAATCGAGACGTAATAGATAAAGCCCCTCGCCGCCTGCACGACTTTTTTGATTCTGTCTTCAGTCGATGTCGGAGCAAGGAGAAATATCGTATCTATCCCGGCCTTGCGGCAGTAGCTGATCAGTGCCCCGGCTTCATCCGGGGGCAGGTCAGGGACGATGATCCCGTCGACGCCGGCTGCCGAGGCATCCCGGGCGAATCGTTCTTCGCCATACTTGAAGACGGGGTTGTAATAGGTCATAAGGATAACAGGGACCTGTGTCGTTTTTCTGAGTTCAGCTACAAAGGCAATGACGCTGCGCAGGGTAATCCCCTGCTGAAGCGCGGTCTGCGCAGCCTTCTGGATCGTCGGTCCGTCGGCAAGCGGGTCTGAAAAAGGGACGCCGAGCTCAATGATGTCAGCACCGGAATCTTCGAGGAGCCTGATCAACTCTCCGGTCCTTTGGAGGGTGGGATGCCCGGTCATGATATAGGGGATGAAGGCCTTCCCGCCCTTTTTCCTGAGCTCAATGAATTTCCTGGTGATACGCGACATCACAGCTCAATCCCCTTTATCCGGGCCACATGTTGTACGTCCTTGTCCCCGCGGCCGGAGAGATTCACGATAATAACTGTTTCTTTTGAGAGTGTTGGAGCACGCTTGATTGTTTCTGCCAGGGCATGTGCTGACTCGAGTGCAGGGATGATCCCCTCGGTCCTTGCCAGCAGTTCAAAGGCGCTAAGGGCTTCTTCGTCATCCGCATAGGTGTACTCTGCCCTTCCGGAATCCTTCAGGTATGCATGCTCAGGGCCGACCGAGGCGTAATCAAGCCCGGCCGAGACCGAGTGGGTTCCAAGGACATTGCCGTCGTCATCCTGGAGCAGATAACTTTTAGTGCCCTGCAGGACACCTATGGAGCCGCCTGCAAAACGGGCGGCATGCTCTCCGGTGGCAATGCCCCTCCCGCCTGCTTCAACCCCGATCATCCTGACGTTTTCGTGGGCAAGGAAGTCGAAGAACAGCCCTATCGAGTTGCTTCCGCCCCCGACGCAGGCGATGAGATAATCAGGCAGCCTGCCTTCAGCCTTCAAGATCTGTTTTTTCGCTTCTTTGCCTATGACCGCCTGAAAATCGCGGACCATCATCGGAAAGGGATGAGGCCCGAAAACCGTTCCCATGACATAGTGGGTTGTCCTGACGTTGGTCGTCCAGTCCCGGAGACCCTCGTTGATGGCGTCCTTGAGCGTCCTTGATCCTGTCGAGACCTCGATGACCCTTGCCCCCAGCAGTTTCATTCTGAAGACATTCAGGGACTGACGCGCAATATCGTCAGACCCCATATAAATATCGCATGACAGCCCTGTCAGCGCCGCACCGGTTGCTGTCGCAACGCCATGCTGACCTGCCCCGGTTTCTGCAATCAGGCGCTGCTTGCCCATTCTTTTTGCGAGGAGCGCCTGGCCGATGGCGTTGTTAATCTTGTGGGCACCGGTGTGGGCCAGATCCTCCCGCTTCAGATATATCCTGGCCCCACCAAGCTGCTCTGTCAGGCGCTTTGCAAAATAGAGAGGGGTTGGCCTGCCGATATAGGTCGCCTGCAGCTGTGAAAGCTCCGCTGCAAAAGCGCTGTCTTTAGCCGCAGCTTTATAGGCTGACTCCAGCTCACTGAGGGCCGGCATAAGCGTCTCGGGTGCAAATCTTCCGCCATACAGGCCGAAATAACCCTTCTTGTCAGGTAATTTTTTTATAAAGCCCCCTGAATCTTCTTTGATTTTGACCCACTATTATATCCAAAAAGCAACAAATATGACAGTAAAGGGACTCAGTTGCAGAAGTGCCGCTGCCCGCGCTCATCAGGCTGTTTTATACACTGGAATTCGTCGGAACCAGCGTGCTAAAATAGCGGATCACTATTCACAGGACAGGAAATCAATGGCTGACGTGCTTCCATTCAAAGGGGTTCTGTTTAATGTACCGAAGATATCCAAGGCATCAGGAGGGGACCTTCTTGCGCCTCCCTATGACATAATTACACCTGAATACAAGGACGAGCTTTACGACAAGAGTCCTCATAATATTGTCCGCATAGACTTTGGCAGGGAACTCCCCGGGGATGACGATACCTCAAACAAATACAGCAGGGCCCGCGCCTTTCTTGATGACTGGATCTCCGGGCAGGCACTGACAGCCGACGAGGGCCCCTGTTTCTATTCGTGCGAAGTGGCATACAACATTGACGGCTCTGACAAAAAGCTGCGCGGGTTTCTCGGGCTGGTCAGGCTTGAAGAGTTGGGGAAGGGGAATATCCACCCCCATGAATGTACCCACTCAAAGCCGAAGAAAGACCGCCTGGATATCATGAGATATTGCGAGGCGAACGTCAGCCCCATCTTTTCTATTTATAACAGTCCTGCCCGCAAGACCTCTGAAATTCTTGTCCGGGTTAACCAGAGTGCTCCTTATATTGAGGCTGAAGACCCCGACGGTTCTGTCCACCGGCTCTGGAAGATATCTGATCCGGCGGCCGTTGCGGCTATTGCGGAGGAACTCGGCGGCAAAGCTGTTTTTATTGCTGACGGCCATCACCGTTACGAAACCGCGATTGAGTACCAGAGGGAGATGAGATTAAAAGAGGGCGATCCTGCAGAGTTGAGGCCGTATGATTATGTTTTGATGTTCCTGGCAAATATGTCGGACGAAGGGCTGACAATTCTTCCGACGCATCGCCTGGTTCGTGGGATCCCGGCAGATGCCCTTGAGCGGCTCAAAGCCGACTTTGAGGTTGAAGAGCTCCAGGAGTGCTGCGACATTGCGGGAATAATTGCCGGGAAACGCGATGTTTTCGGGTTTTACAAGGGTGGGAATATCTGGTATAAATTAAGTTACAGGGGAGAAGGCGTTCCTGATATTGCGCCGGCGTTGAAGTATCTGGATGTGACCGTCCTCCATGAACTGATATTCAATAAATTGCTTCAGGTAAAGGATATCGCCTACGAGATGGAGGTTGGCCGGTGTCTCCAGAGGGTGAAATCCGGAGAGTATGAAGCAGTCTTTTTCCTTAACCCGACCCAGGTTGAGGATGTCGAGAATGTGGCTCTTGCCTCTCTGAGGATGCCGCCAAAATCGACATATTTTTATCCGAAACTTATGACCGGCATGGTATTGAACGTTTTTAAATATTCATTTTAATAGGAGGCTTATATGTCAGTGCGCGTAGCGATTAATGGTTTTGGACGTATCGGCAGAAACTTTCTGAGAACAAGCAACGGGGTCAAGGACTTCGAGATCGTGGCGATCAATGACCTGACAGATGCCCCGACCCTCGCCCATCTCCTGAAATATGATTCAGTGCACGGTATCTTTGGCGCCGAAGTTTCGACAAAGGACAACAGTCTGTTTGTTGACGGCAGAGAGATCAAAATCACTGCAGAGAGGTCTCCCGAAAACCTTCCGTGGAAAGACCTCGGCGTTGACATTGTTGTTGAATCAACCGGGCTCTTTACCGACCGGGAGAAGGCAACAAAACATATTGATGCAGGCGCAAAGTGGGTTATCATCTCAGCCCCCGCGAAAGAGCCTGATGCGACCGTCTGTCTCGGGATCAACGAAGAGACTCTCGACCCGGCAAAACACAAAATTATCTCCAACGCATCCTGCACCACCAACTGCCTTGCCCCTATCGCCAAGGTGCTTCATAAGGAATTCGGGCTGGTCAAAGGTCTTATGACAACCATTCATTCCTACACAAACGATCAGCGGATCCTCGACCTTCCGCACAAGGACCTCAGGCGGGCCAGGGCAGCTGCCCTGTCGATGATACCGTCGACCACCGGTGCTGCAAAGGCGATCGGACTGGTGCTTCCTGAACTCAAGGGGAAGCTTGACGGTTTTTCTATGCGGGTAACGACCCCGAATGTCTCGGTCGTTGACCTTGTGGCGGAGCTCAGCAGGAACGTGACCACAGAGGAGATTAACGCGGCCATGAAGAAGTGGGCTGACGGTCCGATGAAAGGTATCCTGCAGTATGCCACCGAACCGCTTGTGTCGATCGATTACAACGGGAATCCTCACTCATCTATCTTCGACTCCACCCTGACGAAGGTGATGGAAGGCAACATGGTCAAGGTCATCTCGTGGTATGACAATGAATGGGGCTACAGCACAAGGTTGAGAGACCTTATTTCATATATCATCAAAAAAAGAGGATAAATAATGCCCAGGAAAAAGAGTGCGGTAGCGGCGATGGCGGTCAAAGATGTCCTCAGTAAGCTGGCGATCGATCAGCTGAATATTAAGGGCAAGCGGGTATTTATCCGTACTGACTTTAATGTGCCGCTTGACGATAACCTGCATATAACGGACGACGGGAGGATTCGGTCAACACTGCCGACGATCAATTATGCTATCGATGAAGGGGCGAAAGTGATCCTCGCCTCCCATCTTGGCAGGCCGAAGGGGAAACCGGATCCGCGCTACAGCCTTGCCCCTGTTGCAAAGAGACTTCAGCGTCTGCTGGACAAGGACGTGATTTTTGCCCCTGACTGCATCGGGACCCAGGTCGAAGGCCTGGTGGCGAAGATGAAAGACGGGGATGTTCTCCTCCTGGAAAACCTGCGGTATCATGCCGAAGAAGAGAAGAACGATGAGGATTTCTCCCGGGGGCTGGCCAAGCTGGCGGACTTTTATGTGAATGATGCCTTCGGTGCAGCACACCGGGCCCATGCTTCAACCGTCGGGATTACAAAGTTTCTGCCGTCAGCAGCAGGCTTCCTGATGAGAAAAGAGATTGAGTACCTGAAAGGTGCGGTGGACAATGCTGTCAGGCCGTTCGCTGCCATACTCGGAGGGGCAAAGGTCTCCGGCAAGATTGGGGTGCTTGAGCATCTGGATGGCAAGGTCGACAAGGTCCTGGTCGGCGGCGGCATGGCGTTCACCTTTATCAAGGCGATGGGGTATGAAGTAGGTGATTCACTCGTCGAGGCAGAAATGCTGGAGACGGCACAGAGGATCAGAAAAAAGCTGAAGAGCGAAGGCATAAAATTTTACCTCCCGGTTGATTGTGTGATTGCCCAGTCTCTTGAGCCCGGGGCAGAGACAAAGATCGTGCCGACCATGGAGATCCCGAAGGGGTGGCGTGCGCTGGATATCGGACCGGCCACCGTCAAGCTTTTCTCAGAGGCGCTTGCCAATTGCAAGACGATCCTCTGGAACGGGCCCATGGGTATTTTCGAGATTGATGCGTTTTCGCGCGGAACATTCTCGATTGCGCATGCCGTTGCCGATGCCTATGCCCTGACCATTGTTGGTGGGGGGGACACGGACCTTGCCGTGCATCGGGCCGGTGTTTCTTCAGCTCTCTCGTTCATTTCGACCGGAGGCGGTGCCTCATTGCAGCTTCTTGAGGGCAAGGAACTGCCGGGCATTGCCGCTCTGACAGACCGGAAGCCGGATAAATAGTTTTTAAACGTATTCCAGTTGGGGATCGGTAATTTTGTGCGGCAGTCTTTCGCTGCTGAGAGGTGAGAGGATTCCCCGCTTCAGTTCGACGATAGAGGGGCTCTTGCTCTCGAACTGCTCTATCAGGAATCTGGCCGCCACTTCCGGCTTGATAATATCTCCGCAGGTGAAGATATCGACAGCAGCATAAGCATACTCCGGCCAGGTATGAATTGAAAGATGAGATTCTGCGATAATGACCATCCCGCTGATGCCGAATGGGTTGAATTCATGGAAGGATATGTCGACAATTGTTGCCTGTGCTTCCTTTGCCGCAGCGACCATCATGTTCTTGACTTTTTTCAGGTCCCTGATAATCTCCGGGTTGCAGTCCCGCAGTTCAACTAATAAATGGGTGCCTAAAGCATGCAATCCTTTACCCCCCTTCCTGACGGGAATATGCAGGGCCCATGAGCCCCACTTGAGCCTGTTATGTTAGCGCAGTAAAATACTACCTGTCAATAAAACACCCCTGTCAGTAATACATGACATCAGGGGATAACTTTGCTCAACTGATATTCCACAATGCCTGAAGCCCCTGCCTTCTTCAGCTTAGGGATCAGGCTGCAGATCAGCACTTCGTCGACCACTACGTCGAGATCGTACCACTCGGCATCCGAGAGGGTAGAGATTGTCGGGGAGTGCATTGAGGGCAGCAGGCTCATGACCCGCTTCAGGTCCTTTTTCGCGACGTTCATCTTCAGGCCGACCTTCTCCTCTGCAGCCAGGGCACCCTGCAGCAGCATCACGATGTTTTCCATCTTCTGGCGCTTCCACTTGTCCTGCCAGGCCTTCTTGTTCGCGATGAAACGGGTGCTGGACTGGAGGATCGTCTCGACGATGCGGAGATTGTTCGCCCGCAGCGAGTTCCCGGTCTCGGTCAGTTCGACGATTGCGTCTGCAAGGTGAGGCGGCTTTACCTCGGTCGCCCCCCAGGAGAAGTCTATCTCAGCCTTGATATTCCTGGCCTTCAGATACCTTTTGGTGAACCCGACCAGTTCGGTTGCGATCCTCTTGCCCTTCAGGTCCTTAAGCGTTTTGATCTTCGAATCATTCGGTACCGCCACAACCCATCTGACAGGCCTCAACCCTTCCTTTGCATAGTTCAGCTCAGCCACCTCTTTGACGTCTGCACCCTGTTCCATAATCCAGTCATAGCCGGTCAGGCCGCAGTCGAGAATGCCGCTTTCGACGTAGCGCGCCATTTCCTGGGCTCGGATCAGCATCGAAGATATTTCGGTATCAGAGAAAGAGGGATAATACGAGCGGTTTGAGACCGAGATGTGATAACCCGCCTTCCTGAAGAGTTTCAGTGTTGATTCCTGCAGGCTGCCCTTCGGCAGTCCGATTTGAAGTATTTTTTGAGCTGATTTCATATATGGATCCTTCCTGCTGTAGTGTTTTCTATTTATTGGTCAGGCGGTTTCTTCTGATCCTGATCGTATTGGCATGGGCCTCAAGTCCCTCGATGTCTGCTATCGTCTCGACCACTCCGGAGAGCTTCATGAACCCCTTTTTGGTGAAACCGACAAGACTCGATCGCTTGTAAAAGTCATAAACTCCCAGTGGCGAAAAAAACCGTGCGGTCCCGCCGGTCGGTAGTGTATGGTTTGGCCCTGCGGCATAATCTCCAAGCGCCTCCGGTGTCCACGGTCCCAGGAATATAGCCCCGGCATTTTCTATGGCCGGCAGCATGTCCATCGGGTCCTCGGTCATCACCTCAAGATGTTCAGGAGCAATTTCATTAGAGATTGCGATTGCTTCAAGCAGTGTTCGGGTCACGATGATGGCCCCATAGGCAGCGAGTGATTTTTCGGCGATCTTTTTCCTGGTGAGTCTTGCCAACTGCACCTGCAACTCAGCCTCGACACGCTCGGACAGTGACTTCGAATCAGTCACGAGGACCGAGGAGGCAAGTTCATCGTGCTCAGCCTGGCTGAGCAGGTCTGCGGCGATAAAGGCAGCATTGGCGGAGTTATCGGCGATGATCAGGATCTCGCTCGGACCGGCGATCATGTCAATATCCACCAGACCGAAAACAGCTCTTTTTGCTGTAGCTACATAGATATTTCCGGGGCCGACGATCTTATCAACCTGTTTTATGGAATCTGTCCCATACGCCAGAGCCCCGACCGCCTGGGCTCCTCCTATGGCATAGACTTCCTTTACCCCCAGCATCCTGACTGCTGCCATGACATAGGGGTTGACCTCTCCGCCTGACGAAGGCACGCAGAGGGCAATCTCCTTTACGCCGGCGACCTGGGCCGGGACAACGTTCATCAATACTGTTGACGGATAGGCTGCCTTGCCGCCGGGGACATAAACCCCGACTCTTTTTATCGGTCTGACTGCCTGGCCAAGGATCGTCTCACTGTCCCCGGTTGTCCAGGTCTGCTCAATCTGCATTTCATGAAAGCGCCTAATCCGTTTTTCGGATACCTCAAGAGCCTTGACCACATGGGGGGCAGCTTTGTCCGCAGCCCTGTTTATTTCCGCTTGCGTAAGTTTCAGTTTTTTTGTGCCTTTGAAGTCGAACTTCCGTGTGTATTTAAGGACAGCCTCATCGCCGTTTTTCGCAACGTCTTTCAGTATGTCCTTGACCGTCTTCTCTATGGCGTCGCTGACCCCTGCGCCCCGCTGCCTCAGCAGGGCGAGAAATGCAGTGACATCTTTTTTGTTTCTCAGCAGTCGCATGTCATTAATTCTAAATCTATAAACGCAATTATGCAAGGGCAGGTGGCTGTCCTGCCCCGGATTTATCCATGGTAAGCATGTCCGACTTGCAGTGAACGGCAAAATTCTGTATTATCAACCAATAACACCATTGGGAGTGCATAGGGTTCTGGTGTCCCTCCCGGCCTTCAAAGCCGGTGTTTCCTGCCAAAAGCGGGAAGGGTGGGTTCGATTCCCACACGCTCCCGCCATACTTTCATTTAATATCAAGTAGTTACTAGGATATTATGTAAAGAAATACCGTGAACAAACCGTGAACAGAATGAATTTTTTTTGGTGCGTTTTATTGATGATCTGTATGTTCCCAGTTATTCCCCCTTAAGTCCACGGTCTGAAAGAACATAAACTCCTGCTGTTTAGTCTCGAAAACGATCAACTGTAATATACCTACAAATTACACAAAGAAATTGCTCTTACCAATAATATAAGGATCTGCCCAAAGTCCATCCAGCATCATGATATTTCACTGACTTCACACATATCCAAGACCCGTTATCTATGTTACAATCAAAATTATTATGGGGAAAGTATCTACAGGCCAGAACTCGGCATCGAAAGCAGCAAAAAATAATGCATTTAAATGCAGCGAGTGTGGGATGGAAGTTGCAGTCCCTCAAATCGCGATCAACTATTGCCCGAATTGTGGTGTCTTGGGAGCACATTGGCAACGAATCTGTAATGCACTGCTGTTGCTTTACGAGGGGGATGGACGACTGAAAGAGGCTCTGAGACTCTTCCGCAAGGCCGTATACCCAGATGCCGCACGAGCCGCTTTGATATCGCTAGAAATGGAAATGAAGCGACTCGGGAGGACCGAGAGCCACGGCACACGCCTCGTTGATGAAGTGCTGTCATTCGAATACGACAAGAAGGAACGAAAATATCTAAGAGAGCCAATCGTCAGAGTAAACGCCCTGAAAAGCCAAAAAGACAGAAGCGAGCAAGAGGGAATACACATGCTAATCTCGGGCATGTTCAAAGTTTTTCGCAATACTCTAATGCATCAACACGTCAGGTTCAGTCCGATTGATGCACTCTCAGTAGTAGTAATGAGTAACCTTTTGATCGACATCCTTAATAATGGTTCGATACTAAACAAGAGAGTGTGCCGTTGGAAAAAGGTCAAATTATCTAATAAACAGAGCATAGACGGTGTCGAGCGCTCCAGACTCGAAAGCAATATTCAACACATAAGTAGCGAGACAGGACAAAGCCAAACAATCTCCAGGGGACTACGCTCCAAAACTCGCACCAGAAAGTAACGCTATGAACATTTCTTGTGGCAATCAACTCTCGCAATGGTCACCTGTACTGGAGACTTGTCGGTGTACTTGACGGTATCCTAGAGATCTATCTGATATAATCCTGCATGCGTTATAAGACTAGTTCTTGGAAGCGAAAAGTTGATCCGGCCTTTGATGTAATTATAAAGCTAGCTTTAGAACTTCTTGATGCTGTCAAGCTCCCCGGTAATGAAGGCTATATTCACCTCACCAAAGAAGACCCTCTTTGCAAGATAATCCAGGCCGAAGGGTTTCCCGATTTTAAGAACTTTTATGAGAATATTGATCCAGCCAATGATATAAATAACTGGGAAAAAATGCTGAGCGGGGTCAAAGGTGGAAAGAAGCCTTCTATCTTTATAAAAAAACTATATCAGGATTTTAGTGCTGTATTGACAGGAATTACACTGGGTCAAATGGAGGTTGTTGATAACATACTGCAAAAGCTGATCAGCAGTCTTGCTCCGGAGAGTAAAGAGTATTACATGACTGTTTTTACTTTTTCTCCGGCCGTCAAACCTGATACTAGGACCATGAGTCAGCAAGAACAGATCGAATTATTTATCTATCAACTGAGTAATGTGTTTTCTCTGTTTATGCATAAGGCTTTTATTGGAATTCAAAATCATAGAGATATCGTTAAAGAGCTGAATGCGGAATTTATAAAGATGGTCCTATTTCAGACATGGAACGTTATATCGCTTATCGTGAATGAAAAGTCTTTAAGAACTCTCTATGTTGAAGCAAAAGCCGGGGATACTAAGCCACTGTTTAAGATTATGCGGATAGACAAAACATTGTTTGATCATGACTGGGTTAGAGAACGGATAAGGGAAGCAATGTATTCCGGAGACAGGATTTTTTTTAAGGCATTATCGAAAGCAATGTCAGACGATCCCCTTAAAAACCGAAAAATCAGAACAAGAGAATTCATAGTGCTCATTGTGTTCTGGGAAGTTGGCCTGTATAGGCTTTCTATTAGCGAATTGCTTAAGCTCTTCAATGACTGCGGATTAGCGCTTAGAGACGATGAAGTCACCTTTAGAAAATTTGTTGATAGAGCAAAGAAAGTGAAACCGCAAGTTTCAATCCTTAGCTATTTGTTTCATAAATGAGACATCAAACGCTTCATTGATGTCTTAGATTCCCTCCTCAACCGTCCGGCATACTCCATGTATGAAAGACGACGGATCAATAAACACCGACCAATCAGAAATCGAACAGAAATGCTCTCCTTGCTACTGCAAAGACGGTTGCATGCTCTACTCTTCAAAAAGTGTAACAGGCTGTCTCGGCCCATTTGCGGGCTATGATGACTGGAAAAAGAAGGTTCATGCAGACTGGGAAGCGGAAGAAGCGGCAAACAAGAAGGCAAGGGAGAAGGGGCTCAGGAAGTTTCACAGTGATCGGGCACTTGAATTGTATCTTCACAATAAGTTGCTCACTGAGATTGCTATGGAGGGGGACAATGAGAAAGGGGAATAACAGAGTTCGGAGTCTCGACTGTTTCCTTGGCGGCAGCCAGGAACGGGCGAGTCTCCGAACGGGCTCCACGCAAGCAGCATTGCATCGTATCGCGAAGGCGGAGCCTATTCCGCAGCTCTCTGGCGAAGGAATGGGCGTAGCAGGCAGAGCGCGGGTAGAGGTGGCAGGTTTTAGGGGAGGGGGTTTGCTGGATATGTGTAATCACCAGCAAACTCGTTACTAATCGTGATTGATAAATTCAATCTTACTCTCAATCAGGTTCCGGATGTTCAGTTCTTGAGGGATAATGGGGAGATCTTAGAAGATGCTCATAGGTCAAAGCTCTATAAGTTTCTTTGCTTGATGGATCGGGCTGCTGTTTCATTTGAACCACATAAGTTCAGCGAGCGAGCTAATGCCAGGATTCCTTTTTCTCGGATAGATATTAACCCAAAGTATTTTGAATGTTATTTTGAAATGCTTGCTTATATAAACTCTATGTTCGGCGAATCTGAGGTGAATGCTGAAGTTTTTCATGTGTCAAGACTCGATATCGCTGCAGACATAGAGGAATTCCCCATAGACTGTATTCTTTCGATGCTCAGGATAGCAAAAATTCGTTCTGGGAGTTTCAGTGTTTATAAGGGGACTATTTATGCGGGTAGTGATCCTAAAATCAGGGTCTATAATAAGATAGACGAAATCAAGGCGAGACTTAAAAGAGGTAAAGCTATTACCCCGTATGAGCAGGCATTACTTGTTAGCGGTAAAAGCTATACTCGCTTTGAGATCCAGTTGAGAAATATCAAGAGGAATCTGGCTGATATTGCAGCTAACCCGCAAATGTATGCTTCCCAGTTCGACAGGCTCGAAATCTTTGATTTTGGCAAGAATGAAGGTGCCGGGGTTCTTCAGACCCTTTATAAGTACATAAATAGGAAGTTTAGAAAGGAGCTTGAGAAATATAGAGATCAGGATATATCGAGTCTTATTAAGAATACGTATATGGATGGCGTTACAGGTTGGTTTGATTCCAGTAAGGAACCGTTTTAACAATGCAGCCCCTTGAGGGAGCCTCCCCGCGATTGACAGAACTGCAGTTAATGCAGTATCTTTTGTTATCACAAAATGGGGGGCAAAAGATGAAGGGTGTTATCAGGCCTATATCACGGCAATCAGATTGTCCGGTCTGCAAAAATAAATTCCAGTATCTTCCGAAGCTCGGTTATGCCTGCCCGTCCTGCAAGACCGTTCCAAATCGCTTCCGGATTGATCTCCATTATTCAGGAAACAGAATCTTTCTATGCTCTGATAAACAGGGCCAGGCGTTGGACAGTTATCAAAGGGGGCTGGTTCTTCTTTCGCATATACAGCATGAAATAGATAATCATATATTCGATCCTTCAAGGTATGTTGCGGCCGAGCTGAAGAGGTACTATTGTGAAAACCTTATAGAGCAGTGGGTCAGTGATAAAGAAAAAGAAGCTGAAAAGGGACAACTCTCATACTCATACATTAAACCTCTTAAGGGGCATATAAAGAATTATATAAAGCCATATTTTAATGGGAAAGATATCAGGGATATCCGGACAATCGATATAAAAGACTTTTCCCAGAAACTTCCCGCCAGGCTTTCTTCGAAGACACAGAAGAATATATTGAATGCCCTTGAGAATTTGTTTAATACGCTCATTATTGATGAGGTCATCGAGAAGAAGCCAACATTTCCGAAAATATCTGTCCCTGAGCCTGCCATTAAATGGTGCTCCCGTGAGCTGCAGGATAAGTTATTGAATGCCATACCGGCAAAACACAGGTTCATATTCTTCTTGCTGACCAGACAGGGGCTAAGACCGGCTGAAGCAGTAGCAATCAAATGGCTGGACATTGATCTCGGCAATGGTATTTTGACCGTTCAAAGAACCATGTCTGACCGGAAGATCGTTGAAAGAACCAAGACAAAGAAGGTTCGTCCGCGCCTGATTCATCCTGAGGTTCTGGATATTCTGAGGTCTATGCCCAGGGGGCTTCCGAGTATATACCTTTTTATTAACCCCAATTCAGGGAAGCCATACCTAACAGATTCACTCCAGAGGCTCTGGAAAGCGGCATGCAAGGCTGTGGGTGCAGATATAGAGCTTTATCAAGCCACAAGGCATTCTGTGGCGTCTATGGCCGCCTCTAGCGGGGTATCGATAGCTATTATAAAGGAAGTGCTGGGGCATACTGATATTAGGACAACACAGAAGTATTCGCATATCGATGTGCTTGCACAGTCAAAAGTCTTTGCTGCTCAGGCTAAAGAAACCTGTATTAAGGAGCAGAAAGCGTGCGGTTAGTTCTTAGTAAGTTATATAAATTCGGCCCTGTTCTGGTCCTCTTTGCTCTTTTGTTGGTGCGCATTAACTCCGTAGAAGGTGCTAGCACCAGTAGTGATGTATATAGTAAGCTACTTGAAAAAGCTGAAGCGGGAGATGCTCGTTCTCAATTAGAGCTGGGTTTGCTTTATTATAACGGAATAGGTTTCAAGCCAGATGCTAAGTTGGCTTTTGATTGGATAAGAAAAGCGGCAGACCAAGGGCAGGTTTCAGCACAGTTTCATGTGGGCGAGATGCTTGGGCTGGGCGACGGGGTTCCTAGAGACATTACTGAGGCTAAAAAGTGGTACGAGAAGGCTGCGCTGCAAGGGGATGCCAACGCCGCTTTCAGTCTGGCTGTAATTTACAGAGATGAGGCTAATTTCCAGTTGGCTTATAAGTGGTTCCTGCAAGCAGCGGAAAAGAATGATAAAATCGCAGCATATAATATAGGTTTGATGTATGAAAGTGGTAATGGAGTTAAGACGAATATTGATGAAGCATTTAAGTGGTATGAAAAAGCTAAGACTGGTGATAATTTCGCACGGGATGCTTATGAAGGTGCAAGGGCCAAGAAGGGAATTTATGATTTTCTGAAGACTCCCTATTTGCATATTCGAAAACTCTCTTTTGAGGCTCTGATTGGTATTGTACTCGCAGTCGTAGGTATTTATTTAACAGTTAAATCCAAGAAGGAAAAAGTCCCGTCCTATGCTTACTGGGGTTTTAATATTGTTACAAATTTCAAATTCAGTATTGGTTTGTTAGAAATGTTGTGTAACGGGCAGCGGATAGAAAATTTAACTGTTTCAAAAATCGTTTTTTGGAATGCAGGGAGCGAAACTATGCACCGAGAGGATATTGTTAATACGGATAGGTTGAGAGTGTCTCTGCCGGATACTGGTGACATACTCGATGCAAAAATTATTTATGCTAATGAGCCAGCCAATCAGTTCTCTCTTGTTGTAGAGGAGAACAGAAAAAATGTGTATATTGATTATGATTATATCGATAGAGGCAATGGCGTTGTTATGCAGTTTATACATACAAATCCGACGCCAGATGCCGTAGTTGTTAGTGGGAAGCTCAAGGGTGTGCGCAAAATTAAAAGGAGAAGTGCAGTATATGCCTCTCTAAGGGGTTATTTGGTAGTAGCTGTACCTTTGTTGTTTATGTTGGTATTTATGAGTGCATTGGCGACAAAAGTTTTTAGTTTAATTAGTTATAAATTTGCTTTTTTTATAGGGGAAAAAACTCTCGTAATCCCCTTTGTGGCTATGTTTTTATTTCTTAGTTGTCTTGCGGTTGCACGAACGGTTGTTTTCCTTCGCAGTAGAATTCCAAGGGACTTGAGCTTATTTGGGCAAGAAGTTCAATGAGGTTCATTTGAAAGATTGAAAGGGGTGACAGACTACTCTGTTGCTGGCTATCAACTTTGGAGAAGGACGACACATAAGTATTCTCAGGTTGATGGACTGTCCCAATCGCAGGTTTTGCGTTTCAAGAGAAAATAAAAAAAAGTTTATTTTAAGGACCCAAGGCTAAGATTTCATTTTTTTTACTCAGGGGAGCAATGCGTTTATTAATTCATCCAGATGCCGCAATCAATTTTAATGCTAAGGCGGAGCTCCTGTTTCTGAGTCTTGTCTGCAATATCAGAAAGTTTAATCATGCTGAAAGAGGCTTTTCTCCTGATATTTTTCCGGCAGCAACGTTTACCGGAGCAGACATCATTGGAGATATCGAGCTTGAGGAGTCTCAGGGGGCTGAGCACGGTGCAAAATGGTTTGTTCATGAAGGATATTTTGTTGGTATTTGTGGCGAGAGTTATTCCCGGTGGAAGCAATTATCCTCAGATATGCAAAGAATACAGCCCCTTTTTAAGTTCGTTAGTGCCAAGTCTGTCTCAAAAATGATCTTTGAATGGCTCAGGGATAAGTTTAAACAGTTAACATCAAATGTAATGACTGAGTACGTGGTCACCAAATTGGAGGGAGAGATAAGAGAACATGAGCTCTGGTTTCCCGTAGCGTTTTTACATATTCAGTCGGAGATTAGACTGGGTGGTGTAATCTTCAGGTCAATTAAAGGTGAGCAGATAAATAAGTGGCAACAACAATGGGAGAATCAAACTACTAATCCTGAGGGGAAGCAACATATCGCGGAACTTTTTTTAAGGAAACGTAAGCAGATGCAAGGTCTTGCAGTGGCTATCTATCAAGTAACTGCGGAACAGGAAAGGGCATTCGAAATTGCCTTTGAGGAGTCGAATAAGGCAATTAGCCTGCTCAGACTTTTTACGCCTGCTAACATGTTCCCTGAAGATGTTTCATATTGTTTGCCGCTGGGTAGTGAACATGTTAGCTCTTATGATTATTTGGTTTTTCAAGAAGACAAATTGATTACAATGCCGAGTGGATTGTGGGATAAGCCGCGGCCGTGGCTTTTGAATGACGAGTATATTTCTGTTATCAGACCAACAGTGGATATATTGAGCGAATTGCTCGAGAACGGTGACAGGACTGAATTTCAAAACAAGGTGTTGGACGCCGTGCTGATGTATTCAAAAAATGCTATTGCAAAAGAGCCTTCTGACAAAGTGGTGTATATTCTTGTCGCACTAGAATCAATTTTATTGAAAAATGAGAATGAGCCTATAATGCAAAACATTGGGGAACGAATGGCTATCTTTGTGGGTAAATCCGTTGAAGAAAGGAGGGCTATAATTGCTAACGTGAAGAGCCTTTATGGGTTAAGATCGGCTTTTCTGCACCATGGCCATAGTATTAGGGATTTGGAAGTTCTCAGGCACTTTATGCACAGCTCATGTCTTTTTTTCCAGAATCTTGTTTTGCACGTCAATAGCTTTTCCTCAAAGCAAGACTTCATTAATAAAATTGAAGATGTTAAGTTGTCTTAGTTACAAGCTTCTTGTTTTGCTTGCTTTCCTTCTAACCAATTCTGAATTGATTATCGGATTCCAAAACCGTGAACAAACCGTGAACAGGGCACTTTTTGCCTTAAAATAATATAGCAATATCAACTACTTAGAGTGGTGTTAGTATGGTTCGATTCCCACACGCTCCCGCCAGAACTTCCTTTGGGTTTGGTGTTTCAACGGGGAGGTTTCAGCATGAAAGAATTTACCGTGATTATCGAGCAGGATGAAGAGGGATACTTCATCGCCGAAGTTCCAGAACTCAGGGGATGTCACACGCAGGCAAAGTCTCTTGATACACTCATGAAAAGGGTTAAGGAAGCCATTCAGCTTTGCCTGGAAGTTCAGGGGGAGAAAAGGCCCAAGACTCACCTCGTCGGCGTTCAGAAAATTGCAGTATGAGCATCTTTCCTGACTTCATCGATCCCCGCTATCCTGCCCTTTTCTATATCCATGAGCCCTTCTGTCACCGCGCGCATGAAAGAACGCTCTTCTTCAGTTTTTTCGTAATCGCTGAGAGACTGGACCACTGCAACGCCCTTGCCATGACTTGTAAGCAGAACCGGCCTGTGAGTCTCCGCTGTCTGCCGGACGACCTTGCCAGGATTAATTTTAAGGCAACTCAGCGGAATAATATCTTCGGAGAATTTAGTGCTCATATAAGGTACCTCCTAAAGGACTTGTTTTATGGTCTTAATATAGCACCTGATAATATTTCGTTGCAATCGCAGGGAGACAAAAAATCTGACTCAAGGGGATATAGCAAAAGTGCTCGGTATTTCCTATCAGGCAGAGGATCCTGAAGGTAATAGTTTAAACCCCCGCTTCGCTATTTATTATCAGCTGACCCTGATCCAAAGTATATTATCGTCCAAATGCCATTGATCCCGGCTCACGTTGTTCCGTTCCAGAAAGGTTTGCAGCAGATCTCTTTCTACTCCGGGTTCTATCGTGAGAGGGTGAATATCGTATTGATCATATAAAGCCGTAAGCCCTTCTAAATCGCCGACCTTGCCAAGCCTTTCTACCAGTTCTTCGACCGTCATCCCCTTATCCCTTTCTTGAATGTTTTTTCTTGCATCATGGGCGGCATTTATTAGTGCCATGGTTGTGAACGAGTGATGCAAAAAATGTACAGTTACCTGCAACTATCAAGGTGAATGCCTCTTAATCCCTGCTTGACTATACGGGAAATGCTTTTTTGTTGTCAACCTTTGACTGAATTTAAACACGTAAGACATCTTTTCCGGGAAAATAGGAATTATTGCCAATTACATCATTCCGGGCCGTCCGGTATGATGAAGCATAGAGAGCAATATTAAAAGGAGGAAAGGACATGGCACGAATCAGGTATGCAGGTGGAGAGACGGTCCCCAAGGGAAGCTACTGGAATTTTTCAACTGGGGAGAGAGTAAGAATCAGTTCAGAGGGAATAATCCCCGGGAAGTCATCGCAATCGTACTATAAGGCTCCCCCTATGGTGATTATTTCTGTCGGGGTGGTCGCGGCATATATGCTGCTTTATGAGTTCCCCAAGTATCTTGTCCAGTTTTATGAGCCGTATGCGGAGACGCTGGTTAGGGCCTATGTTATTCTCGATTATGCCGTCATTGGGAGCATATTTGCGTGCATGGTTGTGATCGGACTTCAGGATATCCTTGGCGGAGCGCTGCGGACGGCAACATTCAACTGGAGACCTGCGAGGGCATATTTTGCCGGCAGGAGGCAGAAGGATATTGAAAAAAAGACACCTGAAAACGGCAGTGGATCAGAGGCAAAGAAGGAGTAATAGGCAATCGCACGGGGTCAATTCACGAGGCTGACGATACTTGTTAATCGGTGCGCTGAGTTGACCCGCTTTCCCTCCTAATCGGCACAGAAGTGTGCCCCATACCTTTCAGGCTCAGAGAATGCGCTCGTTCCCGTTCGTTTTTTTTGTGCAAAAAGCGGATTTATAACATAATTATGATTGGGAGGAGTAAAATATAAATGATGAATAAAAATTATGGAAAACCGGCAAAGGTTCAGAAACAGGAAGCAGCCAGTGATTCTGTCAGCCATGCAGTCGACAGTTTGTCACCCAGGGAATATACGCTGCAAAGAAGAATTGATGGCTACCTCAAGGCCAAGAAAGAAAAAACGCTCCAGGGTTTCGACATGGCTTCCTTTAAGAAGGATCTGCAGCGCATGATCAACTCCTACGGAAAGGCGGTAAATAATAAAAGAAGAAATCCGTTATCAAGAAAAATAGGATACTATTATGCAATACTGATGGATATTGAGGGGAAAGCACCGCGGCCGGCCGGAAAAGCTCGGAAGGTTACCAATCCGGGCAGTGATCGCAAGTAACTACGCCTTACTGTCCTGTCCGTTTAATTTTTTTGTGTGATTTCCCCTTATAAGTTTTTTTTGGTATACTTCAGATATATGAAAACTCAATATCACTATTCCGCAATACTGCTGTTAATGTTTCTGGTCGGGTTGTTTATGACTTCCTGCGTACAGGAAATTCAGCCTGAGGCTCGGCCGATTATGGCAGAACCCGCCATAATCAATATCACGCTTAAAACAGACAGTGACAGCATAACAGCGGGCAGAACCCTGTTTATGCAGAAATGTTCTAATTGCCACTATATAGACAGGCCTGATTTTTTTGTTGGTCCCAGCCTCAGGGGCATCCTGAAAAACCCCCTTCTTCCGGTGAGCAGAAAGCCGGCAACTCCGGAGAATATTGTCCGGCAGATGCGTCACCCGTTTACGAGCATGCCGTCCTTCGTGTTTTTTTCTGACGAAGACCTGACGAATGTACTTGCATTCCTGAATTCCCTGTAGCCCGGTCGGTGCCTGCGTGCTGTTTATCCTGAAGAGAAATAGGTGGCCTGAGAACAGGGCCCCATTTCCGGGAGTGCAATAATACTTATGCGGAAACCTGAAAATAAATGAAATGCTGCGAGGTGAAGTCCCCCTGCGTCAAGAAGTGTTCCCTCGATAAGGACAAGGTTTGTCCTGCCTGCAACCGCACTCTTGATGAGATTGTTGCCTGGCCCGAGGCAGATGATCATCTGCGCAACAGAATACTTGAGGCCGCAAGGCTCAGGAGAGCCGGGCGCACGTGACAGGACCAATTCATCTTTCGCAACACATCAGCAGCAACGCATAATTAAACAGTACGTCAGCAAGTTCAATGTTTACCGGACGGACTGTCTGGCGTCCACAGGGGCAAAGCCGTGTATTTTCAAAAAGAAGAAAAAATATATAAGTCTTTCATAATCTCGATCTGCCTTATAGTTGCTGTGGCGATTTCCGGGGTCTTTCTCGGCATGACCGTGAAGACGCGAAGTCTTATCAGGGATGAACTCCTATCTCATTCGCGGGCCTATTTTGAGACTATTGTAGCAACAAGGCTGTGGAACGCCACGTATGGTGGTGTCTATGTCGAAAAAAAGGATAACGTCCAATCCAATCCCTATATGGAGAACCCTGATATCAGGACAGAGGACGGCAGGACGTTTACCATAAGAAACCCTGCAACGATGACCCGTGAGATTTCAGAATATATCGGGAAGGATAGGGACTTTGCCTTTCATATAACCAGCAAGAAACTGATAAATCCGAACAATAAACCCGACGGTTTCGAGATAAAAGCTCTGGATGCCTTTGAGCGTGGTCAGAAGGAGGTTCATGAAATAACCACGATCAACGGCAGAAAGCTGTTCCGCTACATGGGGCCACTGTATGTAACCAAAGACTGCCTGAAATGTCATGACAGGCAGGGCTATAAAGAGGGAGAAGTACGAGGGGGGATCAGCGTTACGTACAATATTGATGCTACCTTCCGGAAACTTCAGACCACGACAATTCTTATAGCGGTATTTGCGTTTACCACCATAGTGCTCATCGTGACAATTCTGTGGTTATTAACCAGGCGGCTTATTCTTAAAATCACTGAAATCAGGAAAACAATTGAAGAACTTGCAACGATGGATGCACTGACAAAGGTTTCGAACAGAAGATTTGTCCTCCAGCAGTTCGAGGAAGAATTTGAGAGGACAAAAAGACAGGGGAACCCCTTCTGCTGTATCATGCTCGACATAGACCATTTCAAGGCGGTCAATGACCGCTATGGACATCTGGCGGGAGATGACGTGTTGACGGAGGTTGCCGCCCGTATCACGAAAATAATCCGCAAGTATGACCTGATCGGCAGGTACGGAGGGGAAGAATTCATCCTGGTGCTCCCTGATACAGGTATCGAGCATGCAGAGATACTTGCCGGTAGAATTAATCAGGAGATAAAGACCACTCCCATAAACAATATAGAAGTAACGGTGAGCCTTGGGGTAACGTATTATCTGAATACAGACCGGTCAATCAACGATATCATCAAGAGGGCCGACGATAGGCTGTATGACGCGAAGAAGGCCGGCAGGGATTGTGTGAAAGCGAGCGCACTGCCGTCCAAGGATGAATGAATTCAGCCGGACCCTGACCGGCTGAACCGCGGTCACCGCGCCGCATTGCCCCCTTGACTGCAGGCAGCAGTTTCCAGGTCAGCCTCGAACAGGCATTCCGACAGCACCGGGCAGAGCCGGTATGCCGGCTTAAAACAGTAGGTTTCCATCCTCTCGATGCTCGGTACCAGTGTTGTTTCTGACGCACTGCAACTTCCGGCATAGCCTTCTTCAAAATAGGGGCAGCTCATTGCATCCTCCGCTAAAACGGTTGTACCAGTAAACAGCTTACCGGTTTCTGCAGAAGAATATCACCTAACTGTGAACATACTATGAATTTATGTCTTCCCGATACTAAGGATTCTTAATGTAAAAAGATCAATTTGTTCGACGCGGGTCTTTGATGTATAATAGAGCATCAAAATCTTGTAAGGAGAGCGATGGAGAAGAGAACGTGTCTTGATTGTTTTAACCTTGTCCGCACCAAGACCAATAAGGTCAAGTGTATATCCCCCGTTGGGAAGCTGAAGCAGGAGTTGCCCTCGAATACACTTCCGAAGTCTTTTGCGAATTTTGCTGAGAATTGTCCGGGGTTTGATAACGAGGAGTAGACTGCTTCTTTCCCCTTCCGCCTGGTGATGCAGGCTGTTTTTTCGACCGGACCTGACATAATCCCGCCTCTCAGCAGAACAAGAGTTTTGTTCCTGGCTTCGACAGACGGACTCGCGTCCCGGCTTGTCCTCAATCACTCGGGGCGAGGATTTACCCCGGGACACAAATATCCGTACAAGCCTTGTTCCGGAGTTTTTTGCTGCAGGGTTATTTACGGGCCGGTATCAACAGTTTCGTTGCAAAAAATTTCGTTATAGTGTAGATTTTACTTTAGGCCTTGCAGATATCTGATCTGTTATAAAAAACGCTTACCCGATAGCAGAGGTGAAAATATATGGCATCAATCCTGATCATCGATGACTCGTCCTACATGCGCGGCAAGATACGCACAATCCTGAAATCAGCAAACCATGAGATATTTGAGGCGGCTGACGGTATGAAGGGTCTCCAGATGGCTTCCGCCGGGACTTACGATCTGATTCTCCTGGATATCATCATGCCGGGGATGGACGGAGTGAAGATTCTGGGCGCTATACGTCAACTTGGCAAGGAGCCTCCGGTGATCATTGTTACCGCTGATATCCAGGAGAGCGTATATAAACAGTGCATTGACCTCGGGGCCTTTGCCGTGATCCATAAGCCTCCCAAAGAGGAGGAACTGTTGAGCTGGGTGACCCAGGCGCTGGCCCGCGGGAAGGAGCAGGGGTAGTGAATCTGAAGCCGGAAGAGATAGATGCCCTGAAAGAGCTCATCAATATCGGCGCCGGCAAGGCAGCCGGGGTGCTCAGCGACATGCTCCAGTGTCATATCAGCCTGCAGGTGCCTTTTATTCAGATATTGACACGGAATGAATTGAAGACCGAGATGGAGGGCCTGAGCCGTGACAGGGTTTCTGCCGTCAAGCTGGGATTCAAGGGACCTTTCACCGGAACGGCCGCACTTGTTTTTCCTCCTGACAGCGCCTCGAAGCTTGTATCTGTTCTGGTGAGCGAGGAGCCTGAAACAGCCGATCTCGATGCCGTCAGGGTAGGGACGCTGAGCGAGGTCGGCAACATTGTCATCAACGGCGTTATGGGTTCTATTTCGAATGTCCTCAAGCAGCATATCAACTATTCCCTCCCGACCTATATGGAAGACAATATCGAGAACCTGCTGATGCCTGATGATCTTTATGCTGAAGTGACCGTGCTGCTGGCCCATACACACTTCAGGATCGAAAAGTTCTATATTGAAGGGGACATAATACTGATCTTTGAAGCAGGGTCGTTCAGTACCCTGATCTCGGTCATTGATCGGGATTTATATGACTAGATAGTTGATTGACATCAATATAGCAGCCGGGAACTTCGGCATTCTTGACCATGTCCCTGTCGGGGTCTTTATCCTGAGAAAGGATTTCGTCGTACTTTTCTGGAATGCCTGCCTTGAGGACTGGGCAGGCATTCAACGGGACGCAATCGTCGGCAAAAAAATCAACAGCTTTTTCCCACACCTTGCGTCCCCCCGCTATGCAAGCAGGCTCCAGGATATTTTCGAGGGCGGCCCTCCCACGATCTTTTCGTCCCAGCTCCACAACAATATCATCCCATCAAGGCTATCCCCCAAGAACCCGAGGATACAGCACACGGTGATCACCTCCATACAGGCGCCTGACCGCACCGGGTATCACGCCCTTTTCGCAATTCAGGATGTGACCGACCTTACCACCAGGATACGCGACTACCGTACCATGAGGGACCAGGCGCTGGAAGAGGTCAGGGAGCGCAAAAGAGTAGAGGAGGAACTCATCAGGACCCAGGAGGGGCTTGAGGTGAGGGTGAAGGAGCGTACGGCCGAGCTTGAGCATCTCAACGAGCGGATCTTTGCACAGGAACGGCTTGCTGCCGTCGGTCAGCTTGCAGCGGGCGTCGCCCATGACTTCAATAATATTCTTACCGGCATCATCGGCCTTTCGGAGATCATGCTCTCGGAAAACAGATTGGTTGCGGAGAATGTGCAGATGGTCGAGGCCATATTCAATAACGGTTTGCGGGCAGCACATCTGATACGCCAGATCCTGGATTTCAGCAGAAAATCGATCAGTGAGATGAAGCCGGTGGAACTGCTGGGGTTTCTCAGGGATTTCACAAAATTCATAAAAAGAACGATACCGGAAAATGTACGGATTGCGGTGGATTGCGAGCCTGCTGAATATTTTGTTTCTGCTGACCCGACAAAGATCCAGCAGGTACTTGCCAACCTGGCGGTAAATGCGCGCGATGCCATGCCGGAGGGTGGCGAGCTTCGCTTTGCGCTGTCGCGGGTGGCCGTGCGGCATGCAGAACAACCACCACTGCCTGAGATGCAGGAGGGGGCTTGGGTCCTCCTGAGGGTATCAGATACGGGAACCGGTATGACCCCCGCGGTTTTCGCTCATATGTTCGAGCCTTTTTTCACCACAAAAGAGCCGGGTAAGGGAACCGGCCTCGGCCTTTCTCAGGTATACGGCATTATAAAACAGCATGATGGATTCCTTGATGTCAAGACTAAAATCGGAGAGGGAAGTGCTTTTTCTATCTACCTTCCTGCCTCAAGCCCTGGACAGGCTCCGGCGGAACCCCCCGGTGACGCTGCCATGCCACGGGGACAGTCCCAGACCATCCTGGTTGTCGAGGACAACGAGACCGTGCGAAATCTTGTGGTGAGAAGCCTCGGCAGGCTGAACTTTACGATCGTAACCGCAACGAACGGCAAGGATGCACTTGCCCTGTTTGAGAACCTGCACGATACGATAAAAGTTATCATCACCGATCTGGTCATGCCGGTGATGGGGGGGCTTGAACTGAGCAGAATGATCAGGGAGAAGGATCCCGGTATAAGGATCATTGCGTTGACCGGATATCCCCTCGGTGCAGGGGAAGAGGACCTTGCAGAAGCCGGGATTGTCGAATGCATACAGAAGCCGTTCCAGATACAGACTCTTGTCAATGCCGTCATCCGTGCGTTGGAGCTGTGAGACGCAGCGGTCCGTCATCGCTCTCGTCCCTTCGCACGTGTCAGTCGCTTATCTGATACCCCGGTTTTTTACCATATCCTGGTAGAACTGCGGATTGTCGGTATGCTTTAGCCCTTCCTCAAGAGATATCTTGTTGTCAATGCAGAGCCTTGCCAGGCTTACATCAATGGAGGAATACTCATCACCCGGCAGCTGCATCTGGGAACGAATCTGGTGTGTCTTGCCATCCCGGATAAAGGTTTTTATCTTGAAGCTGTTAATCATTTTTTCATAGGCGAGGACCGGGGCCGAGCGGTCTTTGTTCATCACAAGCCGCTGCGAAAGCACCAGTACCAGAGATTCGGCCAGCTGACTTCTGATCTGGAGCTGCTGCTCTGCAGGGAACATATCGATTACCCGTTCTATCGTGGACGTAGCATTGCGTGCGTGGAGCGTGCTCATTACCAGGTGTCCGCTCTCCGCGGCCTGCAAGGCTATTTTGAAGCTTATCGGGTCCCTCATCTCGCCGATAACGATTACGTCGGGGTCCTGTCTGAATATATGTCTGAGGCCCTCATGGAATGAGGCGGTGTCAATGCCGATCTCCCGCTGATTAACATTACAGTTCTTGTGTTTATGCAGATACTCGATCGGGTCCTCCAGGGTTACGATATTGCATTTCCGTTTGGTGTTGATCACGTCTACCATCGCTGCCAGCGTTGTTGACTTGCCATGGCCGGCCGGCCCTGTTATCAGGATAAGCCCCTGATTCTTCAGGGCAAATTTTTCAAGGTCATCAGGAAGGCCAAGTTCGCTCATTGCCGGAATATGGTCCGGAATGCCCCTCAGGGTTATCGAGACTGAACTCCTTTGTTTGTATATATTTACCCTGAACCTCCCGAGGTCAACATCCGTAAAAGCAAAATCGAGATCGTTGGCCTTTTCGAAGCTTTCCTGCTGTTCCGGGTTCATGAGCGCCCGGGCATAGCCACTCATGTCGACAGGTGTCAGCGGCGGCATATTCATTCTCCTGAGTTCGGTGCTCATCTTCAGGCTGGGCGGCACCCCGGCTGTCAGTTGAATATCGCTGGCCTTGGTCTCAGCGAGGCGTCTGAGCAGGGCTTTAATATCAACGGCGGATTCTCCGGTGGCTGCCGGTTGGCACTGCTCGAGCGTGCAGCCCTTCAGGCCGCCGGCGATTCCCTTTTCGAGGCTCTTCAGCGCAATGTCCATCTGGGAAGAAGACATGATGACCGGCTGTATGCTCTTGCCGAGGATAAATTCTATATTCTGTATGGCGATGTGGTCATTCGGATTCACCATGGCGATAGTGTATTTGTTGCCGATTTCAATGGGCAGCACTTTATATTCTTTGATCTTATCAAGAGGCAGGGCCTTGAGAATCTCCGGGGTTAAATCTATTTTGAAAAGGTTAACCGAGGGGACTCCAAACTGATTGCTGAGGAACTCAAGGAGAAGGTCGGTGCTGATATAGCCCATTTCAATAAGTATGGTGCCGATCTGTCCGCCCACCTGAGACTGCCGCCGCAGGGCATTCTTCAGCATGTTCGGGGTGATTATTCCGTGCTCTACCAGGATCTCTCCGAGCATCGGTTTTCTGTCCTTCTTGGTTTCCTGCGCCATTGCGGTTGAACCTCCGTTCTGTCTGTTTATTATCGAAGGACTGTCATGCAGAAAGAAACAGGTCTTCCCCGAGTGTCTGCCTTCAGGTAAATCATATCACAAGAGGCCGTTCCGGTAAAGCCTAAATACCTCCCCTGTTGCCTCAGATAAGAATTGATACGAAATGCTGTTCACTGGGAATGCGGGGCTGTTTTCTGTACAATTCTCTGATAATATACATATGTGAGATACGGTTCACAAGTGAATTCAGTTGGGTCCAAGTGGATTTAAGGGATGCCTGAATACAAAGTAGGCATTGACCAGCTTCGTGAGGGCGTATTTATACGGCTCGACCTGAAGTGGTTTGAGCATCCTTTTCTGTTCGGAAGTTTTAAGATCACGAGTCCGGAGCAGCTGAAGGTTCTGCGCGAGCTCCACCTGTCCTCGGTCGTCTGCATTCCTGAAAAAAGTGATGTCCTGCCTTTATCGCTGCAGCAGGTCCAGCCGCCGGGCCCGGAGCTGTCTGCGTCGCAGGAACCGGAAAGCGAAGACGCCAGGAAAATGTGGGAGACTAAAAAAGCGCGCATCGAGCGGCTTAAGGCAAGACGGGAGAAAGACGAGCAGTGTGAGCGCCGGTTTGAGAAGAGCCTGGATGCCGTAAAAAATGTCATGCGGGACATTGAATCAGGATCCAAAGAGGCCTTCGAAGAGTCCGACCGGCTGATGCAGAGCATTGTCGTGTCCCTTATGCCGGACAAG
Organism: Thermodesulfovibrio sp.; assembly: GCA_013824615.1. Lineage (GTDB taxonomy): Bacteria > Nitrospirota > Thermodesulfovibrionia > Thermodesulfovibrionales > UBA6898 > PALSA-1316. Next base: position 57,706 of record PNOC01000003.1, read on the forward strand.
GAGTCGGCCGTGCAGCTTATGAATACCAAGTTCGGTAAGGAAAATGTGTTTTTCCACTCCCTCAATGTATCGGTTCTCTCCATGATGCTCGGCAGGGAATATGGCCTGAATCCGGAGCAGTTGCGGGTGCTTGGCCTCGGTGCTCTTTTCCACGATATCGGCAAGAGCCGCATTCCCAAAAGCATACTGCATAAAGCTGAACCGCTCACCAGGGCGGAACAGAAGTTTTATCAGCTCCATCCGCGATACGGAATCGATATATTGTCAAAGCTCGGGATAGTGCCGCCGGGAGCGATGGGCGTGGTATTTGAGCATCACGAGAGAACTGACGGCCGGGGTTTTCCCTCCGGACTGGATATTCGATCCATATCGGTCTTTGCCCGGATTGTGGCTATTGTCAATGTCTATGACAATCACTGCAACCACTATAACCCCTCTGATTCTCTGACCCCTCATGAGGCCCTGGCCTATATGTTCAAGACCCAGAGGGACATGTTCGACCGGGACCTGCTCGCGCTTTTTATCCAGTGCCTGGGAGTATATCCTCCCGGCACGCTGGTGAGGCTCTCGAACGGTGTTACCGGGATGGTGATATCGGTCAATCCCCGCAATCCGCTCCACCCGAGTCTATTGCTCTATAACGCGGAAATACCAAAGAAAGAGGCTATCATCTTTGACATGTTAGACGAGCCAAAGGTCCGGATAGAAGAAAGCCTGAAACCCTCCCTGCTGCCGCCGGAAGTGTATGAGTACCTGAGCCCAAGAACGCGCGTTACCTACTATGTGGCAGAGTCAGAGGCAGGCAGGGGAGATGTAAAAAAAACTATCTGAGCTGAAGGCTGTCGACTGTAGAGAATAACCAGAAGGCCCTGGCAAGCATGCTTGCCAGGGCCTTCTGGAATGAAGCCTGAAAACTTTAGGACTCTTTAGGGGCCGTTTCTGCGCATACTCTTGCTTCTGCGCTTGGCTGCCTGACGCTGTTTTGTCTTCATTTTGACTGAAGGTTTTTCATAATAGCGTCTCTTTTTAAGGTCACCCATTAGTCCGTCCCGCTGGATCTTCTTCTTGAGGGCTTTTAAAGCCTTTTCTATTTCGTTTCCTTCAACTCTTATCTCCACCTGCCGGTTCCTTTTCCACCCTTGTTGCCAAAGGATTTACCGCCGGCGCCGCCACCGCCGCCAGGCCGACGCATTCCGCCACCACCGCCGCCACCAGGCCTTGGCCTGCTTGTCTGAGGCCTTGCCTCGCTGACGTTGATAGCTCTGTCCATAAACATCGTGCCGTTAAGGGCTGCAATAGCCTTGTCAGCATCTTCATCTGCTGTCATCTCGACGAACCCGAACCCTTTTGACCGGCCGGTGGCATTGTCCTTGATAAGTCTGATAGACTGGACTTCACCTATCTTCTCAAATGCTTCGCGCAGGTCTTCTTCAGTAACTGAGTAGGAAAGGTTTCCTACATAGATATTCTTAGCCATGCTTGTTTTCTCCTTTTGTTCTGCTGCTCATTAATTTTGTATCCAGTATGTCCGCCCCGGTAGGGATACAGGAGGCAGAATCCACAACGGGACCCGCCGGTTGTGCCTGGTGCCACATATAGTCCACATATGGTCTATGTACTGCTGTATGCTGATCTGTGTGTCAGAGGGACATTCCCCCTTTCGTGAGCATGGTATTTGGAATTTGAAGGAGGTAATGTCACAAGACACACAACAGGCAGAACATAGTGCGGCTGAGATACAAAAACATACTCCATTAACTCCAGCATAATTATGGCACACAAGGCCTTATTGAGTCAAATAACAGTGCCGGGATATGTTACAATGAATACCCTATGAATAACTCTCAGGGCATTGTCTATCTTGTCGGTGCAGGTCCGGGGGACATCGGTCTTCTGACAGTCAAGGGGCTTCGGTGTCTTCAGAAGGCCGAGGCCGTCATTTATGACTTCCATCTGAATGCACAGATTTTGAACTATATACGGCACGATGCCGAGTTTATTTATGCCGGCAAGCGGGGCGGTCATCATACGATGACGCAGGATGAAATCAATGCTGCGATTGTCGCCAAGGCGCGGGAAGGGAAAATTGTCTGCCGCCTGAAGGGCGGAGACCCGTTTGTCTTCGGCAGGGGCGGCGAAGAGGCCCAGGTTCTTGTTGAGGCCGGCATACCGTTCGAAGTAGTCCCCGGGGTTAGTTCTTCCATTGCCGCGCCTGCCTATGCGGGTATTCCGCTGACACACCGGCTCTATTCCTCCTCTTTTGCGGTAATCCCGGGCTACGAGGACACGACAAAAGAGGAATCCTCCATCGACTGGGCCAAACTTGCCACCGGGGTAGGGACTCTTGTCTTTTTGATGGCGGTCAAGAATATCGACACCCTTACCGCGAAACTGATCGAACACGGCAGACGGCCCGATACCCCGGTTGCGGTCATCCGGTGGGGAACACGTTCTGACCAGCAGACCCTTGTCAGTACGCTGCAGGACATCGCAGCCGAGGTCAGGGAGAACGAGATTAAGCCCCCTGCCGTCATGGTTATCGGTGATGTGGTGAACCTGCGGCAGGAGTTGAGCTGGTATGAGAAGAAACCGATGTTCGGCCAGAGGATACTGGTAACCCGCGAACATATGGAGGGCTTCGACGTCCTTGAAGACCTGGGAGCGGAGGTGGTCCAGTTTTCGACCGTCGATATTGTCCCCCCGGAAACCTGGACTGATATCGATGCTGCCCTTGACAGGATACAGACCTACGACTGGATGATCTTTACCAGTGCCAATGGCGTCAAGTATTTTTTCAGCCGAATGATCGAAAGAGAGCTTGATATCCGGGAGCTCAGGGGGATTAGGCTCTGTGCGATCGGGCCGAAGACTGCACATGCGATGCAACAGTTCGGGCTCAGGGTTGACCTGGTGCCTGAGGAGTTCCGCGCTGAAGGCCTGATTGAAGCAATCGTAAAAATGAAGGGCCGGGGGGAAGAAGAGGGTCACGGGTCAGGGGGCAAGGGTCAAGATCCTTTTCTTGCAGCTTGCAGCTTGCAGCTTGACCCTGCTAAGCCATTGCAGGGCATGAGATTCCTGCTGCCCCGCGCCGAGAAGGCCCGGGACATATTTCCCGATAAAGTGCGTGAACTGGGAGGCATCATCGATCTGCCGGTTGCGTATCGCGGGGTCAAGCCGGACTATCATGGCAAGAGGCTGAGGAGGTTTCTCCAGGAGGGAAGGGTAACGGTGGTCACGTTTACGAGCGCTGCGACTTTTCATAACTTCTGTGAGATCATGGGCAGGGATGCTGATGAACTCCTGAAGCGTGTCGCCATAGCCGTTATCGGGCCGGTGACTGCCCGGGCGGTTGAGAAGGCCGGGCTAAAGGTATCCATCATGCCGGAAGAGGCCACGGTTGAGGCGATGGTCAACAGTATCAGGGTCTGGGCCCTGAAGTAAGTCTCATGCCGGTTGCTGAACACGATACCTACATAACCACCCCTGACCGGAAACGGTCGATTCTTTCCAGGATTTTTTTTAGTCCGAAATTCACGTTCTATCTTCAGCTCTACCTGATCGTCAGGCGCAGCGGCAGGAGGGCCCTGAACGGTCTTTATGGCGACCGGGAGTGGGCAGAGAGCAGCCGCGAGGTGATGGGGGCTCTCGAAAATGTGGGTGTTAACTTTGAGCTCACAGGTATGGATAACATGAGAAAGGTCCCCGGCCCTGTTGTTTTTATCGGCAATCATATGAGTACCCTCGAAACCATGGTGCTGCCCTGCATTATCGAACCGGTTCAGCATACGACGTTTATCGTGAAGGCAAGCCTGATAAAAATGCCGGTCTTCGGCCCGGTCATGCGGTCCCGCGATCCGATCATCGTGGGCAGGACAAACCCGCGTGACGACCTGAAGGCGGTTATGGAGCGCGGGATGGAGAAGCTGAAAGCGGGGATTTCGATTATTGTTTTTCCACAAAGTACCCGGACCCCGAAGTTCAATCCCGAGGATTTCAATACGCTCGGGGTCAAGCTTGCGGCAAGGGCAGGAGTCCCGGTTATTCCGATAGCCCTCAAGACGGATGCCTGGGGGAACGGCAGATATATCAAGGAATTCGGGCCGATCGACTCGAAAAAAACCGTTCATATTGTTTTTGGGGAGCCTATGCAGATTGCCGGACGCGGGAATGAGGAGCATGAAAAGATCGTTGCTTTTATCCAGAATAACCTCAGCCGGTGGACCGGGGAGAATAATACGAAGCCATGATCCGGGCCCGATCCACGGTAAATTAAACAATGCTTTCGAAAATCCTTGTTATTGATGATGAGTCTCTGATACTGACTGCCGTGGAACGTGCCCTCGTAAAAGTAGGATACCGCGTCTTCAGTGCCCTGAATATGGAAGAACTGGGGACTGCCCTTGCTGAGGCCCCCTTTGATCTGCTTATCACCGATATCCACCTGGCAGGAGAGTCGGTGGAGCATGTGATTCAACGGGTCCGTGAGGGATCCCCGGCAGTCCGGATACTCCTGATGAGCGGCGGAAGTCACAAGGACCAGCAGTATCATTTCCTTGAAAAACCTTTCAGCATCAGCGGGCTGCGGCAGACGGTGAAAGACATTCTTGATGGCCGGGAAGAAGGGCTGTCTGCTTTATGAGCCTCAGTGAACTGGATACCTCGCTTTTTTTTATCATCAACAAAGGTCTGCAGAACAGTCTGTTTGATAGTCTTATGCCCTTTATAACAAAAAGGGGCCTGCTCTTTTGCCTGCCGTTTCTGATCTGGGCCGGGGTGAAGGAGCGCAGGAATATTATTCCCTATATACTTCTTTCTGCCATTGCTGTCGGTATTGCGGATGGAAGCGGCAACATTCTCAAACATGCCTTTGAACGGGTCAGGCCCTGCCACGCGCTGGAGGGGGTTAACCTCCTGGTGGGCTGCGGCAAGGCCTTCTCGCTGCCGTCCAATCATGCGGCGAACGGCTTCGCCTTTGCGTTGACCTTCTGGCCCCTCAGGAGAAAGGTTCTTACGTATGGCTGCGTATCCCTGGCTGCTGCCGTTGCTTTTTCGCGTGTGTATATCGGCGTTCACTATCCCGGCGATGTTATTGCCGGAGCAGCGGTCGGGGCAGCAGCAGCAGCACTGGCACTGTTTCTTTACCGCTGGTTGATGAAAATCTACCCCGGGAAGTGCTATCATTCCAAAGGTTCTAACCCTGATGCTGAAGAGAGGTATTGATGAAGGTTTCTGTTGTTGTCCCGCTGTATAATGAGGAAGAAAATATCCAGGACCTCTATGCAAAGCTGAAACAGGCTTTGGATACCTCTGTGCCCGATTATGAGCTTGTCTTTGTTGATGACGGCAGTACGGACGGGACCATGGGCCTCATAGAACAGCTCCAGAAACAGGATTCGCGGCTCATTGCCCTGAGCTTCAGACGGAACTTCGGCCAGACTGCGGCCTTTGCTGCCGGCTTTGATTATGCGCAGGGAGATGTCGTTATCACGATGGACGGCGATCTGCAGAACGACCCTCAGGACATCCCGAAACTGCTCGGACTCATAGGTGAGTACGATATTGTCAGCGGTTGGCGCCGGAGACGGCAGGACCCGTTCATTTCGCGCCGGCTGCCTTCCATGATGGCGAACTGGCTGATAAGCAGGGTGACCGGCGTTCCACTCCACGACTATGGCTGCTCGCTGAAGGCCTATCGCAGAGACGTTATCAAAAATATCAGCCTCTATGGTGAAATGCACCGGTTCATTCCGGCCGTTGCCAAGTGGTATGGCGTTAAAATTACCGAAATCGAGACGACCCATCATCCGCGGCTGCGCGGAAAATCAAAGTACGGGATATCCCGGACTATCAGAGTGGTCCTCGATCTCATTACGGTAAAGTTTCTGCTCGGTTTTTCGACCAAGCCCCTGCAGTTCTTCGGTCCGGTGGGTCTTCTCAGCAGTATGACAGGGTTTCTGATTTCCTGCTATCTCACCCTTGATAAGTTTTTATACGGCAGGGACATCGGCGGCAGGCCTCTGCTTCTGCTGGGGGTGCTCCTGATTATCGTCGGGGTCCAGTTCATCGGCATGGGCCTGCTTGGGGAGATGATGGTGAGAATCTACCATGAGTCTCAGAAAAAACCGATCTATGTCCTCAGACAGGTACTCGGCCATACCCCCGTCAGGAGGGAAGATCTTTCCACCGGCAGGGCCGGGGATAAACAGTGAAGGTCAATAAATACGCCCTCTTTGCTTTGAAGCTCCTGGTCAGTGCCGGGTCGTTGTATCTTGTCTTTTCGAAGACGGATGTTAGTCAGGTTGCCCAGACGATCAGGAGGATAGGACCGACAGCATTTCTGTCTGCCAGCTTTCTGTATGTATGTTCTCTCCTGGGTGCGACCTTCCGCTGGAAACTCCTTCTGCCGGAGAGGTTTACGCTCAGGAGACTTTTCTCGCTTTATATGATCGGGGCTTTTTTCAGCAGTTTCCTCCCAGGAGTGATCGGCGGAGACGCGGTCAAGGCATATTACCTGAACAAAGACGCAAAAAAACTGAGCCTGACCGTTGCCTCGATCTTTATGGACCGGTATCTCGGCTATGTTGCCCTCATTCTGATGGGAATACTCGGCGTTCCGTTTGCCTTTGGTATGCTGGGGGACTCTCCTTACAGATGGGTTATGCCGTTTTTCTTCACGACATTTGTGATCGGCAGTCTTCTTTTTTTTGGACTGCAACTGGGCCGGAGGTTCACGTTTGTCTCAGAGTTTTATGAGTATTTTATGACCTTTAAAGATAAGAAGCCTGTGGTCGTTAAGGCTGTTCTTATATCGGCAGTCATACAGATCATGGGGTTCACCTCCGTTGCCGTACTCGCTGCAGCCATGGGAGAGCAGATACCGTTCGCGCTGCTGTTTGTTTTTCTGCCGATTATCATTACGCTTACGACGTTACCGATATCTATTTCCGGAATTGGGGTGCGGGAAGGGGCGTTCGTTCTTCTTTTCGGACTGGTCAAGGTGAGCCCTGAATCAGCCACTTCCCTTTCCCTGGCATGGTTTTTTTCGAGTTTTGTCGGCAGTCTGCCGGGGCTTGCTTTTTACATCCGCCATGCAAACAAGCCTGAAGTTAAAAACTCATGACAGAAGCTGACCTGCTTCAAATCCATCCTTCTACTTCTTAGTCTTTCATATGCACGACGCGGGCAACCTCGAAGATTCCGACAAAAAACATATCTGGCATCCTTTTACCCAGATGAAGGAATGGGCAGAGGAGCATCCCATCATTATCGCAGAAGGAGAGGGCTGTTTTCTGACGGATGTCAGCGGGAGACGGTATCTCGACGGGGTCTCGTCGCTCTGGGTGAATATTCACGGTCATCGCAAGCAGGAGATCAATGAGGCTGTCAGGTCCCAGCTTGATAAAATAGCCCACACGACACTGCTTGGCCTGAGCAATGTCCCTGCGATTCAGCTAGCGGAGAGATTGGTGAAGCTGCTGCCGGGGGCAGGCTTGCTGCCTGACCCTGTTCTCTCCCGTGTCTTCTATTCAGACAACGGGTCGACGGCAGTTGAGGTTGCGCTGAAAATGGCCTTTCAGTACTGGAGGCAGAAGGGGGTTGAGGGAAAGCACAGTTTCCTCTCACTGAACAATGCTTATCATGGCGACACCATTGGAGCGGTGAGCGTCGGGGGAGTGGATATATTCCATAACGTTTTTGGTCCGCTTCTGTTCAAGACTTTTCGGGCGGCGTCACCGTATTGCTACCGGTGCGAACTGAAAAAATCTCATCCGGATTGCGGGCTTGCCTGTCTTCAGAACATGGAGAGTCTGCTGAGCAGCCACCATCAGGAGATTGCCGCAGTCATTATCGAGCCTCTGGTGCAGGCGGCAGGTGGCATGATTGTTTCACCTCCCGGTTATCTCAGAGGGGTCAGGGAGTTGGCGACAAAATATAACGTGCTTCTGATTGCTGATGAAGTGGCCACCGGGTTCGGCAGGACCGGGGCGATGTTTGCCTGCGGGCATGAAGCCGTGGTCCCCGATATAATTTGCATTTCAAAAGGGCTTACCGGCGGATATCTTCCGCTGGCTGCAACCGTGGCCTCAGAAGAGATTTATGCTGCCTTTCTGGGGGATTTCCGGGATCTGAAGACCTTTTTTCACGGCCATTCCTATACAGGGAACCCCTTGGGCTGTGCCGCGGCCCTGGCCTGCCTCGATATATTCGAGCATGAAAGGGTGATAGAGGGCATGGCCCCGAAGATCGAACTGTTCGGGAAAGAACTACAGGCCATAGCCGGGATGGGGCATGTTGGCGATGTCAGACACCGGGGACTGATGGCAGGCATTGAACTGGTCAGGGACAAAGAGACCCGGGAGCCCTATGCCTGGGAGGAAAAGAGGGGATGGCAGGTTGCCCTGAAGGCCCGTGAAAAGGGCCTGCTTATTCGCCCGCTGGGGAATGTTATTGTCCTTATGCCGCCGCTGAGCATTACAGCAGAAGAACTTGCCTGGATGCTCGGTGTTGTCAGGGAATCTATCAGGGAGGTTATATGAGTAAACGCATGATCGCGCTGCTGCTTTTAATTTTTATAGGGCCGCTGCTTTTCTATCTGCTCTGGCCTTCGGACGAAAGCCGGATACGGAAGCTTTTCAAAAAAGGGGCAAAGGCTATTCAGGAAGAGAAGCCTGAGGAGGTCATGGCCGCGGTATCCTTCAACTACACTGATGAGCATGGCCTGTCGTACCTTTTTTTAAAGGAGGGGACTACCCGGTTCTTTGCACAGGCGGACAATATAAAGGTCGATTATGTCATAACAGGCATTGATATAAAAAAGGAAACTGCCGCCGTGGCGGTTGAGGTGAAGGTAGCTGCCGGGCTTCCCGGTGAAAAAGGCCGGGGACCCGCTTATATCGCAGGGGATGCGGCAAAGCCGGTCCAGATGAAATTTCACCTCGAAAAAGAACGGAGTACGTGGCTCGTCATCAGGACTGAAGGCCTGCCTGTCTGGCATTAGCTCCGTTTTCTGATTTGCGGAAATCTCAGGTCGCTGAAGGGGCGCGTAGGGATTTCATGAGTTCCCCCATTTTTTCAAACCAGACTTCGACCAATTCGTTTCTTTCTTAAATCCTTATTGCTCAAGGCCACGCGAGATCTATGCCCGGTTTCTTGGGGGAACTCCTGTAGGGATTTCGGTTGACATGAGCATCATTCCGCGAGAGAATAGTCAAATATGCTCTGGAGGATGTTTTAATTTTTGAATTTACCGGAATTTCATTTTTTAACCTGGGATCTTGCATGATTGTCAGTAAAGCCTTACAAAAGCAAGAAATAAACTTACGTGGGAAAACGCTTCACCTTATGGGCTTTTAGCTCAGTTTTTTATAGAATAGGTTTATTAAATAAATTTTATAATGACAGACTCCCTTTTTCTCAGTCAGGGAGTTACAGGGTAATAATCTAATTTATAGGAGGAAAGTAGAAATGAAGAGATTATCTGTGTTCGTTCTGGCAGTGTTTATGGTGGTAGTTCTGAGTTCCGTGTCCCTGGCCGCTGAGGTTCCGTGCGCTGATGCTGCAGCAAGGGTGCGTTGCATTGAGACCATCAGCTTCCTCACGCCCTACTGCTATAGCACGTCGGTTACCGAGGCTTATACTGCCTGGTATCCCCTCGACCTCTATGTCAGTTCCCTTGGGGTGACTGATGCTGCCCTGACTTTTGATTTCTCTCCTGACGGCAACGTGATAACCGTATATGGTGGGTATGATGCCACCTGGACCCCTCCTGCCCTACCTGATACAATGTCTACGATCCTCGGTACGGTTACCGTCAGCGGTACTGCTGTCGTTGCCTTTAACCAGATAATTATCCAGTAGTATCCGGACACTCTGTCTGAAAGCATTATATATGTTTAAACGACTATTAACCCCAGCACCAGGAAATTCAGGAGGCACATATGTATAGATTATGCCCATTTAGGGGAAAAAGTAAGATAGCACCGGATGCCATGACCTTTCTGAGCATGACCGCCATGGTAATCCTTGCCGTTATATCATTGATGGCGCTGCCGCAAGCGGCAGATGCCGATATTGCTGTTAACGTTGAGGGCTGTAATGCCTCGAACACCTGCACCGCGGCAGGTATTACCTACCGCTGGCTGCTTGAAGTTGACAACACAAACCAGAAGACACCGGGCATCCGGGTCCCTGACAGCATAAGTCTTGATATCCACAACAGCCATGCCCCGGTGGTCTGCGCCGGCACGGCGGCAACGATCAATGCGGCAAATTGTCCTGCATACGATCCTGCGAAGCCGTATTATATTTCGATACTGCCGAATTCAGGCTACAGCATCGGCGGCAGCCAGATCGCTGTTGGCCAGTCCAGTGTGACGGTCCAGGTGCATCAGCATCCCCTGCCGACTGCCCAGATATCAGTGCTGGTCTTTAAAGACCACAGCCCTATCAATAATATCCCTGATGCTGGCGAACTGGGGATAGGCGGTTCCGAGGTCCTGCTCTTTGACATCTTCGGTCAGATGTCTGTAGATGCCTTCGGCAATCCCCTGGGAACTCGCTATACAAATAATGACCCGAACCAGCCGGTGGCCGGTTCGGCCGGGCTGAGGACCTGCACCCAGCTTGAGGTGGACGCCTATGCTGCCGCGGTCGCCAATCCTCTGGCAAACCTGACTGAAATCAAAAAATGTACGGTGGTGGGGGAGCTTTTCATTAAGAATCTTGTCCCGGGCAAATATGGCGTGCGCACCGTGCCTTATTGCGGCACAACAGTCTGCAATGCCGCAGATTATATCCAGACCTCTACAATCGAGGGGACTCCGGGTGTTGATGCCTGGGTCAGGGCAAACGAACCGCCTAAATTCATCGAGGGTTTTGGAACCGGGTTCTATCATGTATTTATCGGGTTTGTATTTCCTGCAGAACTGACGTGGGGTACAACACCTCCCGGAGGTTTTAATGTAACCGGGGAGAACCGCTTCAATCATTTCGGCCGTCCGCCGTTTAACCAGGGCTTTTTTGCCGGCGGACCCGTGCCTCAGTGCTGGGTTGGCCTCAATGACCTTGCAGCACCGACAGGAAAAGGCCTCATGGCTGTTCCGTGCGGTGAAGAGGGGCAGTTTGTCCTTAATGGCGTGCCCAGCGGCACCTACCAGCTGGTCACCTGGGACAGGCCGCTCGACGCCCTCTTTGGTTTCAATACAATAACGGTGAACGGGGCTGACCTTAATCTCGGCAACGTACTGTCATTCCGCTGGTTCGGTACCCTGCAGGGTTCTATCTTCTGGGATGCTAACGAGAACGGATTCAGGGACGCCGGAGAGACCGGACTTGTCAACAGGGCCGTCAATATCCGGTTCAGGGACGGTTCGATGTATCAGACTACGGTTACCGATCTTGATGGGTTTTACAGTTTTGCCGAGGTCTTTCCGTTCTTCAAATGGCTGGTGGCTGAGGTCGATTATGCCGCCAACAAGCCGACCGGCATGACCGCGGTCTCTGACGATGGCGGCGCAGTTCTGCCTCATCAGCAGCAGAGTCCTCCGTTTCCCGCAGATGAGCCACGGTTTATTTCTACCTACCCGTCGTTTAATGTCCTGACGCCTCAGCCGCAGCATGATCCGGCGACCTGGCTCTTCGGAATGCCGCGTCCGACGACGCCGGTGAATAACCCCAACACCGGGAATAATTTTTCAAGGACCGAGACCGGCCCGGTTCTGACAGAGGGGCTGATGCTCTTCCTGAACCAGACAAACGTTATAGACTGGGGTAAATACGCCTTTTCAGGAACTGAGAACGGTGGCATTACCGGTGTTGTCTTTTATGGCACGACACGTGCAGAAAATAACCCCCGCGATACGGTCGGCGAGACCTGGGAACCGGGAATTCCCCGGGTCCAGATCGTCCTGTACCAGGATGCCAATGACGACAGCGTCATTGACGATATTAATGGAGTCCCTGGCATACAGCTCGCGGACATCGACAATGATCCGTTTGGCTGGGCTGACGGCACCGCCCCCAAGGGGAGCGAAGACGTGGTCCGTTGCGGTGATGGTGTAACGTACTGTAGCGGTGATGCCTTCAGAGTCGCCTGGACTGACAGCTGGGATGACAACAAACCGGGCGGCTGTATCCAGCCCTTGCCGAACATCTCCGGCGTGCAGCCCTGTTACGATAACTACAGCACCTGGAACCAGGTGAGGCCTGCCCTGTTTGACGGCGGTTATGCCTTTGGTTTTGCCGCAGGGGATGTCATTCCTTCGAACATGACCTATATTGTTGAGTCCGTGCCCCCTCCAGGTTACGAGATCCAGAAGGAAGAGGACAAGAATGTGGACTTTGGAGACGAATACGCCCCAAGCCCGCTGCTGCTGCCTCCTCCCTGCGTCGGCACTGCTGCGAACGGACTGCCTGTACACATAGTACCTGCAGAACTTACACTCTTCCCGGGGGTCCCGGCGCCGTCTGCAGGACAGACAACGCCGCTCTGCTCCATGAAGAAGGTTTTTGTGGCCCAGGCCCAGAACGCGGCCTCAGACTTCTCGATGTTTACGTTTGTTCCCAAGGCTGCCCGTGCGGTTGGTTTTGTGAATAACGACCTCTCTGCCGAGTTCAAGGCAGACAGTCCGATATTTGGCGAGAAGGCATCTCCTGCATGGCTGCCGGTTTCGTTCCAGGACTGGCAGGGCAGGGAAGTATATCATGCGTACACGGATGAATTTGGTTCGTACAACGCCCTGCTTCCTTCGACCTTTACGATTAATCCGCCTATGCCGACCGGCGTCTCGCCGAATATGCTGACGGCTGTTCTGAACTATCCGTTCTGCGATCCGAATTCGACGAGCCCATACTGCGACCGTGTCGGGACGTCCAACGTCGGCATCGACAGAAACTATAACCCGAACTTCAGCGTTACGCCGTGGACCCTTGACTACTGGCCGGGCAAGACAACCTATCTCGATACTCCGATCGTTCCGATCGCCTCTTTTGCCGGGTTCCCGATCAATGGTCCGGATGTCGAGCCTCCGGATGGAACCCCGGTCATCTCCTCGGTCATTAATTCGTCTCTGGCAGGGGGTGGCCCGGTGATCTGCAATAACGGCGAAACCGTAGTCATAACCTCCATGGGAAATACGATAGTCCCGAACCCTGATTTTGATCCTGCCATCCCCGGGAGTCCGAAGGAGATAACCCGTGACTATGGATTCGGCTCACTCCAGGGCACGGTGACGGTAAATGGTTCATCGGTCAACCCTATGGTGATCAGCTGGACAAACAGCACCATAACGCTTACCTTTGCAGACAAGACAGCCGTATCCACCGGGCAGTTGCTGGTCACCCGCGGCGACAACCGCAGGACTTCAGAGATGGGTATTACACTCCACAGACCTGTCCCTGACTGCTCCGGGGTTGCGTATGTGCCCGGAGACTTTGGCACTATCCAGGCCGCTATAGACGCTGCAGCGGCTGACGGCCTGATTATTGTCAGGCCTGGCGTATATCTCGAAAATATTTTCCTTTACAATAAAGTGACCCTGCAGGGGACAGGGGCCGGTTCGACCATCATCTACGCCAATCCCGTAGGATCTGCCGGTCTGCCCAACTGGCATGCCAAGGCGGTCGATCTCCTCTGCACTGACCCGTTTGTGGCGAATGAGGCCCCGGGGATCATGGTCCTCGGCAATGTAAATGCAAAAGTCGGCGCGGCCTGCACTGGTGCGACCTTTGAGGATCCGCTCCGCATTGACGGCTTCAAGATCTTCGGCTCAATTTCCGGGGGCGGCATCTATGTCAACACCGATGTTGCCGGACTGAAGATCACGAACAACAGGATAAATGGAAACCAGGGGCAGCTTGGCGGCGGTATCGCTGCCGGCGTGCCGACGGCAGGTCCTGTCAACAATAACCCTGATCTTCTGATCGAGTATAACCAGATCGTGAAGAACGGCGGTGTTCAGGGCGGCGGCGGTATCACCCTCTATGATGGTGCGACCAATTATATCATCAGGAATAATATGATTGCCGGAAATTTCTCGCGGTTCTATGGCGGAGGTATCGCGCACTGGGGCCTGAGCGACAACGGCCTGATCGAGAAGAACCGGATACTCTTCAATGAAGTGGCCTTTGGTTTTAATGCCTTTGGCGACGGCGGCGGCATATTTGTCGGCAGCCAGACCCCTGCGCTCCTTGCAGCACTCGGCGAGGGGACAGGAACGGTCACGATTAACTCCAACCTTATCCAGGGCAACCTGGCAGGGGCGGGCGTTGGTGGAGGTATCCGGGCTCTTTATGTGAACGGTGTCGAGACGGGCATCGATCCTGATCCGGCCACCTGGTTCAAGTTGAACATCTTCAATAATATCGTCGTGAACAACGTTGCCGGGTACTATGGCGGCGGTATAGCATTGCAGGATGTTGCTGCCGGTTCGATTATTAACAATACGGTTGCAAACAACATCAGTACGGCGACGGCAGCCAATGCCTTCCAGGCAGGGAATGTTGACTCAACACCTCAGCCTGCAGGCATAGTCTCAAATGTCCATAGCGCGGCTCTGGCCTTGAATGTAACACCCCAGACCTTTTCTGATCCTGCGCTGGTCAACAATATCATCTGGAACAACAGGTCTTATTACACAACGAACGGCGGAGAGGGCGGCCTTATCCTGAACGCTGCTCAGCCTGTTTGGGACCTGAGTGTTATCGGGACTCCGGTGCCGGAAATACTGAACCCGATGTATTCTCTGCTGACGGATCCGACCGGCTATGATGTTTCTAACATCACCGGTAACCCTGATTTTGTAGCCGGGTATGAAAATACCCTCTTCTCTGCAGCGGTCATTGACGAAGGCGGAAACTTCATTACGATCAGGTTCATGCCGCTTTCACAGTCAGCAGGAGACTACCATATCAGACCCCTGTCTCCGGCAGTAGACCAGGGCACTGCAGGCTCACCGTTCAGTCTTTTCCCCGCGTATCTGGGGCTTGACTATGACGGAAACGGCAGGCCTCAGGGACCGACTCTTATCGTTGATATCGGGGCTGACGAGTATTCAGTTACGAACCTGTTCCTGCTCTCGGCAAGGATAGGCACGTACAGCAGCGTCAATAATCAGTGGTATTTTGACAGTAATTTTAACGGAATCCTGGATGGGTGCACTATTGATACCTGTATCAATTTCGGCAGTCTGCCTCAGGACATTCCACTTGTCGGCGACTGGAACAACGGCGGCATCACGAAGATCGGTATTTACCGTGTGGTGAACGGCCGGGGCCTCTGGTATCTCGATGGCGGTACGTATAACTTCAACACAGCAACGCAGGCCGGGCCTTTCGGTGGCTGGGCGACTGATGTCCCGGTCGTCGGCGACTGGAATAACGATGGCAGAACGAAGATCGGCATCTACCGCGTGGTGAAGTCGAACAGCTTCTGGTATCTCGACAACAACGGCAACGGTATCTTTGACGGCTGCGGTCTGGGCCAGGACCTCTGCTATGGTCCGTTTAGTTACCTGCCTGGCGACATGCCGGTGGTGGGCGACTGGAACGGTGACGGAACATCGAAAATCGGCGTATACCGGTTTGAAATCCGTTCTCTTCCTGAGGTCACGGGAGGCTACTGGTACCTGGGTACTGCTGCAGGCACTATCGACATGACACCTGCATCGGCTCTGGGCCCGTTTGGCAATGCCGGTGATGTCCCTGTAACCGGTGACTGGAACGGGAGCGGAACCGATAAGATCGGTGTCTATAGACTGATCAGCAATCAGGCGGACTGGTTCCTGGACAATGGTGACGGCCAGTTTACAGGCTGCTCCGGATTCCCGGGGAATGACCTTTGTCTCGGACCGTTTGACGGGGCGAACCAGGCCAGGCCTGTGGTCGGAAAGTGAGGGATGAAAATATGAATACAATACAGAACAATATGAAGAAGAACATGAAAGATAACAGAGGCACTATACGGAAGGAACGCCTGCGGGGACTCGTTCTCTGGGGTGGTGTGATAATGGCAGTTTGGATGCTTATGGTTTCCGCTTCGGATGTCCTTGCCGACGGCGGAGTGAACTTCCAGTGTCCGGCAACCATTACCGACACTACTCTTGGCAGGACGGACGACCCTTATATCGCCTGCAAGCACCTGACTGGGGGCGACGGGTACGTGAGGATGGCTGATCAGCCACCACCTCCTGATGGGAATGCAGCAGCAACCTATATATTCGGTTTCTGCGATGCAACGGCAATTCCGGTCGAGAATGTCATGGACGACTGTCTTCTTGGAGCTCAGTTTGCGGCCCCAACCCTGCAGATCAATGAGGGGGACGAGTTCTACCTGACCCTTACGAACGTCGGCATGAATGTCAGGCCGGACCTCTTCGACCCTCATACCGTGCATTTCCATGGATTTCCGAATGCGGCGGCTGTGTTTGACGGAGAGCCTATGTCCTCCATCTCGATTAACATGGGTGCGAGCCTGACGTATTATTATAATATTGTCGAGCCGGGTACTTATCTTTACCACTGCCATGTGGAGGCGACGGAGCATATGCAGATGGGCATGCTCGGGAACCTGTATGTACACCCGGCTCAGGACGGGACACCGCTGGGCACGTGTGCCCAGGGAAATCCCTGCACCAAATTTGCTTATAACGACGGTGACGGCTTGACAGGCTATGACGTCGAGTTTCCTATCCAGATTTCAGCCTTCGACCCGCTCTTCCATCTGGCGGACGAGACGGTGCAGCCCCTGCCCTTTGCCGATATGCTGGATGTTTACCCCATGATAAATGGCAGGGGTTATCCTGATACCGTGAACGCCGGGGTGCTGACCCCGCCCGCTGAAAATGGCAATAAGAATTCACAGTCGGTTTCCTCGCTTATTTCGGCAACGGTCGGGCAGAAGATACTGGTCAGACTTTCGAGCGTTGCAACGATCGACTTCTTTACGGTCCAGATCCTCGGCATCCCGATGAGGGTTGTCGGCAGGGACGCGCGGCTTCTGAGAGGCCCGACTGGTCAGGACCTTTCTTATGCAGCGAACTCGGTCACCCTGGGAGGTGGCGAGACGGCAGATGTGATACTGGATACGACCGGTCTTACTGCCGGTACGTATTTCCTTTATACAGCAAACCTGAATCATCTCAGTAACTTCACAGAAGATTTCGGCGGCATGATGACCGAGATCATCCTGAACAATTAAGCGGAGGTTGAGAATATGAATCGTAAACTCAATAACATCTTCAAATATCTGCTGGTATCCTCCGCGGTCCTGTTTTTAGTGGCTGTCTGGATTATCCCGGCCCGTGCCGCCGTCGACGGTGTCATGACGTCAAACCTCAGATATACCCTGACGGCGAAGCCGGGGTACATCAGTGTGCCTGACGGCAACTCGATCTACATGTGGGGATATGCTGTCGGCAACGGCAATATGCAGTACCCGGGGCCGACACTCATCGTCAACCAGTTCGATACGATAACGATAACTCTTAACAACGAGTTGACGGTGCCTGTCTCGATCGTATTTCCGGGTCAGACCAGTGCTGTAGCTTTAAGCGGCAGCCCCGGGCTTCTCACCAAGGAGGCTCTGCCGGGCGGTTTTGCCCAGTACCGTTTTACTGCCTCACAGCCGGGGACGTACATATATTACAGCGGGACGATGCCTGAACTTCAGACCGAGATGGGCCTGGTAGGCACGATTATCGTGCGGCCGAATTCCAACCCGCTCACCCGGGCCTATTCCAGCGCTTCGAGCAGCTTTGACCGCGAATATCTCTACCTCCTCACTGAGATGGACCCTGCTGTTCATGACTTGGTTAACAAGGGGAAAATGGACCAGGTCGACACCACGACATATCATCCGGTCTACTGGTTTGTCAACGGCCGGTCGCTTCCTGACACCCTGCTGCCGCCGCTGTATCCGACTCTCCCGAACCAGCCCTACAGTGCATCGCCGCAGATACGCGTGGGCGACAGGGTCCTCATCCGGATGGTCGGCGCAGGCAGGGACCTGCATCCGCTGCATCTCCATGGCAATCACCATCAGTTGATAGCGCGTGACGGCAGGCTTCTGAGCACAACCGGGACAACCGCAGATCTTGCCGAGATGCTCTTTTCTACAAGCGTTGCCCCTGGTCAGACTTTTGATTCGATCTTCACCTGGACAGGAGAGAACCTGGGCTGGGATTTATACGGACATGCCTTGACCGATCCGCTTGTCTCCGGGTTCGGTGCGGGGGATGAGGTCTTTGTCCAGACGACGCTGAATGGCGGGATTACAGGAGGCGCGACGCAACTGCAGATCAATACACCTGCTGCAGGCAGCTGGCCGGCGACTGCCGCTTTCAGGGCGATCATATGGAGCGGCGGCGGCTTCCCTGGCAGTGCTCGCGAGGTCGTAAGGCTCAAGAGAACCTCTCCGGGCAGCAGCACCTTCAATATCCTGTCCCGCGGACGGGAAGATACTTCTGCGAGTGCCTGGCTGGATGGGGATTCAATTGTTTATACCGATCATGGAGGGCCTATGCCGGTCCTGCTTCCGGACCAGCAGTTCCTGACGAACGGCATGTTCTGGTCGGGTTCGCCGTTCCTCGGTTCTACCGCTCCCCTGCCTCCGGGAGAGGGCGGGTTCAATCCGTACAACGGGTTCTTCTTTATGTGGCACTCGCACAGTGAAAAAGAGCTGACCTCAAATAATATATTCCCTGGTGGTATGGCCACCATGGCGGTTGTGGAGCATCCTGATCCGGCGATAGCGCCCTTCAGCGATATTCCGCATATCACCATCGTTGCCCCATAAAGGAGGAACCATGACGAATAAAATACTGATGAAACTGACCCTGAGATTCACCCTGATTCTGGTACTTCTGGTGCTTATCCTTGCGGGCTCCCCGGTTCTGACCGGGGTGGCCTCTGCGGTGACCTATAATCTCACTGCGGATGTTACGACAAAGACCATGCCGGATGGAACGATCATTACCATGTGGGGGTTCGCCTGCACCAACGGTACCGGAGGCTGTCCGACAACCCCGGGGGTTGTCACGGTGCCCGGACCTCAGATTACGGTCCCTGTCGGAGACACTACTCTCAATATCAATCTGACGAACAATCTGCCTGAGGCGGTTTCTATCGTAATTCCCGGCCTTATCCAGACCGCGGGAAGATCGCCTCAGCCCTTTATTACCGATACACAGAGCAGGGCCAGAAGGACGTCCTTTGCGGATGTGGCTGCAACCGGTGGCGGGACCCAGTCGTACGCCTGGACGGTCAAGCCCGGAACATATCTTTACCAGAGCGGCGCACATCCCCAGGTGCAGGTCCAGATGGGACTCTATGGAGCGGTTGTCAATGATTCCGATCCGGGAGATGCATATGGTTCAGCCTCGACGATCTATAACAGCTCAGTCCCGTTGATATTCAGCGAGATTGACCCGGTCCTCCACGCAGCAGTGGCCGGGCAGGGTGGTGCGTCGTATGGGCCTGGTGGCACCATGACCAGCACCATTGATTATTTTCCGAAATATTTTCTGATCAACGGGACCCCTTATTCAGCCGAGAAGCCGCCTGTTTCTCTCGGCAGTGCAGGAGACCGGGTTATCCTGAGGTTCCTGAATGCGGGACTGCGTGAACTGGTCCCGATAATCAACGGCATCTATATGACTCTCGTTGCCGAGGACGGGAACTTTTATACAAATCCGAAGACACAGTACTCGATCATGCTTGCACCCGGGAAGACTGTTGACGCGATGATTACCAATCCCGGTGCCGGCTACTACCCGCTCTACGAACGCCGTCTTGGCACAACGAACGCCGGGGCGACCGGCGGCGGTATGATGCTCAGCCTGCAGGTGGCCGGGGTTACTCAGTTTGCTCTGAATGTTACCACCTCGGGGTCAGGCAGCGGGACGGTTGAGTCCGCAAGCATGCCCGGGGGGATTAATTGCAGCAGCCCGGGAGCAACAGGATCCTGCACAGCGTCGTACAACACAGGCACAGAGATCAGGCTTGTTGCTAAACCTGCGGCTGACTCCGGTTTTCTGAAGTGGACGGGTGCCTGCACCGGGGCAGGCGACTGTGTTGTCACCATGAATGCCATACAATCGGTCAATGCAGTTTTCAGATTAAAAGACCGCATCGGCATATACCGTGATGCCAATGGCAGCGGCCGCTGGTATCTTGATAATGGCACCGGACTGTTTAACGGTTGCGGAGCCTTTACCGCACTTGATGCCTGCCTGATTCCCTTCGGCGGCTTGGCTGGGGATATCCCGGTGGTGGGTGACTGGAACGGCAGCGGCACAAGCAGAATCGGCATCTACCGCAACGGGGCCTGGCATCTCGATAGTGGCACACATGTATTTCCAGTTGCAGCCACGGTATCTGCTTTCGGCGGCGTGGCCGGGGATATCCCGGTGGTGGGTGACTGGAACGGCAACGGTACAAGCAAGATCGGCATCTACCGCAACGGCGCCTGGTATCTTGATGACGGCACCAATACCTTCCCCCCCATTGCCACGATAGCTTCTTTCGGCGGCGAGCAGGGAGACATTCCGGTGACTGGTGACTGGAACGGCGATGGCATCACCGACATCGGCATCTACCGCTATGAAGCCAGGCAGTTCAGCGCAGGCGGGTACTGGTACCTCGATAACGGTACGCACAGTCTGGCCTCGGTAACGCCTATAGGTCCGTTCGGAGGCCTGCCCCAGGATATTCCGGTAACCGGTGACTGGAGCAATGACAAGAAGACGGATATCGGCATCTACCGTGTCGTGAACAACAGGGCCTGGTGGTATCTGGATAATGGCTCGCATATTTTTAATGCTCTGCTGCCGGTCCCGATGGGTCCGTTCGGCGGATGGATGACAGACAAACCCGTAACCGGTCACTGGTATTAGCCGGAACTGAAAGGCGGTAACAAAAAAGGGGCAGTGCTCAAAAAGCCTGCCCCTTTTTTGTTATGCTAAAGATATGAAAAATATCATTATATCATCAATAATTGGTTCTGTTTTTTTCCTGCTCTTCTTCTCCGCAGTATCCTCGACCCAGGAACTGCCGGCGGAAAAAACTGCCCCAGCTCTTAAGCCTGCGACGGTCGAGGAGCAGTGGGGAATACAGGTAAAAAGGATATCCCTGACAGCGAACGGTCATATGCTCGATCTGCGCTATAAGGTTATCGACCCTGTTAAGGCAAAGCCGTTTCTCGCTGCAGGGGTCACGCCCCAGCTGATTGACGCCAGGAGTGGAGCAAAAATGGGCGTTCCGACAACGCCGAAGATGGGGAGCCTCAGACAGAAGACCCGGGCTCCGGAGGCAGGCCGTGAATATTTTATGCTCTTTGGCAACAAGGGCGGTTTGATACGGGTCGGCAGCAAGGTGAGCCTTGTGGTCGGGGATGCGAAGATAGACAATATTATCGTTGAGTAACCGGGACTGCTGGTCCCCCCCTCTTAAGCTAAGCGGGGGAAGGGGGAGTTAAGTACTGAAGGCAAAGATAACCCCTCCCGACCTCCCCTTTGCCAAAGAGGAGGAACTCAGCCGGAAGGTTATTAATGCTTATGAAGCATTAAAGAATTTATGTGCATAGTGGAGAGGGGCTGAATGTTTTATCCCGGAAGGGCTGCCTGCTGCAGAAACTGCTTTGGCCTGCTCATATTCTTATGTAGTATTTTCTCCTTAAACAGTGTTTCCCATGCAGGTCTCATATCTCCTGAACTCGGCGACATAGTCGCCGCAGGCAGACCCTCTGGCGAGATTCAGGTCATCATAAATCTTGCTGATAAGGCGGACATCTCATCCTTCAGGGACAAGGATAAAAAACAGCGTCGGCAGAAGATTGTTTCTGGACTCAGGGCAAGGGCTGAACTGTCCCAGCGTCCCCTGCATTCATTTCTGAACAGAACAGCGGCTAAAAGAATAAAATCCCTCTGGATAAAAAATGCGGTCGCCGCTACAATCCCTGCTGACCTGGTGCCGGTTATTGCCGGCCTGCCCGGGGTAGAAAGCGTCGTTCTGGATTCGGTTATCTCGGCGCCGGTTGTACAGGCAGGTGCTGCAGTAGCAGCTGAATGGAACATCGACAGGATAAACGCCCCTGCGCTCTGGGCAGCAGGCATCACCGGCAGCGGGGTGGTGGTGGCGAATATGGATACCGGGGTACATGTAACCCATCCTGATTTACTGGCGAGTTACCGGGGCGGAACAAATAGCTGGTATGATCCGTATACTCCTTCAACGCTGCCTTATGACCAGGCCGGCGGCAGTTCAGGTCATGGGACAGGAACCATGGGTGTCATGGTCGGAGGAGATGCGGGAGGCACCTCTCTAGGAGTTGCTCCGGGGGCCCAGTGGATCGCTGCAAAGCTCTTTGATGATTTCGGGAGTGCCAATACTTCGGATGTACATGCTGCGTTCCAGTGGCTGATCGATCCTGACGGAAACCCCGTCACAGCCGATGCGCCGGATATTGTGAACGCCTCATGGGGATACAGAGATGACCCCGGAGCATGCATTACCGAGTTTGAGCCGGATATTGCTGCATTAAAGACTGCAGGCATAGCCCTGATTTTCTCTGCGGGGAATGCCGGTCCGAATCCTGCAACAAGCGTCAGTCCGGCGAACAATGCGGGTGCCTTTGCTGTTGGGGCAACGGATATCAGTAATACTATCGCGTCCTTCAGCAGTCGCGGGCCTTCTGCCTGCGGCGGTTCTTTCTTTCCCCATGTTGTTGCGCCGGGTGTGAATATCAGGCTGGCCAGTCTGGGTGGATGTCCCGCTGGTAGCTGTGATTATACCACGGGTAGCGGCACCTCTTTTGCCGCACCCCATGTCTCCGGTGCGATGGCCTTACTTCTGAGCGCCTTCCCGTCCTTGACGCCGGCTGAGCTGGAGACAGCCCTTCAGCAGACCGCTATTAATATCGGAGCCCCGGTTACGGTGCCGAATGTCACGTATGGCTACGGCCTTATAGATGTGAGCGCTGCTCTCACCTATCTTACAACACACGGCAACATCTCGGTCCCGGAGATGCCGGGATTTCCGGCAGCCTTCGATTACGGGTATGTCGAGACGACTGTCCAGTCTTCAGAGACGTTCACGGTTACCAATCGGAGCGGTTCAAACCTGACAGTCAACTCCGTGACCATAACAGGTGCTGACGCAGCTGACTTTAGCATATCAGCGAACAGCTGTTTAGATATGATCCTGCCGGCTTCCGGAAGCTGCACCTTTACGATTACGGTTGAGTCTACAACTGCCGGGCCAAAAAATGCGGCGATAAATATCAATTACGGCAGCACTCCTGCAGACTTGAGCGTTCCTCTGAGCTGCACGGTTGTTGTTCCGAATTCAATCGGAAGATTTCAGGGGAATACGCTTGTGGCAACCTATTCTGTTATCCAGTCTGCATACAACGACTGCATCAGCAGTGATGTTATCAGGTTGCGGTCGCTGACCTGGTACGAAAGCCCTGACTTGAACAGTGGCTTTGACGTTGATATCAGTCTTCTGGGTGGTTATGATACAGCGTTCGGTTATCAATCAGGCTTTACCACGATCAAGGGGACCCTCACCATCAGCAGCGGGTCCGTGACTATCGGCAACATAATTCTGGAGTAAGGGTAACGCTACTCAAAAATGGGACTGTAATCCTTGACAATCCTTGCCCTCGTTCTTATGATTAAATCATGAAATCTTCTGATATTGACCAGTTCTGCAAAGCTCTAAAAATAACGGAAAATTTTTGAGAGGTTCCCGATGTCTGAAAATAAAAAATACATACTCATTTTGAAGGCGATACATGATGACAAGAGGCTTGAGTATATCGTATCGAGAAAATTGTTTGACCTCTGGCCCGAGACGCCGTTTGCGCAGTGGAAGTCACGAGTCTCCAAGGGCGAGACGATCATCCTTATGCGCGCAGAAAATATCATCGAGTTTGACCGTGTGATGCGGGAAATGCAGGAACTACACGCCCCCCTTGAGATCGTTGACCAGAAGAACATAGGCGGGGCGAGCGTTTTCTGAGGAGTTTCGTCCGGCCTTTCAGTCTCCGCAGTGGCATGAAGCAACGGTTTTCCCCCCTTACCGAACTTTGATGGATGTCGCCCTCGGTGCTCAACCCTATTGCAGTCTGCATTTCTCCCGCAGGCAAGAAAGAGTTCTATTATGATAAAATATCAGCTATGAAAATTGGCGATGCATTAATAAAAGAAGGGAAGATTACCCGTGACCAGCTCAAGCTTGCGCTGGACCGGCAGGTTGTCTTTGGCGGCAGAATAGGCACGAACATCATCGAACTCAGGATTATCTCGGAGAGGGAGATGATGGAGTTGCTCAGCAAGTTCTACCGTGTGCCGAGCGTGGACGTTGCGCAGATTAACAACATTGATGAGGATGTCATCAATTGTATTACTCCTGCGATTGCTGATAAATACAAGGTGCTTCCTTTCCGGAAGGACCGCACCAGACTCCATGTCGCTATGCTGAATCCCCGGGCCTTCTCTGAGATGGAGGACCTTCGCTTCTTAACGGGCTTCGACGTACTGCCCTATGCGATATCTGAACTGAGGCTGCTGTTCTGCCTTGAGAAATATTATGGCCTCAAGCGTGACATGCGGTATATCAGCATCTTTGAGGAAGAAGACGGGTCGAGGATAGCCGACCACGAAGCCTATATCATGAATATCCGTGAACAGTTTGCCACGGTCAAGGATAAGGATGATGTCGGAAAAATCATATTGAATGAAACCAAGCCCTATGCAAAGCGTATTGCTATGTTCATGCTCAGGGGCGAACAGATCATAGGCTGGAAGGGCAGGGAGATAACCGTGGACGGGTTCAGCGTCATTCCCGAAGCCGGATCAGTTTTCCTGGAGGCCCAGAAACTCAACGGACCGTATAAGGGACCGCTCCAGAATAACAGTGGCAATGCCCCCCTGATCAGCCGTCTTGGAGGTGCCCCGTCTGAGTGCTGCGTGATCCCTGTCATGATGAAAGGGAAACTTGTGGCCTTTATCTATGCTGACAATGAAGGGGATGCTGTGCAGGACTCCGGCGCCAATTTTATCAGCAGACTTGCAGCCATGGCCGAACCGAGCTTTGAAATGACCCTCATCAGGCAGAGAATTTTTTCACTTTAATTGCAACAGTTTTTCAAGATTTGCAAGAAACTATGTAACCAATTACCCAATTGTGGGTAGCCAAGTACCTTTACCGCCTGCCTGTGTTGTTGACAAAACATTTAAATTCAATGAGTTGTAATATTTATTTTATGGTACATGAATTGCTTGTTAGTAAGCAGATAATCTTCCGCACTTCTGTGCGGTTCTGTCAGTAACTGCTAACCCGAGGAGGTTTTTATGTCGAGTGTAAAAAGGGTATTCATTCTGTTTTTGGCTGTATTTTTCATAGGTACTGTTTCCGGGGCTGCCTTGGCAGCGCCAAATCCGGAGAGGATGTTCCTGACCGGGATTGTGACGAATGTAGATCCGAAAACTAAAATCGTGGTGGTTGATCTCCAGAACAAGGGGTGCAGAGGGATAAAGACCTTCAGCGTGAGCAAGCGGAACAGCACGAAACTGGTTCCCGGAAAAAAAATACAGTTCTTTATTGACAGTGCAAATTGTCCTGGTTCTGAAGTGAGAAGAATGACAAATATAAGGGGTGCCAAATAATGAGAAAACAACTATTCATAAGATTTTTCGCCAAGGTCCTTCTTCTATCTGCCATGATGTACTCGACTGCCTTCGGAGCATCGATGGGCAGCTATTGCCAGGCCCCGCCGTACATCAACGCGATTGTTCCGCCGAACATCATGCTCAGCATTGATGTCAGCGGAAGCATGGGGTCTCTTGCCTATCAGACGTCCCAGGAAGGCGGGAATGACAAGTACTGCACGAACAACCCGTCACAGGAATGTGATGACAACGCTGATTGTTCTCATGATATTTGCCAGAATGATCCTTCCGAGCGCTGCCACGACAACGGAGATTGCGAGCATAACACCGGTCCGTGCGTGCCCCCTCCCGGAGCCGGTACCTGCCAGGTTCCTGCAACAACAGCAACGCCTTATGGCTACTGCAGCAATGCGCTAGCCACATCATGCCGCGTTGATACAACCTGCCCCGCCGGTGGTACCTGCATCCCGCGGCAGGTGTATGAAGGGTATTTCAGGCCTGACAAGGAATATCTCTTAGACGGCACGGACAGCACGTATTATGAGTTTGCAGGCTCCGTGGCTCCCTGTGTTACCTTGTACACGTATTCCTGCAAAAACAGCGGCGGGGCCGGGTGCGGTGCAAAGAATGTGAAGCCTGCCGACTCCTATAACACCTGCGGCAACAACAAGTACTACTGCAACAGGGGCAATCCGACATATACCACAGGAAACTGCGGGAACGAGATCTCGGGGAACCTCCTGAATTACGATAATATGGCGCGTATCGACCTGCTCCGCTGGGCACTCACCGGCGGATCGCCTACAACCTGCACCTCCAGCGATATCGGCAAGTGCGACCCGAGGGTCTATCTTGAATCGGGCATGCAGGCTGCCGGTAAAATAGGGTCTGTCGGGGCCTGTACGAATACTAATAAGCTTGATACAGCAGGCACCTTGGGACACGGCTGCATCCTGTTGACGGATAATGGCAAAAAAGTCAGCGTGCCCTGGGAGGGCAGGGTCAACGATGGGCTACTCTTTGAGTTCGAGAATCTTCCTGTCCAGCCGCGGATAGGTGCAATGTTCTGGTCAGGGACCTCGATAAGATCAAATTATGTCTATGTCGGGGACTTTACCTCAGCCAACAGCCGCACTGCTTATCCGTTTCAGAACCTTCTGACCGAGGTGAATGCCACAGACCCAAACGGGTACACCCCGACTGGCCCGGCTATGTGGGATATATTAAACTATTTCAGGCAGACCGCACCGCAGTACGGCGGCATTCCGCCGCAGAGCGGTGGTGGCGACAATTGGAAGAACCCCCTCTACGATTGCCCGGACAAGGGCGGCGGTAACTGCAACTTCATCCCGTGTACCAAGAACTTTGTGATGCTGATGTCGGATGGTCTCTGGAACCAGGGCGGTGGGCCTCCTGCCGTCAATTCCTGCAATATCAACACCGGCTACCCGGCCACCTCGGCCGACCCGGTCGTGCCTTCATATCTCATGCATATGGGTTTTACGAATGCCCAGGCAGGTCCGGCCGGCACGGCCACCAGTATTACTGCTGTATACAGCGTAGGTCTGTTTGTCAGCGTTGAGGGTGAGAAGTCACTCCAGAATGTATCCATCTATGGCAGCTTCGACAAGAAGAACAAGACCTGGCCCTCTAACCGGACAGACTATCCCGGCAAACAGGTCGGAGATCCGACGAACTGTGCCATAGCGACCTCAGGAGCCGCCTGTCCGAGCAATCAGGGTACAGGCAGCAACTGCAATGCACTGCCGGTATCCTCAGTAGACTGGGACAGGGATGCCAACGGCGTTGCAGATAACTATTATTATGCTGCTGACGCGCTCACTATCAAGAACAATATCATGGAGGCGATCATATCGATGCTTTCCCACGCCACCTCGGGTACTGCTGCGTCAGTGCTGGCCTCCGGTCAGGGCAGCGGCGCCAACCTGGTCCAGGCGCTCTTTTACCCGAACCGGGACTTTGATGCCACCTCGAGCGTGATGTGGACCGGTTCGCTCCAGAACCTCTGGTACTTCCTCGATCCGAAGACCTCGGCCAGTTCGATCAGGGAGAATACCGCTGATACCGGGGCGCCGGCAAATACCAAGCAGCTCGTCATGAAAGAGGACGAGGTTGTAGGCTTTTATTTTGATGCAACTGACCAGAAGACGAAGGTGCATCTCTGGGAGGATGTCAATGGTGACGGATCGGTCCTTATTCCGGATACCCATGGCAGGACGACTATTGATGTGAACGACATCAGAAACCTCTGGGAGGCCGGCCTGCAGCTCTGGAATAAGCCTGCTGCAAACAGGACGATTTACGTTAATATCAGTGGTACTTCAACACTTCCTTCTTTTGACACAGCAACGCTGGGGACGACCCCTGCTCTGCAGACGCTGTTGAACACCAATGACGGAACGCGGACTGCTGCAAATCAGCTGATATATGACCAGAACATTGTCAACTATGTACGGGGGGTCGATTTTACATCGATCACCCTTGGGACAGAGGTGGTAAACTACAGAAGCAGGACAACCGGGACGGTGAATACGGCGACAGCAAGTCCGGCGCAGGTCTACAAGCTGGGAGACATTATTAATTCAACTCCCCGCATATCCTCCTGGGTGCCGTTGAATAATTACAACCTTACGTACAAGGATTCTACCTATGCCTCATTCCTGCAGACTACTGCATATGCGAACCGGGGCCTGGTCTTTACCGGTGCCAATGATGGCATGCTCCATGCCTTTAAGCTTGGTGCACTCAGCTTCAGCACGACCGGAATCTGTTCAGTGACCACATCCCGGACCTGCACCTCAAACTTGGACTGTATGCCCCCGAACACTGCGGGGGTTGAAACCTGCAAGAAATTCGGGCTTACCAGCCTGACCGGAACGAATCTCGGAGAGGAGTCCTGGGCCTTTATCCCGAAGAACGCGCTGCCGTATCTGCAGTATCTGTCATACCCTGACTACTGCCATCTCTACTATGTAGATTTGACGCCATATGTCTTCGATGCCAGCATCGGCAGCAACACCTGTGTACAGCCTGACTACTGGAACTGCACAAAGACCGCGAGTGACTGGCGCACGATACTGGTAGGCGGCATGAGACTCGGCGGCAGCTGTAAAAACTCTGCTTATGCAGGGACCACCGGCGTTATCGAACCGCTGGCAGGGCAGGGTTATTCTTCTTATTTTGCCCTGGATGTTACTGACCAGTCAGTGCCGCCCAAACTGCTCTGGGAGTATGCTCCCACAGACGGCAGCCTCGGCTTCACCACCACCGGGCCTGCAATTGTCAGGATCCAGGCCAGAAAGCTGAATGCCGCAAGTACGGCAAGTGAGCCGGACACGAGCAAGAACGGCAGATGGTTTGCTGTTTTCGGGTCAGGCCCGACCGGCCCGATAACCAATACACAGTTCCAGGGCTATTCAGATCAGCGCCTGAAGCTGCATATTCTCGATCTGAAGACTGGCGCGCTTGCAACTCCCGCTCCGATCGACACAGGGATAATCAATGCCTTCGCCGGCTCGATGAATAATGCAACGATCGATTATGATATCGACTATCAGGACGATGCCCTGTATTTTGGTTATGTCTCGAAGTGTCCTGTTGGAGCTACTGCTCTCGGAGCAGCCACTCCCACCTGCGCCTCCACAGACTGGACACAGGGAGGGGTGATCAGGCTGGTCACCAATGAAGATCTTACGGGTACAAACCTTGCCGTAAACGGGGCAGGCTCTACAGCACTGGACGCCAGCAACTGGAAATGGAGCTATCTGATGAAGGATATAGGGGCGGTTGCCTCATCCGTTGCCCATCTTGCCCACTACGGCAGCAGCGGCGGAACAGCGCCTGATACGGCATACCTCTATTTCGGGTCAGGCAGGTATTTCTTCAACACGAATGCCGGGGCAGATGACCCGACTTCTCAGCGGAGCCTCTTCGGGATCCAGGAGCCCTGTTTGTACGAAATTCTGCATACGACCCTGACCTCGCCGCCGCCTGCAACCTGTGCGCATAGCGGGAGTGCCAGTACGGTTGCGAGTCCGGCTGCCACGGCATGGGCCGCGTCGAACACCCCCAGCAGTTGGAGGATTGATCTCCGTTTGACGACAGGAAACACCTATGCAGAGAGGACGATCACCGATCCGCTTGCTGCCACGAACGGTGCGGTCTTCTTCACCACTTTTGCCCCGACAACTGACGTTTGTTCATTCGGTGGCAATAGTTATGTCTGGGCGTTAAGATATGACACCGGCAACTCTACAGCCGGCATGCTGAAGGGCAAGGGGCTTTTGCAGGTCTCGACCGGTGATATCGCGGAGGTCGATATGAGAACAGCCTTCGGCGATCCGGGAAATCCAACGATTGATCATTGTTTCGGCCGGTGTACGACCGGCTTTACCGGTGTACCGCCGGTAGGCCAGGGGCTCTCGGTAATTGTACCGCCCAAGCCGGTCGACAGTATGCTGCATATAAGAAAGAAATGATAAGATTGAAGCATAACGCCCCTGCCCATCTCCGGAATCCGGGCACCTCCTCTTATCTTAAGAGGAGGGAGGGGGAGTTACGTTCCCAACGCGGTGTGACATTGATTGAACTTATAGTGACGGTTGCGATCGTTGCGGTGATTACGCTTGCCTTGGGTTTCCAGTTTCAGTCCTGGAAGGCCCGCTATGATGTAGAGAGGACGATCCGGGATGTGTATACAGCCCTGACCGACGCCAGGACAAGGGCGCTTCAGCTAAGCCGGGCCCACTTTTTTGACATTTCCCCTGATGGCAGACACTGCCGCGTGACCGATGATAACAGCAACGGTGTGGCGATCGTGCCGAATGGCGACGGAATTTTTCAGATGCAGACCGCATGGGCGGCAGTCCAGGCCTCCAACCCGCTTAATTGGGGGGCACCGGTAGCGACGACAGATGCGACGCTTAATCTGCGTTCCCGCCGTATTGATCTGCCTCTCAATCCCGGAGGCGCCTCTGCAGCGGCAAGAGCGGCCGGCCTGCTTTCCGGGAGAAATGTGGTTCCGGGCGGCGGCAGCAGCTTTGTCCTGGGCTTTGATAAGCGCGGCATTATCAGGGATATGAGGGCAACGTGGGCAGTGCCGATAACGAATATCGAGCTTGCCACAGCGTTTCCGACAGCCCAGGGCGGAGGTTTGACTATCTGTATTTTCACCGATTATGATAACAATGCGGTTTCAGATTCCGACCCTGACTATGATTGCATTAACATCATCGATACAAAAATATCTCTTGGGAAACTTACGACGCAAAATACAGTGGCGGGGGGTGACTGCGTTGCGACAAACTGCATATCTAAGTAATAAAAAGGGCGTTACCCTTGTTGAGGTGATGATTTCACTGGTGATACTCCTGTTTGTTTTTATGGGTCTGATCCAGGCGTCGCTGGTGAGCATCAACAGCAATCTGAGGAATGAGATACGGGATGCGGCAGCCGGTATTGCTGCGGAAAATATGGCTCGCGCCAAGTCAATGTCGATCGATCTCCTCACTGCACAATTTTGTCCGGCTGCCCCTGCAAACACGACGACGGTATCCAGGCAGATCAGAAGTGCCATTCAGCCGTTTTTTGTGACCGGGACCTGTGTTTTTCCTGATGCGAACAGTGCACAGGTGACCGTCAGTGTAGCCTATACAGTATCGGGAGATACCGCCACGACCGGCACACAGACAATCAATTCACTGGTGAGAAGACCATGATAATCAAGAAACAGGACGGCTTCACCATTGTTGAACTTATGATCACGATGATCATATTTCTGCTGGCAATGACCGCTGCCTCCCAGATGTTTGTGGGGTTGGTAACTCAGTTTAAACAGCAGTCCAAGATCGCTGAGACGAACATCGAAGGCACGGTTGGGCTGGAACTGCTGAGATTTGACATTGAACAGGCCGGGTACGGCCTGCCGTGGGGCATGAACGGGCTTGCCTATGTTGAGGCTGCTGATGACCAGGCAACCTGGTGGAACACGCCGGCTGCTGATGCACGCATCGGCTATAATGACAATCCCAATCCGCCGCGAGCCTTCGTTGTCGGGGCAGCGGCAGGATTGAACGGCTCTGATATCCTGGTTATCAAGGCCACCAATGTCGCAACAAACTCGGCTGCCCAGAAATGGACTTACTCATCGAATACCGGTGCAACGAATACGCTAAAAACCTGGGGGTCTGGACAGGAGGATCTCGCAAATACTGATCACGTTACCGTATTGTCGCCCTATAGTGCAGGCCAGCAACGGGTCCTCGTCAGTGCCGGCGGAGCCTATACGCGGGCAGCAGCGGCTAATACCTCTTCGACTCTGACCCTTGCGGATGTTGCGGTAGATGCGAATTATCAGCCGCTTGTCAACAGCTTCGACTCTACGCTGATATATGGGATCGCGCCTGCAACCGCGGCGAACAATTTTATCAGCATGCCGTTCAACCGGGCTGATTATTATATCCGGCGGCCCGCGACGATTCCTGCGCGGTGTGCCCCTAACACCGGAGTGCTCTACAAGGGGACCCTTAACCATGCTGACGGCGGGCACACAGAACTGCCGCTGCTGGACTGTGTCTTTGATATGCAGGTCAGCTTTGCTCTGGATACTGATGCTAACAATACGGCAGACCTGTGGGGAGACATTCCCGTGGGCTATACCGTGGATCTGATACGAGACCGGCTGAAAGAAGTGCGGGTGTACATCGTTGCCCAGGAGGGACAGATGGATACTTCATATACGTACACGAATCCGGCGCCAATCGCGGGTTGTATGGGTGCTGATATGGTCTGCATTAATGATAATGTCAATTTTGTTCCAACTCTGCTTAAAGCGGTGACGGTGCCGAACAGAAATTACCGGTGGAAATTATATACCCTAGTGACAACGCCGTATAACCTGAAATAACGAGGTGATTATGAGATATATACAGAATGAAAAAGGCGTAGCGCTGGTGATGGTCCTGATCTTCGCCATGGTAGGCCTCGCGATCGTGTCTGCCATGCTCTTCATGCTGACCCAGGGCACGATGATGTCAGGGGCAAACAAGATGTTTAAGTCTGCAGATGAGGCCGGGCTCGGGGGCGTGGCAGCTGCCGTAGATATGGTCAAAAACAGGGGGATAACAAATCTCGGGACGGTTGTTCTGGATGCATGTTTGCAGGACAAGCTGACTCTCACCAGAGGGACGTGGGGCACCACGAACTGGGTAAACTGTACTCCTCCGGTTATTAACACTGCTGATTCCGCCAAACGGCACTCCTTTACAATCGAGGCAACGAATGATATCCCCGACGTGACCAGAAATTTTCCCGGGCCTCCGGGCACAACCTTCACCATGCAGGCAAAGATTGTTGACACGGTCAGGGGCAACTCGGATGTGAGCGGCCTTGTTACCAGTGGTTCTTTGGGCGGGGCAGGAACCGTTGCATCCAACAGCGGCCAGGTTACTCCCCCGCCTATTCCCTATCTCTACAGGATTGAGGTCCAGACCCAGAACACAGCCAACCCGGCCGAAAACTCGCGCTATTCAGCCCTGTACGCGTACTGAAAAGCTCCCCGCCTAAATTAGGAGGGGTGGCCGCAGGCCGGGGTGGTGTGAGTTTGGGGTTTTTAAGGCGGTGGTATTGGAAGCAGAATTGACAGGACAAGCCACACCCTCCCTGAGGGATACTCGAAGACAAACCACCCCGGCGTTCCGCCACCCCTCCTTAACCAAGGAGGGGAGTAGTTGGTTGGTCTGGAATTTTGTTATGAAAACGCCGGGGTGGTAGGAGTGAGTTTTTTTCAGGGGAATCAGATGACCGATATAATCCACAATATACCGAATCTAAAAAACAACAGAAAAACACTCAGAAATAATCTTACACCCGCTGAGGCCAAATTGTGGCCGCTACTGAAGGACAGTCGACTTGACGGAAGAAAGTTCAGAAGACAGCATAGTGTTGGCCCTTACGTCCTTGATTTTTACTGCCCCTCTGAAAAACTCTGCATCGAACTGGATGGGGCTGCTCATTTTACACATGCGGGGTCTGAATATGATGAAGCCAGGACAGCATACCTGCAGGCCCATAATATTCGCGTGATTCGTTTTGAAAATGCGGATATTTTTAAAAATACAGAGGGAGTGCTACAGGTAATTAGAAGAAATTTCAAAGTCTGACAAACCACCTCCTCACTGTGTGGATCCTGTTAGTTCAGGCAAACCACCCCGGCCTGCGGCCACCCTAGTTCAGACAAACCACCCCGGCCTGCGGCCACCCCTCCTTAGCCAAGGAGGGGAGTTAAAAAAACTGAATGCGTGCGTTTAGCAGATCCGGGGTTTCGTGCAGGCATGAAGCTCCCCGCCTAAATAACGCCCCCAGGCTGCGGTGTTTTGTCTTAGATGGTCAATACATAGACAACGTTCTGCCTGCCATTATATAATTTCATGTAAGACAAGACTGTCCAGGAGGCCGCAATGAAAAAAAATATATTCCTCTTATTATTTCTGACAATCGTATTGTCCGCCTGTTCGTCCGAAAAAGCCCCGCCGCCGCTGGTGATTCCCGGACAGGAGATGTCGTCCGGACAGGTTCAGCCGGGACCGGGAACAGCTGCCCCAGGTCAAGTCTCCTCCGGTGAGTATGAGCTCATAGTCAACCCTGCGGATGCGGATACAAATGCAACATTGTACCTGGGGGCCAGGGGATTCAACCCGGTGGATGCAAAGATAGAGTGGCTGGTCAACAGTGCTGTCCCGTATCCCGGAGAGACTTCCGTGATGCTGAAGGCCGGCATTGCGAAGAAGGGGTATACTGTCCAGGCAAAAGCAACCCTCAAAGACAAAGAGATAAAATCAAATATGATCAAGATAAAGAATGCGCCTCCGGTCATCAGCCGCGTGAAGCTTATGCCCGAGGTCTTCAAGTCAGGTGATCTGCTGAGTGTTGAGGTCAGCGGGACCGACCCTGACGGTGATACGGTGACCTTTCTCTATGAGTGGACAAAGAACGGACAGCCGGCGGGGAATGGGAGAGTCATGGACTCGCAGGTAAAAAAAGGTGATAAAGTCCTGGTCAAGATAACCCCGTTTGACGGGGAAGTCAACGGTCGCGCAGGCACCCTGAACAACGAGATACGCAATATGCCTCCGATGCTTATCGATAACAGGGACTATAAGTTCGACGGCAGAGTGCTCACCCATCAGGCCAGGGCAACAGACCCTGACGGCGATCCTATTACCTATTCGCTGAAGAATGCACCGCAGGGCATGGCGATTAATTCTTCAAGCGGCCTCACCACCTGGACCGTACCGCCGGGACTGAAAGACAAAGGATCGTATACCGTGGTCGCCAAAGACCCCAACGGCGGAGAATCCTCCCAACTCTTCAACTACGACCTGGGGCAGTGAGGCATTGACCGGATAAGTCCTCCTCCCTGCGGGATACCCGGGAGACGAACCGCCCCGGTTCGGGATATTCTGAAGACAAACCACCCCGGCCTGCGGCCACCCCTCCTTAACTAAGGAGGGGAGTTAACTGCAGCAGCCAGTTGGTCTGGGTTTGTGTCCAGGGTATGGAGCTCCCCGCCTGGATCAGGAGGGGTGGCCGCAGGCCGGGGTGGTAGATATTTGATTTTTTGAATAAAGGAGAAAACCATGAAAATCCTGTGTATTTGTCTTTTGCTTCTAAGTCTGAGCATACCGGCTATGGCAGCAGAGCCTACTGCTGATCAGCTCTTTGATACGGGCAACGGGTATTTTAACGAAGAGCAGTATAGCAGGGCGATTGAGGCTTATTCAAAGGCGGTCGACATGGCTCCCGGCTTTGCCAATGCCCATCACAACCGGGGGCTGGCCTATTACAAAACCGGCAAATATGACCTTGCGATAGCGGATTACACTGCCGCGATAAAGAACGGCTACACAGCGGTGAGCATCTATAACAGCCGCGGACTGGCCTATCTGAAGACAGGTCAATATAACTATGCGGCTGAAGACTATACCAGGGTCATTGAACAGGCCCCCAGGAGTGCAGAGGCCTATTATAACCGCGCCATAGCCTATGCCAACAACAGCCAGTATGATGAGGCCATTGCCGACTATGACAAGGTCCTTGCACTGAAGCCGGGCGACATGAATGCCTATGCGTCGCGCGGAGTCGCCTTTGTCAGAAAAGCGATTGTTGATTTCAAGCGGGCCTGTGATATGGGCAGCAAACCCGCCTGCGAAAACCTGAAGCAGGTGGAGAAATAAGACAAACCACCATCTCCCTGCGGGAGATTCTGAAGACAAACCACCCCGGCCTGCGGTCACCTGATGACAAACCACCCCGGCGTTCCGCCACCCCTCCTTAACCAAGGAGGGGAGTTAAATGCAGCAGTTGGTTATTCTGGATTTTGTGTCTATGGTATGAAGCTCCCCGCCTAATTTAGGAGGGGTGGCCGCAGGCCGGGGTGGTAGAGATTGAATGTTTGAGGAACCACTAATAAATAAGGCCGGCATGAAGCCGGCCTTATTTATTGCTCTTTATAAGATATCAGCTATTTATGGCAGTTCTGGCATTCGGTCGAAGCGAAGGCTGCCTCTCCGTTATGACACTTTCCGCAGAATTTGCCCTGATACAGGTCGTCCATCTTCATGCCTGAACTGCCCTTCTTGTACTTGAAGATCGTCGTGTGGCAGTTGACGCATTCGAATATCCCGGTATGGACCTGGTGGCTGAATACTGCCGGAGACATATCTTTGGAAGGATAGGAAAAGTCCTTTCCAAGAGCTGACATGTTATGGCATTTTGCGCAATCCTTCGAGGCGAAGGCAGCCTTGCCGTTATGACATTTCCCGCAGTTGTTGCCCTTGTACATCTCTTCCATGGTGATCCTGTTGCCGCCCTTTTTCATCTGGAAGACAGCCGGGTGGCATTCTCCGCAGCCGGATCTCTTTGCATGTTTTTGATGTGAGAAGTTTACCGGCATGCCGGAACTGTTGAGCGTAATGGTAGTCATATTGTGACAATTGTTGCAGGTCTCCCGGTTGAGGGACATCTCTTTGTGCGGTTTCATAAGGTGGCACTGATTGCAATGCACCCCGAACCCCCTATGTTTTGTATGCGAGAATCTACCGCTCTCTTCGGCTGCAAATTTTTCATAGGCATGGCATTTGAAACAGGGCAGCCCGGAGTCCTTGAATGAAGTAATTATCGGAGCTTCCTTGCCTTCTGTTGCAGGTTTATGTTCTGTCTTCCACTTGCAGGAGGCCAATGATGCTATTAAAGACACGGCCAGGACCATTTTCAGGGCCCCTTTCATGACTCGTACTGCTGTCATCCGTCCCATGCTGCCCCCTAGTCCTTTTTGCCTTTATCAGCTTTAGCCCGGGCTTCCTCAGAGAAGCGAAGCTCATATTCGAGCGGATGATGGTGCTTCAGGGTCTCGGTTGATATCTTGCCGGTGATCCAGGTCCAGCTCATCGGGAAGACTTCGGGCTTCAGGTGCTCATTATAAAAATGCCAGAAAAGTATAAAGACGATTGCCAGCAGGGCTTCGTCGCTGTGCATGATCGAGAGGACCTCCCATATCCAGCCGGCCGTGAACTGAGGGACAAAGTTCGAGAAGAATATCGGGAACGCCAGGGCAAAGCCCGATGTCCCGATGATAAACATACCCCAGAAGACCGCCCAGTAGTCAAACTTCTGCGCATAGGAGAATTTGCCGAACCGTGCTTTTTCTTTTGAAAGACCGAAGTAGTACATGAAATTCTTGATCACATCAAGCACGTCTTTCGGGATCGGGATGATGGTTGTTCTGGAGTCCCACGTGATCTTGCCGATTATGAAGAGGTAGGCCAGATAGGCGACATGCGTGGCAAAATCAACCAGCATGGTGAGTCCCGCGATCCTGTGTATGAGACCGGCTGTTTCAGCCCCGCCCCAAACCCGTATCCACCAGCTTGCCGCGCCCTGCGGTTCATGGGCGTACTTCAGGCCCCATCCGGTGAAGCTCAGCAGCAGGAACGTCGTGAACATCACGACATGCTGGATACGGAATATGATGTCAAATCTCTCTATTTCCTTTGGTATGTCCTGTGAAGATACTGTAGTGGTCTTGGTCATTATTCGTCCCTCCCTTTCCTGAATATGGCGTCCCTGATATCGGAAAAGGCCTCAAGCAGGACATGTATTACGATGAATGCAAAGGTGCTGAGCAGCAGGGCGATCAGAGCCTTTTCTGTATAGTGAGGGATCGGCCCCGGCTTCTGATGTGATATGGCAGGGACAAACTTCTCGTTGGCCCCTTTATGGCATTTCCCGCAGGTGGCTATTTTGTTTTTGCCGAAGACCGGCGAGCTGGAGTCTGTTTTGGTCAGGATGTCATGTGCGTTGTGGCAGCTTGCGCAGACCGGGACCTTGGTATGTCCCAGGTGCAGTTTGCGTCCGTGGAAGCTTTCGTTGAAGCTGTCCATAACGTTTTCCTGGAGATGATATTTTTCTATGAGTTTTTTATCTCCATGGCATTTCCCGCAGGTTTCAACCTGGTGCTTACGGCCCATTTTTGCATTCGGGTCGGTTGCCTTGACTATATAATGGGGTGACCCATGGCAGTCAATGCAGAAGGCCCCGTCCGTCTGGTTCTTGTCGAAGATGTTTTTGCCGTGAACACTTCCCACGACTTTGTTGTACGTGGCTTCATGACATTTTGTGCAGGCAGCCGCTGCGACCGGGTCAACGGCATGCTTGGCTGCCAGCTTCTGGGCCAGAGCTGCTATCGGAGCGGGGACTGCCCCCCCGGGCGTGGTATGGGGGTTGTCCGAGAATTTCATGTGACAGTCAACGCAGGACAGGGCACTGTGGACAGAGGCCTGAAAGCGGTCAGTATCGATGTTCAGGTCAATCAACGAACCGCCTGCAGTTTTTATTTTCCCTTTCATGGAGCTGTGGCAGGTAAGACAACTGGCTGCCTCCTGGGCTGAAGCGAGAGAGGGAAGCAGCAGCGCCAGGAACAACAAAGGTGCGGCAATAGACAAAAGCCGTTTGTTCAGGATGGACATGGGCACCTCAATGTTAGGATTGCTTGTAGTGACTATTACTTACGAATAGCCTTAAAGCTAAAGTTTAAATTAACAGGATATATAATACTAAATCAGCCTCTTTATTCCAATTAAAATAATTAATAGCTGGATAAAAATATTTAAAGTTTAGTTTGGTTGGTATCCGGGCATAAAGTACAAAGTTGTCATCCTCCGGCTTGACCGGGGGATCCATGGTTCGACGGGCTCACCATGACAAACATTTTTACATCTCAGCCTATACGCAGACTCTTTTTAAGGTTCCCGGTAGCCCACGACGATGATGCCGTGTTTATCGGCTTCCCTGATAAACGCGTCCCGGTTGAGCAGGATGCTCTTCTCGGCCTCAATCGCGAGTACCTTTGCCTTTACCCCGGCCATAGACCGCAGCGTTTCCGTCCCGACGACCGGGACATCAAAGCGCATATCCTGCTGGGGCTTGCTGATTTTGATGACCACCGCCCCCTCCACCGCAAGACTCCCGCCGCGCTTTACCGCCTCATCCGTTCCTTCTATCGCTTCTATCGCCATGACCGCCTGGTTCTTGACAACGACGGTCTGTCCGATGTCCAGCCGCCCCATCTCTTTTGCTATTCTCCAGCCGAAGGCTATGTCCCGGTAGTTGTCTTCAGAAGGTTTTTTCCTGGTCAGTACCCCTTCCGGGGCCATCAGGCCGGTTGTAAAATCGGTTGTGTTCAGGAGCCGGATGCCCTCACCCTCGAGCTCCGCGGTGATGCCGAGCATTATTGAGTCATCGCTTCTGTCCTTGAGTCCGAAGAGCAGCCGGACCAGCCTCATGTCCGGGATCACTTTGCCCTTGTAAATGACCGACTTATGGACTTTCCCGGCGAAGACCGCTTCAGTAATGCCGGTTTTTTTCAGCGTATCAATCAATACCCCGAGCTTTCCTATGTTTACCCACAGAATTTCATCGACTGTAGACGCGAGGGCCGGTTCAGTGATGGATTCCAGACCAATGGCAATGACCCGGTATCCCATGGCACGGGCCTCGGCAGCAATCGAGAATGGCAGTTGCCCGCTTCCGGCGATCAGCCCGAGCTTCTTCATCTCTGTTGTATCATTAACGGCTTATCCCGCGCTTGTTCTTCTCCAGGAACTCAATGAGATGTTTGAGGTTGTCCGTAAGCTCCATCTCATCATGGATTTTCTTAATCGCATCTCCGACCGTATTCTTTTGTCTGAACAGAATTTTGTACGCCTTCTTCAGGTCGTTGACCTCGCTGTCGGTAAACCCGTGACGTTTCAGTCCGATCGAGTTCGGGCCGAAGAGTTTCGGCTCCACCCCGGATACGATCATGAACGGCGGGACGTCCTGGGTGATTCTGCTGAGGCCCCCGACCATGACGTATTTGCCGA
Organism: Thermodesulfovibrio sp.; assembly: GCA_013824615.1. GTDB lineage: Bacteria > Nitrospirota > Thermodesulfovibrionia > Thermodesulfovibrionales > UBA6898 > PALSA-1316. Next base: position 97,811 of record PNOC01000003.1, read on the forward strand.
CCCGCGTATACTGATGGATACCGGCAATACCCCCGATCACAACATGGTCTTCAATAACCACATGGCCGCCCAGCATAACGCTGTTTGCCATGATAATATGGCTGCCGATCCTGCAGTCATGCGCGATATGCACATAGGCCATGATGAAGTTGCTGTTGCCCACGACGGTAGCGCCATCGCCTCCGACAGAGCCCCTGTGGATGGAGACGTACTCCCGTATTATATTTTTGTTGCCGAGGAGCAGTTTGGTGTTCTCTCCTTTATATTTCAGGTCCTGAGGAGGAAGTCCGATGGTGGCAAAGGGATGGATGACGCAATCCTCTCCTATCATTGTGGAGCCTTCGATCACGACATGTGACAGCAGCCTGCTCCCCTTGCCGATGCTGACGCCTTTCCTGACAATGCAATACGGTCCAACTTCGACTGACGTATCGAGTTCCGCTCCTCGTTCAACGACTGCGGTGGGGTGGATTTTGGTGCTCATTACCTCATATCTCCCGGTCGGTTATCATGGCCGTAATCTCGGCCTCGGCAACGACCTTGTCATCGACCATGGCTGACCCCTGGAATTTCCAGACCGGTCCGCGCTGCTTTATTGCCCGTATCTCAAAAAAGATCTGGTCCCCGGGAATCACCGGCCTTCTGAATTTCGCGTGTTCGATGCTCATGAAATACATTGACTTGCCTTCAATCCCCGAGCGGTAGGCCAGTATGCCGGCAATCTGGGCCATCGCCTCGATGATCAAAACGCCGGGCATGATCGGCTGCCCCGGAAAGTGACCGGGGAAGAAGGGTTCGTTAATCGTGACATTCTTGAAGCCCTTTATATAGGAGCGGGGCTCGAGTTCCGTCACCCGGTCGACCAGCAGAAAAGGGTAGCGGTGCGGCAGGGTGTTCATAATCTCATTGATCGGTATCATTTTCTTTTTCCTCCTTCTCGAGGTGGTTTATTCTTGCTTCCAGTTCTCTGATTTTTTTATTCATATCCGGCAGCCTGAGGAAGAAAGCCTGCGCCTTCATGAACTCCCGGTGCGGCGCTATCGGAGTGCCGAGGTAAAAGCCCTTGGTTGTCCTGCCACCCATAACTCCGGCTTTTCCGCCGATGACGGTGCCTGATTCGATGACCGAATGGTCGGCAACGCCGACCTGCCCGGCGAGAGTAACGTGGCTGCCGAGCCGGCAGCTGCCGCTGATCCCGACCTGGGCGACCAGGAGCGAGTATTCGCCGATGGTGACATTATGGGCTATCTGAACAAGGTTGTCTATTTTTGTGCCTCTGCCGATGAGTGTATCTCCGAGCGTTCCACGGTCTATCGACACATTCGAGCCTATTTCGACGTCGTCTTCAATGACAACCCTTCCGACCTGGGGGATCTTGTGATGCACTCCCTCGTCAAAGACATAGCCGAAACCGTCAGAGCCTATCACGGTCCCGGCATGGACTATGACCCGGTCCCCCAGCACGCACTTTTCCCTGATGGTGACATTTGCATGCACAACGCAATTGTTGCCGACCTTCACCTCCGGTCCGATGAAGGCGCCGGGGAAGATGACCGTATTATCCCCGATGACAGCCCCATCGGCTACGGAAACGAACGGGTGGATGGTGACGTTTTCTCCGAGGCGTGCTGTATCGGAAATCGAAGCAGGTCCGGGCAGCGGTTTCTGCACCGGCTGCGGGTGAAAGCAGGAGATGGCTGCCGCAAAGGCGCGGTATGGACTTGCAACCCTGACCTGCGGCATTTCCAGCCCCTCGATTGCACTTCCGACAATGGCCGCAGAGGCCCTGCTCGTCCGAAGGTCTTTCAGCAGCTTCTGCGACGCGAGGAAGGTAATATCCCCTTCCCGGGCTTCCTGTATGCCGGATACCCCGGAAATTTCTATATCCGGGTCTCCGAGGACCTGACCGTTTACCATTTCCGCAAAATCTTTCAGTTTCATATTGGTATTCCCATATCCATTCTTTTCAATCTGCCGTGGATCCCCGGGTCAAGCCCGAGGATGACAACTTCTTACTTTATGGACAGTCTTCTCTTTCAGTTAAGTAAAGAAAGCCTCCTGTGCAAGGAGGCTTTCTGATGTCCGGTTATCTGCCAGGGAAAAACTATTTTTTGTCTTTAGCCTTGGTATCTTTAGTATCTTTTGTATCCTTTGCCTTTGCCTTGCCCTTTGACTCGTTGTATTTCTTGATCACCTGTTCGGTCAGGTTCTGGTCCTGTTTTGAATACAGGATAATGCCCTCGGCATTCTCGATGATCATGGTATAGTTGCCTTCCTGGCCCATCTTTTCGATGATCCCCCTGAGGTCTTTCAGTATCTCTCCGGTGAACTCGCCCTCTTTTTTCTTTACATCATTCTGTGAGTCGGTAACGATCCTCTGGTATTCCCTGATATTTCTTTCCAGATCATCCTCTTTGGATTTCCGTGCATCGGAGGAGAGAACCGAAGACTGCTTTTCAAGGTCGGTCTTGAGCTTCTCGATCTCCTTGCCTTTTTCGTCTATCGAGGTCTGTTTTGTCTTGATAAGGACTTCGAGGTCTGCCTTCGCCTTTTTGCCGGCATCCGATTCGTTTAAGGCCTTGATCAGGTCGACGACCCCGACCTTCAGGGCCGGTTCTGCAGCAAAAGTCTGCTGAGCAGCGAACATGAAAAGGACTACCAATAACCATACTGTTTTCTTCATTCTTATCTCCTGGGTTGAATTTATTAGAAGAAGCTTCCGAAGGCAAATTCGACTTTGCTTGAGCTTTCTCCCGGTTTTTTCTTGATATTGTATCCCCACTCTATCCGGATCGGTCCGATTGGGGAGATCCACCGCACCCCGGCGCCTGAGGTGTACCTGAGCTTCCCGAACTCGTTAAATTCCTCATACGAGTTTCCGGCATCAAAGAAGACGACCCCTTTGAGCTTCATGTCCGTGATGAGCGGGAAAATATATTCCGCATTGAAGATGAGCTGGGTTGTTCCGCCGATAGCCTCTCCGGTGGCAGGGTCTTTCGGTCCGGCAATGCCGAAGCCGATGCCCCGCAAGGTCGAGATGCCCCCGACATAAAACCGTTCGTAAAGAGGGAGCGTCTCATTAAAGAGACCCTTTGCATAGCCGACCCTCCCCCTGACCATGACCGCCGATTCCCTGACCGGGAAATACCAGGCGGAATCTGCCGAGGCCTTTATAAATTTATTGCTTCCGCCGAGCCCTGCAAAGGTTACCGACAGGGCGTTGCGGGACCCCCTGGACGGATCGAGGTAATTATCGCGGCTGTCCCTGATGACGGAGGGGGTGATGGCGCTGGTTGTGCTCGTTCCCTTCTGGTCAAAGACGATCGCCGAAGCCCCTGCCTTGATATCGTAAATAGTTGCGCGCTCGAAGTTATAGGAAATGTCCCCTTTCCAGTACTCTGAGAAGTCTTTTCCGAAGCCGACAAAAAATCCAAAGGCTTTCTTGCTGTATTCCGTATATTCCCGGGTTGTCCGGTAGATGCCCGTTGAAAGAGATATCGGTTTGTCCTGGAACCAGGGGTCGCGGAAGGAGATTTCATAGAAGGAGCTCTTTCCTCCCAGTTCGGCTTTTATCTTGGCGAACTGTCCTTTGCCAAAGAGATTGCCCTGGGTAAGGTCCACCGTACCGATGAGTTTGTCTACCGAGCTGTACCCGCCGCCGACGCTCAGCATGCCGGTCGGCCGCTCCTTGACCCTGACTTCCAGATCAACGACCTGCTGCTCGGCCCGCGGCTTCGGGACTATCTCTGCTGTTTCGAAGAAGTTCAGGTTGTTGATACGCTCATAACTTCTCCTGAGCTTGGTGCTGTTGAAAATTTCTCCCTCATCAAACCTCAGTTCGCGCCTGATGACTTTGTCCCTCGTCTTTAAATTTCCGGAAACCTCTATTCTTCCGATCCGGTACTTTTCGCCCTCGTTAATGGTAAGGATGACCCTGACGGTCCTGTTTTTTTCATCAGGAGTCAGGTCCGGGATTATCGATACCATGGCGAAGCCGCCTTCGGTGTAAAGGCCGGAGATTGCCTGGATATTTTTTTCAAGGAGATTTTTTCTGAAGACGGTATTCGGGGTGATGGTAATGAGTTTTTTGAGCGTTTCCGAGTCAAAGGTTTTGTTGCCGGCGACCTCGACCGACGATATCGAGAAGACTTCCCCTTCGGAGATGGAAATCGTTACGGTCATGTTTTTCCTGTCCTGATCAAGGGAAACCTGCGGCTCGCCAACGATCGCCTTCAGGTACCCCTCGTTGTAATAGAGGTTCCTGATCTTTTCGATGTCGCTTTCCATCCGGTCTTTTTTATAGTAGCCCGACGAGGAGGAGAGGAATGAAAACATCCACCACTCTTTTGTCTCCATGACCTTTTTGATGCCGGAGGCTGAAATCTTCTGGTTCCCCTCAAAGCTGATCTTCCTGAGCTTCACCTTGGCACCTTCATCAATCTGATAGGTGAGGCTGATATCGTCTCCCGAGATTTTCTTGGTTACGGGAACGACATTAGCCAGCCAGTAGCCCTCTTCCTCGTAGAAACTCCGCAGCTTGGAGGCATTGTCCTGGATAAGGACGGTGTCGGCAATCGACCCGGGGGTAATGGATATCTTTTCCTTCAGTTTCGTGTCATCGAGTTCCTTGTTCCCCTGATAATCTATCCGGATAATTGTCGGTTTTTCCTTAACAATATATATAAGGCGGACGCCGCCTTCAAAGGCCTCGAGTTCAATCCTGACGTCTTCGAAATACCCCATTTTAAAGATTGCCCTGATGTCCTCGTTCGTCTTTTCCTGGGATACGGCCTCCCCGGGCTTCTGGGAGATCTTCGTTCTGAGGGCGCCCTCTTCAATGCGTTTCAGACCCCTGATTTCGATTTTGTTGACGAGAGGCGTCCCCTGGGCAGCCGCTGTATCGAAAGAACCGCATAAGAGGCTTACCAGTGAAAGGCAGATTACGAACGTCATTATTGGTTTTCGCATTATTATCTCCCGCTCTCAGTGCTTATTTATGGAATAGTGCATAGATTTAGTCGTTTGAGCTCGTTAAGTATAGCACTGAGCCGGGGGGAATTGTAAATAAAAAAAGCCTTTTATTCGCGCTTAATGCTACAATGTTCTGGCAAATAAGTATTTATCATTTAAGGATTAATTTTTTTTATTTGACCATCCATGAGAAGGTGTTTTAATCTGTCATGCCTGTAGTCACAACTTTAGGGTTCAAAAAAATTATCATAAGAAGGAGGATTTTGATGAAGAAGTATTCTACGCCGTTGATCGATGAGCTGGAAAAAGGTCCTTGGCCGAGCTTCGTCACTGAGATGAAGAAGGCAGCAAAGACCAACGAGATGTCCAATGATGCAGTCGGACATCTTGAAAAATGCTATGCCACCAAGGTTGGATACTGGAAGCATGGCGGTATCGTTGGTGTTCTTGGCTATGGTGGTGGTGTTATCGGGCGGTACTCTGAACTTGGTGATGAGTTCCCTGGAGTAGCACATTTCCATACCGTAAGAATCAACCAGCCGAGCGGGTTCTACTATACCAGTGCGGCCATGAAGGAAATCTGCGATATATGGGACAAGTACGGAAGCGGTTTGACGAACGTCCACGGTTCCACCGGTGACCTCGTTCTGCTCGGCACAAAGACTGATGCTCTCGAAAATATCTTCGCTGAATACTCCTCCAGAGGCTGGGACCTTGGCGGTTCCGGTTCAGCACTCAGGACCCCGAGCTGCTGCCTTGGGCCTTCACGCTGCGAGTGGTCGAACTACGATACGCTTGACCTCTGCTACGCACTGACCCAGGAGTTCCAGGACGAGATTCACCGTCCGATGTTCTCCTACAAGTTCAAGATCAAGATGTCAGGCTGCGCCTGCGACTGTGTTGCGTCGATTGCGCGTGCCGACATGTCGATCATCGGGACCTGGAAGGGCGATATCAGGATTGATCAGGCTGAAGTTGCAAACTATGCAAAGAAAGGCATGGACATCAACGCCGAGATCATTGGCATGTGCCCGACACAGTGCATGAGCTACGATGGCAAAGAGATCAAGATCAACAATGCTGAGTGCAACCGCTGCATGCACTGCATCACCAAGATGACCAAGGCCCTCAGGCCGGGTACCGAGCGCGGAGCAACCATCTGCATCGGCAGTAAGGCCCCGATCGTTGTCGGCTCACTCCTGTCATGGGTTATCGTGCCGTTCATCAAGGTCGAGGAGCCGTACACTGAAGTGAAGGATCTGATCAGAAAGATATGGGAATGGTGGGATGACAATGCCAAGCCGAGAGAGAGAATCGGTGAAGTCATCGAGATGAAGGGCATGCGCTCGTTCCTCGAGGGCATCGGGCAGGAGCCAATCCCTCAGCAGATCAAGGAGCCGAGGAAGGATCCGTTCATGTTCTATACAGAAGAGGACATGGTTGGCTTCAAGGCAAAGGAAGCCGAAGAAAAGAAGACTGGCAAGTATAAATTCTAAATAATAAATTAATTAAGGAGGATATGATAGTATGGCAATACCACAGAGAAAAACAGATATAGGCCCGCCTAAATATGATCAGTTTCTGCCGCCGGCCATCAAGAAGAACTACGGCAAGTGGAAATATCATGAAGTCATTACGCCGGGCACGATGGTGCATGTCGGCGAGAGCGGCGATAAACTCTGGACCGTCAGAGTTGCATCTCCGCGGCTTCTTTCGACTGCAACAATCCGTGAACATTGCGACATCGCAGAAAAGTTTTGTGATGGTTTCTTCCGCTATACGACCAGAAACAACGTCGAGTTCATGGTTGCCGACGAGAGCAAGCTTGAGCCTCTGAAGAAAGAACTTACCGACCGCGGCTTTAAGATGGGCGGTATCGGCAACGCTATTTCGAACGTTGTTCATACCCAGGGCTGGGTCCATTGCCACAGCGCCTGCACCGACGCCTCTGGCCTGGTGAAGGCGATGATGGATGAGCTTATGCCGTATTTCGAGTCAAAGCCGCTTCCGAACAAGGTGCGTCTGGCAGTGGCCTGCTGCGTTAATATGTGCGGTGCGGTTCATTGCTCCGACATCGCTGTTGTTGCTGTTCACACCAAGGTCCCGGAGATCAAACACGAACTCTTCAAGAACATGTGCGAACTCCCGACCGTTATCGGCTCCTGCCCGACCCGCGCTATCAGCCCGGATCCGGCAAACAAGAGCGTTAAGATCAATGCCGAGAAGTGCATGTACTGCGGTAACTGCTTCACGGTCTGCCCTCCTATCAGCATCAAGGATGCCGATAGAGATGGTGTTGCAATCCTCGTCGGCGGCAAGGTCAACAGCCTGCGGTCGAACCCCAAGTTCTCGAAGCTCGTTATTCCGTACATTTCGAACGAGCCGCCGAGATGGCCGAAGGCCGTTGCTGCCATCAAGCACATTGTTGATGTGTATGCAGCGAATGCACGGAAGCATGAGCGGGTTGGCGAGTGGATCGACCGTATCGGCTGGGAGAGATTCTTCTCTCTGACCGGTATCGACTTTACCTTCCAGTCGATCGATGACTTCACCTTCATGAGAGACACCATGAGGACAGCTTCGACCTTTAAATGGTAATCTAAGTAAATATACAGGCAGTCCCGCTTGCGGGACTGCCTATTTATTAATCCTCAATACCTTTATCACGGGGGTGAGTTGCATATGGAGACAGCAGAACTTCAGGACAAAATTTTTGCCTTCTGTGAAGCAGCAAAGGGCAAGAAGAAGCTGAAAGAGAAGGACATCATCAAGGGCGTCAGCGCCGAGTTGAGCCTTGAGGCCGATGTTGTCAAGAAGGCCATGAGAGGCATGATCGATGTCGGCAGGCTCATGTATTCTTACGGCGGCGGGGCAAGCTCTGTCGAGATTCCCAGTGAGGAATACCTCAGGGAAAAGGGCATGATTCCCTAGCTGTAGTCTGCGATGGTTTAAAAAAAGAGGGGGCGCGCAGCGCCCCCTCTTTTTTTAAACAAATTTCATAATCATTCAGTCCGTATTTTCTTCATTGCCTGTCGGCTATAATATGCAAATGCAAAAAAGATATCCCAGAATCGTCATCGCAGGACTCAGGGGCGGCTCGGGCAAGACAACGCTTTCTCTTGGCCTGATAGCCTCACTTGCCGGCAGGGGAAGAAAGATTGTGCCGTTCAAAAAAGGGCCTGACTACATTGATGCCGGGTGGCTTGCGTCCGCTGCCGGGCGGCAGTGCTATAACCTCGACCCGTTTCTGATCGGCAGCAGGAAAATTCTCGACTCGTTCACGGGGCATGCCGGGGGTGCAGACCTGGCGGTCATTGAAGGCAACCGGGGGCTGTATGACGGTATGGACGCCGCCGGCACCTACAGCACCGCTGAACTGGCCAAGATGCTTGGTGCCCCGGTTATTCTGATCATGGACTGCACCAAGGCCACCAGGACCGCCGCTGCCATGGTTTACGGCATGCTGAAGTTCGACCGGAGGGTAGACATCCGGGGGGTCGTGCTGAACCAGATAGCCGGCAAGCGGCATGAGGCGGTAATCAGGGAAGCGGTAGAGAAGTACTGCGGCATTCCGGTTTTAGGGGCCCTGCCGAAGCTCAGGACAGGGCTGCTGTCCGAGCGGCATATGGGACTGACGCCGTTTCAGGAGCATGGGGACGTGAAGGCCGCTATCAGCGAAGTGGGGGAAATTATTGCGCGGTATGTTGATATTGACCGAATATACCGGATAGCCCGGGATGCCGGGCCGATAAAGACAGCAGTCCAGGAGTCAGGGGGCAAGTCAAGGGATAAAGCGCTTCAGAATAAGGTCACCATCGGCATTGTCCGTGATGCGGCTTTCCAGTTCTACTATCCTGAAAATTTTGAGGAGCTGGAGCGGCACGGTGCCCGTCTCATCGAGATCAGTGCGCTGACGGAGAAAAAATTGCCGGAGATTGATGCTTTGTATATCGGCGGCGGGTTTCCGGAGACGAATGCGATCGGCCTGGCGAAAAACAGGGCTTTCAGACAGTGTCTGAAAAAAGAGATTGAGAAGGGGCTGCCGGTCTACGCCGAATGCGGAGGGCTTATGTATCTTGGCCGGACACTGACCCTGGCGGGGAAGCAGTATCCGATGGCCGGCATCCTGCCCCTCGATTTTGAGATGGGAAAAAAGCCTGCCGCCCATGGGTACACGGTTGTCAAAATCACGGCACAGAATCTTTTTTACCGCCGGGGAACCGTCCTCAGGGGACATGAGTTCCACTACTCACGACTGGCCGGAAGTCTTGAAAACAGAGTAATTGACCCCGGGATCCATTTTGCCTTTTCTCTGCAGCGTGGAGAAGGGATCCTCGGGAAGAAAGACGGGATCTGCTATAAGAATGTTCTTGCCACCTATACGCATCTGCATGCGTATGGATCACCCCAATGGGCAGCCGGCATGCTCAGGGCTGCACTGTCTTACAGAAAGGAAAAAGAAAAACGTGTCACGACGCGAAGAAGTCATACAACTGCTTGAAGATAATAATATCGGGGGTCTTATCGCCTATGCAAAAAAAGACCCGGGTCTGTTCAGAACGCTGATTTCCCTTGCCTATGACAAGCAGACAGTGCTCGGCTGGAGGGCTATTGAGGCCATGGGCGTGGCTGTGGGGGAGACTGCGAAGGCCAATCCTGAAAAGGCCAGAAACCTGGCCCAGCGGCTCCTCTGGATGCTGAGGGAAGAGTCGGGGAATAACCCCTGGAGTGCCCCGGACATGCTCGGAGAGATTGTCCGGAACTGCCCTGAGGATTTTGCGGATTTTGCTCCGATTATTGCCTCGTTTCACGATGAAGAGATTCTGCATCAGGGAGTGCTGCGGGCGATGGTGCGGATCGGCGAGGTGCGTCCGGAACTTGTCAGGGACCAGGCGGAGCTCGCACGCACCTACCTTTGCCACCGTGATCCGCTTGTGCGCGCCTATGCGATTCAGCTGGCGGGCATCCTCTGCCGGGATGACCTGAGGGAAGCGCTCGCTCTTCTTCTTCAGGATGAGACGGAAGTCCTCCTGTATACTGATGGTGAGTTCGTTCCCCGTCTGATACGGACCCTGGCTGCAGTGGCCATCGGGCAGAAGGCGGCCCCTGAAAAAAAGGGCTGGATGAAACATCCCGAGAAAAAAGGCACGGGACTCCGCTGCCCGTTCTGCGAAGAGCCCGTCGGGGCGCTCCAGGAAATAACAGCCCGTTTCGGGAACACCTTCACCGGGGGCAAGTGTTCATGCGGTGCGGTATTTGTGTATGACGGCTCGGGGCATAATCTCGGTGACGCATATGTCGACGGTCTGGCCTATGCCTGCGATAACGATTTTGACAAGGCCTGGAGCCTTGTCCCGGAGGAGGATTATGAGATCCGTGAGTTATGCGCAGACACCAGGCGCAACAAGTTTCTGACGGCGCGCAGGGGCACTAAATGCACCTACCTGTTTATCCGGCTGACAGAGGGAACAAAGCCGGATAAAAGCCCGGATACTGGTCAATAAGCTTTCATCATTAATGAATAAGATTTATTTATTTGACCAAGTGCGTGCAGGTGTATTACCTTTTATAGCTCATGTTGTAATCATAACTTGATGATTGTGGATGGGATAGGCTAGAATATGAGCCTAAAAATGAGGCAATATCCTATGTCTCTTAATACTGCCGGGAATGACTCCCGCACATTTTAATTACCTTATTACAGAAAGGGGGAAGTACAAATGCCAACAATGGATTTTCAGGGAAAACAGATTGAGGTGGATGACGACGGTTATCTGCTGAACCTCGATGACTGGAACAAGGAGCTTGCAGAAGTTCTTGCCAAGCAGGACAGCATGGAACTGACCGAGGCCCACTGGGAAGTTATCAATTTTCTCAGGGACTACTACAAGCAGTACCAGATAGCTCCGATGATCAAGATCCTCGTTAAAGAGATCGGCAAGGCCATGGGTCCCGAGAAGGGGAACACCAAGTACCTGTACGAGCTGTATCCGGGCGGACCTGCAAAGCAGGCTTGCAAATATGCCGGGCTGCCGAAGCCTACGGGCTGCGTCTAAACATTTATTGTGTCTTCTCATAACAGCGCCCCATACATCCTTGCATGGGGCGCTGTTTTCAACTCCATCTGCCTGTTCCCTGCTTTGCTGACCAACGTGGCGCCTGATTTTGTCAAACTATCAGCAGGGCTGCAGGGGACCTTTCCCAAATCTTCAGGAGCGGCCCTTTAACGTATGAGTCTTTCGACCCTCCTGTCCGACAAGAGGTCGCTTATCCTCGGCAGTTGGTGTGATGCGGTGATCTCGGGCTATCCGCATGATACTTCGAACTTCCTCCGTAAGAATGAAAACCGCTTTGCAAACCCCGTGGGTCACACCATCCAGGACAGTTTCGGACATATTCTCGACGCACTTCTGAACAATGCCGCGCCGGAGGTTTCGACTGTCTACCTGGACAATATCATCAGGATCAGGGCTGTCCAGGATTTCAGCCCATCCCAGGCAGTCTCCTTTATCTTTATTCTCAAAAAAGTGGTCAGGGATGTCCTGGCGCAGGAGAAGGCTGCGGTGCCTGACCCTGAAGAACTCTTTCTGTTCAACGAGCAGGTCGACGCCCTGGCCCTGACCTCCTTCGAGATCTACATGCAGTGCCGCGAGAAACTCTATGATATCAAGGCGAATGAGATAAAGAACATGACGTACCGGTTATTGCAAAAGGCTCAGAAGATGGGACTCGACAGCAGTGATGCTGCAGACCCGTCAGCAGACATTGTGAACAAATAACAGGAAGAGGTAACCAAATGAAAATCGTGCTACCCTTAGTTGCAGTGATTATGCTTGTGGTGCTTGCCTTTGCCGGCGTCCAGGTAGCGGGCATGCAGTTCCTTTTCGGGGTCCTGATCCCGTATCTGGCGATTGCGTTTTTTATTGCGGGGTTTATCTACCGGGTGATCAAATGGGGCATGTCCCCGGTCCCGTTCTGTATCCCGACAACCGCCGGACAGATGAAGTCTTTCCCCTGGATAAAGCAGAATAAGCTCGACAACCCTTCCAGCACCATGGGGGTTGTCGGCAGAATGGCCCTGGAGGTCCTGGTCTTCCGGTCTCTTTTCCGGAATACGAAGACCGAACTGCGCGAAGGTCCCCAGCTTTCTTACGGGTCCGAGAAGTTTCTCTGGATCGCGGGACTGGCCTTTCACTGGTCGTTCCTCATTATCTTTATCCGTCACTTCAGATTTTTTATGCTCGAAACCCCTTTTGTGATCCAGATGATCGAGGGCCTCGACAGCTTTCTCCAGATCGGAGCGCCGTTGCTCTACCTGACTGACGTTGTGCTGCTGGGTGCGGTGACCTTCCTGGTCTTCAGGCGGCTGGCTATGCCGCTGATCAAGTACATATCGCTGCCGGCCGACTACTTTCCGCTCTTTCTTATCCTGGGCATTGCTACATCCGGAATCCTGATGCGGTATTTCATGAAGGTCCATATCGTCGGGGTCAAGGAGATGGTGCTGGGGCTTGTCAGTTTCAACCCTGTCGTACCCGAAGGCATTGGCGTTATTTTCTACATTCACCTGTTTCTGGTGAGCACGCTGCTCGCTTATTTCCCGCTGAGCAAACTTATGCATATGGGCGGTGTTTTTATGAGCCCGACCCGAAACATGGCGAACAACAGCAGGGAAGTGCGGCATGTCAACCCGTGGAACTACCCGGTGCATGTCCATACCTATGATGAGTATGAAGATGAATTCAGGGAAAAAATGAAAAAGGCCGGCCTGCCGGTCGAGAAGGAGTGATCATGGCAAAAGTTAATACTCCAAAACCAGCAGAACTGGCAGAAGCCTTAGAGTATACCACGCCGCAGACCGAGTGGATGGAGACGCCGGCAGTCATAAAGCCGGGGACCTTCTGCTGGGGCGCCAAGGGGAAAAACCTCGGCATTGTGGAATTCCCGAATGCACGGGACTGGAACCCCTCGGAAGAGGACTGGAAGCTCCCGGAGAACTGGCAGGAGATATTCTTCACCGGGATGAAAAACCTCCTCGACAAATATCGTTCTTTCAAAGTCTTTATGGATATCTGTGTCAGGTGCGGTGCCTGTGCCGACAAGTGTCACTTTTTCATCGGCTCGGGCGATCCCAAGAACATGCCGGTGTTGAGGGCCGAACTTCTCCGTTCCGTTTACCGGAACGACTTTACGCTGGCCGGTAAAATTCTCGGCAAGATAGCCGGCGCACGGCCGCTCACGGTCGATGTTCTCAAGGAACTCTGGTATTATTTCTATCAGTGCACCGAGTGCCGCCGCTGCTCGCTCTTCTGTCCCTACGGCATTGATACTGCCGAGATAACCATGATGGGCCGCGAGCTGACGAACCTGCTCGGGCTGAACACCGACTGGATATCGGGCCCGGTGGCCAACTGCTATATGAAGGGCAATCACCTTGGTCTCGAGCCGCATGCCATCATGAACAGTATCGAGGGCATGGTCGACGATATAGAGACGATTACGGGCATAAGAATCAATCCTTCCTTTAACCGCAAAGGGGCAGAAATATTGTTTGTTACTCCTTCGGGAGACCTTTTTGCTGATCCGGGAACATACACTGCCATGGGCTACATGATGCTGTTTCATGAGCTCGGGCTGGATTATACCTGGTCCACGTATGCATCGGAGGGAGGCAACTTCGGCTTCTTCAGCTCCAACGAGATGGCGAAGAGACTGAACTCCAAGATATATGCCGAGGCAAAACGCCTGGGGGTCAAATATATCATCGGCGGCGAATGCGGCCATATGTGGAGGGTTCTGACACAGTATATGGATACCTGGAACGGGCCTGCGGACTTCATGGAAGTTCCGGTTTCCCCGATAACCGGCACGCGGTTCGAAAACTCGAAATCGACCAAGATGATTCATATCACCGAGTTCACTGCCGACCTTATCAAGAACAATAAGCTGAAACTCGACCCGTCGCGGAACGATGATCTGGTCATCACCTATCACGATTCGTGCAATACCGCCCGGGGCATGGGCCTGATGGATGAGCCGCGGTATATTATCAATAACGTCTGCAATAACTTCCATGAGATGCCTGAAAATACGATCCGGGAGCAGACCTTCTGCTGCGGCAGCGGAACCGGACTGAACGCCAGTGAAAATATGGAGCTGAGGATGCGCGGCGGGCTTCCCCGGGCGAATGCAGTCAAATTCGTCAAGGAAAAACACGGCGTCAACATGCTGGCCAATATCTGTGCCATCGACCGCGCCACGCTGTCGGCTTCGATGGACTACTGGGTGCCCGGGGTCAAGGTGACCGGGGTGCATGAGCTTGTTGCCAATGCCCTGATCATGACAGGCGAGAAGGAACGGGAGACGAACCTGCGAGGGGACGCACTTCCCGGAAAGGAGGGCAACTGATCATGTATAACAGTGGAAAGATTATAGCGGGGCTGGTTGTTTTCCTGGCTTTTTTTGCCTTCCCTTTTTATTACAATCTGGGAAAGGCCAACGCGAGGCCTGAACCGAAGCTGAATACCCCGGTGATACAGCAGCTTGCAGAGAAGAAGTGTGTTGAATCCAGGGATTTTATGCGCTCGGAGCATATGCAGCTTCTCAATGACTGGCGTGATTCGGTCGTCCGCGACGGCAACAGGATCTATGTGAATGCCGAGGGCAAGAAGCATACCATCAGCCTTCAGAATACCTGCATGAACTGCCATTCGAACAAAAAAGAGTTTTGTGATTCCTGTCACAATTACATGGCTGTCAAACCCTACTGCTGGAGCTGCCATATTCAACCGAAGGAGGACAAGTCATGAGTATAAACAGAAGACAATTCCTGAAAATAGCCGGAGCCTCAACCGTGCTGGGTCTTGGCGGCGCCTCGGTGGTCAACAGCCTTAAAAGAGGCGGGCTTGAGGCCTCCCAGATGAGTCCTGACCCAAAGGGACTCGTGGCCAAACGCTGGGGGTTTGTGGTGGATGTCAGCAAGCTGGAGAGCGAAGAGGACTATAAGCGCTGCGCCGATGCCTGCCATAACATCCATAATGTGCCGGTCTTTAAAAATGACAAGCTGCATGAGGTGAAATGGATCTGGAAGGAGCCTTTTGAGAATACCTTCCCCGGCACCGAGCATGAGTACATGAGCCATGAGTTCAAGGAGAAGAACTTTCTGGTCTTCTGCAACCATTGTGCAAAGCCTGCCTGCGTGAAGGTCTGCCCGACCAAGGCGACGTTCAAAAGGAAGGACGGCATCGTGATGCAGGATATGCACCGCTGCATCGGCTGCAGGTTCTGCATGGCAGCCTGCCCGTTCGGAGCCAGGAGCTTCAACTATCTTGATCCGCGCGGTAAAGATACGGATGGGACACCGCTGATCAAGGTCGAAAACAAGACCTTTCCGACACGGATGATCGGTGTTGTCGAAAAATGCACGGCCTGCTATGAGCGCCTCTCCATCGGGCAGCAGCCTGCCTGCGCCGAGGTCTCAAACGGTGCGATCGTCTTCGGTGATCTTGAGGACCCGAACTCTGAAGTCAGAAAAATCATTGCGACGAAATACACGATCAGGCGGAAGCCCGAGCTTGGAACGCAGCCCAGCATCTACTATGTCATAGGAGGTAGCGAGCATGCTTGAAAAGGCCTTAATCGGAAGCAAACGATACTGGATATGGATCTTTGTCCTGCTCGGCATCATCGGGGTTGGGTTCATCGCCTATCTCCAGCAGTGGAAATACGGCCTGGGCGTCACCGGCCTCAGCCGCGATGTCTCCTGGGGTTTTTACATCGCCCAGTTCACGTTCCTGGTTGGTGTGGCAGCCTCGGCAGTCATGCTGGTCATTCCGTACTACCTGCATGACTACAAGAAATTCGGCAAGATCGTCATCCTTGGTGAGTTCCTTGCGATCTCGGCGGTGACCATGTGCATCCTCTTCATCTTCGTTGATATGGGGCAGCCGATGAGGATCATGAACGTGGTCCTGCACCCCACACCGGGGTCGGTCATGTTCTGGGATTCCGTGGTGCTGTCAGGCTATCTGTTCATCAACCTGATCGTCGGCTGGACCACTCTTGGTGCAGACCGGAAGTCTGTGCCGCCGCCTGCCTGGGTTAAGCCGCTGATCTATCTTTCGATCCCCTGGGCTGTCAGCATCCATACGGTCACCGCGTTCCTGTACGCCGGTATTCCGGGGAGGCATCTCTGGCTGACCGCCATCATGGCCGCCCGGTTCCTGGCCTCGGCCTTTGCGGCCGGCCCGGCCCTGCTGATCCTGCTGGTGATGTTCGTCAGAAAGGTGAGCAAGCTTGACGCAGGGACAGAGGCTATCCAGTCTCTGGCAAAAATCGTCACCTATGCCATGATAGCGAACGTCTTCTTTTTCCTGCTTGAGGTCTTTACCGCTACGTACAGCGGAATTCCGGGGCATGCGCATCCGCTCAAGTATCTCTTCTTCGGGCTTGATGGACATACCGCCCTTGTCCCCTGGATGTGGACAGCTACCGTCCTTGCCTTTTTAGGACTGGGCCTGCTTATTTTCCCGGCCACGCGGCAGAATGAAGGTATCCTGCCGATAGCGCTGGTTTCGGTCTTTGTGGCAGCCTGGATAGACAAGGGCATGGGCCTGGTCATCGGTGGTTTTATCCCGAACATGTTCGAGCGGGTGACCGAGTATACCCCAACCGCGACAGAGCTTGCGATTACGGTCGGTGTCTATGCCGTCGGACTCCTGGTGCTGACCGTACTGTATAAGATTGCGATCGGAGTCAGGGAAGACACTGCCGGTGAGGCAGAACACCACTAAAATCTGGTAAACTATATAATCAATTTAACAGGAGGAACGAAGCATGTATATTGTCGCTGTAGACGCAGGTAAGTGCGAAGGCTGTGAAGAGTGTGCGAACAACTGCCCGGTGAGCGTATTTGAGATGCAGGGTGGCAAAGCAGTGGTTGTTGCAGGTGACTCCTGTGAAGGATGCCAGACCTGCACGTCAGTCTGCACCTCAGGAGCAGTTACCCTGACCGAGATGTAAGAGTTTTATTGACTGGAAAAGGGGGCCTCTTCGGCCCCCTTTTTTTTGTCTGCGAAAGGAGTTCGGTGCCAATTGTCTCAGCTGCCGCAGCCGCCACAGCCACCTCCGCAGCCGCCACCTCCGCAGCCGCCTGATGATCCGGAGTCTCCTGAACCGCATCCTCCGGTATATCCGCTGCCGTCCGCTGCTGTTGTGGCCTTCTGAAAGACTGTTTTTACATACGGGAAATAGTAATCCGGAAGAGCTGCCAGCCCGAAGACCGCCGCAAGAAAAACAGTGTCATTCGTCATTCCTCCCGGCCGCAGACTGCCGGCCCTCAGTTTCAGGGAGTGAAATCTGAGCTTCAACTGGCGCATTACCTCGTCACCTGCCCCGGTCCTCTGTTTGAACAGGCTGGTTAATGCCCAGGCAGTGAAGAAAACAGTAAGGATGACCAGGAGCGAGATATTGTGACGGCCCCTCATGAGCGCGATGACGATTTTTGTTCCCGAGATGCCCAGGAGAAGAACGATTGCCGCAAGGACTGCCGGCATCCTCTGCAGATATACTGCCTGCCCGCTGAGAAGCCCCTCTGAAATCAGGGCGTTGTGGTAGCCATCCCAGGCTCGGCTGATTGCCGGATCGCTGAAGACCTCGGTTATCTTCCGGGGCCGTGCGAAGAACCTGACAATATTCTGCTCCTCAGGCCTTTTCACCAGGTCACCGGCCTTCGGCTCTGCAACAATCTTATCGTCGGCGGACTTCAGCAGTCCCCGGTCGATCAGGGAGAAGATCATTACCCTCAGGACCTCGGAGGCGCCTGCCCTGAGAAAGGCCGTCTTGTAGGGATCGGTGTAGTCCCAGTGGGCGGGAAAATTCTGTTTCTCCTTTTTCAGGATCAGGCTGCGCAGGACCACGTTAAAGACTACTCCTACCCCGATGTAGAAGATAAGAAAATCCGGCCCCCTCATGTCAAATGGATTGAACAGGAAGGGATTAAACACGGGTTTTTACTTCCAAATGGTCCGGCAGCTTTTCCGTGCGCGTGTAGAGATCTTCTGCGATTTTCAGCAGGGAGAACAGGAGCATTCCTGCAGCTTCCGGGGGAAGAGTTCCCTCCCTACGGGCCGTATCGATCAGGTCCAGGATTTTGGGGGCCTCAGGGTTTCCGGATTCAGAGAGGATTGCTGCAAGCGCCTCCCGGGGTGACGCTGCAGGCCTGCCTTCAAGTCTCAGGAGAGATGCGGCAGAGGCCCTCAGAGGGCCGGTCATATCCGCAATAACGCCGGTCAACTGCTCTTCCCTGAGACTGACCAGGGTATAGCGCTCCCGCATGCGCAGTATCAGGTTCATCAGTACCTGTCTGGTCCGCCGGAGTACGGCTGCCCGAGGCACCGAAAGCCCGGAAAAAGGGTCCGGCCCGAAGAGGATGTATCTTCTCGAAAGAATATCTGAAAATTTGACGGCAAAGGCGTCCATCGCCTGCGTAATCTCAGATTCAAGGAGAAACATCACGTCGAGCCGCATGCTTGCGTGGGCGGCCCGAAAAGGGTCTCTGAGCAGGTCAGCCTCTTTCCTGTCAAAATGCCTCAGGACGAGCAGCAGGTTTACATCGGAGGTCGGGCGCAACCTGCCTTCCGCAGCTGAACCAAACAGAACTGCTGTTACCAGCGCCTCGCCAAAGGCCAGTCGTGCATCCTGAAGAAACTGATCAAGGCCCTGTCTGATTCCTTCAGGCAGTACTATAGTCTGCTCCATATATATCCTCCTCTGTCGTTAACAGTCTGTCTGAAATTCTGCCGCCAGCCAGCAGCCAGGGTCAGCGCGAAAGGGGTCGCCGTACATTGCACTGGAAAGACAGCGGGCCCCGCCGCCGCAGGTTCTGGAATAGAAACAGCTTTCACAGCCCGGACTTATCCTGTCGCGGTCTCTCAGTTCCTGGAAAAGTCTGCTTGTTGTATAAATATGCATCAGGTCTTCGCTGAAAATATTGCCGGTTACCAGCGGCATTCTGCGGCAGGGGCAGACATCGCCATTCGGCAGCACGGTTACGAGCGTATCGCCTGCACTGCATTGATAAGGCCGCCTGCCTGAAGCCATAAACTGCAGGGAGCGCTGCAGTTTTACCCTGGACTTCCGCAGCCAACCACGTCTGGACTCCTGCTGCATAATGCCGAAAAACTCCCGGGTCTCGGCCGGCGTCAGAAGTCTGTTGCTACTGCTGCCGGCGCGACCACACGGCACCATCCGGTCAGACCAGACCTTCGTGACTCCGAGCCGCTGTCCCAGGTCTGCCACAGAGGGGAAGTCGCGGAAATTGTCCTGATGTGCGGTAAAGGCAATATGTGCCGGAATATGATTCTGGAGCAGCAGACGCAGGCCTGAGACTGCCTGGTCGTAACTGCCTGCCCCGCGAATCCGGTCATGGGTTTCCCGGCTGCCGTCAAGGCTTACCTGCACAAATCCCGGTTTAAGGGCCTTCAGCCGATGAACAAAAGCCGGGGTCAGCATCGTGCCGTTGGTCAGAACTGCAAGCGAGGAAAAACAGGGTTCTGCAGACAGTATTGCCATGAGGTCCATAAAGTCCCCGCGTATAAAGGGCTCTCCGCCGGTTATGGTAAGGTCTGCCCGGAAACTGCCGGCGGGATTGGCGGCGCGGCATCTGCTGACAAACGAGGTTAACTGCTCACGTGCTGCCATCAGCTGGTCCCAGGTGGGGTCAGGAGGCGGCAGGGTCTCCTGATAACAGTGCGTGCATTGCAGGTTACAGCGTTCGGTTATATGCCACTGAATAAGCATGTGCCCGGGGATGTATGCGGTCATGCTTCCGGAGCACCGTTTGTAAGCAGTGCCTTGATCGTCACCCTTGTAATAGGAGCTGCACGCTATCCCCAGTCTGAGCGGCTGCGGGTACGGTTATGCAGGAACTTTTCTGCGGACAGGGCTGCCAGGCAGCCGTTGGCCGCAGCGATGACGACCTGGCGCACTTCGGTGCAG
>PNOC01000004.1 GCA_013824615.1 Thermodesulfovibrio sp.
CGCCACCACCTGCAGTTCTCCCTGAACCTGGGCGACAACCCCGGTGACCTTCGCGTTCTTGTCAATACGTGGCGGCAGGGTCATATTGCCCGGCGCAAGATTGATAAAGACCTGTCCGGTCGCATCCTGCAGCACAAACCAGCAGCCGTTCGAACCACACTGGGTAAATACCTTCCCTTCAATCGTCACTTTCTTTCCAACAGCATTGCTGTCGAGGAAGATGTCCTTGATCTTGACGGCAGCGATCTTTTTATCCACACCCGCCCCGAATTTCTCAACTGAACAGCCGAGAAGAGAAAAAATAACCAATACTGTCAGCAATACTGAAAGCGTCATTTTCATACCGAACCTCGCAAAAAATACCGTGGAATTTATTGTAAAGATTTTATAATGCATGGCAGATATGAAGAAAATATGAATAACGCGGAATGAAAATCAGGCCACGGCCATTTTCAATAACTATGCAGCCGAACGAAGCGGCAAACCAATCAGCACAGTCGTTCCCCGGCCCTCCTCGCTGTCTATGCTGATATAGCCTCCGTGCTGTTCAACAATCTGCTTGACGATATAGAGACCCAGTCCGGTGCCCTTCCCTTTTTCTTTGGTCGTATAGAACGGCAGGAATATCTGGTGTCTGATGCTGTCTTTGATCCCGTGACCTGTATCGGAAAAAGAGGCCTCCGCAAACCTTCCATCCCCCGAAATTTTTGTTGTCATGGTCAGTATCCCCTGCTTCTCCATCGCATGGAGTGCATTGATCTGGAGATTTCTGACCACCTGCTCAAGCAGCATCTCATCGCCGATTATGACTATTTCTGCGCTCGTGTATCTTCTGACCACAGTGCAAAGTTTAAACATACCGCTGACCTCAAGCAGTTCCGTTACCCTGTCAAGGAACCGGTGGAAAGGAATTTCTTTCATCTCAGGCGTCTGAGGCTTGCCAAGGGCCAGGAGATTATTCCCATGGAGATGCAGACGCTGGGTCTGTGAACTAAAAACCTCAGCGCACTTTATTGTAAGCTCGTCGTTTCCGTCCCTCATCAGAAGCATTTCTGAATATCCCAGTAAACTGCTGAGGATGTTGTTGATCTCATGGTCGATGCTTCCGGCAATGACCGACACGGTAGCCATTTTCTCGGACTGGAGCAACTGCGCCTGCATGGCCTTCCGCTCAGAGATATCGCGCATAAAACCGGTTACCATCAGACCGCTGTCAGTCCCTGAAACCGAGAGTGTCACCTCCATCGGGAAGGCAGCGCCATGGTGCTTCCGCCCCCTGACTTCAAAAGGCTCTCCACACCCCTTATCGCCGCACTTCAGGCAATCATCCTGGGCTTTCTGATACCGTGCATGGTCATCTTCATGGACAAGCTCCATGACAGACTTACCCAGCATGCTCTCAACCGGCCAGCCAAATATCCGCTCAGCCGCATCGTTGAACAGAACAATCCCGCCTTTTTCGTCCACCGAAATGATCCCGTCATGTGCAGACCTGACCAGGCTGCTGTATTTTGCCTGAGACCTCACAATTTCACGGTGCTGAAAATCAATGCGTCTCGACGCCCGCCACACAATGCCAAAGAACGTGACATACAGGAGAGTGAAGCCACCGGCCATCGATTTCCAGACCAGGCTTTTCCTCTGGCCGATAGCGAGAGAAAGGTCCTTGATGTTCTGGTAAATCTCGATGACTGCGTCAACGCCGGTACCGTTTGTGAAAGACACCGGAACATAGAGTTCAAGAAGCCTGCCGTAGTTCCTCTCCGAGACATGCTCCAGTTTTGACAGTGAGCTGATGCCTGAGATTGTCCTGCCGGAAATCGCCTCCTGAAGCTCCCGGTTATCAGGAAATTTCAGACCGACAGCGTCCCTGCTGTCAGCCCATAGAACCGTACCATCAATTCCCCATATCTTGATCCTCTCAACATTCTTACCCAAAGTCAGGTGCTCAACCCGCCTGGAAAACAGATCGTAGGCATCCCCGACCTTGGCTGAACGGAAGTCTTCAACCCCGAATTCATGGCGAACCTCTTCAATAACAAGTGCAGCAGTCGTCTGTTTCGACTCCTCAACCATAAAACGCTCAAGACTGTTTGTGATGATATAGCCCAGTGAATATCCGAATACACAAAAAGCCACTAGACAGATAAGGGAGAATTTTTGAAGCAGCGTCATCCGCAATGGACCTCCTGACAGGCCTTATTCATTTCAGCCGCAAGGCCTCCCAAACTACACGAAAACTGAAAATGCAATGGATATTTATAACAAAACCACAATACATTATATGGTACGTTAACATAGATTTCACAAAACTGAAATCGCGACTGCAGGATGCGGTAACAGGACTTATATATCATCGAATCCGGCACGGGTACGTCATTACCAGGTTGCAGGGCCGAAGCAGAGTTTCATAATGACTTATGCTACAATTAACTGCTTTTCCGGCCTTCCGGAAAAGCCGCCTGATGCTGAACAACGATTGAAGGAGATACGATGGAATGGATAACTGACCCGCAGATATGGATAAGCCTTGCGACGCTGACTGCACTTGAGATCATTCTGGGAATCGACAACATTGTCGTAATCTCGATCCTCTCGAACAAACTGCCTCACGCCCAGCAGGCCAAGGCACGCTCCATAGGGATTGCACTGGCCCTGATAACGCGTCTCCTGCTTCTGCTGAGCATTGTCTGGCTTGCCGGTCTTACGGCACCCCTGTTTACGCTTCTGGATAACCAGATATCGGTCCGGGATCTTATCATGCTCGGCGGTGGGCTTTTTCTTCTGGTCAAGGGCACCCATGAGATACACGGGGTTTTTGAAAAAGAGGAGGAACCCAGTTCACTTCAGGGGAAAAACTCATTCAATGCCGTTGTCACCCAGATCGTTGCCCTGGACATCGTCTTTTCACTCGACTCAGTCATTACGGCAATCGGCATGGCACAGAAGACCGGGGTCATGGTCGCTGCGGTTATCATCGCCCTGGTTATCATGCTGGTCGCTGCCGGCACGATCAGCGCCTTTATTCACCGGCACCCTTCCCTGAAAATGTTGGCGCTGAGTTTTCTCCTGATGGTAGGGGTGACGCTCATCGCAGAAGGGCTTGAATTCCATTTTCCAAAGGGGTATATCTATTTTGCCATGGCCTTCTCAGGCCTTGTCGAGACTCTGAACCTGCTTTCGGGAAACAGAAAAAAAGAAATCCCGGCAGAGGTCAAATCCTGATGACCGCATTTGTTGGTTCCCTGATCTTTGTGGTGCTTGCGGAGATGGGAGACAAGACCCAGCTTCTTGCCATGGCCTTTGCCTGCAAATTTCGCTGGCAAACAGTCATGTGGGGAGTGCTTGTTGCAACTGCGGCCAACCATCTTCTTGCCGCTGTCGTGGGCAGCTACCTTGCCTCAGTTGTTCCCATGTCCTATATCAAAGTTGCAGCAGCAGCCTCATTTATTATCTTTGGCCTCTGGACCATCCGCGGCGATACTCTGGAGGGAGAGGACAAGAAGTACAACTTCAGCCCGTTCTGGACCGTGACGATCGCCTTTTTCATGGCTGAGATGGGTGACAAAACACAACTTGCAACGATTGCGCTTGCCGTTAAGTATAACACCATATTTACCGTATGGATGGGTACAACTCTTGGCATGATTATCGCGGACGGGTTTGGCATTATTGTCGGCAATGTAATGGGCAAACATATCCCTGAGCGGACGATCAAATGGGTTTCAGCCCTGATATTTATAGCGTTTGGCGGATATGGACTTTACGAAAATCTGCCACAACATATATGGAGTCCGGCGATAATAATTGGAAGCCTTATGGCACTTGCGGCAGCCATGTATGTCGTTGCACGGTTAGGCGCGGGGAGAGCAACTCAGTTCCCTGTATGTGAAACAAAAGAGGCCCTTACATCAGATAAGGATTGACACGAACCACAAGAAAGATCTGAGCGGCATAAAGGTCAAATACTGATGACAGCCTTTATTACTTTCCCGATTTTTTTGTTCTGACTGAGGTGGGAAACAGGCCCGTTCCTTGCCATGGCCTTCTCAGGCATTGCCGGGAAACTGAACCTGCCTGCGGGATATTTAAATAAGGTGTTAAAGCAACGGCCGCTTGACTTAAGCTTTTTTTTAGGTTAGTGTAAACCGATCAAAGGGGAGTAGCTGAATCGATGGCTGTCGTCAGCACGGTCTGAACAGACCCGGCACTGTCGGTTAGGTAAAACTAACAAGCAAGACCTTTGTCACGGAATTATCTGTGACAAAGGTCTTTTTTTTGGGTTAAACTGCAGTAGAAAGGAGTGCTTGAGTTCGGCACGAAAACGTTGCGGCAAATATAAAAAAAGGAGAAAATATCAATGAAACCAAGCGAGAGAGAAGCAGAGTACATTGCAAAGATGGAGTTTGACAAAAGGAAGAAGATCGAGGAGGAAAAACACCGCCAGCTTAAGGAAGAAGAAAAAAAACAGCTTAAAGAACTTCATGACATGAGATGTCCCAAATGCGGGATGGAGCTGATAGAGATTGATTACAAGGCAATAAAAGTAGACAAATGCTCTGAGTGTGACGGGATCTGGCTCGATGCCGGCGAACTTGAGGCCGTTGCAAAACTCGAAAAATCAGGACTTGATAAACTATTCAGCGTATTCACGAAGTGATTTCCCGGCAGGCACTAGTCGGAAACAGGAGATAGTAATGCACTGGCACAGGAAAACAGTAGAGGAGACCCTCACAGAACTCGGCACCTCTGCTGAGGGTCTATCCCGCGATGAGGCTCAGAAGCGGCTGCTCGAATACGGCCCGAATGAATTGACGGAGAAAGAAAAGAAGACACCGCTCATGATGTTCCTTGACCAGTTCAGGGACTTCATGATCCTCGTTCTGATCGCCGCAGCGCTTATTTCGGGCTTTATCGGCGAACTATCCGACACCATCGCCATTGTGGTTATTGTCGTTTTGAACGCGGTCGTCGGTTTTATCCAGGAGTATCGGGCTGAAAAGGCCATGGCAGCGCTTAAAAAAATGTCTGCGCCGTCCGCTACGGTCATGCGCAACGGCATGCCCGAAACCATACCCGCCTCCGGACTCGTGCCGGGAGACCTGGTCATGCTCGAGGCAGGGAAGATCGTCCCGGCTGATATGCGACTGATAGAAGCTGCAGGTTTCAGGGTGGAAGAGGCGGCGCTCACCGGTGAATCCGAACCCGTGCAAAAACATACTGAAGAACTGCGCGATGAACAACTGTCCCTTGGCGACAGAAAGAACACAGCCTACAAAGGTACGATAGTGACCTTCGGACGCGGCGCCGGCATTGTCGTGGACACCGGCATGGATACAGAACTCGGAAGAATCGCTTCCATGCTGCAGGAGGAGGAAGAGGTGAAGACCCCTCTTCAGAAAAGACTCGCCAGCTTTGGACAGAAACTGGCCTTTGCCGTCCTCGCCATATGCGGCATTGTTCTTGGCATAGGCATTATGAGGGGAGAGCCCCCCCTGCTGATGCTCCTCACCGCCATTTCGCTTGCTGTCGCTGCCATTCCGGAGGCCTTACCTGCGGTGATAACGATCTCCCTTGCCCTCGGGGCGAAGAAGCTGATTCTGCAACACGCCCTGATCAGGAAACTGCCGGCGGTGGAGACACTCGGTTCGGTCACCTATATCTGCTCTGACAAGACAGGAACTCTTACGCTGAACCGGATGACTGTCGAGGAGATATATGTGGATGGGAAGATCTCCCGGGGTCAACAGGCAAAGGACCGGGGGCAGGAAAAAAGTATGATCGCCCCATATCCCTTATTCATGACAGCCCTCGCCTTAAGTAATGATGCACAGGCAGGCTCTGACGGCCTGGTTATAGGCGACCCGACAGAAACAGCTCTTTACGAGTTCGCACGGCAGGGTGGGTATGAGAAAAAAAACCTGGAACAAAAATACCCGAGAAGGGCCGAAATACCATTCGACGCAGACAGAAAATGTATGACGACCTTTCACCAGTGGCCGGACGGCAAATTCGTCTCGATCACCAAGGGAGCAATAGATGTTCTGCTTGACAGGTCGTCGAATCTCTTAACCGCAGAAGGCCTAAGGGATATCGACGCTGCCGCAATCCACGTGATCAACAATAAGATGGCTGCTGACGGTCTGAGGGTGCTCAGCATAGCAATGAGAACCTGGGACTCCCTGCCTGCTGATATGTCCGCCAGGGCAGTTGAGACTGGTCTTACCGTGCTGGGCCTTGCCGGTATGATGGACCCGCCGCGGGAAGAGGCGAAAGAGGCCGTGCGCTTATGCAAGGCAGCCGGGATCAGGCCGGTCATGATAACCGGCGACCACCCGATCACCGCAAGGGTCATCGCTGAAAGACTGGGCATCATCGAGGACGACTCAAAAGCCATAATCACGGGGCGGGAACTGGATAACCTGTCTCTTGAGGAATTCGAGGAAAGGGTCGAGCATATCAGGGTATACGCCCGCGTCGCCCCTGAGCAGAAATTAAAAATTGTAAAAGCGCTGCAGGACAAAGGCCAGTTCGTCGCCATGACCGGGGACGGGGTGAATGATGCGCCGGCGCTGAAGAGGGCGGACATCGGGATAGCGATGGGCATTACCGGGACGGATGTTTCCAAGGAAGCTGCCCATATGATCCTCCTGGACGATAATTTTGCCACTATTGTAAAAGCGGTCAGGGAAGGTCGAAAGATATATGACAATATACGGAAATTCATCAGGTATCTCCTGACCACAAACTCGGGTGAGATATGGACCCTCTTCCTGGCCCCGCTTGTCGGCCTGCCCATACCCCTGCTGCCGATCCATCTGCTCTGGATCAACCTTGTCACCGACGGACTTCCCGCCCTGGCCCTGTCTGCCGAACCGGCTGAGGGAGATGTCATGAACAGACCTCCTCGCCATCCCAAGGAGAGCATCTTCAGTCATGGACTGGGGGCCCATGCAGTATGGGTAGGCCTCCTTATGGGTGCTGTCGTCCTGTCAGTTCAGGCCTGGGCAATAAAAACAGAGCATACCCACTGGCAGACCATGGTCTTTACCGTTCTTTGCCTGACTCAGTTGGGTCACGTTCTTGCCATACGCTCGGAAAAGGCATCCCTATTCACCATAGGAATATTTTCGAACAAGTATCTTTTGGGCGCCGTACTGCTGACCTTCATCCTCCAAATGGCTACGATCTATTTACCGGCACTGAATACCATCTTCAAGACCGAACCGCTGACTCTGTACGAACTGCTGATTACTCTGGCATTGTCTTCGGTGGTGTTTATGGCCGTAGAAATAGAAAAGTTCCTGAAAAGGCGGGGCATAGGGTAGCGGAAGCCTAATACCATGGATGGGGCCGAGCCACGTTTCCGGCTTGCTTTCCGGCTTGCTTTCTTGACATTACCCGTGATTATGCGATAGTATGTAATTAGGAACAGGACAACAAAACTTCTTACGGGAAGTTTGAATATACAGCAACCTGTGCGGACATTCTACCCTCCAGTTCGCACAGTATTCCTGAGGGTTTTCCCCGATCCCCAGCCCTCAGGATGCAGGCCCTCGCCAGAGGGCCTTTTTTTTTCCTCTGCCGCCTGAAGAAAACAGATTACTTACTGCAGAAGCCCGAACGCCAGGCAAACCCAGTAGAAGACCGGGCCTGCAAACGTACTGCCGTCAATCTTGTCGAGGATACCGCCATGTCCGGGAAATATATTCCCCGAATCCTTCACCCCGGCGTCCCGCTTCAGCATGGATTCAACGAGATCACCGACAATCGTTGTTGCACCAATGGCAGCTCCGAGAACTGCACACTGTGCCAGGCCGATCTGCGGCAGCAGAGCGGTCCGGATAAGGACAGCCCCGGCGACACCACCGAGCAAAGACCCGAACGCCCCTTCGACGGTCTTGTTGGGACTCATGGCTTCATACAGCTTATATCTGCCCAGATTCTTGCCGATATAATAAGCCGCGCTGTCGGCAGCCCAGACAGAGGTGTACAGGAAGATAATCCAGGAAGGTGAACGCTGCGCCAGGGTCAGCTGAAACGTAAGCAGCCCGGGGACATAGAGCAGTCCGAGCAGGACCGTAGCGGCTTCCTGCATGGAGGAGGCCGGGTCCGGCTTCAGAAAAAGCCTGAGCCCTAAAAAAAACAGGGCCGCCAAAAGCGACAGGGCGTACATATCTGCCAGAGACAGAAAGAAGGCCGCCATCACTCCAACACCCCAGGCAATGCCGAGATATTTCATGACCACATTCAGCCGGAACATGGTATAAAATTCATACAGTCCGAGGGCTGCAACAGCAGTTATCAGATAGAAAAAATACTGCACCGGCAGGCGCGTTACATAAAGAAACAGCAACGGCACCAAAATCGCGGCAACAATGAGTCGTCTAAGATGCACGGGACCTTACCGGGACGGTGCCGAAGCGACGTTCCCTTCCCTGGTAATCCTGTATCGCCCGTATAAATTCTTCACGGTCGAAATCCGGCCAGAGTATTTCGGAAAAATAGAGTTCGGAATAAGCACTCTGCCAGAGCATAAAATTGCTCAGTCTTCTCTCCCCGCTCGTCCGGATGATCAGATCAGGAGACGGAAGCCCGGCAGTATCCAGATAGCCGGCAAAGGACTCATCGGTTATAGACTCCGGACTGATGCCCGCCTCTATCATTTTCCCGACCGCCCGTATGATCTCATTCCGTCCGCTGTAGCTCAGAGCAGTAACCAGGGTCATACCGGTATTGGAAGCAGTCTGCTTTTCTGTCTCCAGGATCAAAGCCTGGATATTTTCAGGAAGCCGGGACAGTTCCCCGATTGCCCGATAAATAATATTCTGTCTCTTAAGGTCAGCCAGCTCTTTTTTCAGGTAGAGTTCAAGCAGCTTCATAAGCATCGACACTTCGGTAACAGGCCGCTGCCAGTTTTCAGTAGAAAAAGTATACAGGGTCAGATATTTTATGCCGATTTCAGCAGAGGTCTCTATGACCTCTTTGGCCCTCTCCGCGCCCACCCGGTGCCCCTCCACCCGGGGAAGTTTTCGCAATTCCGCCCATCTGCCATTGCCGTCCATGATGACACCAACATGCACCGGCAGCTCGCCCGTCAGACTCACCCTGCTTACCGCCCCTTCACCGAATAAATATGCAGCATAGTACCGAGAGGGCTTTCGCCTTTCAGGATATTGTCGAACTTCAGGCCCATAAACGGACTGCTGAGCACGATGAGCTTGTCGCCGGCGACTGCATAATCCAGAACAGCCCCTTTGACGTCATCAATCGTCACGGACTCCTCCATGGCTATGCCGTTCCACCCGTAGGTTCTGAGAGAAGAAGTCTTATATCCCGCAGTCTTCAGCATGCTTGTCAGCGGAACGCGGTAGACTACCATCACCTCCCGCTGGGCCGGAATCATCCGGTCTTTGATCGACCACTCTTCTGCATCAAGATAGGCTGCCTTTGCTGTTTTCTTGAAGGTTGATATAAACCCCCCCGTGTCAGCACCGCTTTTCCAGACACGGGTCCCCTTCTCATCATACAGGTTCAGAAATCCCTTGTCGTCATAGGCAAAAACAAGGGGCTCCCTGTTCGGGCCTTCAAGCGTAACAAAGTCATAGACATTGACTCCCTTCGGCAGTTTGAGCTTTTCACCGATGGCATATCCACCCTTCCAGATTATCTTAAGAATATCCAGGGAAAACCCGTCGGCATTGGTATAGGCCTGGGCTATCAACCCGCTGCCATGCCTCCGCGTAAAATATTTGCCCTCCCAAAGCAGCTTGAATCCCTCCCCGGTAAACTCATAGATTGCAGAGGTCACCTCGGAATTTCTCATGGACGTGACCACCACTTCATCCCGGCCATTAGCATTGAGATCGACAGCATCGAGCCAGAGGTGATCATCCTGGGCAGACCCCTTGATTTCCCAAAGGGGTTTGAAGTCAACACCCGGGGTATAGAAACGGATATCTTTTCCGTTGCTGATCATGATTTCCTGCTTGCCGTCCCCGTCAAAATCACCGGCTGCCAGCAGTCTTCCCCGATATGGCATGTCGTATGTCATAACAGCCTCCCCAAGCTTCGGGACAAAGAATGCATCGCCGAACTTAAGGTCCCTGGACTGCTCGGGAGCAATGCTGATCTCGCTGTCGAAAAACCTGGTGCCGTCGGAAACCCAGACAAGCCGCGTCCGCATGAATATCGTCCGGTCCTGTTCCCGCGCTGTCAGAATGAGGGCAACCTCTGCACCAAGCCTCTTTGCCTCCGCAAGCGCCCTGGCCTCATCCCCGCTCTCAAGCGCAGTATCAAGCATCTCTATCCGTCCGGACGCCTTGAGTTTTCTGTAATAGGCATCAGCCAGATACCAGTCAATGCCACGGTCCTGACAGAAAAGCATCCTGACTTTGGTATCCGACAGGCGTACTAGGTCTCCTGCCTGGGCCAATCCTTCGACGAGCCGCGCCACCACTGCCTCTGGGGAAACCTTCTTCACCTCTATCTTCCCGGCAGGAGTCTCGACCTTGCCGATCACCTCCCGAGTAACCGGGTGCCTGAACGGTTCACCCTCCCGCATGACCCGAAGTCTCATTCCGGGAAAGAGTTGTCCGGATCCCCCCGCGGCCTGCGCTATGACAACCTCATCTCCGGCTATGCGCAGCACAGAGCCTGCCACCGGGTTAAAATAAGAAATGGTCGCGTTGGCCAGACCGGTGATTGGATCCTCTGCAGCGTGCGCAAAGGCCACTACCATAAAAAACAGACACAAGCTCATATATGCAATTCTTTTCAATGTTAATCCTCCTGAAAACTGATCGTGAAGCCGAATTCCCGCGGTCCTCTGAGGTCGAGCCGCATCACAAATAAAAAGGCCGTACCCTGATAGAGCCGTTCAATGCCCTGCTCAGACAGAGAAACCGTCTCGACAGGATAATGCCAGACGCTGATTGCTTCATCAAACGTAAAAATTGTCCTCAGTTTCAGGTAGCTTTCACTGAGCTCCAGAACAGAGACGTTGTCGTGGACAGCGGTACTCTGGATAGCCAGAGTATCTTCTCCGGTGTGTATGCTTGCATACGGCGAACCAAGCAGAGATATGTTCATCTCGACAGCAAACAGCCCTGAAAATTGACCGTCAAGCGTATACGTGACCCTGATGTCATCTTTTGCCGTAATGCGTACAATCTTCGAGAGCTGCAGCGCACTTCCCTTCACAATCCCCTCGCGGCTGAGAGTCAAAATCGTGTCCCTGGACTTTTGTTCATGCTGCAGGCGGTAGGGGGCCGTCAGAAAGTCGCCCAGTTCATCATGTTCAGCCCGGGAGATATCCAGGATACCGGTATCAGCAGGCAGAAAATGGTCGATCAGAGACGTTCTCCGGTTCTGGTCATAGACCAGGTAATCCGCAAGCCCCTCCTCTTTCAGGACCAGCTGCTCATGGATGGTCTTGGTCAGGTCGCTGCCGTTCTCGGAGGCCTTGGCAATCTTCGAGTGGTAGGCCTCAGGCTTCCGTGACAGGATATCCAGAATATTGACCGGGTTCTTTTTCAGGGACAGTTCTGTCAAAGCACCGCCGCGTTCTGTTGCCACAAGTGTAAGCTTTTTCGTGCTGACGATAATATCGTCGCTGCCGTCACAGTCGAAATCCGCCTGTTCGACCTTCGGATATTCCTTCAGGATATTACCGGCAAGAGCCTCAGCCCTTATGAGATGACGGAAAAGCGCCGAGCGGAGATGAGGCAGATAGAGACCACCGAAAACTCCATGCCAATAAGCATCGTTGCACTGGCCTCTCCAGAGTTCGTCCAGCGCCTTACGTCCGCCTGCCGGGTCCTTCTTTATCGCCGCATGGACCTGCCTGCTGATCATCGTCATTCGCTTATGGAGGTGATTGGCCTCGGGGTATTTCACCATGAAGGAACGCCAGATTCCTCCCCGCAGAAACTGCTTCGAGCGCTCACCCATAATCCTGGTGAGTTCTTCCAGAACATATTCGTATTCAAGAGAGGCCTCCGCAGGCAGGGTCCACTCGCCCATCTCCCGGTATGAGGCCGTCGGCAGATACACCCGGCCGCTTGGTTGAAATTTGTCATGATAATCCCTGAAGGTCGTGGTTTCGATCCAGGAAGCGTGCTTCGTCAGTTCGTTGAAAAAATTGTTCAGCCAGCCGTCTCCGTAGCAGTGTTGATAGGTCTTCGGCCATACCCCGAACTTCTCGCCGTCATCCGCCATGGTCAGCAGCGGATCACCCCCCCGCATATGGACGACACGGAAATACGAAATGATCTCCTCGACCGACCTGAACGGAATAAAATAGCGCAGCTTCTCGCTTCCCGGGAAGACGCTGACAACCGATCCTTCATCCTCGGTGTTAAAATAGCCGACCAGTTCGCCCTCCTCCAGGCCGCTCAGTTTGAAATGATAGTCGTCTATCGGCAGGTACTCTATCCCGGCGCGGGCTATGAACTGAGGCATCTGCGGTTCCCAGACGCGCTCTGCAAGCCACATGCCCCGGGGCTCGTACCCCACCGTTTTTTTGATGAATTTCGAAAGCATGGTTATCTGGGCAACACGGTCCTTCTCCGGAAGCACCGACAGGATAGGTTCGTAGAAGCCGCCGGAGAGTATCTCGACCCGGTCTTCTTTTACCAGCGACCTGATCATCTCAATCGCCTCGGGATGGTTGTCGTTTATCCAGGACAGAAGAAAACCGGAATAATGAAGAACCACCCGGATACCGGGATGTTCCATGAGCGTCTCGAGGAACGGCAGGTAGGACTTTCTGTAACATTCCTCCAGCACATGATCGAAATTACCGACCGGCTGATGGTTGTGAAACGCTAGGATAAGATGGAGTTTTGACATTGTTTTTCCTCATTCAGCCGCCCCTGCGGCCCCCTTACAAAACGGCTCCTCCCATAGAAATACGACTATTTTTTGTGTTATAAACTATACCACAAACCGGAATGAGGTTGAAAGTTTGAAGGGGCCTGGGACTACAGCAGAACCAGGTTATCCCTGTGGATGATCTCGTCGGAGTATTTGAAGCCTAAGACCGTCTCAATCTCGGCGGTCTGCCGGCCCAGAATCTTCCGGACATCAACGGCCGCGTAGTTCGTCAGCCCCTTGGCAATGCGTTTACCCCTGGCATCAGCACAATAGACCGGGTCCCCGGCCTCAAAATCGCCCGTGACTGCAGCCACGCCGGAGGGCAGGAGGCTCCGCCCCATCTGGAGAATTGCCTTCACCGCACCGTCATCCAGGACCAGCGTACCGGCTGCCCTGCTGCCGTGGGCTATCCAGCCTTTACGGTCCGATAGCCGCGCCTCTCCGGGCCTGAAGAATGTTCCCTGCTCTTTTCCCCTGAGCAGGGAGACGAGCAGCCCTTTTTTTCTGCCGTTAATGATATTGACCGCAATCCCGTGCGAAGTGGCCTTCTTCGCTGCCTGCACCTTGGAGGACATGCCGCCCGTGCCGACCGCACTGCCGGAACCGCCTGCCTGCCGTTCGATAGACTGGGTAATCTCTTCGACCAGCTGCACCAGCTCGGCCTCCGCATGTATCCGCGGGTCCTCTTTGTAAAGACCGTCCACGTCGGACAAAATAATCAGGCGCTCGGCCTCTGTCAGAATCGCGACGAGCGCCGCCAGATTGTCGTTGTCGCCGAATTTGATCTCGTCAGTCACCACCGTATCGTTCTCGTTCACAATGGGGACGATCCCGTAGGAGAGCAGCGTCATCAGGGTGTTTTTTGAATTGATATATCTTCTGCGGTGAGAAAGGTCATCCCTGGTCAGGAGTATCTGGGCCACCTTGGTATTATGTTCGCCGAAGCTCTTTTCGTAGGCCCACATCAGGCTGCTCTGACCGACCGCAGCCGCAGCCTGTTTCAGTTTGATTTCTTTGGGCTTTTCCGTGAGTCCCAGTTTCTTCATTCCGGCTGCCACCGCGCCTGAGGAGACAACGACCACCTCATATCCCATGCCCTTGATCTCAACGATCTCAGAGGCGATCGCAGAAATCCTCTTCATATTCAACCCCTCCCGGTCATCCGCCAGGATATTGCTCCCGATCTTTACCACAAGTCTTTTCATCACAGAATTATACCGCACAGCCGGCCATTTGTCATCCGAGCGGCAGGTGAGCGCGGGGGTTCAGGTCAGGACCGCTGAACTCTTTCTTCAGTGCACGGTGATAACCGGCTGCCGCGATCATGGCAGCGTTGTCAGTGCAAAGCGAAACCGGGGGCACAAACACCTGCACGCCATGCTCATCTCCCATCTCCTGCATCCGCTTTCTCAGCCCCCTGTTTGCGGCAACCCCGCCTGCAAGTGCCACGCGCTTAATCCCCTTCTGTTCCACCGCCCACTGTGTCTTTCTGATCAGGACATCGACAACCGCCTTCTGAAATGACGCTGCGATATCCGCCATCATCGGCTCCGGAAGCTCCGGAAGCCGGCGTTCTCCGTTAGCCCTGGGCCCCCGACTCCTGATGTAGTTCAGCACCGCTGTTTTGAGACCGCTGAAGCTGAAATCAAGACTCTCGGGCAGATAGGCACGGGGAAAATCAATTGCCACGGGATTGCCCCCGGCAGCAAGCAGGTCGATGATCGGACCGCCGGGATAGCCACATCCGAGCATCTTTGATACCTTGTCATAGGCCTCGCCAGCTGCATCGTCGCGCGTCCGGCCCAGTTCAGTATATCTGCCGAAATCCTCGGCAGCATAAAGACTGGTATGGCCGCCCGAGACAATCAGGGACAGAAAAGGAAACTCAGGCTGCGGAGACTGCAGAAACGGCGACAGCAGATGGCCTTCGAGATGGTTGACCGCAACCAGGGGAATATTTCGGGCATAGGCAAGGGCCTTGGCGAATGAACAGCCGACGAGGAGCGACCCGATCAAACCCGGGGCAAAACAGACCGCGACGGCACCAAGATCATCCAGAGTAACTCCGGCAGTCTTCAGGGCCTCATCCACCACAGGGGCGATCATCTCGATATGCTGGCGTGAGGCCAGTTCAGGCACAATACCGCCGTACTTGGCATGAATCTCCTCCTGGCCCGAGACAATATTCGAGAGAATCCTGAAGCCGTCTTCAACAACCGCTGCAGAGGTGTCATCACATGACGTATCTATACCGAGAATAAGCATGGGATATTATAGCCGGAGGCCGCAGGGAATTGCTTTTTTCAGCCGCTATTTACGTAACCCTTTGCCAACCGCCTTATTGTTTTCCTGCTGTAAAATGGTGACTTCTCTTGCATCTGCGGTATAAAAATCATCCATCTCACTATGTTCCAGGTTCCTGTACCGGATCCGAACAGACTTTCCTTTTCCCAAGTCGGATTTTTCGCCGCCAATCACCTCTGCTCCGGTGACCACAAATTCATGCATCTTTCCCTGTATTCTCAGCCATAGTGAAAATAACCCGTTCTTATCCAAAACAGCCCGCTCAATCACCCCGCTGCAGACACCAGAACTTTTCCGTTCAGAACTGTCCTGCGCACTGGCACTGCAGACACACATAGCTGCAAACAACAGAAATACAAGCAGATTACGTTTCATATGTATGCCAACCTTAGCGAGAACACAGGAAACAACTCCTGCCCCGATTGATAAAGTAATGAATACTATTAAAATGGATCCCCCGGTCAAGCCGGAGGATGACAGCCTTACAAAAAGCAGCCAAACCCTCAGCTGGCTGTAGAGCTTAGCTTTTTATCATACCGTCTGCCATATCGATGACCCTGTGGCAGCGGTCGGAGAGGGACTGGTTATGCGTGACGATCACGAAGGAGACCCCGCGCCTGCGGTTCTGCTCCACAAAAAGCTCGAAGAGTTCGTTACCGGTTGTGGTATCGAGGTTGCCGGTCGGTTCGTCCGCCAGCACAATCTGCGGGCTTTGGATCAATGCCCGCGCCACGGCTACACGCTGCTGCTCTCCGCCCGAGAGCTGGCCTGGCCGGTGATGCAGCCGCTTCGCAAGCCCAAGTTCCTCCAGCAGCCCTTTAGCCTCTTTTTCGACCTCTTCGAAAGGTCTGCCGCCAATAATACCGGGAAAGACCACATTCTCAAGAGCCGTAAATTCAGGAAGAAGGTGATGGAACTGAAAGACAAAGCCGATATGGGAATTTCTGATGGCGGCGAGTTCATTGTCATCTACCTGGAAGAGATCTTTTCCCCTGAAGAGAATCCGGCCGGAGGTCGGCTTGTCGAGAGCGCCGAGGATATGCAGCAGTGTGCTCTTGCCGGCCCCTGAGGCGCCGATAATACCGACCATCTCACCCGGACTGACCGACATACTAATCCCCTTTAATACGCTTAATGCACCCGCGGCAGTCGTAAACGTCTTCGTTACCTCAACAGCTTCTATCAGTTTTTCCAACACTTCACCTCAAATAAGCATCCTGAAAAAAGGGCAGGAGGTCTGAAAAAATTCCTATCTGCAACACCTTGCGGCCCTGACAAACTAGGCACTGACATGGCTCCGGTTATCACATACCTCAGATCTGCATTCATGTGTATCAAATTAAATTCTGTTGCATTACAGGATTTTTTCAGAGCTTCTGCCCTGCCGTCACTCATACCGCAGCGGCTCCACGGGGTTCAGGCGAGCGGCCTGCCAGGCAGGATAGATGGTCGCCAGAAAACTGATGATCACTGCCGAGGTACAGACCACCACAAAATCCGTCAACTCCATCCGGACCGGCAGGTGGCTCAGATAGTAAACATCCGGCGGCAGTTTGATAATCTGGTATTTATCCAGAAGCCGCCCAAGGACATAGCCGCCGGTGAGTCCAAGTGCTGTGCCGATCAGGCCGATAAACAATCCCTGGAGCATGAAGACCGCCATAATCCCGCCATTTCTGGCACCCATCGCCTTCAGGATCGCAATCTCCCTGCTCTTTTCGATCACGTTCATGATCAAGTTGCTGATAATATTGAAGGAGGCGACCAGAACGATCAGGACCAGGATGATGAACATGGCGAACTTCTCCAGTTTCAGTGCAGAGAAAAGGTTCTTGTTCATCTGCATCCAGTCCTTTACATAGACCTGCGGCCCCAGTTTTCCCTGGAGGTCTTTTCTTACAACAGGCGCCTTGTAGATGTCCTTCAGCTTGAGTTCAATGCCGGTTATCGCATTCTTCATCCCGAAGAAATCCTGTGTCGTCTTCATATCTGTCAGCACAAGGTTCGAGTCGTACTCAAACATCCCGATCTCGAAGATCGCAATCACTCTGAACTTTTTCACCTTCGGCAGCATGCCCATCGGACCGATCTCACCAAGCGGTGAGACGATATTGACCGTATCACCGATCAGCAGTCCAAGATTGCCGGCAAGCTCCCGGCCAAGGACCAGTCCGGGCATTTCGCTGTCCTGGGTAAGTTTTCTGATGTCGCCGTCTTTGATGTGCGAGAGAATCTCTGTGGTCTTGGCTTCGTCTGCGGGATCAATGCCCCGGATAAATACACCGTGCACCCTGCTGCCTGAAGAAACCATCACCTGCCCCAGCACAAAGGGCGCAAACGAAACCACTTCCTTCTCGTTCTTCAGCTTCTCTGCATATTCCTGGTAGGCAGGGATCATCCCCCTGTTGCCGACAACCACAATGTGGGCATTTGCGCCAAGGATCTTCTTCTGGAGGTCCTGCTGGAAACCTGACATGACCGACAGGACAACGAGGAGGGCCATAACGCCGACCGCAACGCCGCCGATCGATATCGCGGTATTGACAGAAACGCCCTTATGTTTCTTTTTTGACCGGAGATAACGAAAGGCGATGAAGACCTGGTACGGCAGTCTCATTTTTTTCCGGTATCAGGTTCAGCTTCAGACCCGGCCTCGGCCCCAGCTTCAGCCCCAGCTTCAGCACTGTATTCAGGCTTCAGCTGCGGGAAGAGGATCACATCCCTGATCGACTGGGCATTTGTCAGCAGCATAACCAGCCGGTCGATGCCGATGCCCTCGCCTGCCGCAGGCGGCATGCCGTATTCAAGCGCCCGGATAAAGTCTTCATCCATCCAGTGGGCCTCATCGTCTCCGGCCTGCTTAGCCTTCACCTGTTCAAGAAACCGACCCTTCTGATCAAAAGGATCATTCAGCTCAGAAAAGGCATTAGCGATCTCACGGCCGCAGATAAAGAGTTCGAAACGTTCCACTAACGCCGGATTGTCCTGTTTTCTCTTTGCAAGCGGAGAGAGTTCTACCGGGTGGTCGGTGATAAAGGTCGGCTGGATAAGGCCGGGCTCGACCATTTCTTTGAAGATCTCATCGAGTATCTTGCCCATGGACGAACCTTCAGGGATGTCGTATTTCCGGGCCCGGGCCCAGGCCTTTGCCTTTTCAGGGTCATTGAAGATCTCGGGAGGCACTCCGCTCTTTTCGAGCGCCTCCAGCATCGGAAGCCTCGGCCACGGAGGTGTCAGGTCGATCTCGACATCACCGTAAGTGATCTTCGTGGTGCCGATCGCCTTCATCGCCACCTCTGCAAAGAGCTCTTCAGTAAAAGACATCAGGAACTGGTAGTCCCGGTACGCAATATAGAACTCGAGCATCGAGAATTCCGGGTTATGCCGGGTCGAGATGCCCTCGTTCCTGAAGTTTTTGTTCAGCTCATAGACCCGCTCGTAGCCGCCGACAAGAAGTCTCTTGAGATATAGCTCAGGAGCGATCCTGAGATAGAGATCGATACCGAGGGCATTGTGGTGCGTCTTGAAAGGCCGGGCAGTTGCACCACCAGGGATCTGGTGCATCATCGGCGTTTCAACCTCGATAAAACCCTTGGCCTCCAGGAAGTCCCTGACCGCCCTGATCACCCTGGAACGCTTCGCAAAATTTTCCCGCACCTCAGGGTTGACAATCAGGTCCACATACCGCTGGCGGTAGCGGGTTTCAACATCTTTAAGCCCATGCCACTTTTCAGGCAGCGGCCTGACCGCCTTGGTCATCAGTTCAAAATGGCTCACCTCGACCGTCAGTTCATCGGTCTTTGTGCGGAAGAGCCTGCCCTTTACCCCGACGATATCTCCGATATCGAGTTTTTTCAGGAGCTTATGACGGTCGCCCAGCACATCCCGCTTAAGATATATCTGGATCCGGCCGGTGCTGTCCTGTATATGGGCAAAGGCCGCCTTCCCGAAGTCCCGGTAGGCGACCAGCCTGCCTGCAATGGTACATTCTATGGTCGCGGCATCCAGCTCATCCTTGGTCCTGCTGCCGAATTTTTGGGACACTTCGGCCGCATGGTCATCCGCCTGAAAAGGCCTCCCGTATGGCTCAATTCCCAGTTCCCTGAGTTCTTCAATCTTCTTGATGCGCTGTTTAACCAGCTCGTTCAGTTCTTCCACAATCACCTCAAAAAAAATATATGGATATAATTACTGATTTCCTATATCAAGTCAAGGACGTCTGCTGTCTGAAATCCGCCATTCCATTAATTCCAAACAAGTTGCGGATACAGAAAAGGAGGAGCTCTATCCGGAATTAATCAGCAGGAAAACCTGGAATACCCTGAACCGGCTGCTCTTTATACTTCTCGGTCAGATAGGCGAGCAGGAACTCTATCCTCTGGGTAAGCTGGTCAGGATCAGGATCAGAGCCCTTGTTGACATAATTGGCAGGTTCCATGTTTTCCATCTGCTGCTTGAGGTCCTGCCCGCATTTCTCTGCAGAAAAAAAGACAATAGGGACACCCGGGGTATTATGCCGGGACTCACCACTGCGGGATTCGAGGGCCCGTATCATGCGTGCGGCGGTCAACCCGTCCATCACCGGCATATTCAGATCGATGATCGCAATGTCGATCAGCTTCTTTTCTGCCAGCAGTTTTGAAAATGCCGTCAGAAGTTCAAGCCCGTTTTCAAAGGCCATGACATGAGAAGAGTAGTTTTTCTCCTTCAGGAGTGCCTCGATGATCTTTCGCGTGAAGCGGGAGTCGTCAGCAACAAGTGCATATCCGTCTTTTGACATCAGGTGCGAAACTGCAACCGGTTCAGGGGTTTTAGTCGTGTTCAGCTGCTCGAGCACTTCAGGGGGAGGTGCTGCGGCAGCGACTGATACCGGCGCATCCGGCGGCTGACTCAACACCGGGGGAGGTGCTTCATCAAGTTTACTGATATCGAGGGTAAACCCGCAAAAAATACAATTATGTTCACGCCGTCCGTGTCTGACGATAATGCTGCACGGCACCGGTTCTCCACAACACATACAATATTTTAATTCGTCCACGTGTGCCCCTCCTTCCCCGGTCTGGCTTTTCAAACAAAAATAATTTCAATTATATCGATAGCCTATATATTTTACAACATAAAACAGGAAAATTCCCCTGGCAATTAAGAGACGGGTTCGTAAAAAACTCCGGAGGCAAGGCGCGCAAGAAATGAGGAATGAGGCGTACTTACTTGTACGTCGCAGTGACGAGTTTCGCAGCGCAACGCAGTATACGGACTTTTTACGAAGCCGTCTCAAGTTGTTATCGGGTGAGCGCTTCATATATAATTACAGACCGCGGAGAGGTGCCAGAGCGGTTGAATGGGACGGTCTCGAAAATCGTTGTGGGGGCAACTCCACCCAGGGTTCGAATCCCTGCCTCTCCGCCAGAACTTATCAATTGTTAGCTCGCAAAAAGAAACGGGTTTGTAAAAAGTTCCGGAGGCAAGGCGGGCAAGAAATGAGGAATGAGGCGTACTTACTGGTACGTCGCAGTGACGAGTTTTGAAGCGCAACGCAGCATACGGACTTTTTACGAAGCCGGCATTCCTTCAATGCGGCTTCTGCTCCTTCACCTGGACTATGTTGAGCGGCATCGAGTGTACCATCTCCCCATCCAGAAAATGCTCCACCCAGTAGATCCCCGGTGCCTGAAACTCAAGATTCAGATGCACCGAAATCTCCCGGTGGCGCACACTCGGATTATTGAGACTCAACCGCGATACCGTCTCCCTCAGTACGTTTTTCTTATCCGGAGAGGACAGGCGCATCATCACCTCAAACTCACCCTTCCCTTCTGTCCACTCGGTGATAACCGCCATTCTCGGATGAAAGGCAGGAAACTGGGCGGCATAAATGTTCTCAAAAATTCCCATGAGACTGACCTTGCCTCCAAGCTCCTGGCGTATATCGTCACAGACGATCGTAAAATGCACCGAGGGTTTAAGTCTGTCAGACATTATGATTCTCCTTAGAACGTTCGCGTCACCGGCCACTCTGTCCGGCTCTCTGTTCTATTATACGTTATGAGGCAGGCGGCTTGACAGTCATAAAATAATTATGGATAAGTAAGAGATACACTATGAAGATATTGCAGACGTTATTAGCAGTTTTCTGCCTGACTGCATTCCTGGGGGCCACCTCCTGTCAGAAGAAATCTGAAGACAGGCCGGAAGCCGGAAGCCGGAGACTTTCGGTCGTCACCAGTCTTTTTCCGGTCTATGACTTCGCGCGTCAGGTCGCCCGCGACAAGGCCGATATTGTCCTGTTGCTGCCTCCCGGAACCGAACCTCACAGCTTTGACCCGAGGCCTGCTGATATCATCACGCTCAACCATGCAGACCTTTTCTTTTACACCAATATGTATATGGAACCATGGGTCAGGAAGATCATTGCCGGCGTCGGCAGCAAGGACCTGCTTGCCATAGATACCAGCATCGGAATTCAGCTTTTCGGCAGGACCGGAGACCCCGGCCATGATGAAGAAGGGCATAGGGCAGCAGCCCCTGAACAGCGGACACCCCAGAAAAGCGCTCTCAGCCAAAAGCATGAGCATGATGGCACTGACCCTCATGCGTGGCTGGACCTTGCCAATGCAATGCGGATGGTCGAAAACATCAGGGACGGCCTGATCCGTAAAGACCCTCAAAACCGGGCCTTCTATACTGAAAATGCGGCAGCCTATGCAAGGCAGTTGGCAGTCCTGGACGAGCAGTACCGGACCTCACTTGCCAAGTGCAGAAAAAAAGCCTTTGTGAACGGAGGACATTTCACCTTCGGCTATCTGGCGAGAAGATACGGTCTTGCCTATGTCTCGGCCTACGGCCTTTCTCCAAATTCTGAGCCGACTCCCGGAGCCGTTGCCAGGGTCACGCGGACCCTCAGGACAGAGGGACTCCAGCACCTTTTCTTTGAAGAGTTGCTCACCCCCCGCATTGCGGAAACCATCAGCAGAGAGACCGGGGCAGAACTTCTGATGCTCCACGGAGGGCATAATATTTCCAGAGATGAATTCAAACAGGGAGTGACCTTCCTGTCCCTGATGGAAGCGAATCTCGTAAACCTCCTGATCGGACTCCAGTGCGGGTAGAGGTTGTACATGCCTCCCAGGTCACGCATTCCTTTAATGCTGTCGAGGTCCTCTCGGACATCAGCTTCAGCATCCGAAAGGGGGATTATGTCGGCCTGGTCGGCCCAAACGGTTCAGGAAAATCAACGCTGGTCAGGCTGATTCTCGGTCTCCTGACTCCCACTGCAGGCTCGATGTCGATTTTCGGAACTTCACATAAGGAACTGCGCGACTGGAACCGCATCGGCTATCTCCCGCAGAAGATAAACTTCTTTAATCCCCACTTTCCCTCAACCGTCAGCGAGATCGTGAGTCTTGGACTCGTAGCAGAGTCCGACCGCAGAAGTACGAACGCAGAGGACAAAGAATCAGTCGAACGGGCACTTGAGCTGCTGGGCATCGCTGACCTGAAAAAAGAGCTCATTGGCGCTCTCTCAGGAGGACAGCAGCAGCGGGTCTTTATTGCGCGGGCCCTTGTCGGCAATCCGGAGCTGCTGATTCTTGATGAGCCTACCACGGCACTGGACCCGGAAACGCGTGAAAATTTCTTCAGCCTGCTGCATCACCTGAATCACCATCACCAGGTCTCGATCGTCCTGGTAACACACGACATCGGCAGCATCGGGGAGTTCGCTTCGAAACTGCTCTATCTCGACAAAAAGATTATTTTTTACGGAGACTTTGACGAGTTCTGCAAGTCAGATCATATGACGAGGATATTCGGTCCTTCATCTCAGCATATCATCTGCCATAAACATGATTAAAAAACCCATACCAGAAAAAACATGGACACCGGTATTATAGAGTTTCTCAGCTTTGGCTTCATCCAGCGGGCACTGATCGCAGGGTCCTTCATTGCGCTGATCTGCGCCCTCCTGGGGGTCGTCCTCGTGCTGCGGCGCCTCTCTCTCATAGGCGATGGCCTGTCGCATGTCACCTTCAGCGGGGTTGCTCTGGGTCTGTTTTTGAATGTGTATCCTCTGTATGTATCTCTTCCTCTCGTGGTCTGCAGCGCACTGGGCATACTGAAGCTTGCAGATAAAGCCCGGATGTACGGTGATGCAGCAATCGGCATCGTCTCCTCGGTCGGCATTGCAGCCGGCGTCATGCTGGCAAGCCTGGGCGGCGGGTTCAATGTAGACCTTTTCAGTTACCTCTTCGGGAATATCCTCTCTATAAGCGGTTATGAAGTCATCTCTTCGATAGGACTTTCAATCCTGGTGATGGCAGTTATCGTCTTTTATTTCAACGAGATCCTCTCGATCACCTTTGATGAGGAGTTCGCGCGGGCCTCCGGCATCAACACAGGAAGAATCAATGCCATTCTGGTCATGCTGACTGGAGTGACGGTTGTACTCACCATGAAGGTCGTCGGCATAATGCTCACCTCAGCCCTGCTGATACTGCCGGCCTCCACCGCCTTTCAACTGGCCCGGGGCTTTAGAAACGCCATGGCCATCGCAGCCGGCACATCTGTCTTCTCGGTCGTTGCCGGCATTGTTATTTCATTCGTAATGAATCTGCCTACGGGCGCAACTATTGTCCTGCTGAATGCAGGCTTTTTTCTGGCGGCCTTTCTCTTCAAGCAGCGAATCAGAAAACCCTCCGCCCCTGCGCAGTAATGGCTATGCTGTCCGGACCTGAACGCTTCTCAGCCCTCGCTCACCGCGACTTCAGACTCTTTCTGATCGGACAGACCATATCTCTCTCCGGCACCTGGATGCAGTCGGTGGCGCAGGGGTGGCTGGTATACAGTCTTACCAGGTCTCCTTTTTATCTCGGCATCGTCGCTGCTGCGGGGGCACTGCCGATCATGATTCTCACCCTGGCCGGAGGCATCATCGCTGACCGTTTCCCCAAAAAAAAGCTGCTGCTGCTGACACAGGCACTGTCCATTCTTCCGGCCCTTGCTCTCGGCATCCTCACAAGCCTCGGGGTCACCACGGTCTGGCATATCGCTGCCATAGCGTTCTTTCTCGGAGCAATCAATGCCATTGATATACCGGTGCGTCAATCTTTTCTGATCGAGATGGTCGGCCGGGGCGATATTGTTAATGCCATAGCGCTGAATTCCGCTGTGTTCAATGGTTCGCGAATCATCGGACCGGTGATAGCCGGAGTATCGATCGCCTATCTCGGTATGCCCGCCTGTTTTTTTATCAATGCACTGAGCTTTATCGCCGTAATCGCAGCTCTGGCCATGATGCAGACTCAGGGGCAAAGGCCCGTTACGTCAGAGGGAGTTATTCGGGATTTCATGAAGGGCATCAGGTTCATCCGGAGCAGGACCGAGATTCTCCATGTCATAGCCCTGATCGCCGTATTCAGCCTGGTCGGCATACCCTACATCAACCTCATCCCGGTATTTGCCGGAGAAGTCTACAATACAGGTCCCAGAGGCCTGGGGTTCCTTGTCGGCGCTTCCGGCCTCGGCGCACTCACCGCAGCTCTCGGTATTGCCGTTGCAGGAAACATACATAACAAGTCCCGCTTTATGTCTTCGGCAGCCCTC
This sequence comes from Thermodesulfovibrio sp., assembly GCA_013824615.1. Classification (GTDB taxonomy): domain Bacteria; phylum Nitrospirota; class Thermodesulfovibrionia; order Thermodesulfovibrionales; family UBA6898; genus PALSA-1316. Next base: position 24,781 of record PNOC01000004.1, read on the forward strand.
TGCTTTTCAATATCACTTATCCTCTTTTCTCTCACCGGACTGTTCTGGCTTGCACTGATCGTCATCGCGGTCGGCAGTTGGGGCATGGTCAGCTATCTTGCCGCGGCGAACAGCTATATCCAGGTTGCTGTGCCGGACGAACTGCGCGGACGGGTCATGAGTGTCTATTCGTTTGTTTTTCTGGGGGTTGTACCGGTCGGCAATACGCTCATGGGGATAACCGCCGACCTTATCGGCACAAGACAGGCGGTCTTATCCGGGGGAGTCATCTGCCTTCTCTTTTCAGCCTTCTTTTCCCTGAAATATCTTCGATCGCCGCGCAGCATCTAGCTACGGACAGGCAGTTTGATATTGTTCGCGCAGCCCTGTCCTATGGTAAACTTAAATATTCCATGAAGATCCTTGCCATAGAAACTTCGACCATACTGGGTGGTATTGCCGTTGCCGATGCCGGCCGCGGGCTGATTGCCGAGGCACGGTTAAATGTTAAAACCACCCACTCCGAGAGACTGATGACAGTTATCGGGCAGGTTATGGAACAGTCGGGCCTTCGGCTTGAAGAAATAGATCTCTTTGCTGTCGCCTCAGGGCCTGGCTCTTTTACCGGACTGAGGATTGGTCTCAGCACTGCCAAGGGGCTTGCGTATGCAACGGGAAAACCCATGGTCACTGTCCCCACTCTCGAGGCCTTTGCGTGGAGTTTCGCCTTCAGCAGATATCCTGTCTGCATCATGCTCGATGCCCGAAGAGATGAAGTCTATACTGCCCTCTTCAGATGGGAAGGAGACACGTTCGTGAGGGAGATCGCCGAGACCTCGGTCAAACCGGACGAACTGCTGACACGGCTGGAAGGCACGGTGCTCTTTGCCGGCGAAGGCACCCTTGTCTACCGCGACAAAATCGTCTCCGCACTTGGTAAGCGGGCTGTATTTGCCCCGGCAGACAGGATGGTCCCCTCCCCGGCCAGTCTGGCAGTGCTCGGACTTGACAGAGCAGCGGCCGGGCACTGCACTGATCCTTTTGGCGCCGCACCTCTGTATATAAGAAGATCAGAAGCAGAAGTGAAGCTGGACGAGAAGATGAAGGCCCCTTCGACAGGCTTAGGGTGACAATTGTCATGGTAAACCTTCGGTGAACTTAAGACAGGCTTTGTCAAACCATGTGAGCAAAGCCATACAATGGTCTGCAACTTACCTATGAACTTCCTGGCAACTGAGCTCATAATCAACCGGATGACCGACGAGGATATACCGGAGGTGCTTGCCATAGAAACCGCTTCGTTCACCGTACCCTGGTCAGAGACACTTTTCATGAACGAGCTCCGCAGCCCGCTTGCCCGGCCCGTGGTGGCTCGGCATAACAACCGTATAGCAGGTTATCTCTGCAGCAGCCTGGTACTCGATGAAGGCCATATACTCGACGTGGCTGTGCATCCCTCAGGGAGAAGACAGGGGCTGGGAAGAAGGCTGCTTCAGGAAACCCTGGACCATCTCGGGCAGCAGGGCTGCAGAATAGTATTCCTCGAGGTCAGGGCCTCGCACACCGGAGTGATAGGCTTTTACGAGCAGGCCGGGTTCAGGGTAATCCAGACCAGAAAATGCTATTATGTATCACCGATTGATGACGCGGCGATCATGGAACTGCGGTTCTCTGTGCCCGGCAACCGGTGACAGATCCGGCATAATTGTGATTAACTATCAAAAGAAGGGGGGAAAGGCATGACTTCGCTCTGGGCAAATGTTTTTAAATCCCGGCAGGAGGCTCAGGATCCCGTATCGGCGCTCCTCAAAAGAATCCCTGTCTTTGACAGTCTCAATGCCCGTGATCTCGTGCGGATCGAAAAAATACTCCATGAGCGTGAGTACCGTCCAGAGGAAAGGATATTTCTCCAGGGGGACCCCGGCCTCGGCATGTATATTATTATCGAGGGGAATGTCGAGATTGTCACTGAGCCCGGGCACCACCTGCTGACCGTGCTGCATGAAGGAGAGTTCTTCGGAGAACTGGCGCTGCTGGACGAGTCACCACGGACGGCCACCGCCATTGCACAATCGCCCTGCCGGCTCCTCTGCCTGGTGCAGTCAGACCTTTATGACCTCATAGACCGCAATCCGAAGCTGGGGGTCAAGATTCTGGTGCAGCTTGCGCGCACCATAGGGGAAAGACTGAAAAAAACCAATGAGTATGTTTATGAATTAAAAAAAGAACTAAAAGGACCGCCGTTCCATGAATGATGCAGTCAGCCGCTGGCTGAGGATATTCTTTGCACTGGGACTCCTCGTCGCCCTCTTCTTCCTCATGTCCGCCATCGCTGACCTCGTCAGGATAATGATCATCTCGGCCCTGCTTGCCTACATCCTGGACCCGCTTGCCGTGAAACTGGAATCCCGGGGCATGGGCCGCGGGGTGGCCACGCTCATCATCTTTTCCTTTGTCTGCGCGGTGCTTTCAGTCACGCTCATTATACTGCTGCCGGTTCTGACCGACCAGCTGGAAGCCGTGCAGACAGGGCTTACCCCTGACCAGGTTGCACGCAATATCTCCGGGATGGACGAACTGATTTCCCGGAAGCTCGCCTTTCTCGGGATTGACAACCTGGATCTGGCCGGAAAGCTTGAGAAGGCTTTGGCAGGCTTCAGCGACTGGGTCTTCTCACACCTGTTGGACGTTGTCAGTCTCTTCACCCATCTGGTGCTGGTCCCTTTTATGGTATTTTTTCTCCTGAAGGACGGCCGTGAAATGAAAAAGCAGCTGGTAAGAATTATACCGAACCGCTATTTCGAGTTCTCGATGAACCTGATTGCGAAGCTCGACTGGCAGTTCGGCAATTATCTCCGCGGGCAATTCCTCGATGCACTGATATTTGGCATCCTCTCAATCTGCACGCTCTGGTTCCTGGGGGTGAAATACTTCCTGCTAATCGGGATATTCGCCGGCCTCGCCAACCTGATCCCGTTTCTCGGCCCGATAGCCGGAGCAACCCCGGCGATCATCGTCTCGATAATCGACACCGGAGGGCTGGCCCTGGCCGGGTCTGTTATTATGGCGTTTGTGGTAATGAAACTGATCGACGACGCAATCATCCAGCCTATCGTCGTGGCCAGGAGCGTCAATATGCATCCGCTCCTGGTCCTGCTGGCAGTGATCATCGGGGGCAAGTTTTTCGGAATTCTCGGCATGCTCCTGTCGGTGCCGCTGACCGGCTTTGCCAAGGTTGCGCTTCGCGAAGGAATAGCAAACTACCGCAGATACCGACTGACTTAGGGACACGGCTACCGCACGTAAAGCTTTGCCCCTTCCTGCAATGAGCCGTCGAGGCCTGCTTCGTTTCCCCATTCGTCATAAACCTTCCCGCCGGCTTCAACCTCCTCCATGAGGCCTGCCGTCAACAGCGCATGCCTGACCGTTGTCATCGGGGGGAATAGCGAAACTGCGCAGTCATTCACCTCGACCTTCATCAGTCTTTGACCTCCCTGATGCGTCCTTCAACAACCGGGGACACCTGCTTCACCTCCCTGATGTAATCGATGATCACATCCCGCTCCCATTTACCGGAATTGCTGTAAACGAGCTTTTCGCCCTTCAGCGTACCGCCGACATTCGTAAAGTCCTTCGAGGATCTTACTGCCTCACCAAAAGCCTTATAGCCGTCACCTCCGGCCGCAAGGAAGTCATCGGTGGCAACCGTATATTCCCGATCAGCCTCAGCAGGCCTGCCGGCAATTGTCAGATCCCTGATGCGCGCTCCGACAGCAGCGGTCCGGGAGTAGGCAAAGGACATACCCGAGACCTGTGGAAAACGTCCGGCCCCGTCCTCGATGGCAGAGAGGCCATGCTCCAGCGCCTCCCTGATCTGACGGCCGGTGAGTCTCACCCCGACAACATAGTTGTTAAAGGGAGAAACGGCGTAGACATGCTTCATCAGGATTTTGCCTTTCTTGATACTCGTCCTGATGCTTCCACCTCCGATGATCGCGGCATCAGTCATCGCCGTCTTTCTGATGATATCAGTAATAAAGTTGCCGAGGTTCGTCTCACGGCTCCGGACGTTCTCCCCATCCAGATCAACCAGAGCCTCGCCCACCGGCTCATCAAGCCTCGCGTCGACCCGCTCACTGTACTTTTTGACAAGTCTGGTGACTGCAGTGTCCGGGGTCTCCGGCAGCGGCCTGATATCGATAAGCCTGCCTTCCGCTCTGACAACCTTCAGGTCCTCAACATAGAGGTCAAGCCGGCCCAGCGCCTTGCCATGCTCCCACGCCTGCAGAACAATCGTGTTGTTAATCACAACGGGCTGAAGCACCCTTGTATGCGAATGGCCGCCGATAATTGCCGTAAGGCCGGTGACCTTCGCAGCAAGGTCCCGGTCCGCAGCATGGCCGATATGCGACAGCACTATCACTATATCCGCTTTTCCCCTCAGGAGCTCAAGATTCTTCTCAACCGAAGAGACAACAGGCAGAAAAGAAAGGCCGGGAACATTTCTTGGATGAGTTGTAACAGGGACATCCTCAGTCACGAGGCCTATAAAAGCTATGCGGACACCCTGGATCTCTTTGACCACGTATGGCCTGATCAGGTCAAGCCCTTCGACATTCGCCCCAAGGACAGGGAACTGAGCCTCGGAAATTCTTTTCCGCAGGACGTCAAGGCCGAAATCAAACTCGTGATTACCGAGCGCCATGGCATCAAACCGCATTTCATTCATCAGCTCGACAACCGATTCTCCGAAGAAAAGGTTTGCCCAGTTGTTCCCCTGAATCATGTCGCCTGCAGAAACCAGAAGGGTCGGCCCCTGCGCCCTGATCCTGTCGACCTCGAAGGCCAACGCCGCTATGCCGCCAAGGAAATCCTCTGAGCCAAAAGGCCTGTACGGCTCGGCAAAACCATGGAAATCATTCACATGCAGTATACTGACGACCTTCTGTTCAGCTGCTGCATTCCGCCCGAACGCAGCAAGAAACAGAACGAGAAGCAACCATGCGATATACCTTTTCATAAAAGATCCCTTACCTCACTAAGACTCCGCCACCTGCCTGCAGCTGCGTCACCGTGTACTGAATTGATACGTGGGTGGTATCGGTGCCGCAGGTGACATCAAAAGAATCGGTCACCACAAAAAAGCTGCCATTCCAGGCACTGTAGTTAATTACCGGGGTTATACAGCTGCAGTTCCCTGCCTGACCGCAGTTACTGTTCAGCGGCTCGTTTATTGCAGAGGTCAGGGCATCGATAAGGAGCTGTGCAAACTGCCTGATTTCACCGTTCACCACGGTAAACGGGCTGCCGCTATTGCAGGTTCCGGCAACGCAGACCTGCGTGCTGACCGTATAGTCTGCAAGAGGAAGGTCAGTCGGAAAGCCGACCGGCAGGGGCTGGAGAGGTGGGGGAGGTATAGCCCCTTTTTTCATTCTCCAGGTGCCTGTCTCGGTCCCGGCCAGACAGCCGCCGGTCGTAACGCTGGTACCGCTTGCAAACTGCCCGTCTGAGGACATGGTCCCACGGTATTCGGTGGTTTCAACCGCACCGCACGCCTGCTCGTTGTAGGTCACCTTGATGCCGTTCCCTATAATGGTACCGGCAGCAGAAAGAAAGCCGGGCAGGTCCTGCACTGAAGCAGCCAGGGAATTTCCTGTCTGTATGAAGGAAACGGCGTCAGGGGGCAGCTCAACGCCGCCCTGAGGTGTCTGAAAAAATGCCCAGATGCCGGTTATGTCGAATCCCATCAGGATATCCACACTTCTGGTAATCCCGTCGAGGTCCGCAAGAATGTCACCCTGATAGAGGCTGCCGCCCTTGCCATCAACGGCCCTGGCATAAAAGCGTCTGCTCGGCCCATTCGGCACCTGAAAGGTCTCGACCAGTTCTGTACGGCCGGCGACATCAATCTCCTTTTCGATCGTTGCCATGCCAGAGCCTGAAATCACAACTCTGATAAATCTGACGTCTGACGGGGCACTCAGCTGAAGCGTCCTGGCAGCGTCCTGCTGTTTTGCGCTCAAAAGATTAACGTGAACCGTCGTCATGCTGCCGGCCGATACCGGCGAACTGCCGCCACCCCCGCAAGAAAGTGTTCCTAGCAGCATCATTATCATAAACAGTTTTGCCATCCGGGCAATTATTTTCATCATCACACCTCCTCGTTATGGGAACACGATCCCGACCGCAATCGGGTTCTTGACCGGCACCGTAACAGGCAACCGCTCTATCTTCGGCGCCAGCGCAGTTGTCCTCAAGGTATCCGCAATAGCCAGGGCGGGCTTTGTTGCTGCCAGCAGGGACGGACGGGGCTGTTTAGTCATTCCAGAGGCATGAACAGCCTCGCGCGGCGCGGGTACCGGCGTTGGAAGCGCCTCCCCTTGCCGGGCGGTGACCATCATCCCGGGAGTAAGCACAACCGTCCCCGTGACCGTCGGGTCAATGCTCCGGATGTCGACCATGCCTTCAAGGGATATCACCGACGTATATTTCTTCCCGTCCCTCTCACCGGTCTCAAAGTAAATGACCGTTCCACGCGCTGCAGCCACAAGCGTGGGGGTCCGAACCTCAAAATCGGACCTCCCCACTACCGCCCTCATCTTGCCGTCAAGCAGGTTGAATATGGCCCTTCCGCGGTCGTCCTTGCGGAGTACAAACTCCTTCACAACAAGGCGCGTATTCTCTCCGATCGTCAGGACGCTGTCATCCAGAAAAAGCATTTTAGTCCTGGATGCCTCTTTCGTGGCAACAATATCAATGAGCTGTATGCCGTCCTTCAGCTTTGTCTCAAACAGGGTATTGTTCCTCTCGGTTAGTGCCTTTCCCTTCAAGGCAACGATCTTCCCGATCTCCTCGGCAGCATCAACCATGGCAGCAGCCCCGAGCAAAAAACCGCTAAGCAGAAAAACAGTAAACAGGATAAGCGTTTTTTTCATGTTAAAACCTCACATGCAATAATATGGTTGTCAGATAGCGCTTGTAATCAAAGTCGTCAATATTAGAGCGGTTATTAATATAGGTTTCACTCAGGGACACCCCAAAGGCATCAGTAAAAAATCTGGTGACTGAGGCAGCCATGGTCGCGGTCTTGTCCTTGCGGGCCTGGCCGGAAGCAGGACTGATACCCTCATATTTCTTCGCATAGTACTCGCCGTAGAGGCTCAGGAAGAAACGGACGGGAAGCGTAACGTGCAATGAAGCAAATCCCTTGTTGCCGTCATATCGCCAGTAGTCTTTTTCAGCCAGGTCCTTGTCATAGCCATAGCCGATCTCAATCCTGACAGCGTCACTGACCGGCACCGTCTGCACTACCCCTGCAAGGAGGTTCTGGCCGCTCCGCTCCCGGTTGCCGATGAACAGGGCCCCATCCTTGAAGCGGGTGTATTTATAATGGAACTGCAATTCCGTGCTGAAGCCCCTGCCTTCGGCGATCGTGACAGACGGGGCAATAGCGTGCGCCATGTCGTAGTCGCTCCCCCCGACCAGGATATATTCAAACCGGTAGGTGCCGCCAACCCGCACAGCAGGGTTGAGGTTGCAGCTGTACGTTATATCGGCAAGATTCTGGGCTATATTAAAGTCATGCAGCTTGTAATGGACTGTCTTGAAGAAGCTGTACCCTGCCGAAGCCTCAGCTTTTTCAGTCCTGAGCAGGACGACCCTGCCGTTCAGATAAAAAAGATTTTTCCAGTCCGACTTCCTGCTGATCCCCTCGGGCAGCGGGCTGTTGCTCCCGCTTATGGTGACGTTGCTGTCGTACTGCTCCCCGGCCGCAACGCTCAGAGACCAGCGTTTCTGGTGTCTGGCGCCGCTGTCCTGCATCTTTTCGAGATATTCTCCTGCCTGCCTGGCATATGCAGAGCCAGGGGCCAGTTCTTTTGTACTTTCAAAATAGTCGGCAGCCTCAGCAAATATCTGCCGGTTAAAATAAAAAATTCCGAGTTCGAGATTCGTCCGTGGATCGGATGGTTCAACGGAGAGGGCCCGTTTGAGATACCTGTCCGCATCTGTGCTGTTCATCTGGTTCAGCCTGATCCCCTGATCGAGGTCTGAGCGCTGCTCCCCCGGTCTGCTTTGAGCCATGGGAATCTCATCAGCAGCATCAGCGAGCTGGAATGAGATAAAAAGAAGAAAGATAATGACCCCTGCTGTACCACGTTTCATCGTTGATTTCCTCCTGTACCTGTCTCCTCATCTGAAGCCGATATTCACCGGCGGCAGATTCAGGCATAACAATATAATACTCTCCTGCCCCCGGTTGTCAATAGTTAGTATTGAATTGAGTATTATATTGAACCCATACACACCCATTTCATGAAATTGACTTGCCCTGTTTTATAGAGTTAACATACAGACTATCAGGAGGTGTCCTATGCCTATTTATGAATATATCTGCGATGCCTGCAGCGAGAAGTTTGCTCTGTTGCAGAGCATGCGTGCAGCCGGTGACGGTACTGAATGTCCGAAGTGCGCCTCAAAGAAAACCAGGAAGGTCATCTCTGCCTTCTGCTGTGCGAGTTCTGATGCAGGGGGGGGCTCACCTTCCTCATCCGGACACTCCCATGGCCCCGGGGGCGGCTGAGGGGTCTCCCGCTGCTGAACCGTGCGTTCAGCAAGATACAGACCAGGACCATAAAAAGTCTTGACTTTTTCATTAGTTAGAAATAAAATTTTGCAAACTACTCTCAATGAGGTGAGGCATGGCTCGAAGGCTATTACTGGCAGATGACAGCATAACCATCCAAAAGGTCGTTGAACTCGTATTAGCCGAAGAAGATTTCGAGATCAAGTCAGTAAGCAACGGCGAAGACGCACTGAATCTGATTGAAGCATTTAATCCGGACATTGTTCTTGCTGATATTGAGATGCCTAAACTCAACGGCTATCAACTCTGCGAACGGATCAAGACAAATCCCCGGACTGCCGCGGTACCGGTAATTCTTCTGGCCGGTGCCTTTGAGCCGGTTGACAATGAGCTGTCTCGCACGGTAAGGGCAGACGATGTTGTGATCAAGCCCTTTGAGTCTCAGGAACTTATCAGCAAGATCAATGCTGTGCTCACCATGGGGGCAGCCACGGCCTTGGACGAGGAAGTCCTGGCCGAACCACTGGACGAGGCCCTGGACCTGGGCGACGAAATCGACAATGCCATACAGCCGGAGACTGCTGAACTGGCGATTGAAGAAGACCTCTGGGCAATGGAGGACCTGACCGAAGTACCGGACGCCTTTGCAGCCGAGTCCCTGTCTGAAGAGGATACCTTTACGGCCGAGGCAGTTGAAGAGGTCCATCCTCAAGAAGCCCCAATTGCAGCTGCCGTTTTCCGGGCGGAACTGCCCGTAGAAGAACCTGTGCAGGCAGCCGCTGCCGCACCAGTGGCCCACGCTGCACCGCCCGTCTCAGCACCGGCACCTGCCGCAGGAGCTATCACCTGCGAAGCGGCTCTCCCGTCGAAAGCTGAACTGCTTGCCCTGATTGACAAGAAGGTGAGCGAACAGACCGCGAATCTGTTCCAGTCGCTTGACCGGACAATCAGTGAGACCATGTCCCGGAAGATAGACGAGAGGCTTGACAAGAGCCTGGACCTGAAAGATGCCCTGCTGGCAGCGGTCACCCAGATGATGAAGGACTCCATAGAAAAGATTCTCTGGGAGATGGCCCCGGAACTCGTTGAGAAGGTGACGAAAGAAACCATAAAAGTAGCATTTTCATCCATAACCAAAGAAGTCGAGAAAGTCCTCTGGGAGACCGTCCCCGAGTTGGCCAGTACCCTGATAAAAGAAGAGATCGAAAAGATCAAAGCATCCTCGTAAAACACAGGAGAATTATCATAAGCGGCGGGGAAATGGCAGAGCCCATTCCCCGTCTTTTATTGTTAAGACAAAACTATGACAGAGTTAAGCAAAGGCTATAACCCCCAGGGAGTTGAAGAAAAGTGGTATGACCACTGGCTGGCAGAAGGCCTTTTCAAGGCTGATCCGGAGTCTTCCGCAGAGCCGTTCAGCATAGTCATTCCGCCGCCTAACGTTACCGGTTCCCTGCATATGGGCCACGCCCTGAATGCAACACTGCAGGATATCCTTGCACGCTGGAAGCGCATGTCCGGCTACTCGGTCCTCTGGGTGCCGGGGACCGACCACGCAGGCATTGCTACACAGAATGTCGTGGAACGCCAGTTATCTGCTGAAGGTATCGACCGGCACTGGCTGGGGCGGGAAGCTTTTATTGAGCGGGTTTGGAAATGGAAGGCTGAATACGGCGGCAGGATAATCCATCAGCTGAAAAAGATGGGCAGTTCCTGCGACTGGTCGCGGGAACGGTTCACCCTCGACAGCGGTCTTTCACGGGCAGTGCTGGAGGTCTTTGTCAGTCTGTACGAGCAGGGGTTGATCTATCGCGACAACCGCCTGATCAACTGGTGTCCGCGCTGCCATACGGCACTTTCCGACATCGAGGTAGAACATGAGGATTTTGACGGACTGCTGACCTATATCCAGTACCCGCTGGAAGACGGAAGCGGCCACCTGGTCGTGGCAACCACCCGGCCGGAAACAATGCTGGGGGACACAGCCGTGGCGGTCAACCCTGAAGATGAACGCTACGCCGGATTCATAGGCAAGACCATTGTACTGCCCCTGAGCCAGCGGAGAATTCCTGTCATCGCAGACCCGGCCGTAGACCCTGAATTCGGCACCGGAGCCGTCAAGGTCACCCCGGCCCATGATTTCAATGATGAGGCCATGGCAAGGAGGCAGACCCCGCATCTTCCCTTTATCAGCGTCATAGGCATGGACGGCAAGATGACCGATCTGGCAGAGGCACCCTATACCGGATTGGACCGGTACGACTGCAGGAAGATGGTCATCCGGGACCTGAAGGAACTCGGACTGCTGGTAAAGCAGGAAAAACACAGTCATGCCATCGGCCAGTGCTACCGTTGCAAGACGACTATAGAACCGCTCTCAACACTCCAGTGGTACGTAAAGATTAAACCTCTGGCAGAGGATGCCATCACCGCCGTAAGGGACGGCAGGATCTCGATTGTTCCGGCGTCCTGGGAGAGCACCTATTTTTCGTGGATGGAGAATATCAATGACTGGTGCATCTCCCGCCAGATATGGTGGGGCCACAGAATCCCGGCCTGGTACTGTGACGCCTGCGGAGAACTTATCGTGGCACGGGAAACACCGACAGCCTGCACAAAATGCGGCGGCGCCTCCCTGCGTCAGGATGAAGATGTACTGGACACCTGGTTTTCATCGGCACTCTGGCCCTTTTCGACCCTCGGCTGGCCTGACCAGACCGCCGAACTGTCCAAGTACTACCCGACCTCGGTCCTGGTGACAGGGTTTGACATCATTTTCTTCTGGGTGGCCAGAATGATCATGATGGGTCTGAAATTCAAGAAAGAAATACCGTTCAGCACCGTCTATATCCATGCACTGGTGCGCGATGCCAGCGGGCAGAAGATGTCCAAGTCCAAGGGAAATGTTATCGATCCCCTGATCATGATCGAGAAATACGGCACTGATGCCTTCAGGTTTACGCTTACTGCTTTTGCCGCCCAGGGCAGGGACGTCAAATTTTCCGAGGAAAGGGTAGAAGGATACCGGCACTTCGTCAACAAGCTCTGGAACGCTTCACGCTTCATTCTTTCAAACGCGGGGGACGCCCGGCTTCCCGAAGCGGTTTCTGCCGGCTCCCTGGATATCGGCAGCAGGTGGATCCTCAGCAGGCTTGCAGCAACAGCCGGGGAGATCAGCAAAGCTCTGGAAGATTACCGTTTCAACGACGCTGCGGGCAGCCTGTATCATTTCATCTGGCACGAACTTTGTGACTGGTATATTGAAATGATTAAACCGGTGCTCTACGGTGAGTCAGAGGAGAAGGCAGCAGTGCAGGAATGTCTGCTGTATATCCTGGACAACACCCTGCGGCTGCTTCATCCGTTTATGCCTTTCGTGACCGAGGAAATCTGGCAGAGCATACCGGTAAGTCAGGAGAGAGGCCGCAGTATCATGATTGCTGCTTATCCGAAAGCCCTCCTGCGGGATGAGGCTGCAGAGTCGGAAATGGAGGTCATCATGGAAACAGTCATGGGGATACGGACCATCCGGGGGGAGCTCAACGTCTCTCCCGCTCTTGAACTCAAGGCCGCGGTCAGGACGCAGTCAGCAGCGGCAGAGGATATCATCAGCCGAAACCTTTCCTTCATCAGGAAACTCGCCAGGGCAGACATTATCGAAATAGGAAGCGGGGTAGCAAAACCGCGCGGATCTGCCGCAGCGATCAGAACATTTGCCGAGATCTACGTTCCCCTGGAAGGACTTCTGGATCTTAAGGCAGAGATTGAACGGCTTAGAAAAGAAATGGAAAAACTGGATGAAACCATCGTTTTTTTGAACAAGAAACTCCTGAATGAGGATTTTTTAAAACGGGCCCCGAAAGACATCGTGCTGAAAGAAAAAGAAAAATGCGACGAGTGCCTCAGAAAAAAGGAGCGCATACAGGATAACATTCAGAAACTTTATGAAGCAGGGGGTAACGAACATGGAAAAGACTGAACAGGTACTGCAGGGAAAAGATCTGGATATTATCGAGGGTGAGTACGTCCGGATCAGCCAGAGCAAGGTCAGAAATGTGGAAGGCAGCCATGTCGAGATGCAGCAGGTGGCAGCACTCAGCATCGACGGAGAGAAGGTCGAGGCAGCCCAGTCTGCAGCGCTGCTGCTCCACGGGGAGAGTGTTTCGCTGCATCAGAGCGTTGCAGGGGCATCGGTCAGCAACAGCACCACGCTTAACTATTCCTGCACCTCACTGTCCCTGTCGAAGGGCGAAACGAGCCTCAACAGCAGTGCTGCGGGGATTATTGCCTCAGGGACGATCAGAGCTGAAAACAGCGCGTCACTGCTGCTCCTCGCCAACCGGGTTGAGGGAGATGTCGCCACCCTGCTCGACTGGAAATCCGCACTTGCTCTCGGGGCTGTGCTGGGTGGAATATTTGGGGTCTTCTCCCTTCTCAAAAGGAAATAGCAGTGGATATTCCCGCGAGCGTCAGCGAACTCATTCGTCATGCGCTGGAAGAGGACATAGGACATGGGGATATCACCACCTCGCTTATCGTGCCGCCTGACAATACCTCACGGGCGCTGTATATTGCGAAGGGAAGTTTTGTGTTGGCGGGCCTTCCGTTTGCACGCGAGGTCTTCAGCCTCCTGGATCCTGAAACCCGGTTTACTGCTTTTTATCACGACGGCGCAAAGGTTTCTCGGGGTGATGTGCTCGGGGAAGTCTCAGGAAAAACCAGGATTCTCCTGGCCGGTGAACGGGTCAGCCTGAATCTCCTCCAGCGGCTCTCCGGCATCGCCTCGCTGACCAGTCAGTTTGTGGATCTGGTAAGGGGCACCAAGGCCCGTATTGTTGATACAAGAAAAACCACGCCCGGCCTGAGATTTATGGAAAAATATGCAGTCAAAATGGGCGGAGGACTGAACCACCGGTTCGGTCTCTTTGACGGAATTCTGATCAAGGACAACCATATCGAAGAGGTTGGCAGCATTACGGACGCTATTTCCCTGGCAAAAGCAGGCCATCATCTCACCAAGATTGAGGTGGAAGTGGAAAATCTCAAGGACCTTCAGGAAGCGATTGAGGCCGGCGCTGATATAATCATGCTCGACAATATGCCGCCGCAGGACATGGCTGAAGCAGTGAAGCTTGCCGGCGGCAGAGTAACCATAGAAGCGTCCGGCAACATGAGTCTGTCAAATATAAAAGAGGTGGCAGACACCGGGGTAGACCTTATTTCAGTCGGGGCCCTGACACATTCTGCGGCAGCTGCAGACATCAGTATGAAGATTGTCAAGTAAGTTTTATATATAATTCTGAAACAGAAACAGACGCGTATGCTGCCGGTCAATTCGCCAGTCCGGAACCTCTCCCGGCCGGGGCAGCCGACCAGGGAATTTTTTCCGGATCAGATGATCTGATATACTATAGCGGTTATGAATATCGTCAGAGCTCATCTCCTGATCGAGGGCAGGGTTCAGGGTGTATTCTACCGGGCCTTCACCAGAGATGTTGCCCTGAAACTCCACCTGCAGGGATGGGTCAGAAATACGCCTGACGGAAGAGTTGAAGCGGTTATTGAAGGCAGCAGGGAACGTGTTGAACAAGCAGTAGAAGAATGCCGCCGGGGGCCCGTTGGGTCAGCGGTAAAGGGAATGAGCATTTCGTGGGATGAAAGCCCCGAGGGCCATTCAGATTTCGAGATCCGCTACTGAATATGAAAAACAGAAAAAAACTGGGTGAAATGCTGGTGGAGGCAGGGGTCATCGATGACTTCCAGTTGAGAGCCGCCTTGTCCTATCAAAGTGAGTGGGGCGGCAGGCTCGGCTCCATACTTATCAAGAAAGGCATCCTGTCGGAAAGAGAACTGCTCTCTGCTATTGTCGAGCAGTATGGCGTCGAAAGCGTATCGCTTGACGCCATAGAAAAACCGCCGGATGAAGTGATGAAACTCGTCAGGGTGGACACTGCAAAGAAATTCGACATATTCCCCCTTTCCTTCGACGGCAAAACGCTGGTTACGGCCATGGCTGACCCGACTGACCTTAAGACCATTGACGATATCAGTTTCATGCTGGGGGTAAGAATTAAGCCGGTGCTGGCACTGGAGTCAGAAATATCAAGGGCCATAGGCATACATTACGAAGGCCGCAGTCCCGGCGAATGGCGCCCCGAGACGCGAACCGTGCATCAGTCAGGAGACCGCCAACAGCCGATCATGACGGCACAGGAAAACCTTCCGAAGCCTGAATTCTCTACCCGCCAGGCAGTGGAGGGGCTCATTGATCTCCTTATTGATAAAGGGCTCATATCAAAAGAGGAACTGATCCGGAAAATCGTCCTCAAGGGCACTCCTCATATCCGCATCGGTGATTAAAGCAGAGACTTCCTGCCAGCCCCAAACCCGGACCTCTGCCTCTGCCGTTGTTCTCTTGAGCAAAGTCCAGGAGACGGTCCTCTCGGGCCAAAGTATAACCAGGGAAGAGGCCAGCATGCTCGCAGCCCTGCCGGCGGAAGACAGCCCTGAGCTCTTTGCTGCAGCCAACAGAATCCGCTCGCACTTCCGCCATGACCAGGTTGATCTCTGTTCCATCATTAATGCCAAGTCCGGTGCCTGCTCCGAAGACTGTTCCTTCTGTGCCCAGTCGGCCAGGAGTTCCGCAGAGATCAGCAGGTATTCCCTCATCGGCCCTGCTCAGGTACTGCAGGCTGCTGAACTGGCCAGAGAAGGCGGGGCCCGCCGTTTCTGCATCGTCACCAGCGGAAAACGGGTCTCTCCAAAAGAAGTCAATACCATTGCTGCGATGATAGCCGCCGTCCGTGCACAGAGTCTGCTGCCCTGTGCAACACTGGGACTTTTGACCGGTCCGGATCTCAGTCTTCTTAAGAATGCAGGTTTGCATCGGTATCACAATAATCTCGAAACCTCCAAAAGGTTTTTCCCGAATATATGTACCACGCATACCTGGGAGGAGAAGGCCGATACTCTCAGGGCAGCGAGAAATGCCGGTCTGTCCGTCTGCTCCGGGGGGATCTTCGGGCTGGGAGAAACCTGGGACGACAGGATAGATCTGGCCTTTTCCCTGAAAGAGCTTTCTCCTGATTCCGTGCCGATCAACTTTCTGACACCGATTGCCGGGACCCTGCTGGGAAAACAGATGCCTCTTACTCCACTTGAAGCATTGAAGATTATCAGCCTTTACCGGCTCATTCTTCCGGAGAAGGAGATCAGGGTCTGCGGCGGCAGGCTTCAAACGCTCGGGGAATTGCATGCCTTTATTTTTTTTGCGGGTGCAGACGGCCTGTTGACCGGCAACTATCTTACAACCCTCGGCCGAAGCTTTGAGGATGATCGGCGACTGATCGGCCACTGCGGCCTGAAGGCACTCCCGTAGCCATGCTCTACAGTGTGCGTATGAGGGCCTCGCAAAAATCACCGTCACCCGGCAAGGGGCAAGCAAATAAAGAAAGATCGCCAGGGATTCATATATCCGGGGCTGAGGGCCTCTACGGGAAAGCCGAAATAGGTGACGCTGTTGACCGCTATATAAAAAGAGCACTGGAACATCCAAGAGGCGACCCCGACCGCATCTCTCTGACCGTTGAAAAAGTCAGTCACCGGCCCAGGCAGATTACCTCTCTTGCGCTCAGGACCGCTGACACGGCAACCGTCAGGCAGGCACAGACCTTTGTGCAGGACATGCTGCGGAGCCTGCTGATATCAGCTGCAGCCATTGACAGGGCCTTCGAACTGCTCAGCAGCTCCAATACTATGCGCGGAGCCGCTCTCCTGGATGCTGCATCGGGCAAAAGGCTTGAACCTGACCAGGAGAGGGGCATCCGGGTTTCGAGACTCGGCCTCAGCAGGACTGCCGAAACAGAACTGCAAAAGCGGCTGGCCCGCCTTAGGCTGAATACCGGCACGGTGAGGGAAGCGGTAGTCCTGGCATCCAAGGTCGCCTCATGCAGGCCAGTCCTTGCCGAACTTTGCATTTCGGACGACCCTGATTATACAACCGGATACATTGCCTCAAGAAGCTTCGGATACATTCGGATTCCTTATGTGAAAAAAAAGCGTTCGCGTAGCGGGGGGCGGATATTTTTTATGCGTGGGGAATATAACCTGGGCAGAATTATAGCCTATCTCGAAAAAACCCCGGTGCTCATCAGCACCGTAGCTCTCTGCAGCGGCATCTCCACAACGGATGAACTCCTCGGTCATCGTAATCTATAATCCCACTGCCCGCAGGGCTTCAGGGAAAACCATCAAGGCTGCCTCTGCATTTTTTGAAAGACAGGGTTATGCAACAGAGATCCTGTGCACCGGGAGCAGAGGGGAAGCAGAAGCTTTTGCACGCCGGGCTGTACTGAAAAAACCGCATCTGATCATCGCCGCAGGCGGGGACGGAACGATCAATGAAGTGATCAATGGCATGGCCTTTTCAGGCGTTTCACTCGGCATCCTGCCACTTGGCACCACCAATGTCCTGGCCCGGGAGATATACCCGAAGCGGGATTTGATAACTATACTCCATACCCTCATCACCAGCCAATCACGCCCAATCTCTCTCGGCAGGATCACGTGCCTGAGTAAGGGCGTTTTTCAGACACGTTACTTCTGCCTGATGGCAGGAGTGGGGTTCGACGGCCAGGCAGTCCGGGACGTTAATCTTAAACTGAAGAAACGTACCGGGCCGGGGGCCTACATCCTCAGCGGACTGCACACCCTGCTGTCCTACGCACCACATGAGCTTACTATCTCACTCGATGGCCAAACGGTCTGCGGGTATGCGGCGATCATCGGCAATATCTCGCGGTATGGCGGAGACTTCAAAATAACACCTGATGCGCGAATTGAAGAGACCTCTCTTTATGTCTGTATCTTCCAGGGGAAGAAACGGAGCGATCTGCTGAGGTACGTCGGCCTGATGCCCTTCGGCAGGCATATCAGAGCGCGGGATGTTCTCTACCGCCGGGTCGAAGAGATAGTCATATGCGGAGCAGCTCCTGTTCAGATAGACGGCGATTACTTATGCGAAACGCCTGCCACCATCACCGTCGTCCGAAACGCCATCAGACTGGTCTGTTAACCGCTGTCCTCAGTCCGAAATCAAGGGTACGTTGGATTACCCCCCCCCCAAGAACACGCTCGCCCTCATAAAAGACCGCACTCTGACCTGGCGACGGGGCCCATACCGGTTCATCAAAACTAACCACAACAGCGTCCCCTTTGAGCTCAAGCACAGCCGGCACCTCCTTCATCATCGAACGTATTTTCACCCCTGCAGCAAAAGCAGGCAGCAGAGGCTTCCGGAGCCAGTGGAGCTGGTCCACCATTATTGACCTATAGGCCGCATCCTCCCGGGACCCGACCTGAACTGCTCTCTTCTCAGCATCAATCCTCGTAACATACAGGGGCGTCAAGGACGGAATGCCAAGCCCCTTTCTCTGCCCCACGGTGAAGCGGTGAATTCCCTGGTGCCTGGCGAGTTCCTTTCCACTGCGGTCGACGACAGGACCGGGAGAAATCATGGAGGGATTCTGCTTCTCCAGAAAACTGCCATAGTCGTTGTCTTCTACAAAACAGATCTCCTGACTTTCAGGCCAGTAAGCAGCCTCAAGCTTCAGGGACCTCGCAATCTCCCTGACTTCCTGTTTCCGCAATGCCCCCAGGGGCAGCACCAGCCTCCTGAGTTCCTCTTCCTGCAGCTGGTAGAGCACGTAAGATTGGTCCTTCCCTCCATCGAGCCCCTTTTTCAGGACAACCGGTTCTCCGGCATCCGCCGTTCTTTCCACAATTGCATAATGGCCGGTCGCAATGAAGTCCGCCCCACGCTTTTCAGCCTCTCGCAACAGAAACGGAAACTTGATATGCCGGTTACAGAGGATGCAGGGGTTCGGGGTCAAGCCCCTGGCATAGGCCGCTGCAAACGGTTCAACCACCTGTCTGCTGAATTCATCGCGGACATCGAGGGAGTCATGGCGGATGCCGAGGCGTCCGGCAGTGCGTGCCGCACTCTGGGCAGAACTCAGCGAACAGCAGCCGGAGAGTTTATCCTCTGCCTGCCAGAGGATGAAACTAATCCCCTCCACCTCGTACCCCTGCTGCTTTAACAGCGCAGCAGAAACGCTGGAATCAACGCCGCCGCTCATTCCAAGTATTACCTTTGCCATGCTTTACTATACCAGATGACTGCTGATGATGGGCAGCCGGGCGCCTGTTGCCGCCAGAGGGTTTCAAACAGTAATCTGTTGACCGAAGGCCTCTGTCGTGCTAGCATAAAATAAAGCTTGAAAGGAGACTGCAATGTTAAACAGAGATGATAATTACAGCGTTGAGATCATGGCATCTTTCCTGATAGGAGGAATCGTGGGTGCAGGACTGGCACTGCTTCTGGCCCCGCAGTCAGGCAGAAAGACCCGGGCCCAGATCAGGGATATGGCCGAAGATGCATCCGATTACGCCTCGGACTACGCTAAAAAGCTGAAGCACAAAATCTCGTAAAAAAAGGGCATCGGGACGGCAGGGGAATTTCCTACTTCAGCTGTAATTTGATATAGGAGCTTTTCCTGAGGTCCCTGAGTATCTCCTTCAGCCGGTCGTTGAGCATCTTCTCGGTCAGGTAATTTTCGATCTCTCCGCGTACGGTTTCGTATGCGCGTCCTGAAAACTGCGCTGCGTTCTGCTGGTAAAAGGTCTCGATAGCGGCATCGGTCACCCTGATATACGCCCTCACCTTGAGATTGATATATTCGTTCACAATCTCATCCCCGGTCGGGGCTTCAATCCTGTACTTTCTGGCTTCCTTCAGGAGCAGGATCCTGTTGATCATGGTATTAAGGACTTCTTCACGGGTAATCTTCGGTGACAGTTGCTGAGTGACGGCATACTGCTCTTCGAACTCGCTCAGGGTTACGGCCTGATTATCAACAAAGGCCACGACCCGATCATGGATGGCCGCAGGTGCTAACGGAGCATACAGCAGAAACAACACCATGATAATAAGCATGGTCACGACCGGCTTCACGCTGCCGCAGAAAGATTCCCGACAAGCGGGAAGGACAGAGTCTATAGTTATGTTCATGCCCTTATTCCTATTCACTGTTCACCATGAGCTCTTTTCTCGTTTGTCTGCCTGCAGTCATCAGTTCCCCAATCTCCCATATCAGAATGCATGCCCCACGCTGAAATGCAGCGCCCCTCTGCTCTCCCCCGGCTCCCTGTTCAGCTTCATCCCGTAATCGACCCGCAGCGGGCCTACCGGCGTTTTATACCGGAGGCCGAGCCCGGCTGTATACCGCATATCCGACAGAACAGCTTTTTTTGAATTCACCCATACATTACCCATATCGAAAAAAGGAACAATGCCGATCCCCATACCGACCGAGGTCCGCAGTTCCACGTTTCCCATGAGAAAAACGTTGCCTCCGGTGGGGTTCCCATCGGAGCCTTTCGGTCCCAGCGTGTCCTGATCAAAACCCCTGACCGTAGATCTGCCCCCGAGAAAAAATCTTTCCACCAGCGGAAGTTCCGATGTATCACCCAGGTGATAGGCGACACCTCCCCGGATTGAGAGGGCAAGTACAACGTCTTTGGCGAGTTTCTGGAATCGTGACCCGTAGACCTCAAGTTTCGCAAAGTTCGTTTCAGACAGGAACAGATATGACGCTACCTTGAGAGAGGCCCCGGCAAGCACACCCTTTTCAGGTTCAAAGGGGTTGTCACGCGTGTCGTAAATTATCACCGGCTTAATGCTCCCGATCGCCAGGGTCCCCATATCTTCCTTGCTCAGCACAACGTCAGGCGCAACGTCAGTCGTCCTGACAAGCGAAAACTCGTAGTAGAGTTCGGACTTTATGCGTGGGTTCAGTTTTCTCTCAATTCCGGCGGTAAGCGTATAGCGGGTCAGGTGATAGAGCGTATCCTTTGTCGATGCGTTAATATCCCTTTTATCGTTATACTGAAAATAGACCCTCAGGGGGAGCTGGCTGCCGAAGGCCCAGGGTTCGTTGTACTGCAGCAGATAACGCTGCTCCAGAGAACTGACTTCGGCACGCATCAGACCTTCCCGGTTCAGGCCCCACAGGTTCCGGTAACTCACCTCCAGAAAACCCCTGAACTTTTCATACTCTGCATAGCCGGCCCCGAACTCAACAGATCCCGCGTTGCCCTCCTTCACCCTGACCAGGACATCACTGCGGTCGCCGTCAGGCTCAAGGGCCTCGATCTGAACATCATTGAAAAGGCCCAGCTTATAGAGCCGCTGCCGTTCCTCGGCAAAGAGAGCAAGGTTGAATTCCTGACCCTCCTTATGCAGCAGTTCACGGCGGATGACCCGGTAACGCGTCTGCCTGTTCCCCACGATAACCGTGCGGCCCAGGAAAAGTTTCTTTCCCTCGCTGACCGCAAAAACCACCGTGGCCTTATGTCCCTCTATCTGCCTCTGGACCGAGACGTCTACCGAGGCAAACCCGCGCCCGGTGTAATACTCCAGTATCCTGAAGCGCGCATCAGAAATATCCACCTCATTATAGGGATCCCCCTCCTTAAGTCCAAGGACTTTCTTCAGCTGCTCTGCAGCTTCGGGAGTGACACCGATAACGGTAACTGCCGAGATTCCGGTTTTTTCGCCTTCTTCGACAAGCACCGTCAAATCGACTGCAGCCTTGTTTTCTGATGTTTTCACCTCGATTTTTCTGACCACGGCCTCAAGGTATCCGAGCGCCCCAAAAAACTCTCTCAGCAGGTCCTGGTCTTTCCCGAGCAGATCAGGATTATAATAACCGTTCTCTTTCAGAGTCATCACCTGCCTGAGGCTGTCCTGAGGCAGCCGTGTCCCGCTGAAACTGATCGAAGAGACTTTTACCCTCTCCCCCTCGTAAATGAAAAAAGAGAGGCTGATTTCACGTTCACCTGAGCGTATGACCGGGGCAATCTGAACGTACGGATATCCCTCGCCGTGATAGCGGGCCAGCATCCTGTCCGTGGCCTCTCCCACCATTTCATCGTTAATATCCTCGCTCTCCGGAAGCAGGGACTCCTGCGTGAGGACCTTCGGGGACAGGGCTGTATTGCCCTGGAATATCAGTTCAAGCTTTTTCCCGGGACTCACCTGGATATCCAGATTGCCGTCAGCAAAACTGAACGGTCCGACTACAGGCTTTATATATCCCCGCTTTTTCAGTTCCTCCCTCATGGCCCTGAGCTCCAGCCGGACTCTGTCCTGATTGTAGATGTCGTTGATTGAAATCTTCATCAGGTCTTTGAAACTGCTGAATGCGTCCGCGCCCCGGCCGGCTCTGCCCGGGGATTGCCCCGTATTCAGCCCTGTCTCCCCCGGACGTATATCTTCCGAACCGGGATCCTTCACAGTAAAAGACAGGCTTGCGATGACACGTGGAGGGCCCGTGATGACCTCCAGCCTGATATCTGCCAGATTAGACCGCTCAGCAGGCTTCACGGTAATCCGTACCCCGGCTGAGGGAAACCCCTGACTGTTCAGAGCTGCCTTGAGGTCTTCCGCAGCCTGTTCCATAAGGTCAGGGCGCAACTGCTCGTCTTCCTTGAAAAGAAAGAGTTTCCGTATTTTTCTGTCTGAAAGCTGACGCTCCCCGGTAATTTCAATCTTCCTGATATACGCCCTCTCCCGCACGGCGATCCCGATTGTCTGAGGGTCTCCCTCCTGCACGGTAATGGCGATATCCTCAAAAATACCTTTTAGAAAGGCCGTCCTAATGGCCCGACGGACCGCCATGGCATCCGGCATTTTATCGCTGCTCAGTCCGAGCATCTCAAGGAACTCCCCCTCTCCGATCGACTGCAGCCCTGTCACTACAATACGGACCGGAGCCCCTGCAGGCTCAGGTGCAGCCGAAGCAGCCAGAGGCAGCAGGACGAGAACAAGCAGGAGCACGCAAATATTTCTCATTTGAATTCAAACCTGAATTTCACATCAGCACCTATAATCCCGCGTTCATCCCTGATGCCGATCAGAGATACGTTTCTGTTCAGAAAATATTCAAGTTTAATGATCTGCTCCTCTGAAGACCCTGCAGAAGAGGTATAGGTGACGAACATTTTATCCCCCATCAGTCTTTTTGAGACAGTCACCCTGGGTTCGACCGTTCCGGTGCTCTTCGATACATGGGGGTCCACCTGAAACCGGTCCAGACCGGTGATGCTCCTGAGCCTCTCCTCCACCACGTCCTGGAGCTTGCCGGTCACAAACGAGGTGGCCTCCCCGGCCCCGACACCCCCTTCAAGCCCTTTAAGCTGTCCCCCGGTCTGTCCGAGAGTCAGCAGCGCCAGGATATCCATTTCCTTGAGAACAGGATCAGAGGAGAGCGACATGGCAAACTGGTTCATACGGCCCTCAAGGTTCATCTTGATTTTATACCCTTTGACGATCGTCTCTGCAGCGATGGCGATCACCGCGTTCAGCCGGTTCGGGTCGGCGAAATCTGCGCTTGCATGCAATATCCTGAACTCATTATTTCTGAAGTAAACCGTACCCTCTTTTGACTCCAGGCGGCCGAAGAGTGCCGGCCGGTAGACTGTCCCGCGCAGAAGCATGTCGGCGGTCACCTCTGCCCGCGCAATATTGTTGTCCACCCGGATATTATCCCGCCCCAGCACGCGGATATTCAGCTGCGCCTTATCGAGATTCGAGATCTCCGACCGTACTTTATCGACCTGCTTTGTTCTGAGCAGCCAACTCTTCCATTCAATACGTTCCCTGTATCGGGCCCTGTTTATACTGACGTCTCCGGATATAATCTGGTCCTCCGGGGTCCCCTTGTAGAGGAGATTGCCGTTAAAATTGACCGTAAAATCGCTCGAGACAGAAGCCGAGATATTGCTCATCGCTGCCTCAACGAAAAAGCGGCTGATCGCAAATTTCTTCAGGTACAGAATCCCGGTCAGGTCAATGTCCCCGCCGCCGAGCTTCCCGGTGAGCTTCTCAAGCACCACCCGGTCATTGTCCAGGTAGAGATAACCGTTCAAGGCACTGATCCGATAGGAATAATCCTTCAGGCTGAGGGCTCCGTTCGTCAAGCTGATACCGCCGTTTACAGAAGGCTTCTCCCAGTCTCCGGTAATCTCCAGTGTAAATTCAGCATCGCCTTTGATCACCCCGATCTTGGTCGAAAGACTCTTAAAGGGCGACAGGGCGGAAGTTCCCTCTATTGCCAGGTTGTAGCTCTTGCCGATATCAAGGCTGCCGTTCATTTTGACCTGCGCATTGCCGCCCCTCATCGTTACATGATCAAAGGCCAGGTGCCGGTTGCGCAGCTCAAGTTTTATTTCATGGTCGTTCGTAAAACTGTACCCGTACATTGAGAGATTCAGCTGCTTCAGGGCAGAGGTTGCCGTCACCTGGTTTCTGTCGCCGCGGAGGGCTATGCTCCCGTTCATGCTCAGGATCAGGTCGTCAGGCACCTCTTTGAGAAAGGCGCTGATCACCGTATCATAGCGGCCGGACAGGATGTCGACTTTCGCCTCCCAGGGAAAATCACTTTTGATCTTCCCCTTGCCTGACACGGTCACTTTGTTATTCAACAGCGCTGCATTGAAAACAAGCTCCCGGTCCGTGATTACCGCAGCGACCGTGCCGCTCCCCATCGGTCGGTCCCTGAGCCGGCCCTCAACCATCTCTGCGGTGAGCACCACTCGGTGCTTCTCCATCGTCCCGCTCCCTTCAGCCTTAAGACTAAAGAGAGCCTCCCCCCTGACCGGCCGGGGCACAAGGTCGCTCAAATACAGTTTTTCAGAGGAGGCAGACAGCAGAAATGTTCCCTCCGGATCAATCAGGAGGCTGCCCGACAGAATAGACTTCCCCTTCTGAATTTTCACCGGGGCGAGGTTGATTCCCTCCCCCTGGTATTTCCACCCGAACGATCCGGAATCATACGCGACACCGTAGAGGGTTCCGTTTTTGACCACGGCCTCGCCGATCAGCACCGGCTTGTCTCCGCTGCCGGTAACTTTCAGCTCTGTACGAAATCTGCCGTTGCCCTGGAAATCGTCATAAAATATCCCTACAAATTTTTTAAGTTCTGCATTATTGATTGTGGCCTGCAGGTCATACTCGGGATTATTGAGGTCAAACAGATCAACCGCATTTTTGAACCTGATAACGCCTTTCATGGCATAAGCATCTTCAGCCCCGTTCGCGGTGAGTGTCTGTATGGTCAGGAGATCTTTTTTATACCTGATGTCGGCAGTGAGCATATCAGCCCCAAAGGTGCCTATCACCGGCCTGTTAATCTTTGCGCTGCCGGAGAGCACCGGATCAGTAAACAACCCGGATATTTTTCCCCTGAACTCCCCTGTCCCGTGAACAGTCGTAAAATACGGCCCGGTCATATCCGCAAGGTCCCGGGTCTGCAGTACTCCCTCGAAATCGAGCAATTTATTCTTTAGATCAGCAGTACCGTTCATCTCGGCATCTGAAATTCCGGTATGCAGCTTCAGGCCGGTAATCGTCACCAGATCGCCTTTCATGCCGTACCTGCCGGTCACTTCACTGATCCGTCCGAGTGCGCTCTTCCCTTTCTCACTGCTCCGGTATACAAAGCCCCCTTCGGGATTAAACGACGAATCGCTGTTGACAAGTGTACCGCTGATCTTGCCGGGCATGACCCCAGGGTGCCAGCCGATGAGCTTGAATACCGGGCCGCTGTCGACCTGGGAAAAATCGACCTTCAGCGTATAATAGTTTACGACCGGCAGGGTAATCGACGCAGACAGAGTAGCCGAACCGTTATAGAGCCTGCCAGTACCGTCCGTAAACCGCATGGTGCCGTCAGCATAGGATATGCCGCATTTCAGGTGATCGACATCAACATCAAAGAGGTTCCCTGCGCGGAGCTCTCCGGTCCCTTTGGCAACCAGCTTATGCAGGGGCCCCTTCACCTGCCCCTTCAGCGTCACATACCCTTCGATCTTCTCCTCAACTTTCAGCAGTTCCATGAGCGTCTGGATAAAGAAACTTCCCTGCAGGTCCAGGTCAAGCGAGACATCCTCCTTCGCAAGGCTTACCAGCCCCTTCACCGAAACAGACCCCTCTCCGCTTTTTTCGAGCCTGAACAGTTTCTTCAGCGTACTGAGCGATAACGAAAGATCGGCCTTAATCTTCCCCTGCCCTGCTTCATAGTCACCAGTGCCGGTCATCCTCGAATCAAAGGAATCGACCGTCAGCTTCTTGATCTCTATGGTGTTGTCCCTGATCAGCAGGGCTGCGGAGACAGCGGCCGACAGTTCGGGCATACCGTCCTTCTTAAGCGTTATATTCTCCGTGGTGACGATCACCCTGCCTCTGCTGCCCAGAATCGCCTCGCCGCCAAGACCCTTTACCGTGATCGACAGCCCGCTGCGGTCATCAAGAAAATCGGTACTGCCCTTCTGCAGTTCAACGGCCATAACGTTTACCTTCAGGGCGTTCTCCCGCGTTGTGGCAAGATAGCGCTCGATATTGACGGCTATCTCCTCTGCTTTCGTTCTGCTGAGGCTGACCTCGGGCTCCTTGATCACCAGCCTTCGTATCGTCAGCCTTTTTGAGAAAAGGCCGCTCAGTTCGACGTAAGCCTTCACCCGGGGTGCAACCAGCAGTCTATCCCCCCCCTCATCAAAAACCTTCAGTCCCTTTGCCTCTATAAACAGCGGAAAAATATTAAGATAAATATTCTGGGCAATCACCTTCCTGCCGAGCATCATCTCCAGTTCCGGCAGGATTGTCTTTTTAAGGGCATTGGAAATATTCGGGCCGCGCAGGACAAGGAGCAGGATGCCGATAATCAGCGCCGGGGCGAGGATTATGGTCGCTTTTATTATTCTTGTCCGTCTCTGAGCGTCATCCATAAAGCAGACAGCAGCCTTTCTGACCCGGCAGCGCCGAGCTTCCCATTCCCTGACCGGACAGAAAAAATATCCTGCGCCAGGCCCGATTCTGTATTAATTCTCGCTGAGGATATGCTGACCCCCTGTTTGGCCAGGACAAGCGAGATATCATAGAGCAGTCCCAGCCGGTCTGGGGAAAATACCTCGATAATACTGACTTCATCTGAGGTCTCATTATCCAGCTCTATAAATATATCATATGGCGAGACATTCGTCTCCGGACGCCTGACAACGTGAAAAGGCCTGTTCTCTGCAATCACTGCCTTCAGCCCCTCGGTCAGATCCAGCACAAGCCCGTCCCACCATATATCCTGCCAGTTCGAAACTGCTATTTTATCAATAACCAGCCCGTTCCTGCAGGTAAATATCCGGCCGTTAACAATATTTAATCCCTTGGATGAAAGAAAACCGACGAGCTTCGAGAAAAGACCGTGGGAATCGGCGGTGGAGACCGATATCTCGACCAGGCCGTCCGCCCTCTTGTCAATACGCACGGCAAAGCCCCCCTCCAATGCCCTGTTGACCAGCCGGTAGTCGTCGATGATCTTTTCGCGCGGCGCTGACAGCAGGTATCTCTCCGGCATCTCGCTGATAAAGGCGGCCAACAAAGGCGGCTCTATACCTCGTACCGTACTGAGCAGATCGCGGACATACTCTTTCCGGTCCCGGGTTACCCCATTGAGATAGTCAAGGGTATGCAGATACAACTCCTTCAGCAGATACGCCTTCCAGGAACTCCAGAACCCGGGATTGACGGCCGACATATCCGCATACGTGATCAGGTACAGGGCATTAAGGTTTTCAGGATCACCGACTGCTTCGGCAAAGCGGGCAATCACTTCGGGATCATGCGCCTCCCGCTTCAGGGCAGTCTCGGACATCAGTATATGGTTTCTGACCAGAAAGCCTATGCGCGATCTCTTGTCAGCAGCAAGGTTGAACCGCTCCAGGATATCCTTCTGCCTCTTATACCCTTCTTCCTCATGGTTCCTGCCTGCTGCCTTGCCGATATCGTGGAGCAGCAAAGACAGAAACAGGACATCGAGCTGGCCCGTGCTGTTGATGATATGATGGAGGTCCTCGAGGCTCTTATAACTGGTTGTTCTTAAGAGCTCCAGGTTACGGATCGCCACCAGCGTGTGTTCGTCAACGGTATAGAGATGATACGGTTCGTGAATGACCAGCATTCTCAGCGCCCCGAACTCCGGCAGAAATCTTCCGAGCACACCACTGTCATGCATCTCCCTGAGCGTGTCGTAGACCCTGCCGCCCTTCAGGATCTCCAGAAATGAATTAACAGAACGGGGCTGGATTCTGGCCTTGCGGTTAATCCGCAGGAGATCAGTGCGGATTGCACGTCTGAGCCCGGGACTAAAGCGCTTCCCGGTCCGGGCCATCAGGGAGAAGGCCTCCATGATCTTCCCGGCAGTAAGCGGGGCCCCTTTCGGAGCAGTGGCAATAAGGCTTCCGCCTGAGACGGAAAAATCTTCCGTAATCTTCCTGATGCTGAAATCTTTCGTCACCGTAACATAGGGCCGGCTGCACTGCGCCACAATATCGGCCGTGATTTCCTGTATCGCCCTGCTCTTAAGGTAATAATAGCGGAGCATCCGCTCAACACCGCTGAATTTCTTTGAGTCGAGGAACCCGAGTCTCGGGGCAAGCACCCGCTGGAACTCGAACGAGAGCAGGTCATTCTTTCTGTTGCTCTCGAGATGAAGGCAGAACCGGGCACGCAGAAGAAAATCGTACGCGCTCAGAAAACGCCTCCGGAAAAGAGGCGGAATCCCCTCAAAAAAACCGGCATAGTCCCGGGTCTTCAGGGCCACTTTGGAGAGCCAGAATGCGGTATGGACATCCCGCAGTCCGCCCTCTCCGTCCTTGACATTGGGTTCCAGCAGAAAAACAGAATTCCCGGCACTATGATGGCGCTTCCCTTTTTCAAGCAGCTTCTCCCTCACAAAATCCCGTTGCCGCCTGGAAGTAACGGCAGGCAGGACTTTGCTGCAAAAGAGATCGTACAGTACCGGATCTCCGGCCAGGTAGCGGGCCTCCAGCAGGGACGTCCGCGTCCGGATGTCGGCAAAGGCTTCCTCGATGCATTCTTCAGGCGTTCTGAAGGCATGACTGATATCGAGGCCTGAGTCCCAGAGCCGGTATAAGATCTGCTCCGCAGCCTCTGTCTCTTTCCTGTCAGCAGCAATGAAGAGAAGATCAACATCAGAAAAAGGGGCCATCTCCATGCGGCCATAGCCGCCGGTGGCCAGGAGAGTAAGATTATGGGGGCCCTGATATTTCCGGCTGCTACGCCCGGAACGTCGCCCGACGGATCTGCCGCCGGTCCGGCCATCAATCTGTGCAGGCCGGACCCTGCCCTTTCCCTCAGCGGGTTCGTTATAAAACAGGGCCCGAACCATGCAGTCGATGCGCAGGGAATACTGCTGTGTCAGCGCCACCCCACCCTGTCCGCTGTCAAGCCAGGAGTTCAGCTCCGACAGACTGGGTTTAGTGCCGGTCTTAGTCATGCCGCTCCCGGTAAAACTCGGACATCATCTTCAGCATCTCGACAATATATAACCGTTTCTGCTTAAGAACCGCAGCGGGGTCCCCTACTTTCTTATAATCAGCCGCACTGAAAACCTCAAAAAGATTCCGGTAACTGTCCGTCGAAAAAACTATCTTCACGTCACGGTCTATCATGCAGGCATGCCCCCAATCCCCGGAGCAGACATACGGCCGTCCGGCCGTACTGAAAATAGAGCTTCCCTGCGCATAGTCAGAGGCTGCATTGGTATAACCCAGCAATTCCATCAGCGTGGGGACAACATCATAGTGACTCGTCAGACGTTCCACCGCCATGCCCCGGATGCCGGGGACATGCATGACAAATACGGTCTTGGCGACATAGTCACTGAAGGACTGCGTATGCCCGAAATGACCCTGCTCCAGAAACTCCTCGCCATGATCACCGGTAACAATAACAATCGTATGCTCCAGGGCCCCTGACTGTTTCAGGGCGTCAAATATCCTGCCGAAGAGCGCATCGTCATAATGCAGTGAATTCTTGAACCTGTTTCTGATCTGGATAGCTGCGGCCTCTCCGATGGTCTTGCTGTAGTTGATATCCTCACCCGCCGCCGGTCTGAACTTTTCATGCTCCTTGGGGTAAACATACGGCTGATGCGAGGCATTGAAAAAGATGAAGGAGAAAAACGGCCGGGAGGTGTCCCGCCGCTTTGTAAACTCGATAAACCGTTCGGTCATGAGCCTCTCCCTCTCCGCTCCGGAGCTCGGGAACTCATCTTCGACAGCGTCAGGCACGTTGACAAACACCGTTTTTCTGAACTCCGGATACGTGAGTCTGGTAGCCGAAAGGATCCGGAATTCATAACCGAGCTTCTTCAGCTCGTCAAGCAGCACCGGGGACCTTCGCTCTATGAGAAAAGAGTCCCAGTACGTGGACTGCAGACCATAAAAAAGCGAGAAAATACCCATCCGCGTCCCGTTGCCGCCGCTGTAATGGTTCTTCAGCACGATATGCTCACGGCTGAATTTCCAGAGATTCGGTGTTATTTCAGGATCCAGCATATCGAACCGGAACCCTTCAGCAGCAATCACCAGGATATTCGGTCTGCCGGGCTGCACCCTCTCATTTCTGACAAGCTGTTTTCTGGGATAGTTCAACAGACTGTCCTGCGGTGTCTGCCTCAGGTCATCGTCCTGACCGGCCGTCAGGCCAAAGACCTTTATCAGCGTCCTGTCAGCCCGCAGAGTGACATAGAGCGGGTAGAGCCTCGCAATGCGGGTCACCCCCGGAGCATTGTAGAACGAACCAGCCGCATAGATGACCTTGTCCGCAGCGATCGTCAGGAGAAATACCGCGACCAGAGCATACCTGAGCCTGCGGCTAAGCGTGCCTTCTGCCCTGAACGACAGATAAACAAATACTGACTCCAGCAGAAGAACCCCTGCCGCCTTCAGCAGAAAAAAAACGATCGTCGAGCTGCCGAGCGTGACAGAATCGGTAAAGCCTTCCGTCAGCACGGTCCTGATGATCATCCCGTTTATATGGAGATGAAACAGCCGGTAAATATTCAGATCGAGCAGCAGAAATATCTGGAGAAGAGCGTATAAAACTATTCCGGCATATTTTCCAACCTTTCCCGAATAGCGCATAAGCGGAAAAACAATCAGTGCCGGGATGAAATTAAGAAAAGTCATATGCGCCAGGAACTGAAAAACCTGCACCAGTCCCGGACTGCTGCCCGCCAGGAGTCCGCGGCAGATAAAAGCCGAAAACGCCATATTGAGAAGCATTAAGACAATGAGGCTTGAGTGGTATTCTTTCTTTTTCCGATTATCCATAAAAAACTCAGCGTTATAAGGACATAGCATAATAATTCCGTGTAAAGCACAACGGTTTATTATAACCCGAACAGCGTGTTAAGGATTGAATTTCAGGGGCTGGCAGAGAGGAGGCTGAAAGGCACCCTGAAGTGACTGCCACAGGGTGCCTTTCATTTGAATACGTATTTCAGGAAATCGTCATTACACTACCATTACCACCATCATTACATCGTGTAACCGCTTTCACCGTGCTGGCTGAGATCCAGGCCCTCGAATTCATCTTCCGCGCTCAGCCTCAGGCCCATGGTCCAGGATATAAGTTTGAGAATGACCACGGTGGCAACAAAAGAATAGACTGCGGTAACAACTACCCCGATGAACTGATTCATAAGCAGTCCGGAACCGCCGAAGAAGAGGCCGTCAGCACCGGCCGGATTTAGCAGTTTCTGTGCCAGAAGTCCTGTTGCGAGAGTTCCGAGTATGCCACCGACCCCATGCACGCCAAAGGCATCAAGCGAGTCGTCATACCCAAGCCGGCTTTTCAAATTCAGAGAAATATAGCAGACAGCACCGGCAAGCATACCGATCGCCAGGGCCGACAGGGGACCGACGTACCCGGATGCCGGAGTGATCGTTGCCAGCCCGGCAATAGCTCCGGTAGCAGCACCGAACATCGTCGGCTTGCCGCGATGGACCCACTCGATAATCACCCAGATAAGGGTTGCTGCGACGGCGGAGCTGTGAGTGGCAACAAAGGTCATGACACTCAGCGGTCCTGCTGAAAGGGCACTGCCGGCATTAAAGCCAAACCAGCCAAACCACAGAATCCCTGCACCGATGACGGTCATCGGCAGGTTATGCGGCGTCATGGACTCATGCATATATCCCTTCCGCTTGCCGATCACCATGGCTGCTGCAAGCGCCGAGATGCCCGAGGTGATATGAACAACTATGCCACCCGCAAAATCAAGAACGCCCATATTCTTCATCCAGCCTCCTGTCCCCCATACCCAGTGGGCAACCGGATCATAAACGACCGTTGACCATACAACCGTAAAGACCAGGAAGGAAGAGAATTTCATGCGTTCCGCAATCGCCCCGGAGATAAGCGCAGGGGTTATAACCGCAAACATCGCCTGATAGATCATAAATGCCAGGTGCGGGACGGTCGGGGCATAGTCAGGGTTCGGCTCGAGCCCGACGCCTTTCAGTCCGATCCAGTCGAGACCGCCGATAATGCCATGAACATCCGGACCAAAGGAGAGACTGTACCCGCAGAGGATCCACTGGACTGAAACCAGGGCGATCGCGACAAAGCTCTGCATATAGGTGCCGAGCACATTTTTTCTTCTGACCATACCGCCGTAAAACATGGCCAGTCCCGGTGTCATCAGCATGACCAGGGCAGTCGAAACAAGGACAAAGGCCGTGTCACCGGCATCAACCTTTGCGGCCGTCTCTGCATAGCCGGTCATGGGCATGGCAAGAAATGTGATCAGCACAAAAAGCATAACAACTACAATATTTCTCATTAATGGCTCCTCCGGATAGTAGTTGCATGGTATTTGCTATAACCATGCCAGAATATAATTCTGTTTAATTACGACATGTTATATAGCAAAACCTAAAGCCAATAGCTACATAATTGTAGGAATAACAGGTTTGATGCGAAGATAATCTCTATTTTTCGGGCAGTTATACAGTTACTACATATTTGTCGAATTGACATAATTGTACAAGTACGCTCCCAGTAATATTATTGTTGACTGACTTTTCCGGAATTAAAACCGCCTTTAAATAAAAAAATGCCTTAACTCATTTTTTCGCTTGACATCATCAGGTCATTATAATATTATGTCTACATGATGCATTCTGATACATCAGCGTTGCAAAGTGGAACAGTAGACCGCTTCAATCAGGAGAAGCTCTATATCCAGCTTACCAGAATCTTTCTGGATGAGATCCGGACCAACCACTGGAAGCTCAAAGACCGGATTCCCTCTGAAGAAGAGCTCTGCAGGATGTATAACGTAAGCAAGGTAACGGTGAGGCAGGCGATCAATAATCTTGTCTCTGACGGATATCTCATGAAGATCCAGGGCAAAGGGACCTTCGTCACCAGTGTCCTTCCGGTCGTCGGGGTTGCCATGAGAACAATATTTACAGAAGAAATGTTCGGAAAGGAGGTAAAAGCAGAAAAAGAAATATTATACAGGGGTATTAAGGAACCTGCACAGGATATACGGTCCTATCTGAAAACGGATAGAGATATCTATTATATCCTCAGCCGGAGACTCCTTAATGGATACCCCGCCTATGTTGATGAATCTTTCATCCCCCACAGTATCACCCCTGAGATCGACCAGCTGAACCTTGCAGACGCCTCGCTCTATTTCTTCCTTCAGGAAAAGGCGCTGAAGAAGATCTTTAAAGTCATCCAGACGGTCGAGGTATCTCAGGCCACAGGGGATTCAGCACGCCACCTTGATCTGGATGAAGGGGTTTCCGTGCTTGTCGTACACAGATTGCTTCTCAGCTCTGACAGCACTCCGGTGGCTTATACCAAGCTGCAGGGCAGAAGTGACCGCTATAAATTCCAGGCTGAATTTGAACGTCTCAGATAATAAAAAGGAGGTTTTACAATGAGTTATCCGCGAAGGTTGTACGAGTTTCTCATGGCCGGGTCTGTTGCCTATGCCAAATGGGACTATGAGGTCTCCATGAACATTCTGAAGAACCGCAAGAAGCTGCTGTTGCTGCTGGTGATGATCCTGCCGATCCTGGTGGTCTCCTCCCTGAACGCAGCAGACATGATCGGCGGCAAGACCGCCTATGCCCCGGCGCACTATTCAAACCTTATCTTTGTGGTTTCCATCGCCGTAGGTCTCGCTGCGGGCCTGATCACCGGCTGCATCGGTGCAGGCGGAGGCTTTATCATCACCCCTGCCCTTATGGCTGCAGGCGTCAAGGGCATCCTTGCCGTCGGCACCGACGTGTTTCACATCTTCGCCAAGGCGATCATGGGGACCACCGTCCACAGGAAACTGGGCAATGTCTCTGTCAAGCTCGCCGTATGGTTCCTGGTCGGCTCAGGCGTCGGAACCTTTGTCGGCGGCGCACTCAACAAGGCCCTCTATAACAAAGACCCTCTTCTGAGCGAGGCATTCATCAGCACGGTTTATGCTGTTCTGCTGGGATTTCTCGGCTTCTATGCCTTCATAGACTTTTATAATTCAACAAAAAAGAGCGGTGGCGGCGGGGCGCACAGCGGACCTGATGCAACCCCTGCCCTGGCCCTTAAAGTCCAGAGCGTCAAGATCCCCCCTTACATCACATTTGATGAGCACCTTGTCGTCGGCGGAAAGAAGATATCGGCCATCTTTCTGATCATAGGCGGCTTCATCGTCGGCATGCTCGCTGCGATCATGGGCGTGGGCGGCGGCTTCGTCACCTTCCCTATGTTCGTCTACGTATTCGGCGTCTCTGCCGGGACAACCGTCGGCACGGACATCCTTCAGATCATCTTCACTGCAGGCCTTGCCTCTATCGCCCAGTATGCCATCTACGGCTATGTCTTTTATACCCTTGCCATGGGCATGCTGATCGGATCGTTGATAGGCATCCAGGTCGGAGCGCTCGTCACCAAGGTCGTCAAGGGAACACATATCCTCGGCTTCTATGCTGTATCGATTATCGCAGGCTTTATCAACAGGGCAAGCACCCTGCCGAAGAAGATGGTGGAGCTTGAATATATAAACATGTCAAAGACCACGGTTACCAACATTGAATATGCCGGCAACATCATCTTCTGGATCGTTGTCAGCATCTTCGGCATCTGGGTCATGAGCAAATTCTTTATGAATATCGGTAAACTCAGGGGGGATGAATAGTCATGGCCACTATAAACAAAACATCAATCTCAATAGGCGCGCTGCTGGCCGCATCATTCCTCGGGGTACTCATCCTGATCTTCTCGCCGGTTTTCGGTAACGGCAGGAACGGTCTCACCTATGCTGACGACATGTTCAACTCGCTCTCGAAAGGGTCGTCATATTTTATTCCTGAACTCCAGAAGAATGCGGATAAATTCAAGGGACAGGCTTTTTCTGTCAAGATCAGTGCTGCCAAAGCAGAGGACAAGCCTGGTGACACAGAAAAAAGAATCGAAAACCTCTCCAAGGTCCTCACGCCTGCAGGAGCGAGGATAGAGGTATCCGGCACGGACATGAAGATCGAGGGTGATCTTGGAGCGATACTCGCCTCGGCACTGCAGGATTCAGATGCCATGTATAAGAACCAGGGAGAGGCGATCAAGACCCGCTACAGCTTCGACGACGAAAAGAAGATCTTCAGGCAGTGGCATAACGCCTTCAGTGCCATGGATAAGGCCCTGAAGAAAGACGGCAAAATTGAACAGGCCAAGATCATCTCAGACGTTTCCAAGAAGGCCGTCGAAACCGCCTATAACTACTATAAGGTTGACGCAGTCCAGGTGAAGGAAAAAGCCGTACTCATGACAGCGCTGCTCGTCTTCTACGTTGTATACACCATGTGGTGGGGCTTCGCGATCTATTTCTTATTTGACGGCGTCGGCCTCTCGATGAGCAAGGCCAAACATTAATATTAAGGAGAAACAGAATGAAAATACTCGTTCCGGTTGACGGATCCAAATACTCTGAAGAAGCTCTCAAGATCGCTGCAGACCTGGCAAAGACCAAAGGGGCAGGCATCTGCCTTATTAATGTCGTGCCTTTCATAGAGGGAGTCGATCTAGAAATATCTGCTTCGGAAAGAGAGGGCCTCAACAGCTCTCTTACCAAAAGAGGCGACTATATTATGCAGCAGGCAGCAGGCAGCCTGACTGCGCAGAATATTGACTCGACCTGCAAGCTCGTGGTGGCTGCTACCTCAGTGCCTGACGTAATCATCGACTATGCAGAAACGGAAAAAGTGGACCTCATTATCATGGGCTCGAAGGGTCTCAGTTCATCTTCACGTTTCACTCTGGGCAGTGTTACCTCAAACGTCGTAAAACATAGTCCTTGTTCTGTATATGTCGTAAAGATATAATAATACGCATAAGCAGGAAAGGCGGGGTCCGCCTTTCCTGCTGCTGATCCTGTCACTGAACTATGAACCCATTTGACCGCTCATTCAACTCTTCAGCCTCCGGCTGGCTTTTCTTCTTTAAGCCGCTCCATAAATATTTTTCAAAGCACCCCATTCGAAAAACCGTTATCATCGCCGCAGTCCTTCTGGCGATCGTCCTGCTGTCAGGCTGGCAGTTCATGGCCAAGGTCAAGGAAGTGGTAACTGATGACTTCAATCAGCAGCAGCTTGTCCTGGCCCGCCATGCCGCAGAGCAGATCAAGAACCATGTGGATACCGCCCGTAAGGAATTGGTCCTCCTTGCCCTCTCCCCGTCGATCCAGTACTATGAAAAGAGTTTTCTGCCGAAGCGCATGCAGATCGCCTTCTCGAGCCTCAAACAGGAGGGTGCCCTTGAACTCCGCTATCTGGACGCCACAGGACAAAGGACCTATACCGTAAGCGGTGCGCAGTTCGACAACGTGCAGTCCGATCCGGAAGATCTAAAGTTCCACCATTGGGCAAAAGACAATATGAAGCGCTACGGAACACTGGCAAGCGAGGTCTATCCCCTGCCGCAGGAACCGGACGGGCAGAAACTGGTCATGAAGATCGCGGTGCCGGTCTGGCAGGTCTCTGTCGACGATTCGCATCCCGTGGCAACCGGCAAGTTCTCCGGCACTATCGTCATCATCATGGACGTCACCTCACTGATACAGAATCTGACTGCAGGGATCAAATCCGGAAAGACCGGTTACGCCTGGGTGATCGACAGCAACGGAACGTTCCTGTACCACATCGAGAAGAGCCTGATCGGCAGGAATGCCTTTGAGGCCAGAAAAGAGAAGGTGTCAACCATCTCCTTTGCCCGCATAAACGAGATCCAGAAAAAGATGATGCTGACCGGTAAAGAGGGCACCAGCTGGTATGTCTCCGGCTGGCACAGGGGCAAGGAAGGCACCATTAAAAAGCTCATCGCCTACAGCCCGATTGTGCTGACTGATCTGGCGGAAACCAGGACTTGGTCCGTGGCGGTCGTCGCCCCGGTCAGTGAAGTGGAAGGCGCTATCCACGGCATACAGATACGCCAGTTCATGATGCAGGGGGTCCTGATCTTCATCATCCTCGGCGGCTCGCTGACCGTCATCTCGCTGATGGTCCGCTGGTCATCCTCACTCCAGCAGGAAGTCAGCCGCCAGACCAAAGAGTTGATGAAGTCGGAGCAGCGGTACCGCTCCCTGATCGAAAACGCCGAGGACATCATCTTTACGATCGA
This sequence comes from Thermodesulfovibrio sp., assembly GCA_013824615.1. GTDB lineage: Bacteria > Nitrospirota > Thermodesulfovibrionia > Thermodesulfovibrionales > UBA6898 > PALSA-1316. The sequence goes on from PNOC01000004.1 coordinate 61,938, forward strand.
CCGTGATGGCAACCTGGCCTCAATTAACACTTACGGCGCAAAGCTGCTCAACCGCTCAGAAGACCAGATCATAGGCCATAATATCACCGAGATCTTTTCCTGGCCGACTGCCGAAATGCTGCTACAGACGATCAAGGAGGTCTACGACATCAAGCGCGGCAGGCAGGTGACGCACCTGATACGTGTCGGGGAGAAGGATATCTGGCTTAACACCAACTTCAGGAGACTGCTGGACGATGCCGGAAACATATACGCCATACTGGGCATCTCCCGGAATATTACAGAACGCAAAAAAATGGAAGAACAGGGCTACTACACCGAAAAACTCGCCTCCATGGGGACCCTTGCCGCGGGTGTGGCCCACGAGATAAACAACCCCCTTGCGATCATACTCGGGTTCACGGATATGCTCCTGGAAAAAACACCGCCGGATTCGGAATCTCACGATATCCTGAAGACCATCGAGGGGCAGGGACATAAGGCTAAAAAAGTGGTGGACAATCTTCTGACCTTTGCCAGGACCAAAGAACACACGGAAACCAGTGTGGACATCAATAAAAACATTACCGAGGTGTTAACGGTGCTCGGAAATAACCTTCTGGTCCGCAAGGTGGCGATCAACACCCTGGATCTCGGAAGCGATCTCCCGCCGGTCAAGGGAGATCCGGACGAGCTCCAGCAGGTATTCCTGAACATCATCAACAACGCGGTCTATGCCATGAAGGGCGGGGGAAAGCTCTCGATTATAACAAGCCCTGCAGAGGACGGGAAATGGGTCGAGATCAGAATTTCCGACACAGGCAGCGGCATCAGAAAAGAGCATCGAAAGAATATCTTCGATCCGCTCTTCACCACAAAAAAGGTCGGCGATGGCACAGGTTTGGGGCTCTCCGTGTCATACGGTATAATAACCAGGCATCGCGGCACCATCGCCTTTGACACAAAGACAGCTGATGAGTCTGAAACTCCCGGCACCACATTCATCATAACACTGCCGGCAATGCCGGACATAAAAGGGCTGCGGGGAAAAACCGCATAAACAGGAGGATACATTAATGGCTGCAACAATTCTGGCAGTTGACGACGAACCTGATATGCTGAAACTGCTCAGCATGATCATAAAGGAAAAAACCGGGCACAAGATCATCACCACAAACAATCCGGTCGAGGCGCTTGAGATTGCAAAACAGGGCGGCATCGACCTGCTTATTGCCGATCTGAAGATGCCGGGACTCGACGGCAGTGAACTGCTCGACGCGGTCAAGGCGGTCGACCAGAATATCCCTGTCGTGATCATGACCGCGTTTGCCTCAGAGGAAGCAGCGGCAGAGACCTTACAGAAAGGCGGCTTTGACTTCATCATCAAGCCCTTCCGCAAAGAGCAGATCCTCTCGACCATAGACAAGGCCCTTAAATGGACCGCGATGCAGAAGGAAAACCGGGAGTTAAAGGCAAAACTGAAGGGCTCAGAGGGCTGATTTTGACCGCTACTTACCCAGCCCCAGCGGCTGGAGGTGGTCGCGGACGAATTCGTCGCGGTACCAGTCGGTGATATCGTCGTTGTACATGGCCATGTCGAGCTGTTTGGTAAACACGGTCATCCGGCCCATCGCCTCAAGCCGCCGCTCTATCTCCGGCCTTTTGAACTTCAGCAGGACGGCGTTGACCACATCCTCGGTCAGCCTGACCCTGAAGTCCAGCATCTCCAGGAGTTCCTTGATTAACCGCACCCTGCGGAGTCTGCGGTCGGTTGCAGCCCCGCCGCCTTTGAAAAAGAACCTCACATAATTATCATTAAGTGTATCGCCGGCAAAGGCCTCGACCATCGAGAAGTGATACCCGAGCCTGATGCTGAAGTTCATATAGTTCCCTGAGACGATCGCAAAACTTCTGATCGCCGTCTGCTGCAGCTGTTCTTCGGTGATCGAAGCAGCATGGGCCATCATGCCCAGAAAGCCCTTTGCGTCCGCTGCCCGGGGCTCAGGCCATTTCATGCCACGGAGACCTTTCAGAAAGGATATATACGGCACAGAAAGAACATCTTCAGGAAGGGCCTTTTCAACCCCGGGCCGCATACCGCCGCCAACGTCGATCATGTGGGCATCCATCGGCACCCCGGCTGCAAGGGATATGGTAGAGGCCCCCTCCATCTCATCCGTATCACTCATCCCGAACATCTCTGACATGGCCTTCTCGTGGGAAAATCTGGTGATGTCATGCAGCGTGGTGCAGGATTCCGGTCGAAATTGCTCGCTTTCAGGATCAATGAGACGCAGGGGGACGATGAACTGAATTGCCTGATCAAGGAGATGAAAGAGGTTCGTTTCCCTGAGCGAATCCTTTCTTCCCGAATCATACTCCAGGAGCTGTTCCACCCTGCCCTCGTAGACATTACAGTTTATCGCATCCACCGTAACTTCCTGCCCCTGCCTCAGGACAGAGGTGGCAATATCCGTATCCAGGATAGCAGGCAGGTGATACTCGCGCGCCAGAGAGGCCATATGGCCTGTTGCCCCGCCCACATCAGTAACAATGGCCGAGGCACGGTCCATAACCGTCACAAACTTCGTGGAGGTGGTCCGTGAAACAAGGACCCCGTTGTCAGGAAAGTTCGCAAGGTCGCTGTCCGCTTTCACCAAGTATACTCTGCCGCAGCCGATGCCCCGGCTCGCAATAACGCCCTTTTCAATGAGCAGGGGAAAGCCCTCCACCCGACGGGGCATTAGTTTTTTACTTTCATGGGCAAAAACTCTGAGAGGACGCGTCTGCAGCAGCAGCACGCTGCCGGCAGTATCAACCGTCCACTCAATGTCCTGGGGTTTGCCAAAATGCTGCTCCAGCGAGAGGGCATATCCGGCAAGGGTCCTGATCTGCTCCGGACTGAGACAGGGCTGACTGCGAAGGTCTCCTTTGACCGGAACAGCTTCAACCCCCTGCTCTTTCCTGCCGGCAATCATGGTCTCTTTATCACTGATACTCTGCTCAATAATTTCTCCGCTGTCGCGCGCCACCAGGAACCTGTCGGTCTTGCCCGTACCGTCAACAACCTGCTGGGCAAGGCCCCATGTGCCGTTAATTATCATGGCCTTCGGCTGCTGGCTGTTAGGGTCCTGCGAATACATGACGCCGCCGGCCCTGGCAGGAATCATCCGCATAACGCCTACCGCCATTGCCATCTCTTCACCGGCAAAGCCTTTTGATGCTGCATAATAGAGGGCCCTGGGGGTAAAGAGACTTGCAAGCACAGCACGGTAGCGGCCGGGGATCTCCTCAGGCCTTACCTGAAGATAGGTTGCGTACTGCCCGGCAAAAGAGAAATGACCATCCTCGGCAATCGCACTGCTCCGGACCGATACCCTCACGTCATTGCCGACCTCATGCATCAGGCGTCCGGAAGCATCCCGGATGGCTGCGTCCAGTTCAGGAGGCAGTGCCCCTTCCATGATAAGTTTCTGAAACCCGGTACTGGCCGCCTCCAGGGCTGCGGTATCTTTCATGTCAAGCCCTTTAAGCAGTCCTGAGAGCCTCTCCTGCAGATCGTTATAGGCAACGAATTCCCTGAACGCAGAGGAGGTAATGACAAACCCTTCCGGCACCGGTAGTTTCAGTCTGCTGCTCATTTCACCTATATTGGCCATCTTGCCGCCGGCAATCAGAGTCATATCAGAGGTTAGACTTCCCAGACGAAGCACATATTCTGCACGAGGAATCTCTGTCCGCTGATTGACAGCCTGTTGAATCCTCTGCTGTATAAGATCAAAAGACTGGTTCAGGGCAATATATCTGTTGCCGGAGAGTACGTTAAGATCAGTGATTATGGATGAAACTCTTGTGGTCGCTTCTGAAACAGTGCGTCCAATATAATTCATATCAAAGAGAAAGTCCCCTGAGGACTTTTCTTCAAGGTCCGCCATCAGTTCAAGCACGGCATTGTTTTCGTGAAGAAGGCGCTGGAACGCCTCGTACCTGGAGCGAAAGGCAAGAGCCAGCTCGTCATCTTTTCTGGCCCTGTCCTTCCTGAAAATATTGAACATGATGAATAGTATAACCTATTTCAGAAGCCAATCAGCTGGCAGAGACTAATTAGAGTCTGTGTATAAATTGCCTTTTTTGTTTTTGGCTGTCATTCTCGCGAAGGCGGGAATCCATTGTTTCTAAAAAGTTCTGGATCCCCGGGTCAAGCCCGAGGATGACAAACCATACTTTATACACAGACACTAATTAACGTAACCCTTGCCGTAAACATTCATACGTATGAATTAAGCTTGATTTATTTATTATAATGTTATAACATGATACATAATAATTCATTAGGATCTATAAACCATGACAGTAATTATCAACAGAGACAACACGAAAAAACTGTATATCCAGCTTCTCGATATAATGAAGGGCAAGATCGAGAACGGGGAATGGGCGGTTGACTCACAAATCCCGACTGAAGATGATCTCTGCAAAATGTACGAGGTGAGCAAGGCCACGGTCAGGCAGGCGGTCGCTGAACTGGTCAGAAGCGGTTATGTGCTGAAACAGCAGGGCCGGGGAACCTTTGTCTGCAAGCGCGTAATCTCCGAAGAACTTTCGATGCTGACCAGCTTTAAAGAGCTTATGCTCGAAGCAAAGGTGGTGTTTTCGACCAAGGTCCTGGCTCAAACCGTTCTCATGCCGACCGACGACCTTGACCTGATGCTGAACATCCCCGAAGACATGCATGTCATCTACCTGAAGAGACTGCGTTTTGTGGGAAGCGAGGCCATACTCCTCCAGGAATCCTACCTGCCGCATCATATCTGCCCCCAGCTTCTCCAGGACGACCTGGAACAGAACTCCCTGCTTGAAATTCTGGAAAAAAAATATCAGATCATGATCACCAAGGTGCAGGACTTTATTGAGGTTACCCCTGTCTCGGCATCTGAGGGGACCTTGCTCGGCCTCGAGCCCGGTACATCCGCCCTGCTGCTCGAACAGAGATTTTTTGCGGGCTCCCAGCAAATCATGTATACTCGATCATTAAAGAGGCCGGAACGCTTCCGCTTCTTTATTGAACGCGAAAGAAAATCTTAGGAGGCCACAGCATGACTGACCAGGAAAAGCAGGTCCGTGAAATCATTATCGACGTTTTCGAGTTCCCCCATGTCCCGTACTGGTTCACCATACGCCAGGTATCAGGAATACTGAAGAAATCTCTTAGCGGGGGGAAATGCCTGCGGCCTGTTGCAGCGCTGGTCTTTGATGAGAAGTACAATCTTCTGGGGCATATCGAGATGAAAGATATCCTCTCGGGGATAGCCTCTGCAGCCTTCTCCGGCCAGGCTGAAGACCTGGAGGTAATAAGTGCCCCTGGCGACGAAACGACAACCGCCCTCAAGGAACTTTCGGAAAAACCGGTAAGCACCCTGCTGACGCCTTTCAAACTCTTTGCCGATCCGGAGGACTCCATAGCCAAAGCTGCCGAGCTGATGCTCAGGAATAATCTTCAAATTCTTCCTGTCCTGGAAAATCAGAAGAAACTGCTCGGTGTGGTGCGGAGCACCGACATCTTCGAATATCTTTCAACCAGGTTCTTCCTGGCATGAAAAACAGCCGTTCGGGCTGCTGCTGCCTATCTGCTCTTGGAACTGCGGCGATATGAAAATCCGCCGGAAACTTCTTATCGCCTTTTCGATCTATATGATCCTGGCGCTGATACCTGCTGTATTTGCCTACCGGGAGCTCAGCACCCTCAGAAAACGCCTCAAGCCTGTGGAGGCTGCCAGCGACATAACCAGCTCCTACCTTGAACTCCGCAAGAACGAGAAGACCTTTCTGCTGCTTAAGGACCGCGATACACTTCAACTCCTGAAAAAACAGATAGGCATGCTGAAGGGAGGGCTGGACGACATAGAGTCGGAGGTCCTCCGGGAGATAGGAGCGGTGAACTATGCATCCCTGAGGGAAGCTATAACAGCCTATGAGACCGGCACCCTGAAACTGGCGGAAAATTTTAATACCGAGCAGCTCACGATCAATAAGCTGACTGATCTCGGTCGGCGCATCGAGAAGGTCCTCGACGGCAGCGAACTTCAGACCTTTCTGGTTCTGAGGCGTCATGAAAAAAACCTGATGATACAGAGGGACTCTTCTTCCATGGATGTCTTCAGGCAGACCAGCGCTCTCATCAAATCATCGCCTGAAGCTGACCTAGCTGCCTACAGGACATCTGCGGAGAAGCTCTTCAGCCTTTATCAGGACGAAAAGCAGCTTGAGAATGAAATCCGCAATTCTGCTTCCATAATACAGACCTATACAGAAAGTATCCTGCAGGGTGAGCGGCAGGACATCGACGCTCTTCTGAAAATATCGATGAATCTTCTTCTGGCCTCGCTCGTCATTGTCATCGTGATCGGGGCACTGATCAATGCACGGCTGGCGGCAACAATCGCCGCGCCGATCAGAGAAATCAGAAAGTTCGCCGAACGTGTGGCGGGAGGTGATTTTTCCAAAACGCTGGAGGTGAAAGGCTCCCAGGAGTTTATATCTCTGGCCGATGCGCTGAACCTGATGGCGGTCAAACTCAAGGACACGGTCAGCTCGCTTGAACTGGCCATACAGAATCTCCACGACAAGCAGGGACAGCTGGTAGAGGCTGAGAAACTGGCGTCTCTCGGCCGCATAGCTGCAGGCGTGGCTCATGAGATCAACAACCCGCTCGCCATCATCAATGAAAAGGCAGGCCTCATGCAGGACCTCCTGGCAATCTCCTCTGATTTTGAGCAGAAAAAGAGCATCACTGCACAGATTGAGGGCATCACCGGAAGTGTGAACCGCTGCCGCACCATTACTCACCGGCTCCTGGGCTTTGCCCGGCGCATGGATATCACGATTGAGCCGATGAACCTCAACGAGGCAATACGTGAAACGATCGCCTTTCTCAAAACTGACATTCTCACCAAAGCAGCACGCCTCGACCTGAATCTTGCCGAAGACCTGCCCGAGATCAGGAGCGATAAAATCCAGCTGGAGCAGGTTTTTCTCAACCTGATCAAGAATGCGGTGGACGCTGTCGCGGCTGGCGGGGAGATAACCATTACAACTTCGCGGAAGGATGAGGGAGCGGTGCAGGTCTTTATAAGCGACAATGGCTCCGGCATACCAAAGGACAAACTGAACCATATCTTCGAGCCCTTTTTTACTACAAAGGGCCGGGACAAGGGGACCGGACTGGGGCTCTTTGTCTCCCACGCCATCGTCAGGAAGCTCGGCTCCCGAATTCAGGTGCAGAGCGAGGTCGGAAAAGGCACCACCTTCACCCTTGATATCCCGATAAAGCCTACACTCTCCAAGGAAATGACGGCGTGAGCAAGGCCCATGAATAAGATCAAAGTGCTGATCGTTGATGACGAGCATGACTTTGCAGCAACCCTGGCCGAGCGGCTCTGCCTCCGCTCATACGATGCCCGGATTGTCGTGAACGCCTGCGAGACCCTGTCCCTTATTGACAAAATAAAACCTGATGTGGTCCTGCTCGACCTGAACCTTCAGGGGATTTCCGGCATCGAGATCCTTATGACGCTTAAAAATGTCTCCCCGGAGGTCGAGGTCATACTCCTGACCGGGCATATGGACATTGCCCGTTCCATCGAGGGACTCCGTCTCGATTCTTTTCACTATATATTCAAACCCTTCGATATCCGCGAACTGACGGAGAAAATCGACGCTGTCACCGCAAAACATGGCAGAAAACAGGGGAACGAGCATGCCTGAGCAGCCTATAACCAATACGCTCGTTATCGGCCGGTTAATCGCGCTCTTTGTCCACGAGACCAACAATCATCTTGCCACGCTCGGTGAGTCTGCCGGCCTGGGGGACGACATACTCTGCGCCCGCAATCTTTCTGATAAGGACAAACTGAAGGAACTCGAAAAACTGCTCAGCGCCATGGGCGACCGCATAGGACACGCAGCGTCGCTGGTGCGTACTTTTGGTGAACTGGGACGCTGCATGGAAAACCCCGCTGCCACAATCGATGTCAGCCAGGCGATCGAAGGAATCCTGCCCTTTCTCGAAAAGCTGGCCAGACAGAAGAACGCCAGGATCAGCATTGCCCTCGACCGCAAACTGCCTGCGGCTGCAGGGAACTGTTCGGAATTGCAGTGCCTTGTGCTCGCTCTCTTTGATAATTTCTGTGCCGCTCTGGAGCCAAATGCAATGGCGACCATCAGCGCAGAAAATACTTCGTCCTCTGTTATGCTCAATCTGACTGCAGACTGCCCGGCAGCAGCCGTCACTGAAAAACAATTCTGGCCGTGGAGCAGTCTCGAAACCTTTGCCCGTGCAAACGGCTTTAAAATAACCCGGCAGCAGCGAGGAGGTGCGGTCACGATAGAACTCAGAATCCCGTCATAACTACGCTGAAGACTAATCATATATAACCATTCATAAGGAGGTGTCCATGACAAAAAAGAAGGACATTAAAGTACTGCTGGTTGACGATGAAGTGGAATTTATCAATACGTTGGCGCAACGTCTTAAAATGAGAGACCTGCTGGTCGACACGGTCTATGACGGCCCTCAGGCGCTGGACTTTATCAGAAAGATCGAACCGGATGTTATCGTGCTGGACCTCAAGATGCCGGGACTGCATGGCATCGAGGTTCTCAAAGAAATCAAGAAGACCCGCACAGCAATCCAGGTCATAATCCTGACCGGACACGGCACAGAACAGGATGAAGAAGAGGCCCGCAAACTCGGCGGCTTTGACTTCCTGCACAAGCCTGCCGACATCGACCTTCTCGTTGCCAAGATCAAGGAGGCCTTCCAGGAAAAACTCGAGCGGGCCATGACCGCCATCGCTTTTGCAGAAGAGGGCGTGTTTGATACAGCGCAGAGGATCATTAAAAAAGACGAATAAACAGCTGAAGTTCAAGTCTGATATCTATTAAAAGCTAATTAAGGAGGCATAAAGAATGCGTTTGTTTATTTCCATCGGCATGATCCTCATGCTTATATCAGGTTTTTTTGCTATGGGCTCGGGTGTCGTATTTGCCGAAGAAGCTGCCCTGGCCCCTGTCAAGGCTGAATCAGCAACCCCCTGGTGGGTCTGGCCGATTACTCTGTTTGTCGTGACTTTTTTTCTTGGTATTGCTGCGGTTCTTGGCGGCGTTGGTGGTGGTGTCCTATTCGTTCCGATCATCGGAGGGTTTTTCCCGTTTCATATTGACTTCGTCAGAGGTGCAGGCCTTCTGGTAGCGCTTGCAGGTGCACTGGCAGCAGGCCCCGGCCTCCTGAAAAAAGGCATGGCTGATCTCAGACTCGCCCTGCCCGTTGCACTCATTGCATCGTCCTGTGCCATTGTAGGCGCCATGATCGGCCTTGCCATGCCGGCAAAAATGGTCAACATTGCACTCGGTGCTACAATCCTCGGTATTGTAGCGATAATGCTGATGGCAAAGAAGTCTGAATTTCCAGATATTCAGAAACCTGACAACCTTTCAACCGCGCTCAGGATAAGCGGCGTCTACTACGAGCCCTCGCTCGGCGAAAACATAAACTGGCAGATCCACAGGACCCCGCAGGGACTGGCAACCTTTATTATCATCGGCGTTATGGCAGGTATGTTCGGTCTCGGTGCAGGCTGGGCCAATGTGCCGGTTCTGAACCTGATGATGGGCGCACCGCTGAAGGTCTCTGTGGCCACCAGCAAATTCCTGCTCTCGATCACCGACACCTCTGCGGCCTGGATCTATGTCAACAACGGCGCTGTCCTTCCGATGATGGTGGTGCCCTCGATTATTGGCATCATGCTCGGCTCGCTCGTCGGCGTAAGGATTCTTGCCAAGACAAAGCCTGCGGCAATCCGCTACATGGTTATCGGCCTGCTTTTGTTTGCGGGCTTGAGGGCCCTTCTCAAAGGCCTCGAAATCTGGAAATAGGGAGGATATAATGAGCACTAAAGTTAAAGCATCTGAAGAACAGGTTGCCTATGCAAAGCTGCTGGACCTCGGCATGAAGATGGGCCTTATCATGCTGGTCATTTCGTTTGCCGTATATCTTACGGGCCTGCTGACGCCCCACGTACCGGTCAATGACCTGCCAAAATACTGGTCCATGCCGGTAAAAGAGTATCTTGCGGCTACCAATATTCATACCGGCTGGTCCTGGGTCTACCAGGTCGGCAAGGGTGATTTTCTTAACTTCATCGGCATCGCCTTCCTCTCAGGCGTTACGATCATCTGCTATTTGAGGATAATTCCGATCCTGTTCAGGAAGAAAGACACGCTCTACGGGGTACTCGCTATCATTGAAGTGCTGGTGCTGGTGCTGGCCGCCTCAGGAGTTCTCAAAAGCGGGGGACACTGACAGGGGCGAAGTCGTCGCCATATATGCCTGATATTTGCTCTGCTGAAATACAGGGCCGCATCCCCTAAAAAAGATGCGGCCCTGCCTCACTGCAATTCCCCCTCTGGGTGGGAAATCAATCTATAGAATTACATAGTTGCCATTACGTGCAACATTGCAACTAATCTGCTATAATGAGTGTCTGTGTATAAATTAAAAAGTCGTCATCCTCGGGCTTGACCCGGGGATCCAGAACTTCTTGAAAACAATGGATTCCCGATTACTACCTCGGGAATGACAGCCAAAATTATACATTAGTACACATTATCTCAGGAGGAATATTGGCAATGGTCATGGAACAGTATATACGGGCAATAGCAGGGACTTTCATTCTCACCTCACTGGCACTTGGCCATTTTGTAAACCCTTACTGGTTTTTGTTCACGGCCTTTGTGGGAGCAAACCTTTTGCAGTCGGCCTTTACCAGATGGTGCCTGATGGAGATTATTCTCGGCAAACTGGGCGTCAAAAAAGGATAACGGAAGCATGTTGAGAATCCAGGATCCTACTGCGATCCCACCACGGCAACAAAGCCTATAAACATCAGCAGTGCCCCGAGGAAACGGTCTCTTATATTTTCCTCCCGGAAGAACAGGTATCCAAACAGGATACTGATCAGCAGACTGGACCTCTTGACCGATACCATATAGGCCACCTTTGTCAGGTTCATCGCTGCCATGTGTGTCAACACCATGGCTCCATAGAAAAGGCCTGGAACTATCTGCAGCCGGTAACGGCCTGAGGCAAGGTACTCGCGCAGGCTCGCCCTCCGGCCGGTGCGTCCCCCGCTGCCCCCCCGGGTTAGTCCATACGGCAGGTAGACCAGGTTCAGACCCACGAAATAGACCGCTCCGAAAAAAAGCGGAGAGGAATGCCCGATAGCCATCTTGCCCAGCGAGGAGGTGATGCTGTAGAGCAGCGCAACCATAATCATGTATACCGCACCCTTTTCTTTCGTGATCGCCCTGAATGGCTGGCAGAGGCCCTCTTTGACCTGGTTTATGTTCAACAGATAGCTGCCGGCGGCGATCAGAAATATACCGGCGCCACCGGTCAAGGACACTTTTTCTCCGAGCAACACATATGAAAAAAGTATCAGGAAGACCGGGGTGAGCGCAAGAAAGGGCATGGTGAGACTGAGAGGAGACTCTTTCAACGCCTTTATATAGAGGACAACCGTTATCGCCTCGATGGGCAACGCAATGAAGAATGCCGTATAGAAACCGGCATCAAGCTGCGGGACCGGAATTATTATAAGAGTTATAACAAGCAACGGCAGAGTGAAGATCAGCCTGAACCCGGCAGCCAGATACTCATCATCACCCTCGAGCGACCGTTTGGTCAGCGCATCACTTGCCGCCAGACAAACTGCCGAGACAAAGGCAAGAACAACCCATATATAGTCTGTCATCTCGTTATTATTATAAATCTGTCCAAAACAAATAATGTCATCCTCGGGCTTGACCCGGTCTCCTCGGCGACTCGCCGTGGCGAGGGATCCATATAACACCGGATTCCCGCTTCCGCGGGAATGACGCCCCATAATAAGCAGTTTTCTTTGTGGACAGCAGCTATTTCTTTTGACACAAAAAAAACTATTCTATACAATAACACTACCGTGTCCAGAACCTATTGTCACGGCATCCATAAAACGCACGGTGAGGTTAACGCGTGAGAATTTCAGCGGGCACTCTCAAGGGTAAAAAGATCGGGACACGGAAACTTTTCACTGCCGGCAGCGGCACGGTTGAACTGCGGCCGACCTCGGCAAAAGTGCGGGAGGCCCTCTTTGATATCCTCAGAAGCGATATCACCGGAGCTTCATTCCTTGATTTATATGCTGGTTCAGGGGCTGTAGGGTTCGAGGCGCTCTCCAGAGGCGCAGGAAAAACCTGTTTTGTCGAAAATGATCAGCAGCGGACCCGTGCGATTCAGGAGCTTATCAGAAAAGCGGATCTGGGCAATACGGCAGCTGCTTATCAGGACCCGGTCATGGGCTTTCTCGACAGGGCGGACAGGTCAATAATGGTCTTTGACCTCATCTTCGCTGACCCGCCTTATGCAAGCGCAGAGATCAATGACGTGTTGTCGTTCATCGATAATAGCCGACTGCTTCAGGAAGGCGGCAGCGTGATCATTGAACATGCGTCAAAAAAACCTCTGGACGCTTCCGGACTGACGACACTCCGGCTCATAAAATCTTACCGGTATGGGGACACCATGCTGACACGCTACAGAAAGGTGATATGAAAAAAATAGCGATCTACCCCGGAACCTTTGACCCCTTTACCAACGGTCATCTCGACCTGGTGCTCAGGAGCCTCAGAATGTTTGATGAGGTGATTGTCGCCGCAGCTCCCAGCCCGAAAAAACAGCCGCTATTCACGATTGAGGAGCGGATCGTGATGATCAAGAAATCCCTGAAAGGCATTGCACGGGTGCGGGTGGAGATCTTCGAAGGACTACTGGTCAACTATGTAATAAAGAAAAAGGGGAACGCAATAGTACGGGGCTTGCGCGCCGTGTCCGACTTTGAGTATGAACTCCAGATGGCCCTCATGAACCGCAGACTCAACCCAAAGATAGAAACAGTCTTTATGATGCCGAATGAAGAATACACTTTTCTGACCGCAACCATCGTAAAGGAGATTTCATCTTTGGGAGGATCGGTCAACCAGCTCGTCCCTCCACCGGTGGAGAAGGAACTAAAGAAACGATTCAGGTCTTAGGCTGCCCGGCGCAGCCGTTAGAACCGGCTTTATCTGAAATTGCGCTGAGATACCCGTCCAGAGAATAGTAAACACTGATATATCAGGAAACTCCTGATATATCAGTACTCTGTACCCTGCCAGTTATTTTCCGCTCATCAAAAGTCTTCCTGAAAATATCAATATTTCCACAATGACGGCGCTACGGTACTGACAGCACCAGTCCTGGCACGTATCCTGCAGACATCCTGCAATAAGCCTCGAAATAACCAGGTGAAACAAATAAATATTGAATAATGGTTCAAAACGTCATAAAGTTATACTTATTAGATAAGTTATTCATGAGTTTTACCAGAATAACTGCCAGTTCAGCATATTGCTGGTTTGCGTGAAATGACTCAGAGCGAGACAGCATATTGTCATACGGGGTAAACCGGGAATCTGAAAGGGAAACGAAAAAACAGACAGGTCATGAGGTTGCAAGCACGGCAAAGCAGTGGCATTTTTATTGCATGGTGCTCATAGAATGAATTATATTTCATCAAAACTTATGTATTTTATAGACACCGCGAAAAACCAGGGAGGTGACTATAGGGAAAAAGATTACAGTCAGCGAACAAGAGGGGCACGGAAAGTTTTTTCGCGTACTAACCCATTAACCGAAGGAGATCAACTATGCAACGAAGTCTGAATCTCAGAAGCAAACACCTTATGTTCGGCGCACTGATGTTATTGATAGCAGCGTCGCTTTTTGGATGCGGAGGCGGAGACGACGGGGCAACAGGACCGCAGGGACCTGCAGGACCTCCAGGAGCAGATGGAACAGGTACGGTGAATTTGGCCACCATAAACGCCACTGATATGGCCAACCTCAGGATCAGCGGTGAGGTTACAAGCGTTACGATCGCAAGCCCGCCTGTTGTTAACTTCAAGATAGTCAATATCGACGGCCTTGGGGTAAAGGGTTTCGGGGCAAAGAATGTTGCAGGGACAGCCCTCAACTATCTGCGCTTCACCATAGCCAAGCTTGTGCCCGGCACAGCCGGCGGACCTGATGAGTGGGTCAATTACATGGTCACTGCCACCTCCCGTCCGACAACAGAAAACAACGGCACACTGGTTGACCACGGAGATGGCACATATACCTATACCTTTGTCAAGAACATAACAGACCCTGCCGTGACCGGCGGCGTCACCTATCAGCCGACCCTGACACATCGTCTGGCGATCCAGGTATCAGGCAACATCCCCGGCAGCGCACCTGCAATCCCAATACCGGAGCCGATAAACATCATCCATGATTTCGTGCCTGCGGGCGGACCGGTAACCACCACGCGCGAGATCACGATCCCGACGGCCTGCAACGACTGCCACGGCAAGATCGGTATCACCACCCCTCACGGCGGCAGAGTCGACACGAGATACTGCGTGGTCTGTCATACTGAACAGCGCGCTATCGGACGCACCGAGGCGACTACCACTGCTACCGGCTACAGCGGCGACACCTTGATGATCAACGGCAAGGCAGTCGGCAACTTTGTCTCTATGGTCCACAGGATCCATATGGGCAACAAGCTCACCAAGACCGGCTACAATTACGAGGACGTCCTCTTCAACGATGTCACCTATCCTCAGGACCAGAGAAACTGCCGCAAATGCCACCGGGCAACCCCGGCTACACCGCAGGCAGACAACTGGAAGAACAGGCCGAGCCGCGTTGCCTGCGGAGCCTGCCATGACAACGTCAACTTCGCAACCGGCGCCAACCATCTCGGCGGGGTAAGAACCGATGACGCACAGTGCCAGGCATGTCACACTGCTGCTGATATCGAGTCAAACCATACAACTGATAATGCAACGCAGTTCAACCCTGCTGTTCCCGGGGGCGCAGTTAACTTCAAGTACGAGGTCAGCAGCCTCACCGTCAACGCAAGCAACCAGCCGGTGATCAAGTTCCGCATCCTCTCAGGAGTTGAGGCTGCAACCAAGACCCCGGTTACGTTCCCTGCCTTTACCGCTGGGGCAACAACTCTGCTGCCAGGCTTTACCGGCAGCCCGAGTTTCCTCGTTGCCTATGCCCGTCCGCAGGACGGTATCACCAGCATGATTGACTTCAACAACCTGGGTAAATCTGCTGCCCAGCCGGCCAGTGTCTCTATCCTCAATGTCTGGAACGGCACTGCGGGTACTCTGGCAGGTCCTGACAGCACCGGTGTTTACACGGCAACACTGACGTCTTCAGCAGCAGCCTTCCCGGCCGGCGCCAAACTCCGCACCGTTGCCCTTCAGGGTTACTTCACCCAGGTCAGCCCTGCGGTCGCCCGCCACACTATCTCGGCTGTTGCAAACGTGAGCGGCGAGACAAGGCGTTCTATCGTTGACCCGATCAAGTGCGGCAACTGCCATGAATGGTTTGAAGGCCACGGCGGCAACCGCGTCATAGGGGCAGAGACAACCGGTACTATCGTCTGTACCCTCTGCCATGTTCCAAACCTCACGACCAGTGGTCGCGGTGGCGACCCGGCCAACATGTCTGCTGCTGATAAGGCCAGGATGACAGCTGACGGGTATAACCCGGCAGATCCGTCGACCTACCCTGAGGCAACCGACAACTTCAAGGATATGATCCACGGGATCCATTCTGCGCACTTCAGAGGCGAGGAGTTCCCGTTCCAGTTCGTCCGCGACAGGGGCACAAGCGGACTCTTCTATTACAACTGGAGTGAAGTGAAATTCCCCGGTGTCCTGAACACCTGCCTGACCTGCCACAAGCCCGGCACGTTCGGCACCATTCCTGCAGGTGCACTGGCAACTGCTATTATCACAAAGGGCGCAGCTGGGACGACCGTTGCACAGGGCCGCGCAAGCGTACCGAACGCAAACGACATCGTTTCAACCCCGTGGTCTGCGACCTGCGTTCACTGCCATGCCTCAGCCAATGCTGGCGCCCATATGACAGCGAACGGCGGACTGCTGAATGTACCGCGCAGCAGCACAACCGGTTATACCGGCGAACAGTGCGACATATGTCATAGCGCCGGCAAGGTGGCTGATATAACCACTATTCATAAGTAGGAGTGCAGTCATATTAACCCTTAACAGAAGCTGCCGTGGAGGATTAAAAACCCTCCGCGGCAGCTTCATAAAACAGAGCAAAAAAAACGGACCCGGGTGGGTCCGTTTTTTTGTATGATCAATTACCCAAGGAAAATTTATAACTGGAAAAAAAAGTTGCAAACATCAACAATTCATATTAAAGTTGTAATAACTGTCATTATTACTTAAAATCAAAGAGTTTACTTGACATTAAATATATTTAATAACAGCGAATCTGCCGCTGACACAATGCATTGATTCATTCGTGTATTGCGGGAATTCATAAACAGGACATAGATTCAGAAATGATAACTTTTAATTGGAAAGGGGTGGTAATAAGACTCTTCTGGCGTCGAACAAACTATCAAGGGACATGAAAGGAGGATTCAATGCAGTGTAAGATGCGATGGACGTATTTGATTGCTATGCTGTTTGTATTTGCACTGACGCTGCCGGCGTCTGCCACAGCGGAGCCGGTCAAGGTCAGCGGATCGACCCAGTTCCTGTGGGGGGATGACCTGACAGGCGAAGGCCAGGCTACAATCGCCCAGTACCTGCGCTTCAGCTACAACCCGGAGAAGAAGAATTTTTCTGCCGCAGGCTATGGAAGGTTCACCAAGGACATCGAAAGCGGATCTATCAGGGACAACAACTTCAACGTGAGGCTTTACTATCTGTATCTTGATTACAGCCCCATTGAACAGATCTCGATGAGGTTGGGAAGGCAGTATGTAAACTTCTCAGCCGGCTCGTCGCTGATGGACGGGGCAACCGTCAATGTCAACAAGATTGGACCTCTGGGAGTGACCGTCGCTGCAGGACGCGACCTTGTCTACAGCCTGGATTCCGAGATGTCGAAGCCGGGCAATGTCTTCGCCGGTATCGACATTCACCTGCAGGACGTAAAGAACACGCAGTTGGGCGTCAGCTATGTCAGAAAATATGACCAGAAAGACCTCAGCCGCGAAGAATTCGGGATGAACTTCAGGTATATCTATAAATGGGTCAGCCCCTATGCAGAGCTGAAGTATGACCGTTTGTCAAAGGCATTTGACGAGGCCACTCTGGGTATCGACCTGTTTCCGATGAATAACCTGTCGGTGAAGGCCGAATTTTATCATTCTTACCCGACCTTTGACTCCACCTCAATCTTCAGTGTCTTTGCAGTCGATAAGTTCCGTGAATATCTCCTTAACGTTGAATACAGCCTGCCGAAGGCACCGGTCAGCGTCTTTGGCCAGTATAAGAGGCAGACGTATGAAGACGATTCAAATGCCGATGTCTTTGCTCTCGGCGCCAGGTTCTTCCCCACCGACCGGTTGACACTCAGTGCGTCAGTTGACTATCGTCACGGGTACGAGGACAAGGACTGGGGCTTCGAGATCATGGGCGACTACAAAATCAACAAAAAGTTCCTCGTGGCAGCAGGGATGCAGCACAATGCGTACCAGCGGCCTGATGATGAAGGCAACAGATCTGCCCAACGGTATTGGGTTGGCGGCAAATGGCAGGCAACCCAGAATATGGGCGTCACTGCACGTCTGGAAGGCAATGCCAATGAAAACTTCAGCCACCGCATGCTCGGTCGTTTAGCGTTGGACTGGAACCTATAGGAAAGGAGGGACAATGACAAGAAAAATACACATACTGACGATTGTGACCGTCATGCTCGGTCTGGTCGCTTTTGCGTGGGCTGCTACCTCGCATAAAGACTATGCCGAGATGAAAATTAAGGAATGCAACGAATGCCATCAATCATCCGGCGCCAGGCCGAACCATGGTGAATTCTGGCTCAATGAACACAAGCTTGCGGCCAACAACCAGGGCAATAACTGTAAAGACTGCCACCAGCAGTCCTTCTGTCTGGACTGTCACAAGGGCGGCGGCATCGACCGCAACCTGCATGTCTCAAACTCAGGTCCTGACTATATGCCGAGTACCCACCGGACCGACTTCAAGGAGATGCATCCCCTGAAGGCCAAAGAAGACGGCAGATCCTGCCTGCGCTGCCACGACAGCAAGCGATTCTGCACCGAGTGCCACAGCAAGTTTAAGAGGGATGACCTGCAGGTGTTGTCCCACAGAAGAGGATGGACTGACCTGGACCTGAAGGCAGGGGGGCCAAACCACTCACTATTCACCCCGGCCATGTGCCAGGCCTGCCACAATAACAGTATTCTGCCGAAGAACCAGTGGTCAGGCGAGCATGCCAGAGAAGCCCGCAAGAACCTTTCGACCTGTCAGACCTGCCATGCCGACGGGGCTGTCTGTATGAAGTGCCACAGCGCGGTCAGCGGACTGAAGATCAACCCTCACCCGAGAAACTGGTCTAAGGTCTCAGGCAGACTGAGAAGTGCAAGCAATAACAGAACATGCGTTAAATGTCATCTAAACTAATTAAGGAGGAACTATAACATGGTAAAACGATTCATCAGTATCAGTTTATGCATCATGGCTCTGGTCGCCCTGCCGTTTATCGTCGGCTGCGGCTCAGGATCAAAGGAAGGTGCTACACAAATCACGGTTGAAGAACCCGGATTAACAGGCGTTGCTACCTGCAGCAACTGTCATCCAATCCAGACAGGCGACTGGAAGGACGGGGGCCATACAAACAGAAACGACATGCCGACATATGCAATAATCGGGGCAGTGGGAAGCTCTGAGTGCAGAGAATGCCACGACCCGAATAACGAAGGAAGTTCGATGAACGAAGTCCTGGGCGGTAACTTTAACTCACGGCCGGTAAATGGCTGCGAGACCTGCCACGGCAACGGCGGCAACCACTTTGGCCTCGGGCCGATTGCCAAGTACCGTATTGCAAAGAGCGACTTTGCAGGAAGCCAGTTCATGACCTGTAACGCATGCCACCGGCTTCTTGATAAGACAACAGGCGCTATCATGCCTACGGGTCAGCATGCTACAAATACGATGCAGTTGAACCACCTTGGAACAGCCGGAAGCTGGACAGGGCCTGGCGGTATAAACGTGAAGAATGTCACCGGCTATGCCATTGACCCGAAGAACAACCATGCCTGCTCCAACTGCCACAATCCGCATTCCGTCAAAATCGAAATCAACAAGCAGTGGGCCGCCTCCCGTCATGCTGACAAGACAGCAGCAGGCGCATGGGCACATTACAACTGGAGCCAGAGAGCAGACTGCCAGCGCTGCCACACGGCAACAGGCTATGCCGCCTTTGCAGCCAAGAACGAGGCCGGCCTTCCCTATGTAGCTGCCACTGATGCACCGGTTAAGGCGGATGTCAATTGGAAGCCGGAGATGCTTGCCTGCAACGGCTGCCATACCACCAACTATGCTGGCGGCCTGAGAAACCCCAAGGCGATTAAAGCCGATTATGGCGCAGGAGCGGTCTCTTTTCAGTTCCCGGATGTCAGCAATTCCAACATCTGTATGGCCTGCCATACGGGCCGTGAAAACGGTGATACCATTAAGGCGAGTACCGGCAACTTTACCAACCTCGGGTTTATCAACTCTCATTATCTGACCGCAGGCGCCCTGGTCTTTGCAGCAGGCGGCTACGAGTATGCAGGAAGAGACTATGCCAATGTCTCAGGATTCCGGCATGATGATATCGGGATAGACAACTACCGTGATACAGGCACACAGGGTCCTTGCGTCGCCTGCCATATGGCTTACAATACTGACGGCAAGAAGCATACCTTCCTGCCGGTCACTGTTGAGCGCAACGATCCCGGCAATGTGCACAAGATCACCAAAATCACGTCGATCACCAGCTCTGTATGCGTACGGTGCCATGACGATATGACCCCTGAGGTCATGGAAGAGCAGCGACTCCTCCGCGATGAGTCGCTTGAGGCACTTGCAGCCGAGCTGAACAACCGCGGCATCTTTTTCGGAGAGGCATACCCGTACTTCTACACGAAAGCGTTTGACGCAGCGTATGTAGAAGCAGGTTTATGCAGCAAGAACACTGCGGTCAGGAACTGGCAGTTAGGCGGAACAACTGCCTTCACCTATAATGCAACGTCAAAGGCCTGCACACCTGCAGTTGGCGTGACAGGGGCTGCCGGAAGCGGCAAGGACGTGATGGGCGCTGCCTTCAACTTCAATATCCTGGAGCACGATCCTGGTTCTTTTGTGCATAACAGACGATATGCACGGAGACTCATCTATGATTCGATCGACTATCTTGATGACGGAATCCTGAATGACTCTGTCAAGGCCACTCTTGACGGGCCGAGACATGCAGGCAAACCGTATCAGGCCGGCGCAAAGAGCTGGGTCCTCAGCTCTACCGGCGGACGTCGCTAGAACAGCAGCAGGAAGCAGAAAAGGCCCCGGAGAAATCCGGGGCCTTTTTTTTCGCCCATTTATGCAGCATACCTTTTATAATAATCAATCATGAAGGATATGCTCGGCCGCGAAAACATAATCACTGCAGAAAAGGCTCTGGATCTTGTCCTGCAGGGGCTGCCTGAAAGAGCAATACCGGTGGCAGTTCTGGAACTTGACGAGGCACTCGGAAGGATACTGGCTGCCGATATCGTTGCGGCAGAAGACCTCCCCCCCTTTGCGCGCTCCACGGTGGACGGCTTTGCAGTGAAGGCCGCTGATACCTTCGGTGCTTCGGACACCATGCCGGCATATCTTGATCTTGACGGTGAGGTCTTCATGGGACAGGCTGCCGACATGGTTTTGCATAAAGGATGCGCAGTGAAAATACCTACCGGCGGCATGCTCCCGGAAGGTGCCGATGCCGTCGTCATGCTGGAGCATGTCCAGGCCGTGGACACCGTGATGCTCGAAATCATGAAGACCGCCGGACCTGGCGCAAATGTGATACAACCAGGTGAAGATGCAATGAAAGGCTCGACGGTCCTGAAGAAAGGACATTGGATGAGACCACAGGATATCGGAGCCTGCGCGGGTATCGGTGTTACGAATATAACTGCCTTTGAAAAGCCGGTCGTCTCTATCATCTCCACAGGGGATGAGATAATCCCCCCCACCTCAACCCCGAACGTTGGTCAAATCAGAGATGTAAACTCCTATTTACTGAAGGGACTGATCACCGGCGCAGGCGGTAAGGCTTTAAGAAAAGGGATCTTCCGGGACGACTATGATCAGATCCGCACTGCAGTAGAAGAGTCGATGAAAGATTCTGACCTTGTGCTGGTATCAGGCGGGACCTCTGTAGGGACCAAAGACCTGATAGCCGGCATTATTTCTGATATCGGCAGCCCCGGGCTGCTTTTTCACGGCATCTCTCTCAAGCCCGGCAAACCCCTCATCGGAGGCATTATAAAGGGTATCCCGGTTTTTGGACTGCCGGGTCATCCGGCTGCAGTCAGCATCTGCTTCGAACTTTTTATACTTCCCCTGCTGCAACGGCTATCCGGCCGGGATGAGCCGGCCGCCGGAATTTACAAACCAGCTGTTTTCGCACGATTGGCAAAAAACATTGCCTCAACACAGGGGCGTGAAGAGCATGTGCGGGTGCAACTGGAAAAACGCGAAGATGGTCTCTGGGCGGTGCCGGTGATCAGCAAGTCGGGGCTTATCACCACCATGGTCAAAACGGATGGCACCGTCGTCATCCCCCTGAGTCAGAACGGCATTGAACAGGGAACCCTTGTAGAAGTCCGGCTCTTTAGATAAGACGGGGGATAAATATTCCATTTTTTGTCTGTCATTCCCGAAGTCCTTAATCGGGAATCCAGCCCTTCGATAAACTCAGGGTGACATCTAACTGTCATGGTGAGCTTGTCGAACCATGGATCCCCGGGTCAAGCCCGAGGATGACAAACCTTACTTTATGCACGGACTCTAAATAAGACTGCTGACCGTGTCCTTGACCGAGTCCAGTTCCTCCAGTATCTCCTGCAACTGCTCATCGGAAATAATCCTCAGTTCACCCTGAAGGCAGCCTTCAACATAGCGCCCGTTCGATATAACATCGGCAATATAAATTGCCGCCACGTTCTTCTTGTGGCCGGTAACCAGTTCGGGATTATGGTGGAACTTTATGGCAAGTTTCACCACCTCTGAGAATTTCCAGGTATCGGCCAAAAGGAAACCGACCTCCTGATGAAACTCTTTGATGATCTTGTTTTTATCATCCTCCGGCAGGGCATGGTCCGAGAGAAAATTAAGCAGTACCGTTTTGCCGATGTCATGCAGCAGGCCGCAGACAAAGGCCTCTTCGGGATCTATACGTGCTGCGGAAGCTATTTTTTTTGATACAAAAGCACAGATCAGACTATGGCGGAGGATCTCCTGGATCTTCTCCGGATTCCGAGGCGCAAAACTGCTCAGGGAATGAACAGCCACAATGCTCAGGATCGATTTCAGGCCCATGAAAATGAGCGCCTGCTGGAGAGAGGTGATTTCGTTTTGGGAGGAATAGAAGGCTGAATTCACCACCCTGAGTATCTTCGAGGTCAGAATCTGGTCGGACATGATAATCTTGACAATTTCCTGGATCGAAAAATCATCGCGCTGCATTGCCTCTTCCAGTTTATGCATGATAAGAGGCGCCGGCGGGATATCGATATTGCCGGCCGAGATCTGGTTGGAAAGTTCAAGGAGCACATCGGTCGCATCGGTCGCGACCCCCCGTTTTGCCTCATCGTACTGCTTGACAGACTGAAATACCAGAAACGATATGCTGAGCTTGACCGGTCCGTTCAGGATAAGCGCCGGAATAATATCGGAAAATTCGAAACTGCCGTCTTCCCAACCCAATGCATCGGTAAAGATCTTCTCTGCAAGAGACTCTATCAGGGCCTCCAGCTTTTTCTGTTCTATGACCTGCTCAGAAACAAGATAGCCGGTAAACGGCACTCCCAGCTGCCTGCTCTGGCGCAGCGCGTTTTCGATCTCAGCCGGCCTGACATTACCGACCGCCGCAAAATATTCGCCCAGGCGTTCTCCCGGCTTCTGGGATGACACGAAGATGATCTTCCCGTCCTGGATATAGAACATCTTGGAGATATCGTGCCGCCTGATCGCCAGAGACCCGGTCTTGCTGCTGGACTCAGCCCACTGCATGATATCGGGGAGAGACATAAGGCCTATGTCGCCGGTTACTTTTTTCATGGCTCAGGTAGAAATAATAAAATGCAGCAGCACCGCTTGGCCGGCATTGTATGGTTCAAACATCCATGGTGCTTTCTGAGAACATATCCCGGTCGACTTCAGACTCTATCTCCAGAAGGTCTGCCTCGGTGATACCGAGCACCGCAAGGGCCTTCGGTTCCAGCCTGTACAGGGGATCCCTGCCGGTCACGCTAAAAAAATTCCTGCTTACTATGAAATCCGTAATATGAATAAGCGCTACCGTCCTGCTGTTTTTGTCCGTCGGCGCGTGATGATACTGTATCGCCTCATAGACAGCATCGGGCAGGTTCCAGTTGTCGGCAAGCCAGGTCCCGACAACCGCGTGTGAAACATTCAGGGCCTTGGCCTCAGCATCAAGCAGAGGCATCCCTGCATTAAGTTCATTGATCACCAACTGGTACTTGTCGGCGAAATAGTTGTTGAGGACCAAAAAGCCCAGATCATGTAAAATACCGCAGGAAAATACATCACTGTCGTTGGTCAGTCTGAACCTCTTGGCCAGAGATTTGGCCAGCAGGCCCACAGCGATCGAATGTTTGAACACCCGCTTGTTATCGAGCGGCTTACCCTGCTGTTTATCGTCAAAAGCAGTCAGCAGCGCCACCCCCATCGCAATGTTCCGTACATTGTTCAGCCCGATCCTGAAAACAGCAGTGCTGATTGAGGAGACCGGAACCGACGACCGGAAAAACGGGGAGTTGGCCACACTCAGGATCTTGGCTGCTATGGCAGGGTCCCGCTCGATGATCTCCTCGAGCTTTTCGATATTCAGCATATCATCTGTCAGGCGGTGCATAATCTCCTGCGCAACATGAGGCAGCGTCGGGAGTTTGGTGATCTTCTGTATGAACATCATCGACAGGTCATTGCTCATGATAAGTATATCCTCGCACGTACGTGACATTATTCTTCATGCTTTAGCCGGGCCAACAGTAAGTAACACCGTTAAAGTCACTTCTGTTATTTTACCAGATATCCTCGAGCGGCGGGTATAATCTTTTCCGGCAGCCCGGACGGAGGACAATATACTCCCTTCCCTAAAAAAGTTGACAAGACAGGCTACCCGCATGTTACTTTATAACTCCTCGATAGCAATTACAGGCTCGTAGCTCAGGGGGAGAGCGCTACCTTGACACGGTAGAGGTCCCCGGTTCGAAACCGGGCGGGCCTACCATAAAAACCGCCAGCAATGGCTTGAAATAAGGCTCCGGAAGGGCATTTACCCTCCGGGGCTTTTTTTGAGTCCAAAGGGCAAATAAGAGCAAATAGGGGTATATAGATGTATCGAAGAGGAGTAGTTTCGCAGTAGTCGAGCGCTTATGAGTTTATCTCGGCTAAAACCATCAAACGATACTGCCGTTAGCAAAATGCACAATGTTTGCTACCCCCGTATATCAAATTGCCTTCTTGATTTTGCGACCACAGGCAGGGCTTCAAAAAAAACAAAGACTACCGTTCAAGGAAATGCGACAGAATCGCTTCCAGTTTTTCGAGGTTCCGAGTCCTACATTCCCAGACGACCAGCGGTGTCCAACCCAGCTTTCTAAGATCGCGCAATTTTTTTTTGTCGCGAGTAACGTTTCGTCTCAGTTTTTCTTCCCAAAATTCGACGTTGCTCTTCGGTGTACTCTTGCATTTATGCCCGTGCCAGAAGCAGCCGTTCACGAATATGACTTTCTTCATGCGAGGAAATACGAGATCCGGTTTTCCGGGCAAATCTTTTCTATGCAGACGGAAACGAAAGCCCAGGCCGTGAACGGTCTTACGTACGACCCTTTCCGGTAGAGTATCCTTGCTGCGGATTTTGGACATCACGACATGACGTTGCTCTGGGGTAAGATGATCTACCATAGCCAATTGTATTAAGATTTTGTGTTAAATGCTTGCTCTTATAAAGCGAGGATAGTATTTATGGAAATACTCATACTGACAAAGCTTTTCCAAAGAAGTTCTATAGTCTTTATCGATAATATATCCTAAGGTAGCAGCTGTTTTTTTACCGTCTTCAGGGTCTGTAGGAAGGTATGATTCAAGCTTAAGTATTTCTTTAATACTTAAAAAAGGCACATCGATCTTATGAATAGGTGACCAAGAAAAACTCTTAAACTTCCAATTAACAAATAGAGCATCAATTTCATCGACCTTATCAATAGGGCAGGTTATTCCGGTTATACTAAGCATCGGGGTACCATCATCATAATGCGCGATATTCAGACAACGAAACACAACCCCCCCGCTAGTCGGAAGCGCCTTTTCAGCTGCGATTTTAGTCATTATTGGAATTAGCTCCACAAACTTATCGCGGTAAAAGTATTCCCCGTTATCAAGTCTGGCAGGTAGTACATCACGATATTTGCTGTTAAAGTTATCGATAAATTCTGATTGATCCGTGTTTAACTGCTTGTCCGTCGAGACTAAGCGCCCAAAAGGATTATTCTTTACCCGGGCGGGCAAAGTTATTTTAACAATGCTGTATTCGCCGACTTTCCGGAGAACATCCATGAATTCGACGAACCGCTTAAAATCGTTATTGATATAATCTAGCCAGAATACCTCTTTACCCCTACTAACAAAATCTTGAGTTAAGAAACCGTCAACTCCCCTTTTGTTAAAAACAAGATGGAGTTTATTTTTGTTAGAAAAACGATGAAATTCTTGGCGTTTGAACGTTTCAATATCGTTTTCTATTGAGACTAACTTCATCTCGCAACAGTACTCGTGAAGTAATCGGCAGTCTTCCAAGTATGGGCCACCGAAACCGTAATATGTAAATTCAGATAAAGAAAAACGTTGTCGGAGCTTGTCCAATATTTCAACAAGCAAAAAGCGATCTACGCTTTTATTAATACGCAAATGGTATGGCGGATGCTTCACTTTCGGGCTTCCTCAAGTAACTCGTCGAAACATGCCTCACCCACCTTATTCGGATTTTCGTCGACGTCTTCGAATAGATATTCAGCTACGAGTTTTATTTCGCCAATTTTTTTTGTAAAAGAAATACGCTTCGTGTCGTCATCCGTTTTAGGCGGTTGCGGCAAGCTAGGTTTATATTGTTCACCACCAGGCATTTTTGTAACCCGCGAAAAAGCTACAGTTGGATGCTCTCTTTTCAATTGTGTTATGGAAATCGTTTTCGCCAACTTTATTTGGGCTTTAGAATCCTTTTCTCTCGTTTTCCACGCATTGGTATAACTGATAAATATTTTCATACCTTCGATCATCTTATCTTTAACCTGAGCATATAGCTTAGATGAAGCGTCAATCCCTCGTTTCGTTGTTGTCGTAGGCAACTTGGAGGCGTCGGAGCTTTCAAACTCCACTATGCCGGATATAGCGATAAATTGAGTGTGATATTGCGGAACCCCACTTATGCCCCACCCGGTAAGTTCCGACTTGTCGCAATAAAGAACGGCTCTATCGTTGCACAGAACAGTCCACCCCGCATAATCGGATGAATATCTTGTTTCTTCTAATGCTACGGCAACGTCTTCTTTCGTAGGCAGTGGTCGCGAAAAGCCGACCGCTAAAAATACCTTTACCCCCTCGACTTCGGTTCTAAAGATAAACGGACGGATAGCCTTTTTGTTTTTCGAGTCGTCGAAATGCAATTCGATAGGTTTAGGAATCACCTTGAATCCGTTAACTGTTACTTCAAATCCCTTATGAATGATGAAAGCGTAATGGGTCTCCACTTTCTTGATAAAAGCACTTGAGAAAGAATCTCTGTCAGAAAATTGATCGGCAACACCGTCGAGAAGGTGACTTATATAAACGGTTGTCCCGTCTTGCTTCATGGTCTTCTTGCACGGTTTCACTGGTATTTGCCATTGATTTTCGTCCGTCAACCAGTTTTCATCGATTTCAACCTCATAATTGTCGGCACCGCTCTGGGTAGAAATAAGGCAATGTTTACCCATTTTGAAGATAGCGCGTTTCATGCCTATTCCGTATATGCCGACAGATCCGGGAACATTGTCGCTCCTGTTGTTCGCCCGACCCATTCTAAAAGCGTATTCGTGAAGACTCCAAGGTATACCGCCGCAATTGTCATGTATCGTGAACGAATCCTTTTTGAATTCTATCTCCGCTCGAAAGCCTTTATACGGTTTTTCACCGGCGGCCTTATTAATTTTGCGTAGGATCCCGTCTACGCAATTATCCAAAAGATCGAGCATCGCATCTTCTAACGAAATATCGCGTGTAAGCATTGAAACAAAAAAGGATTTAACTGGCGTTGCATTGACAGGTTCGTATTTGCTCGTATTCCTAATCATTCGCACTCCTTTCTATCAAGGCAGTTCTAATTGCTCTTAAAATATATTCCGCCAATATAGGACTTACGCTATTACCGATCTGACGAAAGCTGTGCCACTTGGTCGGATGGAAACGAAACCAATCTGGAAATCCCTGGAGTCTTGCTGCTTCTCGGGGGGTTATGACTCTATTTTCCGTGGGGTGCAGCGGTCTAACGGCTTGATAACTTCCTCGGTCGCTTCCCGTCCCCGCCCTCAACGTAGGGCAAAAACCGGCCGCTACGAGACGCCTCGATTTGGATATCGGGTCGCTTTTGCCGGGCGCTATCTCGCTATATCTGTCGCTAAGCGCGGCCGAGTGTACCGTTCCGAGGCACCCCGACACTCTTCTTTCGCCCGCAAGCCTTTTTACTGCCTCCGGGTCGCCGACTCCCTCCGGAATATGTCCGTGTAAGCGATATCCGAAGTCGCCGTTGCATATTTTTCCCACTCGTCGCCATCCGGCCGCTTCTTCCTGCCAGTGCGGATCGATCTTTTTGGGCAGACCCTTCAACGCGTCGCGGACAGAGATCTTCGCCGCGTCGCTCGGAGGCGAAAAATCGGACTTAGTTAGATCGGATAATTTTCCCCGTCGATAGCCGAAGAAAAAAACGCGCGTGCGGGTTGTAGGAGCGCCGAAATCGTTAGCGGAAAGTTTCATATGGGGCAAAACTACATAGTCGTTTTCCACATGAGAAAGGGCTTCGCCCCTGATTCCGGCGCCCTTCTCGGTTAGAATACCGGGGACGTTTTCCGCGAGGAAAAAATCCGGCAAACATTCCGCGACTATTCTAAAGAAATGAACGAAAAGTCGATTTCTCGGATCGTCGCTGTCGTTACGACCTATAGCGCTGAACCCTTGACATGGCGGCCCTCCTATTATCCCGCAAACTCCGGTCTCTTTAAAACCGAAATGCTCGGCAAGATGGTCGCCTCTTACTAGGGAAAGATCGGTTTGCCAATGGAGGCTATTAGGGAAATTAATTCTGTGACTTTCGAGAGCTCGGGTATCGTTATCGACGGCCCCTAGAAGCGAAAACCCTGCACGGGTCGCGCCGAGGCTGAAACCGCCGACACCGCTGAAAAGATCGATTATCGTCATGCGGGCGCCGTTTTTTACCGATTCGTTCAATCGCGTGCCGTCCCCTTCATACCGCGCTCGAATCCTCCAGATGGAAATGCGTTAACTACTCTATTAAGATAAGCGATGAGTGTAACTTTTTTCAATCATCAATATAGAAAATAGCGGCTAAACGCCAATGAAGGCCAAACCTGAAATGTTTAATAACCGCGTCATCACGCACCCTCCACTGTTTATCTTTCACGGTCTCACCGACCATCATATTGTTCTACGCCGAAATAGCAAGGAGCACTATGTCATCATCTCTCAAGAGGATAAAATCACGGGCAAAATCCTTGAAGATTCCTCATGGAAAATATGATATATTCAAGATCAATTTCGAACTACCGGAGTAGTCATTCTATAGTCATGCCTACTGTAACGCTTTGTTTTTTATGGTAATACGGTTATCTTGACACGGTAGAGGTCCCCGGTTCGAAACCGGGCGGGCCTACCATAAAAGGCTGGAAGGAAGTCTTTGAAATAATAAGGTTTTCTTTCAGCTTTTCTTTTGTCCTTACCAGTGCTTACCATGCTGCTTAACCGCCTAATGATGCTAATTTTGTGCTAATTATTTCTGTGCCGGTCAAAGTCTTGTCCAGAACATTGACAGCTTGGTTTAAATGCACTAGTCGAGAATTGTGTTGACAGTCGGTCTTCCTGCTAAGGATATCCAATCTCAATGCTTCGGCACCAGACGGACCTGTAATTCACAGTCAAGCGCCCCAGCAATCTTCCGGAGCATGGAGAGCAAAGCCTTGCCATAGTTAGGCGACTCAAGCCGGGAGATTGCCGTGGATTTCGTGCCGATCTTGCGGGCCAATTCTGCCTGCGTCACTCCTGCATGAAGTCTCGCATGATACCGTTCCCTGTTGACAGACAACGGCGTTAAGCAGATAATATCTAGCATCAGTGCACGGAAAAGGTGCCGAATGGAGGGCATATGCTAAAGATCACAGGTAACGATTCATCCCGAACAACTGCAGGTATAGTGAAGCTCTTTCGAATGGGACTTGACCTGGCCTGCAGCTTCGTCTTGCTGGTGTTTCTGGTTTCAGGGGCCTCGGGGGCCATACCGGAAACTGAACGTGCGTCCCTTCTCAGCCTGTACAGTTCCACGACGGGAGCGGGTTGGACTGCCCAGGACAACTGGACCGGCATCGCCGGCACCGAATGCACCTGGTACGGCGTATATTGTGATCTTGATGAGAACCATGTTGAGATACTTACACTGGGTTCTAATAATCTTGTCGGGACCCTGCCGGTTCTCTCCGATCTCTCTTTTTTGTTGTTTCTCGATGTCAGCAACAACTTGCTGAGCGGACCGCTCCCGTCGCTCGGCGGGCTGGCCAACCTGCAGGACTTCAGTGCATCGGGTAACCAGTTGACCGGCTCGATCCCGTCTCTGAGCGGCCTGACCAACCTGAAGACTTTTGATGTCAGCCTGAATAGTCTGACCGGAGAAATCCCACCCCTCGACGGGCTGACCAGTCTGCAGAGTTTCAGCGCATACAACAATCAGTTGACCGGCTCGATTCCGACTTTGACCGGCCTGACCAGTTTAATGACTTTTTATGTCAGCACTAACAGCCTGAGCGGATCAATCCCTTCTCTGAGCGGCCTGGCCAGCCTGGAATCTTTTGGTGTCGGCTATAACCAACTGACCGGCTCCCTTCCCTCTCTAAGCGGCTTGCCTGTCCTTTTTAATTTTTATGCTAACAGTAACCAGTTGACCGGAGTGATCCCCTCTCTAAACGGCCTTACCGGCCTGGGAAATTTTTCGGTTAACGAAAACCAGTTGACCGGACCGATTCCGTCTTTGACCGGCCTGACCGGCCTGAAGACCTTCGACGTCAGCCTGAATAGTCTGTCCGGAGCAATTCCACCTCTGACCGGTCTGACCAGTATGCAGTCTTTCTCAGCATACATAAATAACCTAAACGGAGCCATTCCTTCTCTGAGCGGACTGACGAATCTGCAGGAGTTTCACGTATACGGCAATCAGCTGACCGAAGCGATTCCCTCTCTGACCAGCCTGACGAATCTACGGTATTTTAATGCCTCCTATAACCAGCTGACCGGGTCAATACCCTCTCTAAGCGGCCTTACAAATCTGGTGTCGGTCGCGGTTTCTTATAATCAGCTGACAGGCAGTATTCCATCGCTGAGCGGACTTACGAATCTGCAGGGTTTTGAAGCCGGCAACAACCAGTTGACCGGGAATATTCCTTCTCTGTCCGGCCTGAGCAGCCTGCAGGGGATTATGGTCGCGTATAATAAACTCTCGGGTGATGTCCCCGCTGTCCCAGTCCCCAACAACCTGGGTGCAGGTTCTTCAGCCCTCTGTCCGAACTATCTCAACGCGGCGGCCAATGCGTCCTGGAATGCGGCAACCGGGACGAATCCCTGGTACCTTAACTGTAATACGCATATCGTGACCTATGAGGGCAATGGCAACACCGGCGGAAGCCCGCCTGTTGACAATGCTGCCTACCCGGAGTGGGCCACCATACAGGTACAGGGCAACACAGGGGCACTTTACAAAACCGGTGAAGGCTTTAATGGCTGGAACACGGCTGCCGGCGGCAGCGGGACATACTACTACGGGGGAGATGTGATAGAGATGGGCTTATCGGGTGTTACACTCTATGCACAGTGGGTGACTGCAGACGCATTGCCCGTACGAATCTCCGATACGCTCCAGGGATACGCCGGCATTCAGGAAGCCTATAATGCCGCCGGGAATGCTCAAACCATACAGTCACCGGATGGCTTACAGGGCCAAAATCTGCTTTTCGATAATCCGCAGAATTATAATCCCTTTGTTGTAAAGCTCAGTGGCGGATACAACACAACCTTCTCGACCCAAACCGGTGCCACGCTTGTGGCCGGCTCTATAGAGATCAGGAAAGGCACCCTGGAAATTGAGAAGATCATTATCCAATAACCCGGTAAAGTTACCGCTCCTAAGCTCATACGAAAAATAACATTTGATTTGTGTACGTCCTTGACTGCCTCCTGTTATGTCTGATATCATCCTCTTGGTTCGACCGAAGACGGGGAAGAGGGGTAATCCAAATTTTCATTTCCTTCCGGGGAGGGGTTTAATCATGAATACTCGAATTACTATTTACTTGAGCGCATTTTTTCTGTTCCTTTTGGTACTCCTTCATCCCTTCCCGGCATCCTCAGCCCCCCTCGACAACTGGCATGTCAGAAACAGCGTGCCCGGTGGGTATACCCTCAACGCAGTTGCCTACGGTAACGGCATGTTCGTCGCCGTGGGCAGCCAGGGAACAATCCTAAGTTCCCCCGACGGAACGAATTGGACACCGCAAACGTCGGGGACAATAACGACACTCAATGGCGTAGCCTATGGCAGTGATTTGTTTGTAGCGGTAGGAAGTGAGGGCATGCTCATTACATCACCCGACGGGATAACCTGGACAGCTGGGTCGTCAGGAACTAGCGCAACACTCATGGATATAGTGTTTGGCAACGGTCTCTTTGTGGCGGTGGGCAATGTGGAAGGGTTGGTCGGTACAATTCTGACCTCGCCAAACGGAGTGACGTGGGCTGAGAGATATTCGGGCAGCCAATTACAAAAAGTTACCTATGGGGACAGCATGTATGTCGTTCTGGGATACGGTCCGAATTTCTACACATCACCGAATGGGATCGATTGGAGTCCTCAGAGCATAACAGGGTATACCAATAACTCTTTCTTTGGTATAGCATCAGGCAACGGGACTCTTATCATTGTAGGCGGTCTTTTTGCCATAGGACTTCCGCCGTCTCCTTCGGCTGAAATAATTTTGACATCAAGCGATAGGACAAACTGGGGGGAAACATATATTAACGGTAATCCCGATAGAATCAACGGAGCCTGCTATGGCAATGGAAACTTCCTTGCTGTTGGTTCCTCGGGAAAAGTATTCGCTTCGCCCAATGGAACCACATGGACGGTCAATCAATCTGTGACCACCGAAAGCCTTTCAAGCATAGTATTCGGACATCAAACGTTTGTCTCTGTGGGCGCCAATGGCACAATTATTCAATCCGATCCCATCGACAGAGCAGTCGGGGTGCCAACGTTATCGACATGGAGCATGTTACTGTTCGTCTTTTTATGCGGGGTTACTTCAATTCGGTTTCTACAATCAAGAGGAACATCGTTATAATGGGACGCGGAACGGGAGGGAATCATGAATAAAAAATATTCCTTTTATCGGACTACACACAAGTGGACTTCCAGCCTTTTACTCTCGACTTTTGCTCTGGTTATTCTGTTGTTTACAGCTGCTCCAGGGTCGGCAATTACCATACAAGAATTCCCTCTGACCACAATCAACAGCTGGCCACTGGGGATTACAACTGGTCCTGATAGAAATATATGGTTCGCCGAAAGTAATAACAACAAGATTGGACGCATTACGCCGGAGGGCATTATCTCCGAGTTGCCTTTGCCGGAGGGCTTTAATCAGCCCAACGCTATCGCATCCGGCTCCGACAAAAATCTATGGGTTACGCTATTCGGTGCAAGAATTGGACGCATGTCCCCATCGGGAACATTCACAGAGTTTGTTGTTACCGCTAACAGCATCGCATGGGCTTATGGAAACGGCATAACCTCTGGCCCGGATGGCAATTTATGGTTTACCCAGCCTATGCAACACAAAATAGGACAAATCACGCCTGCCGGAGTTGTGACAGAATTTGACCTCCCTACTTCGGGGGGGCAGCTTGCCGGGCCTGTCAGTATTACGGTAGGACCTGATGGAAATATGTGGTTTACCGATCGAGTCTTAAATAGTATTGGCCAGATAACACCCTCAGGCGTAGTAACAAGCTTCAAAATATCTACACCATACTGCGTACCATGGGGTATCGCAACAGGCCCTGACGGAAACCTTTGGTTTACCGAAAGCGAGGCAGGCAAAATCGGTCGGATTACCCCTGACGGAATTATAACCGAGTTTATAACTCCCAGCCCCAATAGCGGCCCTCTCTCCATCGCAACTGGGCCTGACGGCAATATCTGGTTTGTAGAGAACTGGACAAATAAAATTGGACGGATCACACCAAGCGGTGTTATCACTGAATTCGATGTGCCAACAGTTGACAGTGGACTCGAAAGTATCACTGCAGGCCCTGATGGAACCCTCTGGTTTACTGAAGGCAAGGCGAACAAGATTGGGCGGATATCCTTATCTGTGTCAGTTCCTACATTGACCGAATGGGGCATGATCTTTTTTATGATACTTGCTGGAGGATATTCCCTCTACAGACTTAGACACAAACATAAGCTCAATTACTAATAAGACCGTTAGTAAAGGCAGATTCCTTGTCATTGCCCGACTTGATCGGGCAATCCAGAAACCATGAAAACACTGGATTC
>PNOC01000005.1 GCA_013824615.1 Thermodesulfovibrio sp.
CACCTTCCTTATCAGTTTCAACTTATAATGTCAATAAAACTAATAACGCTCAATTATTCGCCCTTAACCTTGGCGATAATGCCGTCAGCGATCCCCTTGGGGACCTCCTCATAAAGTGCAAACTGCATGGTATACGTTGCCCGTCCCTGGGTCTTCGACCTCAGGTCTGTCGCATACCCGAACATCTCCGAAAGCGGAACTTGCGACTTGATCACCTGGGCCTTGCCCCGCTTCTCCATGTTCTGAATTCTTCCTCTTCTGGAGTTAAGGTCGCCGATAACATCACCCATATAATCCTCAGGGGTTACCACCTCGACATTCATGATCGGCTCCATGATGACCGGCTTGGCCTTCCGCGCTGCTTCCTTGAAAGCCATGGAACCTGCTATTTTAAACGCCATCTCTGACGAATCAACTTCATGGTATGAGCCATCGTACAAAACTGCTTTTACGTCCACAACGGGATAGCCAGCAAGTATACCATTTTCAGTGGCTTCTTTAATACCCTTATCGACTGCAGACCAATATTCCCTCGGAACCGTGCCGCCGACAACCTTTGTTTCAAATACATATCCCTGACCCGGCTCAGAAGGGCCAAGTTCAATATATACGTGACCATACTGCCCCCGGCCTCCACTCTGACGGACAAACTTTCCCTCAGCCTTTGCAGTTGTCTTGATCGTCTCTCTGTAGGCTACCTGGGGCTTGCCAACGTTTGCACCGACCTTGAACTCCCTGAGCAGGCGGTCAACGATTATCTCAAGATGCAGCTCACCCATACCGGCAATCAACGTCTGTCCGGTCTCCTCGTTGGTTGTTACCCTGAAGGAGGGGTCTTCCTGCATAAGCTTTCCGAGAGACTGGCCCAGCTTCTCCTGGTCAACCTTTGTCTTCGGCTCTATCGCGACAGAGATAACGGGATCAGGAAACTCCATAGCCTCAAGAATTATAGGACTCTTCTCGTCACAAAGGGTGTCCCCGGTAAGTGTACTTTTCAGGCCGACAGCAGCGGCAATATCACCTGCGGTGACTTCCTTTATGTCTTCCCTCTTGTTAGCATGCATCTGGAGGAGCCGGCCGACACGTTCTTTCGTGCCTTTGGTAGAGTTGTAGATATAGGAACCGGCACTCATGACCCCGGAATAGACCCTGATAAATGTCAACTGGCCGACAAAAGGATCGGTCATCACCTTGAACGCAAGGGCGGAAAAAGGATCTTTGGCGTCAGGCTTTCTTTCTATCTCGGCGTCCTTTTTGTCCGGATCTTTGCCGATGATCGGCGGGACATCAAGCGGCGACGGCAGATAGTCAACAATGGCATCCAACAGCTGCTGGACCCCTTTATTCTTGAAGGCAGATCCACAGAGTACCGGGTTGATCTTCATTGAGATCGTTCCCTTCCTCAGTGCAGCCCGTATCTCTTCAGCAGAAATTTCTTCACCACCAAGGAACTTCTCCATAAGCTTCTCGTCGACATCTGAGAGCTGCTCAAGCATTTTCTCCCTGTATTCCTTTGCCTGAGCCATATACTCTTCGGGTATTTCGCCCTCGACAAACTTGGCTCCGAGGGTTTCGTCATCATAAAACAATGCCTTCATCGTAACAAGATCAATAGGGCCGCGAAAGTTCTCTTCAGCCCCAATCGGTATCTGGACCGCAACCGGGTTTGCCCCAAGCCTGTCGATCATTGTTGTTACACCCATGAAAAAATCAGCACCCATCCGGTCCATCTTATTCATGAATGCTATGCGGGGTACTTTATATTTATCTGCCTGTCTCCAGACAGTCTCTGACTGTGGTTCAACACCGGCAACAGAATCAAAAGCCGCAACTGCACCATCAAGCACTCGCAGGGAGCGCTCGACCTCGATCGTGAAATCAACGTGGCCAGGGGTGTCGATTATATTGATACGGGTATCTCTCCAGGAGCAGGTGGTTGCCGCAGAGGTGATCGTTATACCTCTTTCCTGTTCCTGTACCATCCAGTCCATGACCGCAGTGCCTTCATGAACCTCTCCTATCTTATAGGTTACACCCGTATAATAGAGAATTCTCTCGGTGGTAGTGGTCTTCCCGGCATCGATGTGGGCCATGATCCCGATATTGCGTGTGTTTTCTAATGAAATTGCTGACAAAATATCTCTCCTCTATCCCCGCTACCATCTATAATGAGCAAAGGCCTTATTA
Source organism: Thermodesulfovibrio sp. (assembly GCA_013824615.1). Taxonomy (GTDB): domain Bacteria; phylum Nitrospirota; class Thermodesulfovibrionia; order Thermodesulfovibrionales; family UBA6898; genus PALSA-1316. The sequence continues at coordinate 2,188 of PNOC01000005.1, forward strand.
GCATCTGCCATCTTATGGGTATCTTCTTTCTTCTTAATTGATGAACCGGTATTGTTGAACGCATCAAGCAGTTCTCCGGCAAGTCTCTCGCGCATCGTCTTTTCATTGCGCGCCCTGGAATAGGAGATAAGCCACCGGGATGCAAGTGCCATTCTGCGCTGGGGCCTAATCTCAACCGGCACCTGATATGTGGCTCCGCCGACTCTTCTCGCCTTGACCTCAACGATGGGCTTCACATTCTCAAGCGCGGTCTTGAAGACCTTCAGCGGGTCATTACCGGTTTTTTCCCGTATAACCTCAAACGCACCATAGCAGATGCCCTCAGCAGTCGACTTCTTCCCGTCCTGCATAATAGCACTCATGAACTTGCTCACAACCTTGCTATTATATTTCGGATCCGGCAGTACTTCTCTTTTTTCAGCAACTCTTCTTCTTGGCATTTTATATACTCCGTTTACTTAGGCTTCTTTGTTCCGTATTTCGAACGTCCGCGTCTACGGTCGTTCACACCCGTCGAATCAAGCGCACCCCTGATAATATGGTACCTGACACCAGGAAGATCCTTTATCCTTCCGCCTCTGATCATTACAATCGAATGCTCCTGCAGATTGTGCCCAACGCCCGGAATATATGCGGTAACTTCCATGGCGTTCGTCAGCCTGACCCTTGCAACTTTCCTTAATGCCGAGTTTGGCTTTTTCGGCGTAGTAGTATAAACCCTTACGCAAACCCCTCTTTTCTGGGGGCAGGCTTTCAGGGCAGGGCTCTTCGTCTTCGTTATCAGACCTTTCCGGCCATGTCTTACTAACTGCGCTATCGTGGGCACGTTTCCTCCATAAAAATTAGTAATCAATTAATGTATACTGCTCTAGGGAAAAGAAATTCTACCAGAGGAGCATATATTTGTCAAGCTCTTGGCTGCGAAGACATTATTACAGGTCTTCTGTTAAGGAAGTTATGAGTATAACATGCAAAAAAATATTTTTGCAACCGTTTTTCGCAGTAAAAAATAATTATGATCAGTTCTCAGTGCTTAAAAGCGCGCTGACCGGTAAAAACCATGGCAATCTTAGGACTGGCCTGGTTGCAGGCCTCGATTACTTCAAAGTCCCGCTCTGAGCCCCCGGGTTGGACCACTGCCCTTATACCCTGCCTGATACCGACATCAATTCCGTCCCTGAAGGGGAAAAAAGCGTCTGACACCATGGTCGAACCGATCAGGCCTCCGTTGTCCCGCTGCGTCTGCTCATCGATTTCTCTAAGAGCCGCTATATCCCGCTTGCCCTGGGAGGCCTCAAGCTCAAACGTCTTATACGGCACCCCGTATTTATTAAAGCAGCGCGCATCGGCATATTTTGTGTATGCCTTGAAGACTGCTATCTCGGCTACCCCGACCCGGTCCTGTTCGCCGGTTCCTATGCCGACAGTAACCCCGTCCTTTACATAGATGACAGAGTTTGAGGTGATCCCCTGCTCCACATTCCAGCCGAAGAGCATGTCATTATAATCCTGTGCATCCGGCTGGCGCTCGATGGCGTACTCTTTGCCTTTATAAACAGCCTTTGCCGGAAGAAAATCCTCTTTTGTCCTGATCCGGCTGACAGGGGACTGCTGAACAATAATGCCCCCGTCGATAAGGCATTTGAAATCAACAAACCGTTTTGAGCGGAAACCCTCAAGAGTCTCTATCCTGCTGATCCTGACAATTCTCAGGTTCTTCCGCTTTGCAAGGATCTCGACCGCACCTGCTTCAAAGTCCGGGGCAGCGACAACCTCGAGGTAGTTGGCGCTCACCATATCTGCCGTTGTCTTATCCAACGGCCGGTTCACAACCAGGCAGCCCCCAAAGGCCGCAATGCGGTCGGCCATATTTGCCCGGTCATAGGCCTCGGCAACCGATTCCCCATGCGCAGCACCACAGGGGTTGTTATGTTTCAAAATTACGGCTGCAGGACGGGCGGAAAGGTATTTCAGAATATTGAGCGCATTATCGAGGTCGGTCAGATTCGTCTTGCCCGGATGCTTTCCGGCCTGGATCATCTCTTCCTCAGAGATGCTGCTTACCAGGCCATTCCCCGGTTCGACAAAGCGACAGTCACCGAGCACAAGATTGCCGTTGACCAGTTCGAACAAGGCCGCCTCCTGATCAGGGTTTTCTCCATAGCGCAGCCCTTTTTCGATCAGCTCCCCGGTCTTTTCATCAGGGATCTTCCATGCCCGCTTTCTATATGTCAGTTTCTGGCCACCAAACGTGATCGTCATTTCATCAGGGAAATGATCGTCCATAATGGTTTTATACATTTTCTTGAGATCAGACATATCTATTCTCCCTTGATAGTAGTTTTCAGAAAAAAGAAGAGGTTACTAATACCGGCAGATGCCGTCCGCGTGGAAGCACAGAAAAAAACGACCCTACACAAACATCAGGCCGGCCTTGTAAAATCCATCCTCGACCTTGTTGATCCAGCGGATAGCTCCACGCTGCGCACTAACCGGGAGCTCACTTTTTATGAGTATATGACGACCGGGATCAATACAGGGACATTCATAGAGATACAGGCACATGCCTGACTTGCTGATATTAATGGTTACTCCCTTGAAAAGATCTCCTGCCACGTCCTGCTCACAGGCATAGGCAATGGTCTTAAGAAAGGGGAAGCGATCCTCACTCCTCTGCGCGTTCGAATATCCCAGCACCGGTGTCCTCCTGGATGGCCCTGATTTGTGTCAGTATACTCCAAGGCTGCAAGAAAGCACAATAGCCTGGCAGGGAACTTGCCAAGGCAACAATCCGCCGTCTCAAACCTTTACCTTCCAGGTCGTACTGTCTTTTTTGTCCTCCAGAACAATACCCAGTGCGTCCAGGTCCTTCCTGATGCCGTCGGCTGCAGCCCATTCCTTATTTTCCCTGGCCTGCCTCCGCGCTTCAATCCTGGACAGAATATCGGGTTCAGTCAGGGAAATCTTCTTGACCGCCATGAGCGCCTTATACCACTCCTCGGGCGTTCGTGCGAATATGTTCAGGACATCTCCGGCCTCCCTCAGGAGTGCTTCCGCCCGGGTGACCAGTTCAGCCGAGCGGACCCCCAGGGGCTTGCCATCGAGATATTTGTTCAGTATGCGGATCAGTTCAAAGATCCCCCCTATCGCCAGGGCAGTATTGAAATCATCGTCCATCGCCTCCCTAAATCTCACGATAAAGCTGTCAAGGATATCCGAAAGAGCTTGTTCATCAACAGATTTTTTCTCGACAGATTGGTCCAGCGCAAGAAAGTCTCTGGCCCGCAAAACCGTCGTATAATAGCGGTCTATAGAAACCTCTGCCTCTTTCAGTTGCTCGTCTGAAAATTCTATCGGACTCCGGTAATGGGTAGAAAGAAGGAAAAAGCGCACTGCCTCTGCATCAAATTTATGCAGAATCTCTCTGATCGTAAAGAAGTTGCCGAGCGACTTCGACATCTTTTCCTTGTCAACCGTTATAAAGCCGTTATGCACCCAGTATTTTACGAACGGCTTTCCTGTAAAAGCCTCAGACTGCGCTATCTCATTCTCGTGATGCGGAAAAATCAGGTCTGCCCCGCCGCCATGGATATCAAAGGTCTCCCCAAGGTGTTTCAGCGACATGGCCGAACACTCGATATGCCAGCCCGGCCTTCCCGGCCCCCAAGGGCTCTCCCAGGCCGGCTCACCTTCCTTCGAGGCCTTCCACAGGGCAAAGTCCATGGGGTTTTTCTTCCGCTCGTTCACCTCAATGCGGGCGCCGGCCATCATGTCCTCAAGGTCACGCTTGGAGAGCTTTCCGTATCCCCTGAACGAACCGACTTCAAAATAGACGCTCCCGTCTGACACATACGCATGGCCTTTGTCGATCAGGCCCTGCACGATTTCTATCATCTCACCGATATAGTCAGTAGCCCTCGGCTCCACATCAGCTCTGCCGACTCCCAGCATATCCATATCACGGTAATATTCATCTATATATTTTTTTGCCACAGCGTCCCAGGCAAGACCCTCCTGATGACCCCGGTTGATGATCTTGTCGTCGATATCGGTAAAGTTCCTGATATAGGTTATGGTATAGCCTTTATACCGGATGTATCTCCTCATCACGTCAAAAACAATGGCGCTCCGCGCGTGGCCAATATGGCAAAAGTCATAGGCAGTAATGCCGCAGGAGTACATGCTTACCTCCCCGGGCCTTACCGGCACAAACTCCTCTTTCTTGGCAGTGAGCGTGTTGTAAATCCTCATGCTTCCTCCTCTTTCTTTTGTTGCACCATCACTATCGAGCCTCCGGGCAAGCTCCTCAAATTTCATCTCCAGTTCCGCCAACCGCTCAACAACCGGGTCGGGGAAATAGTCAGTCACTTCCACCATCCCCTCCTCGGTCGTCATCCTCACGGTCTTCCTCTTGGTTATCCTCCCGGGTACCCCGACACAGATCGAGTTATCAGGAATCGATTTCAGAATTACTGAATTGGCACCTACAACGACATTGTTACCGAGTGTAATATTGCCGAGTATCTTTGCCCCTGTGCCGACAACAACATTCTTTCCGAGCGTGGGATGCCGCTTGCCTTTTTCCTTGCCTGTCCCTCCAAGGGTAACACCCTGATACAAAAGACAGTCCTCTCCCACCACGGCCGTCTCGCCGATGACCACCCCCATCCCATGATCAATAACCAACCCGGCGGCTATCTGCGCTGCCGGATGTATCTCGATTCCGGTCAAAAAGCGGGCGACATGTGACAAAAATCTTGGGAGCACCGGGACTCCGGCATTCCAGAGCCGGTGATTCAGGCGATGGAACACGAGCGCGTGAAACCCCGGGTAGGCAAGCACAACCTCCAGGGCGCTTCTCGCCGCAGGGTCCCGCTCGAAGACCGCCTTGTAATCCCTCTGTATATCGCTGAAAAACCCCATAGAATTACGGATATTATACAATAAAAGCTGCTGCCGGCATTGTGCTATAGTATCCCGATGCAGGAATACGGCACAAGCAATGTCAACCTGAGGCAGATGATCGCTGATCATATGGAGAACGGATTTCTCGAAAATATCATTGACATGTTCAGGCACGACAACAGCCTCTACCCCCTGATCAGCGCGCTCATACAGGACGAACGGGTGCGGGTCAGGATAGGGGTAACGGCACTCATCGAAGAACTGGCCGGCCTTGATGCAGAACACATCCCCGGAGCAGTTCCTGGGCTGATCCGGACACTTGACCATACTGAATCCTTTGTCCGCGGCGATGCAGCAAACCTGCTGGGCATTATCGGAGACAGCTCTGCTCTGCCGCATCTGAAAAAAACAGCTACGCTGGACGCAGATCCGAATGTCAGGCTCTTGGCTGACGAGGCGATCAAGGACATAGAAGAAAAGAAACCATAGGCAGTATCCGGGAGGTTCTCATGCAAAAAAATTACTGGTTGATGAAGACCGAACCCACCGTCTTTTCGTTTGATGACCTGAAGGCAAAGCCGGAGGCAACCGACCACTGGGAGGGCGTCAGGAATTATCAGGCCCGCAACTATATGCGTGAGATGAAGAAGGGCGATCTGGCTCTCTTCTACCATTCAAACTGCGAGTTACCCGGCATTGTCGGCATTGCCGAAATCGTCCGCACATCATACCCTGATCATACGTCATGGGACAAATCCTCCCGCTACTATGACCCGAAATCAACCCCTCAGAACCCGCGCTGGTTCATGGTAGACGTGCGCTGGAAAAAGCAGTTTGAGAATATCATAAGTCTGACGCAACTGAAGGATATCCCTGCACTGCAGCAGATGAAGGTGCTCCAGAAGGGCCAGCGGCTCTCGGTCATGCCGGTGACACAGGACGAATTCAAGAAAGTCCTGAAACTGGCCGGGACTACTTACAGCCGGAAAACCTGATCGGCAGACGCTTTACGCCCCATATCTCGTCGGCATATTCCTGAATGGTACGGTCTGTCGAGAAAAACCCCATATTAGCCACATTCATGATTGATTTTACGGCCCAGGCATCAGGATTCCTGTAGGTCTGACTGACTTTTTCCTGACAGGCGACATAGGTTGCAAAGTCAGCCAGGACCATATATGGGTCATGGTTCAGAATCCCATCAATAATGGGCCTGAATATATGCGGGTTGGTGCGGGAGAAAAACCCGTTCGCGATCATATCGATGGCCAGCTTCAACTCCGGGTTGTTTTCATAATAATACCGGGGGTCATATCCCTTTTTCTGAAGCGCTTCTATCTCTTCCGCAGTGTTGCCGAATATAAATATATTTTCCTCGCCAACCTCCTGCATGATTTCGACATTTGCCCCGTCCAGCGTCCCGATGGTCAGTGCACCGTTCAGTGCAAATTTCATGTTGCCGGTTCCAGAGGCCTCGGTCCCGGCGGTCGAGATCTGCTCAGACAGCTCAGCCGCCGGCATAATCATTTCTGCCATTGATACCGAGTAATTGCTGATGAAGACAACCTTCAGAAGATCGTCAATATACCGGTCGCTGTTAATGACCTCGGCAATGGAGTTGATCAGCTTGATAATAAGCTTGGCAACGTAGTACCCGGGGGCAGCCTTGCCTGCAAAGAGAATCGTTCTGGGAACAATAGCATCGGAAGGCCCGGCTTTGATCCGGTTATAGAGGCTGACAACATGCAGAATATTCAGCAACTGTCTCTTGTACTCATGCATGCGCTTCGCATGACAGTCGAAGAGGGATTCAGGGTTTACATCAACATGGATCTTGTCGGAGATATACGCTGCCAGCCGCTTCTTGTTCTGGGACTTCACCTCCTGCCACTGCTTAAGGAAATCCGCATCTCTTGAAAAAGGTTCAAGCTTTTTCAATTCATACAAGTCAGTTGCCCAGCCGCCCCCGATCTTTTCCGTGATCAAAGATGCCAGGGCGGGATTGCAGAGCTTCAGCCATCTCCTCTGCGTTATGCCATTGGTCTTATTGTTGAATTTCTCCGGCCACATCTCATGAAAATCCCTGAAAAGGCCCTTTCTCAGGATTTCCGAGTGCAGGGCAGAAACGCCGTTCACCGAATGGCTTCCAATAATGGAGAGATGGGCCATCTTTACCCGTTTTTCGTCCCCTTCCTCGATAATCGACATTCTGCTCAACCGGTCGAGATCGTTCGGATAACGGACATTCACATCGTCAAGGAAGCGGCGGTTTATTTCATAGATGATCTGTATATGCCGGGGCAGTACCCGCTCAAACAGGGAGACTGGCCATTTCTCAAGCGCCTCAGGAAGGACGGTATGGTTTGTGTACCCGAAGGTCCTGCCCGTAATATCCCAGGCACGGTCCCAATCGAGGCCCTCCAGATCGACAAGGATCCGCATGAGTTCGGATATGCCGATAGCCGGGTGGGTATCATTCAAATGAATCGCTACCTTATCAGGAAAGTCCTTGAACTGCTCGGAGGGGTTATGTGTCTTCTTGTAACGCCGGATGATGTCCTGTATCGTGGCGGAGACAAAGAAATATTCCTGCTTCAGCCGCAGCTCTTTACCTTCAAACACATTGTCATTCGGATACAGCACCTTGGAAATCGTCTCGGTATGCGCCTTGTCCGAAACAGCCCGCTCATAGTCACCATGGTTAAAATATTCCAGGTCAAATTCACGAGTGGACTTTGCGGACCAGAGCCTCATCGTATTCACGGTATTGTTTTCATATCCGGGAATGGGAGTATCATAGGCGACTGCAGCTATGTCCCTGGTCTCCACCCAGCTATACCGGAGATTTCTGTCGCCGTCAGGATGCTGTTCAACCCTGCCGTAGAATTTGACTATATACAGAAATTCCGGCCGTTCAATCTCCCAGATATTACCGTAACGGAGCCAGTTGTCGGCAGTCTCGACCTGATAGCCATCGATGATCCTCTGGAAGAAAATACCATACTCATACCGGATCCCATAGCCGTATGCAGGAATCTCCAGCGTTGCCAGAGAGTCCATAAAACACGCAGCCAGCCTGCCAAGACCTCCGTTGCCAAGGCCTGCGTCGAACTCAAGATCGCGCAATGCTTCCATTTCATGGCCGAGTTCCCGGAGCGCCCGGTGTGTACTGTCGAGAAGGTCCAGATTAATCAACGAATTTCCTAACGTTCTGCCGATAAGAAATTCCAGTGACAGATAATATACCCTTTTGACGTCCTTTTTATAGTAGGCCTGCTGGGTCTCTATCCATTTATTGATCAGGCGGTCCCTGATCGTAAGGGCCACCCCCATGAAGCAATCAAGTTCTGTCGCGGAATACTCATCTTTTGCCAGCGAGTATTTAAGGTGGTTGGCAAATGATGCCTTTAATGCCTCGATGTCCTTGCAGTTGAAAGGATCGGTTTCTCCCCCTGCCTTTAATCCGGAATTTTCGATGGTATCCTCCTGCGGCCTGTCGCTGTTTTATTTATTGACTGTCAGAAGGCAGACCGCATATGCGGCTATGCCCTCACCTTTTCCGATGAAGCCCATGCCCTCATTCGTCTTGGCCTTTATACTGATCAGCTCCGCGGCCACTCCTGAGTGTGCCAGAGCTGACCGCATCAGATCGATATATCCGGCAAGCTTCGGTCTCTCGGCAATGACCGTTGTGTCTATCCACGAAACAGTGTACCCGCTCCTGTCGGCGAGTGCAACCGTCTGCTTCAGCAGATCGATGCTGACCGCATCCTTCCAGGCCGGATCGCTATCAGGAAAATGACGCCCTATATCCCCTGCCCCGAGGGCACCAAGGATCGCATCAATGATCGCATGGCAGAGCACATCAGCATCCGAGTGGCCGGAAAGCCCTTTTTCAAAGGGAATATCAACCCCACCGATGACCAGCTTCCGCCCCGAAACAAGCCGGTGGGAGTCGTATCCGAAGCCTGTTCTCATCCTGACTGTCCCCTCATCCGGATAAAAAGCTCGGCCAACGGCAGGTCTTCAGGGGTGGTAACCTTGATATTCATATATGAGCCCTGCACGATCCGGACAGTCCCCCCGTAACGCTCTACCAGGGCCGAATCATCCGTGGCATAAAACGCTTCGGCCTTCGCTTTTTCGTAAGCATCATGCAGAACCCTGTACCTGAATACCTGCGGGGTCTGGATTGCCCAGAGCAGACTCCTGTCACAGGTCCTTGTAATGACACCATCTGACGCCTCCTTGACCGTGTCCTTGACCGGGACACCGACAACTACCCCGTCGCAGCCCTCAAGCGCCTCAAGCGCCTTTTTGATATGGTCAGGTTCTAGCAGCGGCCGGGCGCCGTCATGGACAAGGACGACACTCTCCTCATCTCCGACAAGCTGCAGGCCGTTATATACCGAATCCTGCCGCTCTTTGCCCCCCGGGGCAATACGCCGGACTTTGGTAATATGATGCTCATCTATCAGTTCTGTGGTCCACCCCATATTCTCGTCCCGGATTACCGGAATAATTTCACTGATCTCCCCAAGCGACTCTAAGGTCTCAAGCACCCAGGCCAGAAGGGGTTTCCCGGCGAGGACTGCAAACGGCTTGTTCGTTCCGGGACCGAACCGCTTCCCGATACCAGCACCTGGCACAATTGCAACAACCTTCTGCGTCATGAGCGGTCAGGAGGTCCTGAGCGTGACATAGAACTTCTTTCCTGCCCTGTTGACAAAAAGGAGCAGGGTATCGCCCGGCTGCATGCCTGAGATAATCTTATTGTAGTCATCAAGCCGCTCAACCTTTTTTCTGTTAACCTCCTGAATTACGTCTCCCTTGCGAATGCCAGCCTCTTCAGAAGCACTTCCGGGCTCGACCCTGATGACCACAACGCCTTTCTCTTCCTTGTTAAGACCAAGCTGCCTGGCAACTTCTTTCGTCAGGTCCATGACATTAAGCCCTACCAGCCCTTCGAAGGTCTGCTCATCCGGGGAATTCCCGCGGCTGGACTCAGCCAGGTCCCGCGGTAGCTCGGCAATGAGAATCTTAACTGAGTATTCCTTGTCTCCCCTCAGTATCGTAACCGGAACCTCGGTGCCGATTTTGCTCTGCGCAACCATATTCCGGAGATTGCCGACATCCTTCACCTTCTTGCCGTCATATTCGGTAATAATATCACCCCGGATGAGCCCGGACTTCTCTGCCGGGCTTCCCTTGGCAATATCACCAATCAGCGCACCCTTGGACTGTTTGAGCCCGAATTTCTGCGAAAGTTCCGGGGTAAGCTCCTGTATCGTCACTCCCAGCCAGCCGCGCGTAACCTTGCCCTTCTGCTCAAGCTGTCCCATGACAAGTCTGACCATGTTGCTCGGGACAGCAAAGCCGATTCCCTGATATCCGCCCGAGCGGGAAAAAATCGCGGTATTGATGCCGATCAGTTCACCTCTGATATTAACCAGCGGTCCCCCCGAGTTCCCCGGGTTGATCGCGGCATCGGTCTGAATAAAATCTTCGTAGTCCGCAATGCCGACATTAGCCCGGCCGACTGCGCTGATAATGCCCATGGTCACGGTATGGCTCAGGCCGAAGGGATTTCCGATGGCAAGGACAAACTCCCCTACCTGCAGCTTGTCAGAATCACCCCACTGGACTGTCGGCAGTTCCTTTGCATCGACCTTTATAACAGCAATGTCAGTCTTGGGGTCCGCGCCGATAATGCGTGCCTTGAATGAGCGCTTATCAAAAAGCGTAATCCGGATCTCCTGAGCCTGCTCTATTACATGGTTATTGGTAATGATGAAGCCGTCGGCAGACACAATCACCCCGGAGCCGAGACTCTGCTCCTTCCATTTCTTCGGCGTCCTGAATTCACGAAAAGGGTTAAACAGGTCAAAAAACTGATCATCAAAAAGCGGGTTGGCATCTCTTTTGACAATTTTAGTGGAGGAAATATTTACGACCGCAGGAGATATGGCGCCGGCTATCTCGGAAAAGGCCTTGCTGGTGTCCACAATCTGCTTCGGGACATTCGGGACGACTATAGGCGGATATCCCTTCTGCCGGCCGGTTAATTCGCCCAGCAGATAGTATGAAACTCCGCCCAGAAAAAAACCGGCCAGAAGGACAGCAGTAATAACAACAAACCTGTTTCTCATGCTGGATTAATTATAATCACGTATCTCTGAAGTTGTAAAGCATCTTTTCTTGACAAAAAGCCTGCTCTAATGCTAATTTTCAAGGCTTATTGAGCATCGGGTTCACGGGTCAGAACAAGAAGAGTCTTCTCTCAACCCTGACCAATTCCCAGAAAAATCCATTTTTTTATTGGTAAGGAGGTTCGGATGTTAAAACGTTATCTGCTCGCACCTGGCCCTACCCCGGTTCCGCCGGAGGCCCTGCTGGCAATGGCCATGCCGATTATTCACCACCGGTCACCGGATTTTCTGCCGGTCATGGATTCAGCGAAGAAAGGCCTCCAGTGGCTTTGCCAGACCAAGAACGATGTTCTTATCCTCTGTTCGACCGGTACCGGCGGCATGGTCGGAGCAGTCAACAATTTCTTCAGTCCTGGGGACAAAGCTCTCGTGATCAACGGGGGCAACTTCGGTGAGCGCTGGACAAAAATATGCAAGGCCTACAACCTTGGCGTCGAAGAGATAAAGATCGACTGGGGCTATGCGGTAAAACCTGAAGATGTCGAAAATGCACTGAAGAAGGACCCTTCGATCAAGGGCGTCTTTGTTCAGGCCTCAGAGACATCCACCGGCGTATATCATGATATCCAGGCCCTGGCCTCCATCGTAAAAAAATATGACGGTACGATACTCGTTGTCGATGCCATCTCCGCACTGGTTGCTCATGACCTGAAGATGGACGCCTGGGGCATTGATGTTCTGATCGGTGGATCGCAGAAAGGTCTGATGCTCCCTCCGGGGCTCGCCTTTGTCGGCGTCAGCGAAAAGGCCTGGGCCTTTGCCGAAAAAGCCACCTCCCCGAAATTCTATTTTAATTTCAAGAAAGAACGTGAGAATCTGGCAAAAAACCAGACAAACTTCACCTCCCCCGTCACCCTGATTATCGGGCTGAACGAATGCCTGAAGATCGTGCAGGCAGAAGGGCTTGAAAATGCCTTCGCACGTCACGCAAGACTGGCACATGCAACCAGGGAGGCGGTAAAGGCACTCGGGCTCGAAATGTTTACCAAAGAATCTCCGAGCAACTCGGTCACCGCTATCAACGCCCCCGCAGGACTGGACGGTCAGGAGATATACAAGAACCTCAGGGTCAAGTATGGCATCACAACAGCCGGAGGCCAGGGTCATGTAAAGGGAAAAATCTTCCGCATTGCCCACCTTGGGTACGCAGGCACGTTCGACGTCATTACCGCAGTTGCCGGCATCGAGATGGTGCTTAAAGGCATGGGGCATCCGATTAAACTGGGTTCCGGTGTTGCCGTGGCCCAGGAATTATTAATGGCTTAGCAAGGAGAACGGATACATGAAGGTACTTGTCAGCGATAATATATCCGCCAAAGGCGTGGAAATCTTAAAGAAGGCCGGGCTTGAGGTAGATGTCAAGACCGGCATGAAGCCCGATGAACTTATGGCCTGCATCGGCGAATACCACGGCCTGGTCATCCGGTCGGCTACCAAGGTGACCGCAGAGGTCATTGGCGCTGCCACCAACCTGAAGGTCATCGGCAGGGCCGGATCAGGTCTCGACAACGTCGACAAGGCCGCTGCATCCAAAAAGGGCATTGTCGTGATGAACACCCCCGGCGGCAACACGGTCACCACGGCCGAGCATACCATAGCCATGCTCTTTGCCGTTGCACGGTCAATCCCCCAGGCCACCGCATCGATGAAGGCCGGAAAATGGGAAAAGAAAAAGTTCATGGGGATCGAGCTCTTCAATAAGACACTCGGCATCCTCGGACTTGGGGCCATCGGCAGCCAGGTCGCAAAAAAAGCCCTGGGCCTTGAAATGAACGTCATCGCCTATGACCCGTTCCTGAGCGAGGAAAAGGCGAGAGATATGGGTATCCGGAAGGTCGAGGTCAATGAGATCTTCTCTGAATCCGACTTTATTACAATCCACGCACCGATGACAGCCGAGACAAAAAATATCATAAATGCAAATACGATCAGCACCATGAAGAATGGGGTGAGGATCATCAACTGCGCCCGCGGTGGCATTGTTAATGAACAGGACCTTTATGAAGCCTTAAAAAGCGGCAAGGTTGGCGGTGCTGCCCTCGATGTTTTCGAAAAAGAGCCCCCCGACGGCAACCCGCTGCTGACACTCGACAATCTTATCTGCACCCCGCATCTCGGTGCTTCCACTGAAGAAGCCCAGGAGAACGTTGCCCTTGCTGTGGCAGAGCAGATAGCCGATTACCTGGTGCATGGAACAATCAGAAACGCTGTTAATTTTCCGTCAATCCCCAGCGACCAGATACCAAGGCTGCAGCCCTATATAACCCTTGCAGAGAAACTGGGAAGCTTTGCTTCACAGATGTTCGTTGGAGGGGCCAAGGAAATCGTCGTCGAATACCACGGGGACGCTGCTGCTGTTAACACAGCGCCCGTCACCATCGCTGCTCTCAAGGGCTATCTCACGCCCATACTGCTGGAGACCGTAAACTTTGTCAATGCGCCGTTTATTGCCAAAGAACGGGGAATTGAAGTAAAGGAAGTCAAAAGCAGCGAGGCCGGCGACTACCAGAGTATGATCGCCCTCAGGATAAAGTCAAAGGACAAAGAGTTCTATCTCGCAGGGACTCTCTTCAGCAAGAAAGACCCGAGGGTCATCCTGATTGACAACTTCAAGGTAGAGATTGTCCCTGATGACGTACTGCTGCTTATATACAACAATGACAAGCCTGGTGTCATCGGTAATATCGGGAACACCCTCGGCAAGAATAATATTAACATTGCGCGCATGCATTTTGGCAGAGAAACTGCTGGGGGAATGGCGATCTCGGTCGTCAGCATTGATTCGAACCCCTCTGCAGAAGTGATCGAAGAGATCAGAAAGCTGCCGAATATACTGTCTGTTCATCAGATATGTCTCTAATGCAGGAAAGGATCTGAAATGCCTGTTGTAATTGTTGTCGGTGCTCAGTGGGGCGATGAAGGCAAGGGAAAGATCGTCGATTACCTCACCAGAAAAGCAGCTATGGTTGCCCGGTATCAGGGAGGACATAATGCTGGTCATACGGTTGTCATCAAAGACAAAAAGTATGTACTGCATCTCATTCCGTCCGGGATTCTGCACAAAGGGACCACCTGCATAATCGGAAACGGGGTAGTGGTTGAACCTTCAGCCCTGATCGGTGAGATTGATGGGCTGAGGGAACAGGGAATTCCGGTCGGCGAAAACCTGCTGCTGAGCAAAAGCGCCCACCTGATCATGCCCTACCATATTGCCCTGGATAAGGCGAGTGAGGTATCGAGGGGCAAAAAATCGATTGGGACAACCGGACGCGGTATCGGGCCGACCTATGTGGACAAAATGGCCCGGTCAGGGATACGGGTTGGGGAGCTTCTGACCCCTGATCTGTTCATGGAAAAACTGGAAGTAAATGTCAAACAGGCTAATATCCTCCTGAAAAATCTGTACAACCACAAGGGCTTCAGTGCAAAGAAGATCTTTGCTGAATATATGCTGTACGCAAAAAAACTCGGCAGACATATTGCCGACACTGACCTTATTATCAACCAGGCCATTGCTGCCAGGAAAAACGTCCTGCTTGAAGGAGCACAGGGGACACTGCTCGACATTGACCACGGCACCTACCCCTTTGTCACATCGTCAAGCGCCGTGGCTGGCGGAGCCTGTACCGGCCTTGGCATCGGGCCCACAAAAATATCTAAAGTTGTCGGGATAGTCAAGGCATATACAACCCGGGTCGGCAGCGGTCCTTTTCCTACTGAACTCCATGACAGCACCGGAGAAATGATACGGGAAAAGGGAGGCGAATTCGGCGCCACAACCGGCAGGCCGAGGCGTTGCGGCTGGCTTGACACGGTCATCCTGAGGCACTCTGCCATGATAAACGGCCTGACGGGCATCGTGATAACAAAACTCGATATACTGGACGGGTTTAAGACCCTGAAGATCTGCACCGGCTATCGCTACAAAGGCAAACTAATCAGGGAGATGCCGAAGGAGCTTGGCATTTTCGACAAGTGTATTCCTGTCTATGAAGAGATGGAAGGGTGGCAGGAAAGCACCCTTGGTGTCAGGAAACTCTCAGGGCTTCCCAAACAGGCCCGGGCTTATATCAAGAGGATGGAAGAGCTTGTTGGAATCAAGGCAGACGTAATCTCGACCGGGCAGAAAAGGGATGAGCTTATAACCGTCAGAGAACAGTTCTGATGTCAAAGCGGAAGCATGCCCGTTTTATCAGACGCCTGGAGACAGAATTTTCGGCTGACGGAAAGGACTACCGGGCAATCTCAAGCGATTTCTCCTGTGACGGCCTCTTTATCCGGACAAATCACGCCTTCCCTCCGGGAACAGTGCTCTCGATCAGGGTCCACCTGCCAGACGGAGAAACTGCTGTACTGAAAGGCAGGGTCCGCAGAGCACTCAAGACAACCGTCGTTTCACTGAAAAACGGTATGGGAGTCGAACTGCTTGAAAAAAATCTGTCATATACCAACTTCATGCTCGGCTTCACCGGTGAATGCACCGAGAATGTCGAACCCGCTGAGCCAAAGTTCAGGCCTGTGGATATTCCGCAGGCAGTTGAGGAAACTGCCCCTCCTGCTCCTGATTTTATGATTATCGGGTGTCCTGCCTGCGGCGTCAAGAACAAGGTAAGGACAGAACGCCTGTCCCAGGGTCCAAAGTGCGGGAAATGCGGCGAAATTTTGCCAACAACATAATTTCAGGGATCTTTAATACCCTTTATCCATCGACCTGCCCTGCCTGCTCCCTAAAAACTGATACCATAGCTGCTGCGCCTTTCTGTCTTTCCTGCTGGTCGACCATGAGCAAGTATACTGGGGCGTCGTGCAGGATCTGCGCTGAACCCTTCATGACAGAATATTCCGGAATCTGCGGACATTGCATAAAGAATCCGCCTCCGTTCTCGAAGGCTCTATGCTTCGGCAGATACGAAAAAGTGCTGGCGCAGGCTATTCATGCCTTGAAATTTCAGAAAATAAAGAGACTGCACAGACCTCTGGGAAAGCTGCTGCTGCAACTCGAACTGCCGCAGGTTGATGCAGTCATCCCGATTCCGATGCACCTGAATGGGTTGCGGGAGCGGGGGTTTAATCAGTCACTGCTGCTGGCAAAAGTCGTTGCAGAAGGGACCAGGACGCCGTTGATCATCGACAGACTCATCAAGGGAAAGGAGACCCCGCCACAAATCGGACTGACCGCAAAAGAGCGCACCGCCAATCTTTCAGGCGCCTTTTCAGCCCTGCGGAGTTTTTCGGGGATGCGCATTTTACTCGTCGATGATGTCATGACCACCGGAGCAACCGCACGCGCAGGTGCAAAAGCCCTGCGTCTCGCAGGAGCTGATGACGTAACTGTCTGTACGCTCGCCCGGGCAGCAGCAACCTGATTCTTCGTCAAAGCGCTTTACATTTTTCTCCTTCTTCCTGTATCTTTTTAGGATGATCGATTTACACATGCATACCATATTCAGCGACGGAGAACTGATCCCGTTTGAGCTGATCCGGCGCGCGGAGGCAGCAGGATACGCGGCCCTTGCCATCACCGACCACATGGATGCCTCGAATATCGACCTTATCATTCCGCGCGTCATCAAGGCGATTGAGGCAATGAGACCTTACATATCCATCGAGGTATTGCCAGGGGCAGAAATAACCCATGCAGCGCCTGAAATCATCCCGGATCTCATTAAAGAGGCGCGGAAGCTCGGAGCAAGGATCGTGATCGTCCACGGGGAGACACTCTCGGAACCGGTAAAAGAAGGAACAAACAGGGCTGCCATAGAAGGAGGGGCTGATATCATATCGCACCCCGGACTTATTTCAACTGAAGACCTGCTCTTTGCAAAAGAGAAAAACGTAATGCTTGAGATAACCGCAAGAAAAGGCCACTGCCTCGCAAACGGGCACGTCGCCCAGGAGGCAATAAAATTCGGGGTTCCTCTCTGCATAAACACCGACAGCCATAGTCCATCCGACCTGATCACCAGGGATATGGCAAAAAGGATTCTCCTCGGAGCAGGCATTGAGGAGAGCAGGATCAGTTCTGTATTTGACAATTCAAAACATTTAATAGAAAAAGCATTGAGGAGGGCGTAATGCCAAAGGCGATTAAAAGAAGAATAAAGACAAAAGAGGTCACTGCTGAACATGAGGTCCAGGACCGGATATCGGATATACGGGAGTTAATGCAGCAGAAGCAGAAAGCGGTCATCACCTATGGGGGAGGCGCGGCGCTCGTTATCATTGCCCTTGTCGGGTTTATCTTCTACTGGTACTCGAACGAAGATAAGGCCCGCCGGCTTGAATACGAGGCCTATAAAGTCTATCACCATGAATTCCAGAAGACGCCGCTCCCCAGAAAAGAACAGCTTGAGAAGTCCGCAGCCCTCTTTCAGCAGGCATACAGCAGGCACAAATCACCGCGAATTCTGCTCTATCTTGCAAACTGCTATTACGAGGAAGGGAAAGATGCAGAGGCTGTAACAACCCTCAATCTTTTTCTCAAGAACCATGCTTCCGAGAAAAGTCTTCTCCCGATCGCTTATCGGCAGTTGGCTGGAATCCAGGCCAAAATGGGCAATAAACCAGAGGCGCTAAAGACACTTGACAGCCTTTACAAGACAGAGGGCGACATCTTCAAAGACCTTGCGCTGATTGAATCGGCCCGCATCCTAGAGAGCGACGGGAAAAAGGACGAAGCCACCGCGAAGTATAAGGAACTTACCGAAAAATACAAGACTTCCCCGTTTGCTGATGAGGCAAAAGCAAAGCTCGGCCTTACCGAAAAGAAAGAAGGATAAGCGCAGCAGCCTCTTACAAAAGTCCATAAGTCAGAACTGCAAAAAACCGCTCAGTCTTATATAGGCTGAGCGGTTTTTTTTACACGGTTCAATAGCTCTGGACATGCCAGCAGGATTACCGAACATGCGGCCATGGGACACACAAAGGGCTTACTGCCTGAAACTAACGGCGTTTCGCTGAAGACTTCTTCTGCTTTCCCTTGGCTGACTGACTGCTACTCTTGAGCACCTTACTGCTCCTGTATGAAACCTTCTTTTTCACCGCGCGACGACGATCATCGGGATCAGCAACATAGGCACCCTTTGGCGGAAGGTATATTTCGGTTCCGGCAGTGAGCGGCATAATTTTTTCCGCAGGGTTCAATGAAAGGATCACCTGCTCAGAGATGCCCGTCTTCCTGGCAATCTTCTTGAATGTATCGCCCTTCTGCACAGGGTAGCGCTCAATCGTAAGCCTCTCATCCCCGGGCACTGCTGCCAGCTTCTCCTCAAAGAGATCCTTCTTTCCCTTTGGAATGCGCAGCACGTACTGAGACATGTCAGGAGGCGTACACCATCTCCTGAGTTCAGGGTTCAGTTTCTTTATGGTGTCGAGATCTGTCTCCGCACACTCGGCAGCAACAGCCAGGTCTATGGGGGCCGCCAGGACGACCTCATCATAGCTCATCGGCTGATGGTATTCAATATCTTCAAACCCGAACTCGCGGGGATTCGCCGCAATCATGCTGGCGGCTATAAACCTCGGCACGTATTCCTTGGTCTCGGTCCTGATATGCCGGGTTCCCAGAAGGTCCCAATAGTCGTCAGACTTGTTTTTCCTGATCGCCCGCATGATCTTGCCTTCACCCGCGTTATATGCAGCCATAGCAAGGCTCCAGGAGCCGAACATGCCGTGAAGGTCCTTCAGGTAGTCAGCCGCAGCCATGGTTGATTTGACGGGGTCTCTGCGTTCATCCTTCCACCAGTCGATTTCGAGTCCGTACCGCTTTGCGGTCGAGGATATAAACTGCCAGGGACCGGCAGCCTTTGCAATCGAATAGGCATAAGGATTGAAGCCGCTTTCGATGAGTGACAGAAAAACAATATCTTCGGGAACGTTCTTCGCCCTGAGAATCTCCTGCATCATCCCCAGGTATTGTCCGGACCGGCTTAAATAAAGAGCAAATCTTTCCTTTATTCTCCGGCTGAATAGACCGACATTTTTCTCAACTGCCCGTGAGGCAACCGTATTCGAATCTACTGTTGGAATAAGAGGCGCATTAAGATTGACCTGTTTTTCAGCGAGTACTTCAGCCGTATTGAGAGCGACAACTATCGGCACCTGTTCTTCGGTGATCGCGTGGCTGACCAGTTCGGGCTTCTGGCCTTCGACAGCGGCGTCCGGCACCGAAGCAAAGCCTGTTGACGGTACAACGGAAAAAAGCAAAAGAGCTGAGCAGAGAAAAAAGATAGGTTTTTTCATATGCATTAATTTTCCTTAATTGCGATATTTTTGTCAAGACAAATGTGTTGTTTTTGCAATACTGCTGTATAAATATCACTACAGCGCTCATGGGTTGCCTTGACGGTTCTTAACAAAAAAAGGGGCATGATTCGAGGTAAAGACCACAGGATCTTTTTTCTGAATCCGCGTCACCACAGGATGTTTTCTGAATTCATTGTCGAGAAAATGCCGCACCTGTTTTCGGCCCCAGCCTTCGGGATGCGAAAAATCGGTATAGAGCGAAAGGTCCCCATCATAGAACCTTCTCGTCTCAAAAACGTATGCACCGCTACCGCAGACCGGCATATTGAATACTGCAAGGTTCAGAAAATCGATATACTCCCCATGAGCCGCGACAAATTCAAGGGTCTTGCGCGCACGCTGCAGGTTTTCGGCAGGTGTTCCGAAGATAAGATACACGTATACAGCTATCCCTGCCTTCTTCAGTGTTTTCATCGCCTGCAAAGCCATGTCGACCGATATGCCTTTCTCCATCCTGTCGAGTACCAGTTGATCAGCTGATTCAAGGCCCAGTTTGAGCATAACGCAGCCTGAACGCTTGAGAGCCAGACAGAAATCAGGGTCAGTCAGTTGACTGCACACCCTGGCAAAGCCGTACCACGGAACACGCGGCCCCTTGCTGTCAAGGGCAGCCATCAGCGCAGGAGCCACCGCGCTGTCAAGAAGATGGATCAAAACCGGATCAGTCTTTTCAGCAAGGACTTCCAGATCGGCAAGCACCCTGTTGACAGGGACAGGGATATAGGGGTTGCCTTCAGCCTTTTCCGGGCAAAAATTGCATTGGTTCCAGAAACAGCCCTCAGACGCACTGTACGGAAGTATAAAGCCAGGTGAAAGATATTCGGTTCTGGACATGGTCTGATATCCAGGGGTAAAGGGGCCTTCAGCAGAAAGGCTGAACAGGCTGAGGAGCTTCTCTTCTCCCCGGCCGGCTGAGATACTATCCACTAAACCGGAAAAAGGATTCTGCCAGAAAGGACTCCGCATCCATGACGTTACCAGCCCGCCGCCGAGTATCACCTTCACTGTTGGAAATTCTCTTTTGATGAAGCCGATCATCGCAAAGGTGCAGAGCGCCTGGCTCAGATAGTTCAGGGAAAAACCGATGAACTCAGGTTCCCGGTCAATAACAAGACCAGTCAGTCTTGCCTGAAAATAGGAATAGTAAGGATTCAACTCGGGTCGTTCGGCCGCAGACAGAAGGTCTTCAGACTTCAACGGAGACAGGGTCTCATGCTGATAGTTTGCAAGGCCCACCGTCGCACGATATTCACCGGAGACAACCTCCAGCAGACGACCCAGATCCATCACCGCCCTTGAATACCGGTCCATGTTGCGGTATAGCTCGGGATTCTTCATTATTGAGATATTCCTGTCAACGTTGCGGAAGGCACGCCTGCTCCAGGCGTCGTCAATGTTGCGGGGGCGTGGTTGCTGCAGCAGATAGAGCATCCCTTCAAGGTTCGCATCCAGAAGCGTATGGCTGATTGCATGTGCTGATAATGCCCCGGAGAGCCTTGCAATGCCTGCCGGCGGCTCACCCGGCTTTGCAACAGGGGGATGGACAAGAATTATCCGGCTTCGGGGGATTTCATTCGAGGCTTTCATAGAGAAGTATTATTATAACGTTAATGGCACGCTTGCAGCATTCAACCCTGTTTGACACGAAGGCAGAGATAGATTAAACTCTCGGCATGCGGGGATTTATTGGGGTCGTAGTTATCAGTATCTTATTTTTTCCGTCAATAACCTTGTCTCATCCGGGGAAGACCGATCGCCGGGGCGGACACGAGTGCAAAAAAGACTGCAGTGCATGGGACCTGTATGTCGGGGAGTATCATCTCCATGAGGAGGACCTGCGTCCGATAAAAACCGAAAAGAATCTCCGGCCGAAATCAGTGTCAACTCCTGATCAAAAAGCAGAAAAGCCCGGTCCCAAACCTCCTGAGTTGGCCCCACCCCTGGGAAACAACTTGACCCGTGTTCTTGTTGAAGAGAATAAGGCAGTTCTGCCAATTCCAGAACCGGCAACAGAAGAACCGGCGGCAATAGCACCAAAACCATCTGAACCAGAAGGTTTTTTTATGGATCAGCCATGGCTCCTGATGGCTGCGCTGGGACTGATACTCCTGCTGGTTGCGCTCATAGCGAGAAGAATAAGGTCCGGGTGATTTGACAAACCATAGTCGGCTATACAAAATAAAACCCATATCATGACTCATACCGTTCCAACAGAAATCATGAAAGAGATTGAAGGGCTCGTCAAGGAGCTCAATTATAACGCGTATCTTTACTATGTCCTCGATTCGCCAGTCATGGCTGATGCCGACTATGACAAGTCCTACCGCAGGCTGAGAGACCTTGAAGAGCACTACCATTATATCCTGCCCGACTCTCCAACGCAGAGGGTCGGTGCACCTGCACTTGAGAAGTTTGCCAAGGTGAAGCATGAAGAACCGATGCTCTCGCTCGACAACGCCTTCAGCCCGGACGAGCTCAGGGAATTCGACAAGCGAAACCGGAAGCTGCTCAGCCCTGATGACGTGCTTGAGTACACAGTCGAACCGAAATACGACGGCCTGGCCATGGAACTCATCTATATCGATGGTGTCCTGACAAGCGCATCTACCAGGGGCGACGGATATGAGGGCGAAGACGTTACCAGGAACATAAGGACGATCAAGGCAATTCCCCTGAAGATAGAAAACAGCACAGTCCCGGCCCGTGTCGATATCCGAGGTGAAGTCTATATGCAGATCGCTGATTTTGAAGCGTTGAATCTCCAGCGTGCAAAAGACGGGGAGCCGCCCTTTGCAAACCCTCGCAACGCAGCCGCAGGTTCAATACGTCAGCTTGACCCGTCAATCACCGCCTCACGCAGGCTTCTCCTCGCATGCTACGGATTGGGATTTGCAAAAGGACTTTCACTGACCAGCCATGCAGAACTTATCAACTGGCTCAAACAGGCCCGCTTTCCGGTCCCTGCAGCTTTTGTCATGGCAAAAGACATCGAAGAAGTCATCAGCGCCGTCACCAACATCGAGATTGGACGTCAATCATTTCCTTTTGAGACAGATGGCGCAGTGGTAAAAGTAAATGCCTTCGCCTTGCAGCAGAAACTGGGAATGAAGACACGCGAACCCCGGTGGGCAACTGCTTACAAGTTCAAGGCCCATCAGGCCGCAACCCTCATCAGGGACATTCAGTCCAGTGTCGGCAGGACTGGGGTCATCACGCCTTTTGCCGTGTTTGAACCGGTACGAATCGGCGGGGTCACGGTCTCCCGCTCGACGCTTCATAACTGGGACGAAATCCAGCGGAAGGATATCAGGATCGGAGATACCGTCCTTGTTGAACGCGCAGGCGACGTCATTCCGCATGTCATTGCCGTGCTGACGGAAAAACGGACCGGCGCCGAACAGGTTGTTCCCCTCCCGGTTGTATGCCCGGCCTGCGGCGCAGGCGTTGTGCGCGAAGAAGGCGAAGTCGCTGTCCGCTGCATCTCGCTGCATTGCCCTGCTCAGGTGCAGGAAAAAATTATCCACTTCTCCTCCCGGGGCGGCATGGACATCGAGGGCCTGGGTGAGAAGAACGTCGAACTTTTCTATTCCCGAGGACTGATAAAGCACTTTGAAGATATCTATAGACTCAAGAAAGAGGACCTTCTGGAGCTGCCCCGATTCGCGGAAAAATCAGCAGACAACCTGATCGCCGCCATCGGGAAAAGCAAACAGGCCGCGCTTTCACGCTTCCTCTTCTCCATAGGGATACTGCATGTCGGTGAATATGCAGCAAAGGTCCTTGCCCGGAATTTCAGAAAACTGGAAGATCTCTACAACATATCTCCTGAAGAAATAATCACCATAAAGCAGATGGGCGACAAAATAGCTGGGTCGGTTTCAGCCTTTTTCAGTGACCCGAAGAATATAGACCTTCTGAATTCGATGGTAAAGCTCGGAATAATAATAACCAACCCTGATTATGAGACTGAGAAAACCGCCGGACCGCTTGACGGAATGACCTTCGTCATCACCGGCTCAATGCCGAAGCCCCGGAAAGAAATAGAGACCCTCATCGAAAAACACGGCGGCCACGCCGCCTCCGCAGTCTCAAAAAGTACCAGTTATCTCCTGACAGGCGATGACCCGGGATCGAAACTCGATAAGGCAAAGCAGCTCGGGGTAAAAGTGATATCATACGAGGAACTGCTCAAATTGATTGAAGATAAAGATAAACAGCCGAAGTTGTTTTGACTGTTACCAGTGGGCCTCAATATCCTGATAGAACTACTGCCAGGCACTTACACCGACAAAACGGCGCCACACGCATTTCACCCATGGCCTTTATTTCCGAAAGAAACGAGGATAACGCGAATGCAACCCGTTTAACGGGTTGACAGACTGGTTGGAAGCTGACATCCGTCACACCTCAAGTTGTTTAAGTTGGCAACGTCCCCCATTTCCCAGCGGATTTCTTACCTCCGAAATAACTTTCTGTTGCCTTTCTGCTCGGAATAATAGTTTTCAGAAATAGTTCTTCCTCATCCTCAACATAAGGAATAAGATATGCATAATTATTTATTCCGATCACCATAATTCTCTGTTCCGGATATTTTTCTCTGACCCCACGAGCCCTTTTGAGGGGCGTGGTTATGTGAGTTTCTTGGTCGTCTTCTCTTTCATCTTTGAGTCGAACCTGTCCTTGATGATCACAAAACGTTCATGTCTGCCCTTTGAGATCAAGTCAACGCCGTCATGTGCTTCGACTTCGAATACAAGTTTGCGGCCTTCGACTTCGACTAGCTTAACCTTTGCAGTAACGTCAAACCCCACTGGCGTTGCCGCGATGTGGCTTACGTCGATATGTGTACCAACAGTTTGTTCCTGCGGCCAATCCAGATGAGGATTGATCGCTTTGATGCAGGCCCACTCAAGAAAACCCACCATATATCCCGTTGCGAAGACTTCTGGCATCTCTTGAAACTCTGCCGCCTCGGGGTAGAGTGCCGAAACGGTCTTTGACTCAGGTATGCGAAATGTGAATTCTGACTCGATTCCAATCTTCAATGTTTCTTTCATGTGTTCCTTCTTTCATATAACGTAATAAATAACCGGGCTGGCGCGACCACCTTCGCAAACCAAAGCAGCGTTATCGCCAGCCAGTCGGGTTGATTTGCGTGATTTGCATGTTCGGCGCTTTATTTCTGTTTGTATTGTTCTTTATAGAGTTGTTCAAGGTCATTGACTCTGCGCTCCGTCAGCAATACAAATGTTGTGTTGCGGATAAGCGGCTGAATACTGCCGCCGCGATAGAAGTCACCGTCAAATGTCACCTGCGCCGATCGATATTTTCTCCATGCCTGTTTGGCCTTCCGAAATAAAGCCAATGCCTCAGAGTCAAGTTTCTTCTCAATTTTCCTCTCGGATTTGAGCAGTTCTTTATCCCAATAATCTGCCAGTGCACCCGATGCCAAGTTCATGTCAGCTTGAGTTTGTGCCGAATCCAATGCCGCTTGGAGCTTTTTCAATTCATTTCGGTCTGCGGCCTGTGCTGGCCCTACGATAGAGACAAGAATTGTCAAATAAAGCAGTAATTTAATCATTATTTATCTTCACAGAACATAATTACTATCCGATGGTCCCTTTACGCACGAATGTATCATATCAAGCCCGAGGATGACAGAAACAATAAATTGGGTTCACAAACCATCATTTCCCGCCCCTTACTTCAAACCTCACCGAATCTACAACCACATTATTCTCATCCGCCAGGGCAAGAATATATCTCCCCTGTTGCGGCCTCCAGACAGCATCGGCCCTTGCCTCTCCCCAATATTCCCCGTTAAGCATCCAGTGAAGTCTGCCGTCTGCAACCCCAGCCTCAAAGAAGATGCGCTGATGATCATCAGGAATATCGGGGTCAATCGCTATTATTGAACCTTCCGCGGGATAGAGAATCCCGGGCCTTGCCTCAGACGACCTGGCCACAAGGGTGAGCGGTTCGGTGCCTTTATTAAACAGCTCAAACCGCGGTACTTCAATATCATCGCCAAATTCAATCCTTTGACTGACAACACTCTCCGGCCTGCGCGGAGGTGTACCAGGACGGTTGTTCTGCAGCCGGTTCATGATCTCCAGCCAGACAGGGGCTGCGCCGGTAATACCGCTGACGTTCCACATCGGCCTGCCTGAAAAATTCCCAACCCAGACCCCAACGGTATAGCGGGCCGAATATCCGATGCACCAGTTGTCCCTCATGTCCTTGCTCGTCCCGGTCTTGACTGCAGACCAGAAGCGGGTGGCCAGGGGATTTTCGAGTCCAAAGGTCAGACTTCTGGCCTGCCGGTCAGAAAGAATGTCCGATATCAGGAAGGCGGTATCAGCGGAGAAAACAGGGCGTCCTTTTTTCTTTGTCTGGCCAGGCAGAAGCTGCAAGGGCGATCTGATGCCTCCGTTAGCCAGCGTCCGGTACGCATTCACCAATTCGCGGAGACTCACATCCACTGACCCCAACGCAGCCGAGGGGCCATAAAAGTCATCAGCTTCAAGCTGCTCAAAACCGAGCTCTCTGAGTTTTTCTATAAAGTCGTCAGAACCGGCAAGGCCGATTACCCTGACGGCCGGTATATTCAGAGAAGAGGCCAGTGCCGTCCGGGCCGAGACGAGTCCCTTGAAATCGTGCTCGTAGTTTTCAGGCTTGTAGATCCCCTGTTCAGTCGGTATATCCAGCGGACTGTCATGTAATAGTGAGGCAGGGGTCAGGATCTTTTTTTCGAAGGCCAGCCCATATAAAAAAGGCTTGAGCGTCGAACCTGCCTGGCGCCTTGCTTCAACCCCATCGACAAACGGAGCAGGGGAACTGCTGCCGATATTGCCGACATAGGCAAGGATATCTCCGGTCTTATTTTCCACGACAAGGACTGCGCCGTCGGTAACATTTTGCGCCCTCACCAGTCCCACCTGGTGCCTGAGTGATTCAAGGGTAAACTGCTGGAGATCTGCATCGAGCGTGGAGCCTGAAACAGCGATTCCCTTCTTCAGGACTGCATGCGCCACATGGGGTGCATATGCTATGCGCTGCCGCACATGATAGACTCCGGTCAATGCCTTTTCTGCCGTTGCCCTGATAGTATGATCCTGAAGGGGGGCTCCTTCAGCCGCAAGCAGTGCGGCACGTCTGACAACATCGGCAACCGGGGCATTCGGTGCGCGTATCAAGGCAGCCAGGATAAACGCCTCTGCCGCATCAAGCCCGTGCGGATCTTTATCAAAAAGTCCTCTCGCTGCAGCAGACACTCCCTGCAACTCTCCTCTGAAAGTTATGAGATTCAGATAGGCCTCAAAGATCTCATTCTTGCTCCAACCCTTTTCAAGGTCCCGTGCCGCTGATATCTGGTTCCATTTCTGCGCATACGATCTCTTGCGCTGTTTCGGCCTCAGGTCTTTATTGAGTATCGAGGCCAACTGCATGGTGATCGTACTGGCCCCGCGCGGTGAACGACTCACGACACCCTTTGCCGCGGCAGATCCGATAGCCATCCAATCGACCCCGGCATGCTGATAGAACCGCTTGTCCTCCGAATGCACCACAGCCCTGAGCAGCGCAGGCGAGATCCTGTCGATGCCGGTCCATTCAAGTCTCCTGCCAATCATATCGCGCCGGAGCTCGTGGATAACCGTCCCGTGCCGGTCGAGCAGAACCGCGTCCGAAGATTGGTAATTACTTTTCACGTCGTTAAATGAAGGCAGGGCAGAGGCAACAGAGGGGAGTGAAATGAAAACGAGAAAAATGATTCCCGACAAGCGGGCATACCCCCTTGCACGGGGCCAGCCAACACTCCTTTGCATCCAGGCAACTGGTGCGTCTGCGTTTACGTGAATCATAATAAGATCATGTTGTCATTACAGAGTCTTTGAGGTCTTTCTGTCTTGCGCAATACACTATCACAGGTTTATTGGCCAACCTCCATCGCCTCGTTCGGAATCTCTCCGAAGGCCTCAGGAGCATACATCGCCTCGACCCTGGTAGACGGCAGGCGGAACGTCCCGCTGTTGTTTAATCGCACCGTGTACTCGGCAGTCCAGGACCCTTTGGGCACAAACTCATAATAAGACCTGAAGGCTTCGAAAGAGCGCTCCTCGAAGGCAGGCCAGACTGAGCGGGAATGCTGTTCCCCTGTTGTCATGATCTGTGAATCCCGGCCGAGGCCGGTGCCGAGGATCATTGAGCCTGCGGGGATCGGATCATTAAGCACAACCCAGGTCATGTCCGCCTGGGCCTCGACCTCCAGCCGCACCCGCAGAACATCGCCCTTTGTCCATATGCCAGGGGTCTTCTGCTCCACAGGGACCAGCGTCTTTTTTATCCGGTATCCGCTCGCAAAAGGCCCCTTCAGTGGAATTGCAGCAAGACTCTGGACCATTGCCCAGGGTCTCCCTGTACCGGCATGGTTGATGGTCATCCGCTCTCTGTCTTTCGGCCAGCCGAACTTCAGATCAGCTCCTGCTGCCTTCTCAGCCCAGTTTCTGTTTTTTGAACTATCCCCCAGCGTAACCGTGGTTAGACCGGTCACTGCCGTTGCCTCGAACTGCTTCGAAAATTTTTCGACTGCCAGCACGCCCCAGGCATTCGCCGTGGTCAAGTCCCAGGAACCCCGGTGCTGCCGCCCCAGGGCCGCCCTGAGCAGTCTCGGCATATCCTGTTTCCAGTGTTCCAGCGGGAGCAGGGTAAGAATACTCTTTACCGCATTCAGGTCCGGGGAGACCATAAGCCACCATAACCGGTCCGATCTCTCGGTAGAAAATCCCAGAGTCGTCCCCTGGAAATTCATCCGGGATCTGAGCATCTGTTCTGCCTCTGTGATCTTTTTATCGCGGCCGGGAATTTCCTTCATCCGCAGCAGAAGGTCTGTCCAGTCGAGCAAAGCAGATGTCGGCCAGAGATTCGGCTCCAGGGAAATTGAGCCGAGCTGTTTGACCTCTGCCTTGCCGAGACGGGCAAGGGCTGCCAGCGCTGCCAGCTTTCTGATCGACAGGTCTGCCGCCGGCAGGGATGAATATCTGATAACCCGGCCTTCAACGAAGCCCTTCAGGCCCTCCTCCATGCGGAAGAGGAGATCCTCAGGAATCACCCAGCCTGCCTCATGTGCGATCGAAACGATATAGGCGGTCAGCGCGTCACTGCCGTGAGTCAGCAAAGGAAAATATTTCACGAGCCCGTCGCCGTCAAGGTGAGCAGGCAGTTCGGAGATAACCGTTTTCCAGAGGGCCTCGTCACGGAGACTGACTGCCCGGGAGACCTTCTGTTCCATGCAGGTGTAGGGATATTTTTTCATATACAGGGTCACGCCGGAGAGGCTGTCGGCAATCCTCGGCCTGAGCGAAACAGAGATGCCCCCTTTCCCGGAGAGTGCAGCCTGAGGTTTTTCGAGGTCCAGCTGATACCGCCCGTCGACCTGGGTGATCGTTGCCTGAAACGTCCGGACCGGCACAGTCTCTGCAACCCGCTGCTTCATGCGTATGATGTCGCGGCCATCGCCACCCTTTTCAGAGGCAGTAACCTCATAGGTAAGGTTCGCTGCCCCCACAGGCACATTGATTTTCCAGCCGATCTCCTGCGCCCCGCCTGCAGCAAGAGTCAGCATCAACGGGTCGAGCTCCTTCTTCTCAATGCCCTGCAGGAGGGCCTTCACCTCAATGTCCATGCTCCTGTTCGAT
The DNA here is from genome assembly GCA_013824615.1 of Thermodesulfovibrio sp. GTDB lineage: Bacteria > Nitrospirota > Thermodesulfovibrionia > Thermodesulfovibrionales > UBA6898 > PALSA-1316. The sequence goes on from PNOC01000005.1 coordinate 31,301, forward strand.
GCATTCCGGACAGTGAACCCGGAGAAAAGACTGTCCCCTTCACGGACGACCGGCGGCAGGGAGGAGAGCAGCATAAGGTCCTGAGCAGTCCGGATGCTGGTCTGCCCTGTGCCGAAGAGCTCTGCCCCTCCGGTGGCAACGGCAACAATCCTGAATCCGGTAAGGGAATCATTCAGCGGCACCTCCACCTCTGCCTCGCCCTTTTCATTCAGGGCCACTTTGGCCTTCCAGAAAAGCAGGGTATCGAAAAGCTCCCGCGTGGTCTGCCTTCCTCCGCCGCCGCCCTGGGGCTGCGCCTTGAGACCGTAGTGTCTCTTGCCTACCACCTGCATCTGGGCGGTAGCAGTCCGTACCCGGTAGTCCCGCCGGCCCATCATCCCTTCGATAAGATTCCAGCTTTTGTTTGACATCAGCTCGAGAAGACCCTCGTCGATTGCTGCAAGCGCAACCTCACTTCCTTTCGGCAGTTTTTTCCCGTTCGCACGCTTTACCTGCACCCTTACCCTCGCTTTATCGCGGACCTTGTAGACCTGCCTGTCGGCCACAACCTCCACCTTCAGCTCAAAGGCCTTCCTGCCTACCTGTATTTCTCCAAGGCCGAGCCTGAAAGCAGGCTTCCCGAGGTCCACCAGGGCCGTTGGCTGAACACCGGCCACTCTGCCGCGAACCACCAGGGCCGAGACAAAGATATTCGGCGCATAGGCCGCCCTGACAGGAACCTCTATTACCGGATGCTTCCCGGACAATTTCCTGACATAGGTATCCACGATCCCCTCCCGCTCTATCGAGATTAGCGCAGTCGCCTCTCTGAAGGGCATCCTGACCTGGAATTTAGCGGTTTCACCCGGCTCATATCTCTTTTTTTCGGGAATGAGGTCAATCCTGTCATGGTCCGCGACATCGAACCACCAGTCCCCCTTACCCACGATCCAGACATCCCTGTGGACCCTTGACGCATTCCCGGCATCGTCAGCAGCCTCAGCCTGCAGAATCACATTGCCGGATACCGGAGATTTGGCTTCGCATATCAGCAGTCCCCGGCTGTCTGTTTTTCCTTCACATATTCTGCCGGTTTTTTTTGTCTCGGAAGTATGTTCATAAGCATAAAAACCCCCTACCAGCCGCTTACGGTGTGAATATGCTTTTTTCTGAAAGAGATCAACCTTTACAGGCCGTTCGGATACAGGCCTGCCGTCGAGATCCACCACCACCACATGAAATCTGAAATCATCCTTTGATGCTGCCCATGAATCCGGCTTAATGCCTACGAGGACCCTGGCAGGCCATAAAGGTATCCGCCGGGAGACGGTCTGAGTCTCTCCGTTGGGGTCTCTGAATTCAAGTTCTGCCAGGATGTCATGAGGCTGCTCAACCTCCGGCAGCCCGGAAAGCTTCGTCCTCAGGCCGCCACTACCGTCAAGAATCAATTCAGTGGTCTGGGTCTTCGGGCGCAGACTTCTTTCAGCATCTTCCCCCTCATGCGCACGGGACCGCCTGGTCTTCTCCTCCCTGACCGCTCCGTTCGTAAAGACAAAATCCTCGTAGTCGGCAAAATTGATATATTTCGGCATAGTCTGACTGCGCAGCTTGACTGCTGCATTCTTCACCCCGCCGCCGGATAGATATGAGAGCTGGATATCGACCTCCGCCTCGGTGACTTTTACCAGTGCCTCCTTCTGCGGCAGGAGCACCGCCTTCATAAGCGGCACTCTGAATTCCTCAACCCTGAAAGATCCTGACTCCCAGCCTTCCGGATAGTCACCTTCCTCTTTCTTTCTGTTTTTCTTGCTATTGCCCTTTTTTCTGAGGAGCGTAATAGAATAAGAGCCGAGACTGGCCTCCTTCGGGATAACCCACTGACTCTCTGCAGCACCTTTCTTATCCCACACCAGAAGCATTTCATACTGCTGATCGCTCCCTGCATGCCTGATCAATACAGAACCAGGAAGCGTGCCTGCCGAAGCAAGGGATAGCCCGGAGGTCGTGTGTCGTCTGAACAGATGCTTCATATGCACGGTATCTCCGGCCCTCAGGAGGCTCCGGTCAAGTATCGTGTGTGCAACCACCGGAGCGTTTTCTCCATTATCCGGCATATTGTAGCGCCACGGTTCTATTCCTTCATCCCAACCCGAATGCACAAACGTCATATCTGCTCCGGACGTGGCAAATACAAACAATCCACGGTTTATGCCCCTGAGCGCCTGCGTGGCCTCCTCGTAGTTAACGCCTGAACTGCAGGCCGGCAGATCACGTTCCGAAGGGAGCTGTTTCAGGATTCTCGCTATGCCGTCCTGATCTGTTTTTCCACGCCAGAGCTGTTTGCCGTTACAGTCTCTGAGTGAGACCGCGGCCTCTTTCACCGGTTCGCCCTTGTCAAGGGTCGTCACCCAGACAAGCGAAGATTCCATGCCCCATTTAAAATGAGCCGAAAGATTAGTGACCAGGGCAGCGGTCTGCACAAACATCGGTGCCTGCTTGCCAAGCAGAGATCGCCCGAGCAGCTGACTCTCCATCTCAACCACGTAGAGACCCGGTCCCTTCAGCGGAAGGCCGATAACTTCAAAGGCCTGCGCACCTCCTGGCTTAGGGACAGAAAAGGGCTTCAGGTCTTTTTCCCGGCTGAAAATGCTCTTCTCACGTTTTGCCGCCGCCACCGCCTTCAGCCATTCTATAAGCTGCTCTTCGCTGCCCATTCTGAGCTTATGCAGCCGCCCCTTGAGCCCGTCTACCATATCCTGATTCTTCCCTTTGAGGGACTCCGGGAGTACAGAACCAATAGCTTCACCGACCGCGCGCGTCTTGTCCAGCACCGCTTCCCGCGTCTTGTCCACGGCACCTTCCACCGGCTTCTCCACCCGGTGCATTCTTGTCCTGACCTCGGGCTCAATATTGCGAATGGTTACCGGAAGTGTTGCATCTCCCTTCAGCTCGATGATTCCAAAACGGGCGGCAAACTTTGCCAGGGGAGGATTGGCAGCAGTTTTAACGGTCAAAGGAAAATTGTTCCTGTTCGCCAGAGGACGCCCGGCCTCGTCCTTCACCTCTTTGGGCAGTTCGAGCGTAAAGACCCCGTTTTCAGGGAAAGGTCCCTTGAAGACAACGGCAGAGACGTAATTGTCGTCCTCTGCAGGCAGCTCATCTCCGCCCTCTTCGCCTTCATCGCCACGTGCGGGTTTCGCTGCCTTGTAGTTTTTGTTTCCACCTCTCAGTTGTATTTTTCTTGCGACCTCCCAAGGTATGGGGGAAGAGAAATTAAGCCGCAACGGCAGCACCGGAATACAGGCAGAGCGGGCATTTTCACGGCTGCAGCTGAATTCAGCAGTAAAGGGGGCCCGTGCCCTGAATTCGATTCTCCGGTCCACGGCAGTCATCACGCCCCCGGTCGTCGCAACCCCCTTGCCCCATACAAGGTGAACCTTTGCCTTCGCCGGAAATCTCTGCGTACACTGCAGCAGCGTGACCGGCCGGTCCTTCAAAAACCGGTACTGCTGAAGAATTTCTGCCCGCACCGGGTCTTTTACGATACGTATGCCGACCCGCTCCATCACGCCGTCAATCTCACAGGCGACATGGGCCAGAAGAGACGCTTCATCAGCCTCAGCATCGAGCTCCAGGACAAATATCTGGTCTTCGTCGATCTCCTCGGATGCCTCGCGGGGAAAAGCCCGCAGAACAGCAGGCCCCCCGGTAGAAAAAGAATAGGTCTGCGGGCCCGCCAGGGTGAGGCCTGAAACTGACCGCAGATCTTTTTTCAGGGTGAATTCGCAGGAGATTCCGGCAGGAAGGTCACGGTCAAAATCATATACCCAGTTACTGCTGTCCACCCATCTGCCCCGGCCTTTTTCAGGACAGGCCGCTACAAAGGGGTCTGAGATACCGGGGTCACCGAAGGCGACCATAGGTACAGAAAACCTCGCAGAAACCTGCCGAACATTCTTTATCGTTCCCTGAGGTGAAAAAAAATTAACCGAGGCATACTCCTCAGCAAAACCGGCAGAGGCAAGCAGCAGGAATGCTATGGCAGCACAGGAGATGGTACTATATTTCATAAGCCCTCCGTCATAGGTGATTTAAGGACAAATCTCATGCAACCTGGTTTCTACTGCTCCATTATATCAGCTCCCGGAGGCATCTGAATACCTGTTTTCTATTTATTGGGAAATGCGTTAATATGTAAGGAGGGGAGAAAATAATCGATGGCAGAGAGATTGCTTATAGTCGAGGACGAAGAGACCCTCAGGGAGTCGCTTAAAAGGGTGCTCACCCAGGCGGGATATGAGGTTGACAGCGTCGGCAGTTCAGAGGCTGCCTTACAAACGCTGGACAAGAAGAGTTATGAACTGATCATTACGGATATCATACTGCCCGGAGTCAACGGGATTCAGCTCCTGAAAAAATGTAAAGAGAAAAACGAAAAAGTAAAATTCCTTATCATCACCGCCTTTGCCTCGATCGAGACCGCTGTAGAAGCGATACGGGCCGGGGCCTTTGACTATCTGGTCAAACCCATCCAGCACCAGGAGATAAAAGATACCATAAGAAAAGCCCTGCAGTCCTGACTTTCCGTCTACTCGTTCCGGTAGTTATAGGTTTTCATGTCCAGGCCGGCCTCGTGTGCCAGTTTCGAGACTATGCGGTAGTCTTCCCGGGTGTTCTCAATAAACTTGAGCGCTCCGAACTTTTCGAGCACCTGCTTCCCCTCCGGCTCTTTATCAAGATTAAGGAGTGCATTTTTGAGATTCTGCTGGAGTCCCTTATCCAGGCCTTTCCTGACACAGAGCCCGTTTGACGGGACCTTCGCTGATTCAGAGAGGACGACCAGCTCTTTGTCTACCCGGGGATCGGTCTTTCTGACCCTGTCATAAATACTGTGTTTTGCAGCGCCAACATCAGCCTTCCTCTCAAGCACTGCATAAATTGAGGCATCGTGACTGCCGGTAAAATAAAATTCTTTAAAAAAAGTCTTGTAATCCCTGACGCCATGCTGCCGGAGATACGCAACAGGGAAAATGTAGCCTGCCGTGGTCGCCCTTTCGACAAAGGCCATCTTTTTTCCCTTCATGCCGGAGGCATCCCTGATTCCGCTGTCCTTGCGGACAAAGAGATACCCGTGGTATGTCGAACTGCCGTCCAGGTTCACCGGACGTGCCAGCGGTTCAGCCCCGAGTTTTTCGACTGCCAGAGCACCGGTGAACGAACCGAAGAAGGCGCCATCCATTTTTTCGGAAGTAAAGCGTTCGATGATATTGCCATATCTGCTCAGGATGGTAATATTCACCTTGACCCCGGTCTTTTTTGTCAGGTATTCAGCCAAGGGCCGAAAGCGCTCCTGCTGCTTAAAGACATTCATCTCAGGGATTAGCCCGATGAGAATCTCTTTCTGCGGCGATTCGGCGTATGCACCGGCAGAGAATGACAGGATAAGAATAACAGCCAGAAGCATCAAAACAACAGATTTCATAAATAACCTCCTGATTTGCCTGATTACATGGATTCAGTCTGAACAGTAACGCCCCGGAGCCATGCGAGATAGTCTGCAGACCCCTCCAGCAACGGCAGGGCAACAATCTCAGGAACACGATAACTGTGGAGCTCTTTGACCCTTTTCATCAGGGCAGCTAAGTTGTCACCCCGCGTTTTGGCAATCATCAGGACCTCGGCATGGTCTTCTATCTTGCCCTCCCACCGGTATATGGACCGGGCCCCGCGGATGATATTTACGCATCCGGCAAGCCCTGCCCCGACAAGCTCTCTGGCCATGCTGGCAGCATCGTCCTCACAAGGTGCGGTAATGAATACAACAATAAATTCGGTCATGCCCTTTCTGCTACTTAAATAGAAATTCGAGCTGCTCCATATGCTCACCGGGAAAGTTGATCGGGTAAACGTTCGAAAAGCAGGCAGTACAATAATCGCCCGCACCACGGACGCTCCGCAGCAGACCCTCCATGCTCAGATATGAAAGCGAGTCCGCAGTTACATACTTCCTGGTCTCATCAACATCATGGCTTGAAGCTATAAGCTCCTGCCTGGTCGGCGTATCTATACCGTAAAAGCAGGGCATAATCGTCGGCGGAGAGCTTATCCTGAGATGGACTTCTTTGGCTCCGCCGTTTTCACGGATCATCTTGACGATCTTCTTGCTGGTCGTGCCGCGCACGATTGAATCATCAATAACCACGACCCTCTTGCCCTCAAGCAGTTCCCGCACCGGGTTGAGCTTTATCTTCACCCCGAAATGACGGATATTCTGTTTCGGCTCGATAAAGGTCCTGCCGATATAATGGTTCCGTATCAGGCCGAAATCAAATCCGATGCCGCTCTCTTCAGAAAAGCCGAGCGCCGCAGGAACCCCTGAATCAGGGACCGGGATGACAATGTCAGCATCCACCATAGACTCCCGGGCAAGCTGCCTGCCGAGTTCTTTGCGTATGCTGTTGACATTCTGATGCCCGAAAATATAACTGTCCGGCCGCGAAAAATAAATGAACTCGAAAACGCAGAACGCGCGCCGCTCGGAGTGGAGGGCCTTCAGCGACGTCAATCCCTGCTCATTGATTATCACCATCTCGCCGGGTTCGACATCCCGTATATATTTTGCCCCGATCAGATCCAGGGCGCAGGTCTCGGAGGCAAAGACATAGGCGCCGTCCACCTGACCCAGGCAGAGGGGGCGGACTCCGTAGGGGTCGCGGACAGCGACCAACTCGTTCTCCCTCAGGATCAGCAGACTGAACGCACCACTTACCTGCCTCAGGGCATGGACTACCCTCTCGTAGAAGCTTTCCCCTTTAGAATGGGCAATGAGATGCACGACGACCTCACTGTCAGACGTCGACTGGAAGATGGCCCCGTCGTCCTCCAGGGTTTTGCGGAGTTCTGCGGCATTCACCAGATTACCGTTATGACCCAATGCGAGCGTTCCGAGCGCAAAATTGGCAACTATGGGCTGGACATTCTTCAATATGCTGCTGCCTGCCGTGGAGTAGCGGTTATGGCCAATCGCAGCATGGCCCGGGAGTTTCTTGAGCCGCTTTTCGCTGAAAATATCAGCCACCAGCCCCATCGCCTTTTCCGTATACAGCTGTTTACCGTCTGAAGAACAGATTCCGGCGCCTTCCTGGCCGCGGTGCTGCAGGGAATAGAGCCCAAGGTAGGCAAGATTCGCTGCCTCAGGGTGGCCGTAGACGCCAAAAACGCCGCATTCTTCATGGAGTTTATCCCCGGATATATCGGAAAGGTTGAGGTTATTGCAGCAGGAACATCGGTCCAGACTGCCGGGTACATGCCGGAAGTCTGGTATTGCGGATCTGTAAAGAGGATTATTCACGTATGTGTAATCTCCTAATGAGCTAGTCTTTTATTCTAACACAACCTCCCCTTATATGTGCAGCCATAATCCCGTCCCCGATCCGGCCCTGATCCGGGCCAGGCAAAGGCAGCGCAGCGGAGAAATATTGCCGAAACGCCCCTTATAAGGCTATACTTATAGCCTGTATCTTCATTTCCTGCGGATCTGAACAACTAAACCTGAGGGAGTTGCTATGCCTTTTTTCGGCGAAGTTTTTTCGAGCGAAATTATCAAGAAACCTGTCCTGGACCCAAAAGGTGAAGACCTTGGCAGGGTAAAGGACATTGGAATTGTCAAGGGAGATCCGCTCCCGCTCGTCTCGGTGCTCATCATCGAAAAAAAGAAGAAGTACTTCAGGCTTCCCTGGGCCGAACTCAATATTTTCAACAAGAAAATCATCTCTTCGCGCACCTACCGTGACAAACTGATCCCCTATGAGTTCAGCGAAGACGACCTGTTTGTGGTCAGGGACATTCTTGACAAGCAGATCGTCGATGCAAACGGGGCCAAGGTAGTCAGGGTGAACGACATTAAACTCGAAGGGTATCAGGACAATGCCATCCTGATTGCCGTGGACGTCGGCATGCGGGGCATTCTCCGGAGGCTCGGCATCGAACGCGGCAGTGAAGAATTTCTGAGCATGTTCAAAACCAGCCTGCCCTACAACCTGATCAGCTGGAATTATATACAGCCCCTGCGTCCGAAGCTGAACGCCATTACGCTGACGGTGCCAAGACAGATCCTCGCTGAACTCCACCCCGCGGACATCGCCGACATCATCAGCCAGGTTTCACGCGAGGAAGGCGCGCACCTGTTCAGAGACCTGGATATCGAGACTGCTGCCGAGGCCCTCTCCGAGCTGAAGCCTGAGATGCAGGCGGACATCATCAATGCCATGGACACGGAAAAGGCCGCTGACATCATCGAGGAGATGCCTCCGGATGAGGCAGCCGATATCCTGAGCGACCTGCCGACTGAAAAGGCAAAAGAACTGCTCGAAAACATCGAAAAAGAAGAGGCTGAAGACATCCAGGAACTGCTCGAGCACGACGAGGACACTGCAGGCGGGCGCATGACAAACAGCTATATCGCCTATGCCCCGCATATGACCGTCCAGGAAGCCTCAGAGCGCTTCAGGGTAAATGCCCGGGAAGTCGAAAACGTCTATTACATCTATATCCTGGACAAGGAAGAAAAACTGATCGGCGTCACCTCTTTGAAGGAAATGATTCTGGCTGAACCCGACTGCCTGCTGGCCGACATCATGGAAACCAACCTGAAAACTGTTTCTCCTGGCGAAGATGAGATGGACGCTGCCGCGATCATCTCAAAATATAATCTTCTGGCACTGCCGGTTGTCGATGAAAACGGGTACATGCACGGGATTATTACCGTTGACGACATCATCGACATGCTGCTTCCTCCGGCTGCAAAGAAAAAAAGGAGAAAGGTATGAGCCGCTGGAAACGGTTCCTGCTTTTTCTTTCGATCATGGGTCCGGGCATTATCACCGCCAATATCGACAATGACGCCAGCGGCATCACCACCTATTCCGTTGCCGGCGCCCGCTTCGGATACAGCCTTCTCTGGACCCTGCTGCCGACAACCGTAGCGCTGGTCGTTATCCAGGAGATGATTGCGAGGATGGGCGTCATTACCGGGAAGGGGCTTTCCGACCTGATCCGGGAAAACTACGGGGTAAAGGCCGCCTTCTACATGATGCTCGGACTCCTGGTAGCCAATTTTGGAAACACTGTCGCAAACCTTGCCGGCTGGGCCGCGAGCATGGAGATACTCGGACTGAGCAAATATGTCATGGTCCCGGTCGGTGCTCTCGCCATATGGATGCTGGTGACCAAGGGCAGTTACCGTTTTGTGGAGAAGATACTCCTTTTCGCCTGTCTCCTTTATTTCGGGTATGTCGTCTCAGGCTTTATGGCAAAGCCGGACTGGGCGCCGGTCCTCAGAAGCGCGGTCGTCCCCCAGATGAGATGGGATTCTGAATATATCATGCTGAGCATTGCGATTATCGGCACAACCATTACCCCGTGGATGCAGTTCTATCTGCAGTCCTCGATTGCTGAAAAAGGGATCAAAAAAGAAGATTACGCGGCCTCGCGGCTGGACGTTATTATCGGGTGCTTCATCACCGACATTATCAGTTTCTTTATTATCGTCACCTGCGGAGCACTCCTCTTTCCCAACGGCGTCAGGATCAACGAAGCTGCCGAGGCTGCCCTTGCACTCAAGCCTCTTGCCGGCGAATATGCCTACCTGATCTTTGCCGTCTGCCTTGCCAATGCCTCTTTGCTGGGCGCAATCATCGTCCCGCTCGCGACCGCCTATTATATCTGCGAGGCAATGGGGTGGGAGGCCGGAATCAATAAATCCTTCAAAGAGGCTCCGCAGTTCATGTGGATATATACTCTGACCATAGCGCTGGCCTCAGCCGTCATCATGATCCCCGGAGCCCCGCTGGTATTCCTTATGGTGCTGTCCGCAGTGGTCAACGGCCTATTGCTCCCCTTTGTTCTTATCTACGCCCTCCTGCTCGTAAACAACAAGAAACTCATGGGATCGTATGTCAACCCCCGAAGCTATAATTACATCTCGTGGGGGACTATTGCTGCCATTATTCTGCTCACCGGCTTTATGATCATCACGACATTTGCCCCCCGGGCATAACCGGACCGGCAAAATCCTTCTGCCCGATATCGCGTGTCCATAAATAATGGCCTGATTTAGTTTATAATATGGGAGAGAACCTCGGGAGGATGTATGGTTAAAACAATAGAGTGGGTTAACGGCAAAGTGGTCATGCTCGATCAGACGCGACTTCCGATAGAGGTCGTCTATATCGAATGCGCCGATTACCACCAGGTGGCGGAGGGCATAAAGAAATTATGGATTCGCGGAGCCCCGGCGATCGGTATTGCTGCAGCGATGGGGATAGCCCTTGCTGCTCAGGATATCCAGGCCTCCTCTGGAGACGCATTGCTCAAAGGTCTGGAACCTGCCTTCGCCGAACTTTTGGCAACAAGACCGACTGCAGTCAACATCCAATGGGCCGTCAACAGGTTCAGAGCATTCATAGACAAGCACAAAAATGAGACCGCCGCAGAGCTTAAGTCCTTGCTCATCAGAGAGGCCCAACTGGTTCTCGACGAAGATATTGAAATAAACAAAGCCATCGGGTTCTGGGGAGCCCAGCTCATCAAGGACGGTGACACCATCCTCACCCACTGCAACGCAGGGTCCCTTGCCACCGGAGGCTACGGTACGGCAACAGCGCCGATGCGGGTAGCCAAAGAGCAGGGCAAACAGATCAGCGTCATAGCTGACGAGACCCGGCCTGTGCTCCAGGGAGCCCGGCTTACGGCATGGGAACTGATGGAGGACGGCATTCCGGTGACACTGATTTCCGACAACACCGCCGGCGCAATCATGCAGAAGGGTGAGATTAATCTGGCAATCGTCGGCACTGACCGCACGGTCCTGAACGGCGATGTTGCCAACAAGATCGGGACGTATTCGGTTGCGGTCCTCTGCAAAGAGCACGGCATCCCCTTTTATGTGGCTGCTCCCATGAGCAGCATCGACTTTTCTACCCCCTCCGGGGACCTGATACCGATCGAGGAGCGAAGCCCTGAAGAGGTGACCCATATCTTCGGTACCTGCAGGATTGCGCCTGAAGGGGTAAGGGTGAGAAACCTGGCGTTTGATGTCACTCCCGCAAAATATGTCACGGCGATCATTACGGAAAAAGGAATATTCAGGCCTTCTGACCTCAAAAAACTGGCGGACCCCTCGGCGGACATAAACAGGCTCAGGATAGAGGTCAGGCCATGAGGGGGCCTCTGGCGTGATCGCGAAACAGGCCCAGGCCTCATCAATGCAGCTGCAGCAGGTTTTCGACCTGTATGAAGAGAGAATCAGGCTCGTTGAGCAGAAGATCCGGGAGCTTTTCAGCAACAGGGCTTCAATCATCCCCCTGATCGGAAATCATCTCATTTCGAGCGGAGGAAAAAGACTGCGTCCGCTCTTTCATCTCCTGAGCGCTGACCTGGCAGGCTATCAGGGTGGAGATGCAGACATTGAGATCGCCGGCATTATTGAATCGATCCACACCGCTTCGCTCCTGCACGATGATGTGGTTGATATGGCCGATGTCAGAAGAGGCAAGCCGACGGCCAACTCAGTATGGGGAAATCAGGTTGTGGTTCTGGTAGGGGATTTTCTTTACTCAAACGCGCTCAGGACAGCTGTCCTGCTGAAAAACCAGAAAATCATGGAATCCCTCTCAGGGGCAACAACAAGGATGACCGAGGGAGAACTCCTGCAACTGAACCGCATCGGCGACGTCGATATCACCGAGGAAGAGTATATGGAAATTATAGCTGCAAAGACCGGGGCCCTGATATCAGCGGCCTGCCGGGTTGGGGCGATTCTGGGAAAACTGCCGGAAGAGAAGGAAAATGCCCTGGCTGATTTCGGCATGAAAACCGGCATTGTCTTCCAGATGGCGGACGATATCCTCGACTATATGGCCAATGAGGGAGAGCTCGGGAAAAAACTCGGGAAGGATCTTGAGGAAGGCAAAGTAACCCTTCCCCTGCTCCATCTGCTACAGGCTGCAGGAAAAGAAGAGGCAGGCGAAATAAAAGAGATCATCCGGGAAGATTTTTCAGAAAAGGGCATCGGCCGCATACTCCTTCTCCTGAAAAAATACCGTTCCATTGAGGCGTCTTTTGATAAAGCGTCTGCACTGGTTACCGAGGCCCAGGAACATCTCTCCCTGTTCCCTGATTCTGCGGCGAAACAGGCGCTGCTTGCCATCTCTGCCTACTCACTCCAGCGGGACAAATAGTGCACCTGCTCGTTACCGTCGCCAAACAGGCTGTCGAACAATTCGTGAAGCAGGGCACCGTCATGCCACCGCCACAGGATATACCTTCTGAATATCTTGAGAAGGCCGGGGTTTTTGTATCCCTTAAAAAAAAAGGTGAACTGCGGGGCTGCATCGGGACCTTTTCTCCCTGCACTGAAAACATAATCCGGGAAATTATTGCCAATGCCGTCTCGGCAGCAGTCCGGGATCCCCGCTTCAGCCCGGTAGGCCCTGACGAACTGGATGACCTTGCCTATTCCGTGGACATACTTTCAACCCCGGAAAGGGTCAGCGATGAAACCCGGCTCGACCCGAAACAATACGGCATCATCCTGCAGAGCGGCCAGAGACGGGGGCTGCTGTTACCGGATCTCGAAGGGGTGGATACCGTGACGGACCAGCTCAGGATAACCAGAATGAAGGCAGGTATACGTCCGGATGAAACTGCGGAAATTTACCGGTTTACCGTCACCCGCTATACATAGTTTTTTTGGGAGACCGCAATGGGAACATGGCTCACGATGATGCAGAACAGGATCTCGAAACAGGTTATCCTCCGGGTGTTTCTGATCTGCACCCTCCTTGCCGTGGTAGGGATTGAAGGCTATTATATATACGTTTTACGCAATATAATAGAAAAACAGTCAGAGGAACTTAATCATACCAGTCTGCAGATTCAGGCACTGCGGCATGAAAGAGTTTCCCTTGAAGATGAACTGCACCTGATCAAGAAGACAGCAGGAGAAAAAAATGATGGAACTACCGCTCAACGGCAACATTAGAACCACAAGTCTCGTCAGAATCCTCGTATATCTCAACAGGCAGAGGAAGACGGGCACCCTCTCTCTGGCGACGGCAGCGTGGACAAAAAAACTCTTTGTCCATACCGGGGACGTCGTCTTTGCCTCATCGACCTATGAGGATGACAGACTGGGAGAAATGCTTCTGAAGGCGGGAAAAATATCCGTAGAGCAGTATGACCGATCTGTTGAAATCCTGAAGACCTCCAGCAAAAGACAGGGAGCCATACTGGTTGAACTGGGTTATCTGACCCCTAAAGACCTTTTCTGGGGGGTAAAGTATCAGGTAAGAGAAATCATCCAGAGTCTCTTCCTGGCTGAAGAGGCGGCATATGCCTTTATTGAGGGAGATATACCGGATCAGGAGGTCATCACCCTCAAAATGAGCATGGGAAACCTGATCTATGAATCCGTGAAGCATATCGATAACTGGACAAGAATCAGGAATGAGATGCCTGAAACTTCCTCCGTACTCCGGCTGAGCAGCGACCCGCTGAGTCTCTTTCAGGACATTGAACTGAGTGTACAGGACAAAAAAATTCTTTCCCTGATCGATGGCACCCGGACTATCAACGAGGTTATTGAGGCCTCATGGCTTGCCTCTTTTGAAGCCCTGAAGATTCTCTACGTGCTGTGGTCTCTGGGCATCGTTGCAGCGGCAGAACAATCGATGACCTCAGGGGCGGCGGATGCAGCCAGCCCCCAGGAAACCGGGATCAGCATGTCTTTAAACGATATACTCCAGCCGCATCCGGAAGAGGATGAAGCCCTCCTGCAGAAGATCAATACTATGTATGCAAAAATCGATACACTCAGCCCGGCAGAACTCCTTGAGACAGACGCCGGGTCAAGCGGTGACACCATTAAAAAGAACTATTACCGCCTGGCGAAGGAATTCCATCCCGACCGTTATTTTGCCATCCGGGACAACTCGGTCAAGTCCAAACTTACAAATATTTTTGATGCCATAACCAAGGCATACAATCTTCTGAAAGACGATGCCTCCAGGGCATCCTATTTCAACCCGGCCGCAGCCACAGAAAAAAAAACCGGTCAGGAAGAGCCTCCACGGGCTGAAGACCAGTTCAAACGGGGTATCGAAGAATTCAAAAAAGGCAATTATTGGGGTGCTGCCGACCATTTCAGGTGGGTGACAAAACTTTCACCGGAAAACGGCGCTTACTGGAACTATCTCTCCCTCGCATTGTCCAAGATACCCGGCAGGCTGAAAGATGCAGAGGAAGCCTTGCTCACTGCCGCAAAGCTCGAACCGCTCAATGCAGACCTCCAGGCAAACCTCGGCCTGCTCTATCTGAAGGCGGGGATGAAGAAGCGGGCCGCGGGCTTCTTCGAAAAAGCATTGCGGATCGATGCCTCCAATGATAAGGCATTAAAAGGGCTCCAGCAGGCTGAGCTGTAGCCTGCTTCAAGGCTCTGCTGAAAGCAATGCCGACCATACGGGAGCAGGCCGAAGAGCTTGAGGCAAAATATCTGCACCCTGCAGCCTGCCTCAACTCCAGATCCAAAGGCCGGGCCGCACATGAAGACGAAGGCGAAATCCGCACCGGTTTTCAGCGCGACCGGGACCGGATTATCCACTCAAAGGCCTTCCGCAGACTAAAGCATAAAACCCAGGTCTTCCTTGCACCACAGGGAGATCACTACCGCACCCGGCTGACCCATGTGCTGGAGGTGGCCCAGATAGCTCGTACCGTAGCACGCGCCCTCCGGCTGAACGAAGACCTCACCGAGGCCATTGCCCTGGGACATGATCTCGGGCATACACCCTTCGGGCATGCGGGGGAGACGGTCCTGCGAAGAATCCATCCCGGCGGTTTTGACCATTTCAAACAGAGTCTGCGTGTTGTCGATTTTCTCGAGAGGAACGGCCAGGGGCTGAATCTGACGTATGAGGTGAGGAACGGCATTGTCAAGCATTCAAAAGGTAAAGGACTTATAATCCCGGCCAAAAAAACTGAGCGTGCAGCAACACTGGAAGGGCAGGTCGTCAGGGTCTCGGACCTGATAGCCTATGTAAACCATGACCTCGACGACGCCCTCCGGGCAGAGGTGATCCGGGAGTCTGATATTCCGAGGATTGCAGTGAAATGTCTGGGTACGACGCATGCGAAACGGATTGACGCCATGGTGAAGGACCTTATCTATAGCACACTCAGGACAGACCTGACTGCCCTGCAGATGAGCGATGACCTCTCTGAGGCGACCTACGTACTCAGGGATTTTCTCTACGCGCGTGTCTATGAAAGTCCGGTTATCCTGCGGGAGTTCAGAAAGGCCCAGAAAATACTGGAGGACCTCTACACCTATTATCTGGAGCATAGCGAAGAGATTGCCGGAGATATCCCGTCTGAGAAAAAACTGAATAAAAACCGCATGGTCTGCGACTTCATCGCCGGAATGACCGACAGCTTCGCCCTGATGACCTATGAAAAACTCTTCCTCCCGCAGCAGTGGACCGTTTTATAGCTCCACCACACCACACGGAGCAGGATACATTTTGTATAGGGGTTTTCGCTCCCGGCATCTCGTTCTGTCCGTCAATAATATACTTTTTATTCTCTGGGCCGCCTGAACCTAATTTGGGCAAAAGTAAGGGGCAGGCCTGGGGATCGGGGAAAGGCCTGCCCCTTGGGGATGTAGGCGGATGTTCAAAAATGGGGATCTTTGGAGGGTATCCGCCTACGAAACTATCATAACATGTCTGAATTGCTTTTGCTACTTTTTTGTCGTTTATTTATTTTTTTGATGGATCTCTTTGGCACGCTCTATGTCCTTCTGGATCTGGACAATCAGGTCCTCCACACTTCCGAATTTCTTCTCGTCCCTGATCTTTTCCAGAAAATAGACCGATATCTCTTCGCCATAAATATCCTCGTCAAAGGCAAAGAGAAAGGCCTCGATCGAAAGAGTCTCTTTGCTGAACGTCGGACGGATCCCGATATTGGCAATGCCGTCATAAAACCGGTCCCGAACAAAAAGCCTTACCGCGTACACTCCGTGTGCCGGAATGATCGCATGTTTGGGCGCTACATTGGCCGTAGGAAACCCGAGGGTCCTGCCCCGGCCGTCACCCCGTACGACGACGCCGGTAATCGCATACGACCTGCCGAGAAGCCGGGACGCATGGTCAACCTCACCCTCTTTCAGAAGGTGTCGTATCTTTGTGCTGCTGATCACCTCCCCGCCGAGGGATATCTGCTCCACCTCCCTGACCACAAACCCGCATTCCCTGCCAAGGTCGCGCAGAGTTTGAACCGTTCCCTTCCTTTCCCTGCCAAAGCGATAATTGGCGCCGACAAAAATCTCCCTGGCCCCGAGCATACTGCAGAGGACCTCACGGACAAAGGTCTCCGGCGGCATGCCCGCAAACTCAAGGGTGAACGGAATCTTCACCAGGACATCAATCCCCAGGTCTTCGATCAGTTTTATCTTTTCTTCATAGATGCTAATCAGAGGAGGGCATTTCTCGGGACAGAGGATCTTCAGCGGATGCGGCCTGAAGGTGACGACCATGCTCTCGCCGCCGGTCTCCTTTGCGCGTCCGATGACCCTCCTGATCAACTCCTGATGTCCGAGGTGGAGGCCGTCAAAATTCCCCAGCGTAATAACGCTGTTTTTAAAGTGCCGCGGCAGGTCCTTCAGGTCGGTAATAAGCAGCATATTATGTCAACTCCATTATGGAACGCATTTCCCGGTAGATTTCCTTCCCGATCTTTAATCCGAGTTCGACAAATTCCGGTCCATATCTCCTGCCGGTATCTGTCCTGAATGTTTCACTGATCCTGTTGATGCCCTCCAGTTTCTCTTCAAAATCCTGATAAAGTTTCCTGAGCGGTATTTGGAAAGATTCTGTTATCAACCAGAGTGTCTGGGTAAAGTTATCGGGTCCCCACCTGAACTTATCGGCATCATACAGGCAGTCACTCACCAGGAGAGCCGGTTCGTCTGCCGAGCTCAGCACTTTTTTGAAGGCCTCATGATTTCTGATCGCGGCAACGATATAGCGCTTATACTGAGCTTCCAGGTCAAAGTCCCTCAGAATCCGCTCAGCCTCCCTGCTTCCCGCAACCGGATGATCGGCCTCACTCCGCCTGATATCATGGAGAAGTCCGGCAATCTGAACAGAGAGCAGCATTGCGCCCCGGTCGGTATCCAGCAGTCCCCGTTCCTGCCTCTCTATAAGCAGAATGGCCCCGGCCTCCCGGGCAACTTTCTCACAGTGCAGAATGCCATGAGCAGGGTGCAGCTTCGCTTCGTCCAGAAACTGCAGGCACCGGGAGATCGTGCTGCTCGCTTCGAAATAAGCAGACGACAGGCTCAACTCCTGCTCGTGCCGTGCATAGAACAGTGGGTTGCCGAGCCGGCAGGATGCCTGCAGGGCGGTCTCTTTTAATTGTGCATAAAGATGAAAATCCATGGCCGATAACCTTTATTAAGAGCTTACCTTTCATTATAATAGGTTTGCTGATAATTTATTCTATATTTCATACAGGGAACCGATGTTCGACAAAAAAGCAAGACAGTATATCCAGATTCTCAACAGCATTCCTGATGGCCTGTATATCATCGATAACAACCGACTGATCGAGTTCTGGAGCAGGGGGGCCGAAACAATCACCGGCTTTACGGCTGAAGAGATGACAGGGCGGAAATGCTCCGGAAGTCTCCTGAAACATGAGGGAGAAAGTGGTCATGTCATCTGCGACTCTGAATGCCCGCTTACCGCAATCACAAAAGACCCTGTTCCCATAAGAAGAAACCTCTTTCTGACCACAAAGGACGGAAACAAGATTTTGGTTGAAGAGCATATCGCGCCGTTTCACATCGACGGTAAGCTCCGGGGTATTGTTATTGTCTTCAGAAATATTTCTGATTTTAAAGGGCTGCGGCTCTTCCAGATCAGACATGAAAAGATAGAAAGGCTTATTCCGATCTGCGGCTGGTGCAAAAAAATCCGGAACGACAGTGATGAATGGAACCAGCTGGAGACGTTTCTCACCGGGGAGGGCTTCGGGGACTTCACGCATTCGATGTGCCCTGCCTGTGCCGAAAAAATATTCTCGAAGAAAATATACCTTGAAAGCTATCAGGGCATCTGCAAGGCGATCAGCACAAGTCTCTCGCTTGATGAGGTCCTGAAGCTTATCGTGACCAATGTGGTGAAGGTCATGAATGTTAAGGCCAGCCTTCTGCGACTGCTGAACAAAGAAACAAACCAGCTTGAACTGGCGGCCTATCACGGGCTGAGTCGGGGATATGCTGATAAGGGGCCGGTGGACTATGACGCCAGCATCGACGACGCACTGGCCGGCAAGCCCGTATCAATCTACGACATCACCGCAGATAAAAATGCCCGCTACCGCAAAGAAGCTGAAAAGGAAGGAATCCGCAGCATCCTTTCAATCCCCCTGCGCTTCAGGGAGGAGGTTATTGGCGTGTTGCGGATGTACACTGCCGAACCGGTCTCCTATTCTGACGAGGATCTGAAATTTGTTGCAGCCATCGCAGAGCAGGCTGCCATTGCAATCATGAATGCACGGATTTTTGAAAAATCGGTATCACGTGAAAAGGAATACCTTAACGTTTTCCAGGCTGTAACCGATGCGGTCAGCTCGACACTGAATGTCAAAGAGGTCCTCGATCTGATAGTCAAGAAGATCCCTGAAGTGCTGAACCTCAAAGGGGCGACTATACGGTTGCTGGATGAGGAAGGCAAGGAATTGAAGCTTGTCGCCGCATATGGCTTAAGTGCCAGATATCTTAACAAGGGCCCGGTAGACACGGAAGAAAATATCAGAGAGGCGCTGCGCGAAAGCCCGGTAGCGATTAATGACGCTGCTACAGACCCGAGGATACGGTATAAAAAGGAGGCAGAGGCTGAGGGCATCAGGAGTATGCTTACCCTCCCGATCATTGCCCGAAGCAAGGTAATCGGCGTACTGCGGCTGCTGACCGGCCATCCCAGGGACTTCACCCAGGAAGAGATCGGCTTTGCCGCCTCTCTGGCAAAGCAGTGCGGCACGGCAATCGAAAATGCGCGCATGTACGAAAAACAGTACCGGGAAGTCCGTTATCTTAAGGCAATCCAGGAGGTTTCAAAGGTCATCAGCTCAACCCTCGACAGCCGTGAGGTCCTCGATACCATAGTCCGCAAGATTCCGGAGATTATGGCGACCAAGGCGGCAACTATTCGCCTTCTGGACGAGACAGGGAAAAAGCTTACGCTCGCCGCATCATACGGGCTGAGTGAGAAATATCTGGGCCGGGGACCGATCGAGGCTGAGGACAGTATCGCAGTAGCCCTTGACGGAAAGCCTGTCGCAATCTTCGATGCCACCTCCGACCCGCGCGTCACGTATCAGGACGAGAGCCGGGAAGAGGGTATCCGGAGCATGCTCGTCATTCCAATCGTCGTCAGACAGCGTATCATCGGCATTATGAGGCTCCTGACTGACACCTATCGCAATTTCAGTCAGGACGAGATAGATGTTGCAGTCGCAATGGCCGAGCAGGGAGGCATAGCCATTGAAAATGCCCGGATATATGAGCAGCTAAAAAAATAACCTCCCGGAAACTTCCCCGGTTATTTCAGACTACAACCCTGTGGAGCTACAGTCACTAAGCTCCACAGGGTCAGCATCTCAGGCGGCCTGAGGCATTGCCCTGCACATATCTTCCAGATAAACCTGCAGCTCTGCCGGGGAGGGGACAGTCTCCGGGACCTCATAGCCGAGCCTGCTGCAGGAGATGACCCGTTGCAGCAGGTTTCTGACACCAAAGGTAATGATTTCCTCGGGCGGTAAATTCTCTGTATTTTCCAGCTGCAGCGGCTCGGCGTACCAGGCATCCTTTGTCGGGGCTATGCCATCACAATGATACCCCCAGATGTCCTTGGGGACTGCGCCCCTGGACATTGCAAGTGAGCAAAGATCGTACTTGACGAGTTGAAGCCCGCTGAGGATAGGGTTGCCGCCAATGCCGTACCTGTTTCTGGTGATCGGAGAAAAACGGGAAAGATTTACCCCGGAGCACATGATCAGGACTTCTTTGTCCCCGCGCACCTCAGAACGCACCACAAAGTAGAGAAAGTCATTTACATATTCGTTTTTATTCACGGTCGCCAACATTTTCTATACCTCCTGTTAATTGCACCATATTCCCGGGATGCCATTGTACAGCACATTCTACAGCACATGTACAGCATCCCCACCAAACGCGCCTTTATCCGCATAAACACCCTAAAATAAGAGCCACCCGCCAAAAGCCCGATATACGGGATCTTTATAGTCTTGTTTTATCACAAGAGGGATATTTTGTCAATAATTAATTATAAAGGCATAAGCGCCGGAAGCTGGAAAGGGAAAGATGGTTAGGCAGTATACTTCCCGGCAGGCAACAAAAAAGGGTCTTTCGACCCTTTTTTGTTGCCTGTATATCCGAAAACTATATCTTGAACGGATTCACGAAGAGCAGTATCAGCGCAACGACAAGTGCATAAATCGCCAGAGACTCGATCATGGCAAGACCGATGATCAGGGTTGTGGTGATTTTGCCGGATGCTCCGGGGTTCCGAGCAATGCCCTCGGTTGCTCCCTTCAGACCCAGGCCCTGGCCAATGCCGGTGCCCAGAGCAGCGATGCCGATTGCCAGACCGCAGGCAAGGGCAGCAACGCCGTAATACTTCAGCTTTGCGTCTGCAGAAGACGCAACAGCTGCTGCGGCAGCCTCCTCAGCAAAAACAGCCGGAGACATCAGGACTACCAGAGACAGTACCAATAAAACAGATGCGATAATTCTTTTCATAACACTTCCTCCTTCCTCTAAGGAATTTTAATTAATGTGCCTCTTCAACGGCACCACCAAGATAAAGCGCTGTCAGGAGAGTAAAGACAAACGCCTGGATAACACTGACCAGCACACCAAGAACCAGAATCGAAACCGGCAGGAACATAGGCGCCAGCATCAGCAGAACGCCCAGCAGATAATGTTTTGCTACCATATTTCCAAAAAGCCTGACCGTAAGGGTCACCGGACGCACGAGATGCCCGATGAATTCGATAACAAACATCAGGACCATCAGCGGAAGCGCATATATATTGCGGATAGGACCGAGGAAATGATTAAGGTACCCAAAACCGTGGACCCGGATGCCAAAGATATGCGTCGCCAGAAATATCGGGATGGCCATTGCAGCGTTTGTATTGATATTGCTTGTTGAGGCCGTAAAGCCCGGGATAAGCCCCATAAAATTGCAGACTGCGATAAAAAGTGCCACAGTGGCGATCAGAGGGAAAAAAGCCTTTGCCCAGTGATGGCCGATATTCTCTTCGCAGAGCTCCAGCAGCGTCTCGATAATCGTCTCCATGAAATTCTGGATTCCGCGGGGGATAAGGGAAAGCGAACGTCTCACCAGCAGGGCAACGATAATCAGGATTACTGACGCAAGCAGGGCGTGCGACACGAAATGCGGAACCACTTCAGAACTTACAAATATATCCATTAACAGTTTTTCTTCATGCATAACCGGACAGCCTCCTCAGGTTAAATCGTTACAGATATTACCTAACCCAATTAAACATTGTCAAATTAAAAAATAAAATACTTGCATTTTCTAATTTGATAATGTATTAATAACTACAATTATCAGCAGCATTGCAGCACGGTACGGACATCTTAATGGCACAGATAAAAATACGAAAAGACATCAGCGATGCTGAAAAACAGGATATGCCGCTTTACCCGATCGGTATCGTCGCCGAATTGATCGGCACCACGGACCAGACCCTGCGGCTCTATGAAAAGCATGGCCTGATCAAGCCGGCCCGCAGAAATAAAAATAGGTTTTATTCGGAAAATGACATTAAATGGCTTCGCTGCCTGCGGGATCTGATACATAATCAGAAAATAAGCATCGAGGGCATTAAAAAACTGCTTGATTACGCACCCTGCTGGGAGATTACCAACTGCCCTGACGAACGGAAGGGCAAATGTTCGGCCTTTATAGACAAGACCAAGCCCTGCTGGGAGCTGAACCGGATGATCTGCAACACCGCCTCAGGCAGGATCTGCGAAGACTGCATCGTGTATATCTCCAAACAGGCCAAAAAATAACTTAAATCAGGCAGGCAGCAGGATGACCTCCTAACGCCTGCACCCTAATCGAAGTTAAACTGCGACGGATCTTTTATCTCCCATACGGACTTTGACGGTGAGATCTGCTTCGGCTGGGTGCCTTCCTTGAAGAACTCTCTCAGGCCTGAATCGTCCCGCGACAGAAGTCCCGACTTTGCGTCAATGGCATGCATCACGATGCCCTCAGGCGGCGCAAACGGCTCGGCCTGGCCGCGGACCGCACTCGACATAAAAGAGGCCCAGATCGGCGAGGCAGCCCGGGCTCCCGTTTCCATAGCACCCAGAGGCCGGGAATTGTCAAAGCCGACCCATACGCTGGTTACCAGGTTAGAGGTGTAACCGACGAACCAGGCATCTTTATAATCATTGGTCGTCCCGGTCTTGCCGGCGACCGGCACACCAAGAGACTTTGCCCTCCAGCCTGTCCCGTACTTTACGACATCCTCCATCATCGAAGTGATCAGAAAGGCGGTCTGGGGGCTTATAGCCTGCTCTGATTCCGGCTCATTCGTCTCCAGCACCCTGCCCTTCCGGTCGGTTATATACTTGATCGAAACCGGTTTCACCTTCATCCCGTTGCTTGCAAAGACATTATAGACCATCGCAATTTCGAAGGGGGAAATGTTAAAGGATCCCAAGGCCACACTGAGGTTACGCGGAATCTCTCCCTGGACACCGACTGTCCTCGAAAAATTCATAAGATTATCTATTCCAATCGCATCCACCAGCTTCACCGTCACCACATTCCTTGAATAGGTGAGGGCCTCACGCAGGCGGGTAGGCCCGTAAAACTTGTGGTCGTAATTCTCCGGGCTCCAGGAGCCTTTCGCTCCCCCCATATAGGTGACCGGCTCGTCGTTAATAATGCTGGCCGGAGTAAATCCATGGTCCATGGCCGCGGCATAGATGATCGGCTTGAATGACGACCCGGGCTGGCGCTTTGCATGAACCGCCCTGTTGAAATCACTTTTGGTCACGTCATAGCCGCCGACCAGTGCCCGAATAAACCCTGTATGCGGCTCGACCGAAACCAGCGCCCCCTCGACCTCAGGATCCTGCTCAAGGGCCAGAGAGACATGTTTGTTCTGTATACTCTTAATGCTTACTTTGATCATATCGCCGGGCTTCAGGATACGGGTCAGGCCAAAATTCTGGACCATCTTTGATGTCCCGTCCTTCGCGTTCAGAACCTTGGCTGCCCACTGGGCATCCTTTATGGAGAGTTTGCCGAGCACCCCGCGGGTCTTGATCACTGCCTCCTTCTCAGAAACAGTCAGGACAAGCCCGGAGTATATATCCCCGGGATTGATAACAACCGTGGTTGCGAGATCTTTGCTCTTCAGTTCCTTCTCAAAATCAACCCCTTTTTTCTGATCGATCGCACCCCGCCAGCCCCTGCGTTTATCCACTTCCCGCAGGCCGGACTGCATTGCATTGACCGCTGCGCTCTGCATGCCCCGGTCAAGGGTCGTAAAGACCTTCAGGCCGCCCTTATAAACAGTCTCTTCTCCATATTTATCCTCGAGATATTTTTTTATGTAGTCCACAAAATATGTATTCGCCTCAACCCCTTTTTTGAGGCTGGCAAGATAAAGCGGCTGTGCATAAGCATAATCCCGGTCTGACTTTTTTATATACCCTTCCTCCTCCATCCGCATCAGAACGATCGACTGCCGTTCCTTGGCCCTGGACAGATCATTGAACGGCGAGTAAATCGAAGGCGCCTTGACCAGCCCTGCGATCATGGCCGTCTCGCCGAGAGTCAGACTTTTTACAGACTTCCCGAAATAGACCTTGGCGGCCATCTCCACGCCGTAAGCGCCATGACCAAAATAGACACGATTGAGATACAGTTCTATGATCTCGTTTTTAGTGAGGTTTTTTTCGATCTTGAACGCCAGGGCGGCCTCCATCAGTTTCCGCTTGAGCGTCTTTTCCGGACCAAGGAAAACGACCTTGGCCAGCTGCTGTGTCAGGGTCGACCCTCCCTGCTTCAGACTGACATGGATCACGTCCTGAACAACTGCCCGTGCTATGGCAATATAGTCAACCCCCTTATGTTTCCAGAAGCGGGAGTCCTCAACCGCTACAATTGCATTGATCATATTCTTGGGTATGCTCGCGACCGGAATAAAAATGCCCTTCTCGACCTTCAGCTCTCCGATCAGGGTATCGTCATCTGCATAGATTTTTGTGCCGGCAACCTGGTTGAAGGTCTTGAGCTCCTGGATCGAGGGCATGCCGCGCGCAATAGCAAAATAACCGCCCGCAATAACTCCGGTCATGACCGCAAGAAAGGTAAAGATAACTATTAATTTCAACCGCATAGCAGTCTTGATTATACCCCTGCCGCAGTTGGAGAGTCAAAGGACCGGCTATTTCGGCTGCAGTACGTGAACTGATATACTAGAAATAATGGAAACTGCTATCAAAGTCGGGATCAGTGCCTGCCTCCTGGGCGAAAAGGTGCGCTATGACGGCGGACATAAGCTGGACCACTTTCTGAAAGACACGCTGGGACAATTTGTCGAGTGGATACCGGTCTGTCCCGAAGTGGAGTGCGGCCTGCCGGTCCCACGAGAGGCTATGAGACTCACGGGAGACCCGGACAGACCCCGGCTCGTAACCGTCAGGACAGGCATTGACCATACCGACCGCATGAAACGCTGGGCTGAGGACCGCCTGATAAAGCTTTGCCAGGAGGATCTCTGTGGCTTTATTTTCAAAAGCAGATCCCCGAGTTCAGGAATGAGGGGCGTAAAGGTGTATGGCATATCAGGGGACGTATCCGGGGGCGCAGCGGGCATCCCCTCAAGGGCAGGCGTCGGCCTCTTTGCAGAGGCCTTCATGAAGCATTTCAGAATGATGCCTGTTGAGGACGAGGGAAGACTTAACGATCCCTCCCTGAGAGAGAATTTTATCGAACGGATTTTTATCTTCAAGCGCTGGAAGTCTTTTCTTCAATACGACGGCAGCCTGAAGGGCCTGGTGGATTTTCATGCAGACCATAAGCTTAGTATACTTTCCCACAGTACGCGGCATTACACCGACCTGGGCCGATTGGTGGCACATGCCAGGGAGTACAAAACCGACATCCTCCATGAAAAATACCTGGTCCTGCTCATGGAAGGACTGAAACTCCTGGCAACAAGCAGAAAAAATACGAATGTGTTGCAGCATATGATGGGATATTTCAAAAAGCAGCTGACCCCTCCTGAGAAAAATGAGCTGATGGAAGTTATCGGGGACTACCATAACGGCCTGCTGCCCCTGATTGTTCCGATCGTACTCATCAGGCATTATGTGCAGAAATATGACGAGCCGTATCTGAAGAGACAATACTATCTTCACCCCCATCCCACGGAACTCAGCCTGCGGAACCACGTATAATCCTGGATCTGCTCCAGCCACATGGCGCACCAGCAGACCGTTGAAAAACTATTATCAACCGGGCTTTCGTCATTCCCGTGCAGACGGGGATCCATTATTTTCAGGGACTTTTGGATACCCGCTTTCGCGAGCATGACAACCTTGAGAGACCTTTGTTATCTTTTTCAACAACCTGTTAATCCTGATTTGTGCTGAAAATCTCGTCAAACTGCGGGGAAATCGCCACAAAAACAGCCAGGACCTCAGGATCAAAATGCTCAGGGGACGTCCTGCCATCTCCTTCGGTAATTATGCGGTAGGTCTCCTGATGGCCGAGCGACGTTTTATAGGACCGGACACTCCGCAGTGCGTCATATTCATCAGCCAGCTTCACAATACGGGCCTCAATCGGTATGTCTCTGCCCTTCAATGCCCGGGGATAGCCCTCCCCGTTCCACTTCTCATGGTGATGCAGCGCAATGGAGCTGGCCATATGGAGTGTGGGATGGGAGGACCCGGAGAGAATTTTATGGCCCATAATCGTATGCTCCTTCATTACTTCACGTTCAGCCTCTGTAAGATCAGCCTTCTTCAGAAGAACATTATCAGGAATCCCGATTTTACCGATATCGTGCAGGGAACTGGCAATGGCGACCTCCTCAATAAAATCTTTGTACATATTCATCGCCTCGGCAATGCACCTCGAATAAAATCCGATTCTTGAAATATGGGCAGCGGTATAGCTGTCCCGGAACTCTGCCACGGCAGAGAGCCGCTGGACAATCTCGACGCTCAGTCTGTTTGCCATCACGGCAGCGTCCTCCAGCTCGCGCGTCTTGCGCATCACCGTGTTTTCGAGCGTGAGCATGTAATTTTTTTCAGACTGGACCATACTGTAGCGCTCCAGACCTCTGCTGACCAGGGTCATGAGATACTCCTGGTTAAAGGGTTTGGTGAGAAAACTGAAAGCGCCCTTATTGACCGCCTCAATCGCGATCTCGAGATCCCCGTAGCCGGTCATGAGGATAACCGGGATTTCAGAGTTGAACTGCTGAATTTGATCGAGAAGTTCGATCCCTGAAACCTCCGGCATTTTTATATCCGATAATACCAGGGCGACCGGATTTTCCGTCAGCTTTGCAATTGCCTCGACGGCTCCATCACAGGCAACGACCGGTAGTCCGCGCTTGCGGAACAACGACGAAAGGTAGCTACGAATAGAAGCGTCATCATCAACAACAAGGATAAGCCCTTCAGACAGACTCATGGGAAAAGACCGTTCGACAGCTGCTTCCATTCATATCCTATTATATCATCACGCACCGTAACGGGGTAAAGTACATTTCGTATCGATTTCTATCTGAGGCAACGGGAAGCAGCAGAAGCCGATACGCAAGCTCCGCAGTGGTTCAGCAAGCCGGAAGCATTATCATGGACACTTTCCGGTGGCCTGACAGCGGGCCAAGACTTCGGCATCGCTCAGGGCAGTACCGTAAATTCTGACCTCGTCCACTGATCCTGCAAATGCGCCGTAGGATGAGTCATCCAGGCACACGGAAGTTGATATGTATACATTTGGTCTCGCTGAAACAAGTCCGGTCCTTACCAGGTTGCCGTTGAGATATATACGCGGCTGTTTAGCGGTATACGTAACGACAATATGGTTCCAGCCGGACATCGGCGACAGGGTCGCATCGTATACCGCAAGTGCCGGCATATAGCTGCCACTGTGTTCATAAACCGAAATGCCGTTCGTCCCGACAGAAACCCCCATGCCGGCATTGGGAGCGCCATAATAATTTGCTCCAAACAGATACCTTTGACCGGCAATCCCCAATGAGCCTGCCGTGCTTTCAGCTTCGATATCGTGGGCTGCAGTTGGCTGCACCATGGCCTCAAGGGTGAAGTTGTTTGCCGGTCTGCCCTCTGCATATGCCCATGAGAGTTTGTCGTCACCGCTGCAGAAAAGTCCGCTGCCGGAATATCCGGCCGACCAGTACCCGGTGCCGGTAAGCCCTGCAGTGTTGCTGCCGCTGGAATCAGCCGCAACCGTACCGGCCCCCTCGTCAAGATGCCATTGGCTGAGGAGTTTCATCGTCGCAAAAGAAGTTTCGTCCGAATATACAGACCAGACTCCCTTGCTATCCTGATATCTCACCTTCCAGTAGCAGAGCGTATTGACTGGCAGGTTTGAGCCTGTCACATGGTTTGCAGCCCCGGCAACCGCACCGCTGTCATACAGGACGTTGGCGTCAAAAGCAGCCCCCGTCCCCCTGCTTATGCGCCACTGGCTTGCAAGGTGGGTATCTCCCGCATCGCCGTCAGCAAAGGCCGTGGCCTCCAATGTTGGTTTCCGGACAATATCCACCGTACCGGAGACAGGACTGACATTCACCGGTTTCCCCGGGGTGGCGTTGCTAAGCGTTGTATAGACTGTTTCGCTCGAATAGGCAGACCAGTCGCCGTTGCTGTCCTGATAGCGGACCTTCCAATAGTAGGTGGTGCCAAATGCCGCGGTCGCTGTTACACCGTGAATGGTACTTCCCGCCGCAACGCCGCTGTCATACACAACAGCAGCATCAAAACCAGCGCCTGACGCCGTGCTTATCCTCCACTGGCTCGCAAGGTGCGTATCTCCGGCATCCGTATCAGCAAAAACAGAGGCGGTCAGGGTCGGACTGAGGGAAACCCCGGAGGCCCCGGACGCGGGAGAGGAATTCACCGGCGTAGCCGGCAGGTGATTCCCGAAACCGCTGACCGACACGGTGACCGGGTTGGCCTCGGGATCGTTGTTCGGTATCGCAAAACTCTCGGCAAAGGCACCAGCTGCTGCCGGAGAAAAGCTGACGTCAAAGGTGCAGAAAGCGCCGGACGCTATGGTATTGGTCGAGCAGGTGTCGTTTGCCACGAAGAAGGGATCTGCCAGGGGATTCATAGCCCCGATAGTTCCGATGACAAGATCTGCATTCACCGGACCGGTGTTCGTGACAGTTATCGTCTGCTGCGCACTGCTGCCGGGAACCACATGCCCGAAAGAAATACTCTGAGAACTTACCTGGATATTCGGGGTATGCATCGTGATAAGAAATTTACCGAAACCTCGTGCTCCCTTATCGGTATTCACCGTTGCCACGACAGCATTGTCCGATGTCCGGATAGCAGTCACCCACCCCGGAAGAGAGAGTGAATCCGAGGTCCCTGCATTATTGACAACGTAGATGTATCTGCCGTCAGAGGTTGCGGCAACACCAGTCGGGTATGATGCGATCGCCCCGGCTATGTCGATTGTCGCGGTGACCGTCCCTCCTGTTGTTTCGATAACCGAAACCGTCGGTCCCAGGGTATTGGCCACATAGGCAAAACTGCCGTCAGGAGTGAAGGCAAGGCCGCTGGGACTCGGGCCCACCGGGATTGTCCTGCTCACAGTATTGGTATCAGTCCCGATGACGGAAACAGTGTTTGAGCTGTAATTGGTGACAAATACCTGCTGTCCGTCGGGAGAGACGGCAACTCCGTACGGTGCGGACCCCACGGTCACCGGATCAAAAACCGTGTTGTCCGTGGTCCGGATTATGGTGACCGTATTACTGCTCGTGTTTGCCACGTAAACATAGAGACTGTCGGGGGTCACATCAAGTCCGCGCGGATTGGATCCGACCCCGATCGTTGCCGTGACCGCATGGGTAGTCCGGTCAATGACGCTGACGGTATTGTCGACCGCGTTTGCAACATAAAGCCGCTTGCCATCTGGCGACGCCGCAATCCCGGTCGGCGCCCTGCCGACGTTTATCTTGCCGGCTGCCGCAAACGTCCAGGTATTTTTCGCCGGGATATGCCACACCTGGTTATATCCCGAGGCCGTGATATAGATCCGGGAATCCGTCGCCGCCACCCCGAAAGGCATGGAGTTGCTGTTGAGTACGCCATCCCAAACTGCTGCATTTCCAAAATTCGTGTTGGTCAGGCTGCCTGTCGTGGCATTGACGCCGATGTAAATTGGCGAAACAGTATTGCTGGAGGTACAGGTTGTAAAGCGACAGATCCCTGAGTGGGTGTAGCTGTTTGGTATATAGGCCAGGTACGTCTCAAATCCATGGCCTGTCAGGGTCAGCGTTGCGGGGTTTTCATCCGGGTCATTGCTGGCGATGCTGAGGGCTAGCTCATAGGCAATACCGGCAGCAGGGGCGAATTTGAGGGTTATAGAGCATATACCTGCCGGATTCAGAGTGCCACAGGTGTTGGCCTGAACCGTAAACGGTCCGGCAGGCAGGGAGAGAGCCCCGATATTCAGAATGGCAGAGCCGTCATTTCGGATATACAGAATTTTCGTCAAAGAACCGGCGTGGTAGTCCAGGAAGCCAAAATCCATTGACATCACCGGCGGAGAACTCGCGGAATTCTGGTCGGTGAGTGTTATGTCCGGCGCAGGGGCCGTACCCGCACCGGTGACTGTTACGGCAAACGGACTCTTGTTCGGATCATTCGAGGAGATCGAGACCGTGCCTGTGTATCCGGTTTGAGCAGTCGGGGTGAATTGGACATATAGCGTACAGGTACTTGCGGTTGTCATGCCGGTTGCCCCGAAATTATCGCAGGTGCTTGAGGCAAGGTCGATCGAAAAAGGAGCAGCAACCGTAATACTGCCGAAGACCAGGTTCCCCACACCGTTATTCCTGACGGTGATGATCCTGCTTCCGGTGGTATTTATCACCTGGTTCCCGAACGGCAGCAGGCTGTCATCAGACGGAACAACCGGGTCCGTTACAACAATATCAGGATACGTGCCGCTGCCTTTCAGGGTTACCCTCACAACTTTTTCATTGGGGTCGTTGCTCGGGATGTCGAAGGTCTCATAAACGACACCTGCTGCTATCGGTGAAAATCTGACTCCTATCGTACAGGTAGCGGACGGTGCTAGGGTCTGCCCCGCGCAGGTATTGGACGTGATCGAAAAGGGTGCTGTTGCCGGGTCCTGAACAGCGATACTGCCGATGACCAGGTTGGCGGCACCGGCATTCCTGACGGTGATGGTCTGGATAGCGGAGAACTGATTGACCGTAACATTCCCGAAATTCACACCGTGATCCGCAGTGGGTGAAACCGTATCAGTCAGGACAATATCCGGCTGGTCCAGGTTGGGATCGTCGGTCTGGATAAATTTACCATAATTGTACGGGGCGCTGGCAACGACTATCGAGCCGGCCTGGATATTAAAATCAGTACGGACAACCATGACCTGATCCGCCGCAGGGACCGTGATAAAGAGGAGCCTGCCGTCCGGCGTTATGGAAATGCCTCCGAGGGTCCCGCTTGAGGGCGCAACCCCAATAACGGTCGATACCGTCTCCGTAACCGTTTCAATCACACTGATCGAGTTGTCAGACTCATTGACCACGTACAGCTTCGCTCCATCAGGAGATGCAACAATGTTTCTTGGTCCGGGGCCGACATCGATCGTGCCGGTCACCGTAAAATCAGAGGTCCGGACGACCGAGACCCTGTTCTCGGTGTTATTGACAATATACGCCTTTGAACTGTCCGGGGAAAAGGCTATGCCATACGGCGATGCCATAGCCAGAGTCGCCGCTACGGACATATCCACGGTACGCAGTACCGAGACGTAATGCGCTCCTCCCGATATGTTGACAGGGATATAGAGATATGCCCCGTCGGGAGACACGGCGAGACCGGACATATGCAGGTAATAAACAGTATCCAAGGGCGTCTGGGAAACCACGTTATTGCTTGCAGTATCGATGACAGAAAGGTAATTGGTATAGACGCTGGAATCCGCATTGACGAGAGCGTATACATACGCCCCGTTTTGCGAAGCAGCCTCATGCTGCGTGCTGGTTGCGGCGGTCATCGTGACATTCTGTGCGACCAGCCCCGGGTTATAGATGCGGAGGATATCGCTGCCTGAGTAGTTTGAGTATACTTTTGACCCGTCCGGCGTAACCGCAACATAGGTATGCCGGTAGCTGGTTGTGGTCGGCAGCGTCTGGACGATCTGCCTGTCAAAGGTGCGTATTTTTGTAACAGCGCCTGTATAGTTATTTGCCGAAGTGCCCTGGCTCATGATATAGGCATAGACAGGACTAATCCCGGTACCACTGACCGTGATGATGGCCGGATTTTCATCCGGGTCATCGCTTGGAATATCGAATTGGTCGCTGAAGGTCCCTTTTGCTGTCGGAGCAAAGCGCACATTAAAGGTGCAGGATGCTCCCGGACTGAGTACCAGTCCGGTTGAACAGGTATTATTGATGATCGAAAACGGCGCTGCCAGAGGATCTGTTGAAGCGAGAGTGCCAAGGGTGAGATTGACCACGCCGTTATTGGTAACGGTAACCGTCTGATCTGCGGACAAGGAGATCAGCTGTTCCCCAAACGGTATCGACAGATCTTCAAGGGGAACCGCTGAGTCTGCAATAAAAATATCAGGACCAATGGCCGTTGCAACGCCACTGAGACTAATGATCGCAGGGCTTGCAGGATCATTACTGGGGAGATCAAAACTGTCAGAAAACGCACCGGGGCCTCCAGGGGCAAACCTCACCACAACAGCACAGGACGCAGCCGGAGTGAGCGCCTGCCCGGAACAGGTATCACTGATAATCGAAAACGGTGCTGCCAAAGGGTTTCCGGAGGCCACAGCTCCCAGGACAAGATCAGCATGACCAGCGTTCTTCACCGTTATGGTCAAGTCTTTCTGTGCTGTTGCGACAAGGCTGCCGAAGTCCAGGCTCTTGTCCGTGGCACTGCCCACCGGATCGATGACCCTGGTCAGAGGGCCTGCTATGCCGAAACTGTACTTATGGCTATGGCAGTTCATGCAGGATTTTCCTGTATCACCCTGGTGATGGTTGTTCGGCTGCGAGGTATCCGGATGAGAGCTTCCTGATGCAGTATGACAGGAACCGCATACGCCTGAGCCCGGAGTTGCATCCGGGGCAAGGTCCCTCAGATCCGAATCTGTCGACTCAAAACCTGAAACAGTCACGGAGTTACCGGCCCCTCCGACCCGGCCGTTGATAACCGGCCTGATCATCGCCAGTTTGTTGGTCCCATGGCTGTCGTGGCAATCCTTGCATTGGTACCCGGGGCTCACCCCGTAATTTCCCTTATCGCCATAGGCAGGAAAGGCTGAGGCCGATGTTGTGTTGTAGGCATCAGCTATCGCACCGGAATGGACAGAGGCCTCGCTGAGGGCATCCTTGCCAAGGGCGCCGTTGAGCGTCTGCCCTGGCCTGTGACAGTCAAGACACACCTCGGTTGCGGGCAATGTATAATCAAGCCCGTCGCTCGGGACAGACTTATATCGCAACCCTGCAGCAGGGACATGATCGATATGCCTGCTGTCCTGATCATGACAGATGGTGCAGGCATAGGCAGGCCCGTTATTATTGGTAGCATTGAAAATGCCTGACTTTCCGTGACCGGTACTGTAATAGGCGTCCTTGGCCGGCGCAATAATGCCGGTTCCATCCACCTTGCTGTTGCCGGGAGCAGCACTGTTGTGGCAGTACTGACAGTCGGTGATGCGATGCCGGTCTGCTGTGACATTAAGAGGCCAATTGGCCTTGGCTTCGGCAATGCCTGCTGCAGTGCCATGGCACGTGTTACAGACCGTGGTATTTGTCAGAGTGCCGTCTGCAGCGCCTTTGAGGTCCACCCGTCCATCGGCATGCAGGGGCCCGCTGCCCGATGTAGCATGGCAGGTATCGCAACTGTATTCATTTAATTGGGGACCGTTCTTGTATGTAGTCCCCGCGCGATCCAGATGGGCAAAATGGGATTTATTGGAGGCGTATTGCACGTCCGTCCCATACTTGTGACAATAGAAGCAATTGCCGCTTCCATCGACATTGGTGACGCCCCAGGTGAGCGTGTGATTCCACCCGATACTGGTCCCCGCCCCAAGTCCGCCGTGGCAGTATACATTGGCGCAGGTACTGCCGGTGGTGGTCCCGGCAGCGCCGTCAGTATAGGTCGCTGTTATTCCTGTCCGGCGGGGAAGGCTCGCATTGACCTGTACAGGATAATTGCCGCTCTGATCAATATTGAGCTGTTTGTTTGCATGCCGTGGATCCGTCCCACTTATTTCAGGGTCGAACACATTGACTGCAGCATGGCATCCGGTGCAATCAACCCTCGAGCTGTAACTCGAATTCTCATGTCGTCCATGACTGTTGCGTGCCCCGTCAGCCGCCCCGGTAGTGGTATGACAGTCCGTGCAGGCAGAGATGGTACTGCCCCAGGAAGGGATATTGTTCGTACTGGAAGCTACTCCCTTGCCGGTGAATTTATTGTCCGGGTTGTGGCAGGTCAGGTTGGCACAGGTGGCAAGCCCGGAAGACCCATTGTTTGTGTATGCAGGCAGCCCCAGGACAGTTCCGTTGTTGACGTCGGAATTGAATCCGTTAGAATCAAATCCTATATCAACCTTTGAGCGATCATAGACACTCAGAAACTGGGCCGGGGTTGTCGAGATATTGGACGGATTATGAGTATTTCCAAAATGACATTCGTCACAGGAGTAGTTCATCGTTACAACGTGAAGCCGGTGGGCATTGGTAGCCGGAGGATATTGATGACAACTGTCGCAGGCTGCTTTAAAACCTTCGTCATGAGCATGACAGGTTCCACAGAGGCCCGACGTCTGATGGTCTGCCACTGAAGACGGAGGGCTGGCCAGTGTATGACATACGAAACAGACGCTTTCTGCGGTATGGGCTGAATCTCCCGGCCCCCTGGAGCCCCCTGGCCTGAACATTCTGACACTTGCCGAACCTACTATTGCAGACCCGGGATTTACATATTTGATTGCGTCCTTGATGTTCCGCGCATAGACAAGTGCATACGGGGTCCCTGGTCCTGCCTTCGGAAAAACAGTGCCCGTGCCCACATTCCCCTTTACCGTGACCTGCGTCTGGCCATCTGTCGGCGTCTTAATCTTATAGAGAAAATTCCGGTATGCCGTATTCGGGATCAGGTAATACCCCTGATATTCAGCCACAAGCGGCATTGACAGCGAGACCGTGGTCTGATTGGCCGACGTCTGCCATGCGCCCACGGCCGACACCGTTCCGGTAGCAACATAACTGGGAGTTCCCCAGCGCTTGCTCTGCATCTGGTAGTGAGGATTGTGACAGTTGACACACTCAACCATCCACCCGCCCATGGTCTGCCAGAGACTGCTGGCGGTCGTCGTTGCAGAGTGCGTCTTATGCAGGGTATGACACTGTGTGCAGCGGAGGTTGTTAACCGTGTTGTCGTCACTGCCGGGGAACATCCACGCGGGCGGCGCTCCTGCACCGCTTGTGTAATGGCAATTGCCGCATTCCACCGCATTCCCGCTGGTATGAGGCGGATCATACGCCCCCCAGGTCAAGATATAGCTGAAGAGCATCACGATGCATGCAACCAATACTACTCTTATGGTTCTGGCTATGGGATGAGGCACTTTACCCCCTGAGGTCCTGCGGTGTCAACAGCAGCCGCAATTCCTGAAAATCACTGAAGATATCAGCATCGTGTTATGCAATGGCCGTCACAGCCGAAAGCTGAACCGGGATCTTCCAAACACGAACTCAGCCTGCTTATTATTAACTAACAGGGAAAGTATACCAGACAAAAAGGTGTTATTTTCAGAGGTAATACCTTGATAAGAGAATATAATGAGCCCCGACGGGCTGACAGAAGTAAAATATTGAAAGCAATGGTGCCGATGGAGAGAATCGAACTCTCACGGGGTTGCCCCCACCGGATTTTGAGTCCGGCGCGTCTGCCAGTTCCACCACATCGGCATTGTGTTGTTAGACGTTAATTCTAAGGTATTTTTTGACTTTTCCGCAACACTGCCTTCTTCAAAACAAGGGAGGGCCGGCAGTTCTTAGTCAGAGTGGGGAGTCCTCCCCAATAGCCTCCTGCACATCACGGAGTTCTTCGGCAGGAAAAATGGCCACTCTGCCATATTTGACGTGAGAATCAGCATATGATAAGACTATAGATAATTATGGAGAAAACAGATATGCAAAGAAACAAGATAGGAATTGATAGAGATCTCTGCAATGGCTGCGGGTTATGT
This sequence comes from Thermodesulfovibrio sp., assembly GCA_013824615.1. Classification (GTDB taxonomy): domain Bacteria; phylum Nitrospirota; class Thermodesulfovibrionia; order Thermodesulfovibrionales; family UBA6898; genus PALSA-1316. Next base: position 66,952 of record PNOC01000005.1, read on the forward strand.
ACCACTGTCTGTCCAACAGGAACCATCTCACTCAGTGACGGGAAGGCAGAGGTATCGGGAGGTGATTGTATATCCTGCGGACACTGTGCAGCAGTATGCCCTCAGGAGGCGATACGCGTCACGGTAATTGACGATGAGATGTCACAGTATAAGACGTTCATTGCGGAGAAACAGTGGCTTCCTCCAGGCAAACACGGCATCTCCGGGTTAGTGCAGCTGATGGCCTCACGCCGCTCCTGCCGTTGCTTCACCGACAAGCCTGTAGATAGAAGCATACTCGAAGATCTCATGAAGATAGGTATCACGGCACCATCCGGAACCAACAGTCAGGCATGGACTTTCACCATTCTGCCATCGAGGAAGGCGGTGACATCATTTGCTGGACAGATTGCGACCTATTTCGGGAAGTTAAACACTACGGCAGAGAAAACCATGCTCCGGTTGTTCCTCAAATTGATAGGCAAAGGAGAGCTCGACGACTATTACCACAGTTATTACCGAAAGATTAAGGCAGCGCTTGAAGAATGGCATGGGGCAGGCAAAGACCGCCTTTTTCACAACAGCACCGCAGCCATTATTGTCGGTTCTAAGCCGGGGGCAAGCTGTCCTGCCGAAGACGCCCTGTTGGCAGCACAGAATATCCTGCTGGCAGCCCACAGCATGGGGCTGGGCTCCTGCCTCATCGGATATGCCGTAGCCGCCATGAAAAAAGACCCCTCAATTCAGCAAGCCATCGGAATTTCATCAGAAGAAGAAATTCATGCAGTTATTGCTCTCGGGTATTCCGACGAAGCATATCAGCGGATAGCAGGACGCAGGAAAGTGATCCCAAAATATTGGGAAGGTTAAGACACTGAATTCTTCAATAGTCTCCCGAGGCACCACCGCCGCTGATTCCTCCCCCTCCCCCGCTGCTACTGCTGCTGCCACCGCTCCAGCTGAATAAGTGCCGAACCTGCCTGGCGTGACGTTTATCGGGATCGTTGCAGCATTGCTCTTCGGACAGCACGTTCTCTGGACTTTCGGCTGCTTTCGAGCTAAAGTTAATTTATATATCAACAAAAGGAGGCTATACCATGAAAAAAAGCATCATATTTTTATCCGTATGTGTACTGTTGATGATGTCTGCAGCAGCCAGGGCCGGAGAATCCCAGAAAATATCCGGTGAGAATGCATTTAAGGAACACTGTGCAGCCTGCCACCCTGACGGTGGGAATATTGTCAACCCGCAGAAGACACTGCATAAAAAAGATCGCGAAGCCAACAAAGTAAAGACTGCTGCTGATATCATCGGCAAGATGCGAAACCCCGGTCCGGGGATGAGCCAGTTCGACAAAAAAACAGTCTCTGACGAAGAAGCCGGGGCAATTGCCAATTACATATTAAAAACGTTCAAGTAGGAAAAAACAGCGTGGCGGACTGGCAGGCGGAATAACAACTGAAAACCCGTCAGGCCGCCACGGCATGCTGCCACCCCCTTTTGTAGAACCGTAGCGCCATGATAGACCCCTGAACAACCATGGATACCACCATGGCAACCCAGACGCCAAGTGCCCCGTATCCCAGGATTACCGCAAGGGCATAGGCCAGCGGCAGCCTGATAACCCACATGGAAATAATAATGGCCCACATCGTCCCCCTGGTGTCCCCTGCGCCCTGGAGACCTCCTCCGAGAATTGCGCTCATCGCCATGAAGGGTTCGGCCAGCATGTTTAACCTCAGGTAGCGGGCTGTTTCTTTCATCACTGCATGGTCGGCAGTGAGCGTTCCTGCCAGCATATCGGCAAAAACAAAAACAACCGCAGACATAATACTGACCAGAAGCATCCCTGCCCCGGTTATTCTCCACCCAACAGAAGCTGCCTGTTCTTTGGTTCCCGCACCCAGATTCTGACCTACCAGCACGGCAGCAGCCATGTTGAGCGCAAAGGCCGGCAGATAAATAATTGCCTCGACCCTGAGGCCGTTTGTCAAAGAAGCCATGGAGACGATGCTTGTCTCACCCAGTCTCCCGAGAATATTATAAAGCACGATAGTTCCAGCCCCCCATGCTATCTGGAGTATGGCAGCAGGCCAGGCAATACTGAATATTTTCCGGATTACCTGCAACGACAGCGTCCACCCGCACGTATAAATACTCCTCCAACTGCTCCGACCCAGAAGAAAAAGACTGATGATCAGGCCGGCAGTAACCGACAGACTGGTCGCAATGGCAATGCCCTGATACCCGAACGCCCGAAAAGGCCAGACACCAAAGACCAGCATGAAGTCACCGACGATGTTTATCGCGCTGACGATAAACATGGTGAACAGCGGATTTCTGACTTCACCGCTTGCCCTGAATATGGCGTTGGAAATAATCAGTACATAATTCGGTCCAAGCGACAAACCGAATATCAGCAGAAATCTTGCGGCAGTGTCCTGGATTGATAAAGGGAAGCCTGCTATTGCGACGATTTCCTTATGCAGTACCAGGGTCACCAGGCTCAGGGCTGCCCCGACAACTATGCTGAAAAGCAGAGATTGCCTGGCTGTTCCAACAGCGTTTTGCATATTGCCGGCCCCGACGTCCCTGGCTATCAGCGCCAGAGTCCCGGTGGCAATGGCATTTGCAACAATGATGATGAAGAAATATATCTGGGTTACAAAACCCACTGCGGCCTGGATCTCGGGTCCCAGCAAGCCCGCGACGTATACATCGGCCAGGCCCACAAAAAAATTGAATACCATGATACCGAGCATGGGCCACGACATCTGCCAGATGCGGGTCCAGGAATTTCCGAGGGTGAATGTGTCTGTGCCTTGTTTATGCATGTTCATCGATAAAGCCTGCCAAATACGCAGGCAGGCACAGCCTAACCCGTCCTGCTCATACTCAAGGCCTGGCCGAGGCCTGGGATAAAGTCCTTCTTGCGAGACATAACGCGCGGCAGGATGCAGGTGCCGTCTTCGACCTTCACGTCAAAGGCCTTCTCGACCATCCAGGTCTCTCCCTTGACCAGCACCCGTTCGTGGGACGAACTGATCGGGTTTGTCACCAGAAGAACCGTCAGGTCATAGCTGCCTGAAACCCTCAGGCGGTCAAGCTCTTCCAGCAGGTCCTGTTCGCGCAGATCGATGTCCTTGCAGTCCAGGACCATCATCTGGCTCACCCCTAGTTTCTTGCCGCTGATCTGGAACTCCTTGAAATCCGCTGCTATTAATTCCCCCGCAGTCTTGCCCTGAATATTAATGCTCGCCTGGAGCAGCTCCTTGCCATATTCTTTTATGGATACCCCGGCGATCGCCGCGAGTTTTTCTGCGATCTCACAGTCTCTTGGGGTTGTCGTTGAGAGGGTGAGTATCAGCGTATCAGACAGGATCCCGGAGAGGAGCAGCCCTGCAATCTCAGCCGGGACATTGACCTGGTACAGAAACATCACCCCTGCAACAACCGTGCAGGTACTGCCGACAGGGTCATTATAGACAAAGATCGGGGCAACGGTCGATATGTCGCCCACCCGGTGGTGGTCGATAATCTCAATGATCTCGGCCTCCTCAATATTGTCAACTGCCTGGGAGACTTCATTGTGGTCCACGAGTATTGCACGTTTTCTGACCGGGTTCAGCAGGTCTGTCCTGGTGATAAAGCCGATCAGCCGGTTATCACTGTCCACCACCACCGCAGAGCGGTATTCGGACTCAACCACCTTTTTTCTCAGGCTGTTAATCGGGGTGTAAATGCCGACAGTCGGATTTTTCTGCTGCATGATCGATTCCACCGGCACCGACAGGGTCATAAGCTGCACCGTCGAGAACGTATGATGGGGCGATGAGATAAGGAGGGTCCCGTTTTTTTCGGCCTCGATGATGACATCATGGGTTATCTGGGTGTTGTTCACCACGATAAGCGCAGCGCAGCCTGCCCTGATAAGCTCAAGCTGGATATCATGCTGGTCGCCGATGATCACGACATCTCCGGGTCTGACCCTGTTCAGAATCGTGCCCTTCTGCATTGAGGCAATGTGGATCCTGCCGCTGAGGAATTCAAGACGCCGGGGATTGCTGACTACGCGGCCCTCAAGCGTCCGCACCAGGATATTCAGGTCAATGGGAGCCTTGGAAAGATCTGTAAACCCAACACTGTCCATATAATGCATGGCAACGTCCTTGAGTCCGACCATTCCCGCAAGCCGGTCATTTTCATCGACCACCGGCAGCGAGCGCACATTCTTTTCTTTCATCAGGTTCATGAGTACCTGCACAGAGTCCCGCGCCTTCGCAGATATCGGCCGCTTCAGGTCAAGGTCGCTGACGGTCGGTGCCAGGCTTTCGATCTCCTGCGGGACCGGGACATGAAACCTCTTCAGGACAAAACTGGTCTCTTCGTTGATCTTGCCGGCCCGTGCAGGGGTAAAGAGAAACCGGCGGTCGGTAACATTCTTGAAATGGGCATAGCCAATGGCCGAGCAGACAGAATCCGTGTCCGGGTTTTTGTGCCCGATAACATAAACAATCCTGGTGTTTTCAGTATTCATACGCTATCTGCCCCGCATCTTATTCCTTCCATGAAAATACCTCCTTATTTGCCGATACAGAATTCACTGAAAATTTTATCGAGAATCATCTCCGGCGTGATGACCCCGGTTATAGAGCCTATATGATCAAGGGCGTCACGGAGTTCGAGGGCAAGGATCTCAAGCGGCTGCCCACAGCGCAGGATCTCCCCTCCGCGGCCGAGCGCGGCGATTGCCTGGTCGATCGCCTGTTTCTGCCTGAGGTTCGTAACAACAACCCCTTCCCGCTCCTCGTTCCAGTTGCGGAGATTCGTCTTGACAATAAGAGCTTTCAGGATATCAAGGCCCTCGCCGGTAAGGGTCGATATCCGCACCAGCGGCATGTGCGGCGGCAGCAGTTCCTCAAAGCATATTTTTTCATCAAGGTCGGACTTGTTGACTACGATGATGGCCCTTCTGCTGACAATTTTCGCGATCAGGTCATGGTCCTCTGCATTCAGGGGCATACTTCCGTCAAAAACAGCCAGGATGCAGTCGGCGTCTTCAAGTGCCCGGAGGCTCCTTCTGATCCCTTCCTGCTCAACAGTCCCGGCAGAGCTCCGTATGCCTGCGGTATCCATGATCCTGACCGGCAGTCCGCTGATATTCAGGCATTCCTCGATCAGGTCGCGGGTGGTCCCCGGTATGTCTGTTACGATAGCCCGGTCCTGCTGCAGCAGGGCATTGAGCAGCGAAGACTTGCCGACATTAGGCCTGCCGACGATAGCGGTGGCAAGCCCGTCTCTGAAAAACCGCGCCTCGTCAAAGGTCCTGGAGAGCTGGCCCAGTTCCTGCCGGATATCTTCCAGGCCTTGCCCCATCTCCTCCCAGGCCCCTGCCCCGAGGTCATCCTCAGGAAAATCGATATGGGCTTCGGCAAGGGCGCAGAGGTCAATTAATGCCAGTCTCAGGGCCTCGAGCCTCTCTGCCAGCCTTCCTCTGAGCTGGTCGAGCGCAATACGCCGGCTCTCGTCGGTTTTTGCAGCAATCAGGTCCATAACCGCCTCGGCCTGCGTCAGGCTGATCCTGCCGTTCAGGAAAGCGCGCTTCGTGAATTCACCCGGTTCAGCCAGCCGGGCCCCCTGGGCAAGAACTATTTCAAGAATGCGCCTGATGGACATCATGCCGCCGTGGCCATTAATCTCTACAACATCATCTCTTGTGTAGGAATGAGGTCCGCGCATTACCGAAACAAGCACCTCATCAACAAGGGAGCCGTCAGCAGGATCACGCAGATCACCGTATATGATTGAGTGGGTGGCAGCTGCAGTGATAGTGCGCCCAGCCTTACAGGAAAAAAAAAGGCGGTCGGCAAGACTAAGGGCTTCCGGCCCGCTGATGCGCACAATGCCGATGCCCCCCTGCCCGACAGGGGTTGCAACGGCAGCTATGGTATCGTCAAGAAAACTCATGGGATTCAGTGTTTATTGAGTGTTTATTCAGGACTTATATTAACAGGCCGGAGTAAATAAGGGGGGAAAACAACAGCAGTTCAGGTCTGCTGACTGGCCAGCTTCCGGTTCATCTGGAACTGCTGTACGATCCCGAAGATGTTGTTCACCAGCCAGTAGAGGACCAGGCCGGAGGCAAAATTCAGGAACATAAACGTAAAAATCACCGGCATGAACATCATCATCTTTGCCTGCTTGGGATCCATGGTCGAGGGGGTCATCTTCTGCTGGATGACCATCGTAATGCCCATAACGATCGGCAGCGGACCGAGAGCAAAGCCGCCGATAAGCGGGATCATCGCCGGAATATGCCCGAAAAGCGTATCCGGGGCCGAAAGGTCCTTTATCCAGAGCATGAATGGTGCATTGCGCAGTTCAATCGAAACCAGGAGTACTTTGTAGAGAGCAAAAAAGACCGGTATCTGCAGGAGCATCGGCAGGCAGCCCCCAACCGGGTTTACCTTATGTTTTTTATAGAGCTCTGACATCTCGACCTGCATACGTTTTGGGTCGTTCTTGAATTTTTCCCGGACTTCGTTCATCTTCGGCTGAATATCCTGCATTTTCTTCATCGAGACCTGCCCTTTATTTATGAGCGGAATAAAGGGGACCCTCACGACAATAGTCAGCAGGATAATCGCCCAGCCATAGTTTCCGACAAAGCCGTAGAATAACTTCAAAACCCAGAAAAGAGGCCTGGCAATAATCGAGAAGAATCCATAATCAATCACATGCTCCAGGCCAAGGTTAAGGGCAGCCAAACTGTCGTGTTCTTTCGGACCTGCATAGAGGCGGAAGGTATTTTGTCCCGGCTTTCCCTTGAAGGCAATGACCGGGACTTCGTTTTGAAGCCAGACACGGGCTTCCTCCATAGGGGAGACCGGGGCAAGGGCAGCAAAGAAATACTTGTCCTCCTGCGCGATCCACCGGAGATTCTCTTTGAATACTTTCGGCTCTTTCAGGTCCCCCGACTTAAGCTCCTTCAGGTCAGTACCGGTCAGCAGCGCGGGCCCCACATGCACCGTGTCATCCTTCTCCACCATGCCGAAATCAGAGCCAATCGCAATCCAGTATTCGGGCATGCCCGTTACCTCATCTGTCAGCTCGACATCATATGACCCGTCATGAAATGAATAAATCCGCCGCACGGTGACAGAGTCCTTTGCATATTCAAAAACAAGTTTGCCGGTTTTATTGTCAGGCCCAAGCTTCAGATCTTTTGAAGAGGAAGAAAAATTGGCCCGGGACAGCTCGAAGCTCATATTCGCGCCAATACCAACAGCAGAAACTGCCCCCGGCTTATTAAGAACGACGACATCCCTGTTGTTTTTATCCTTATATTTTTTCAACTCCCAGTGCTTGATGGTCCCGCCCTTCGTTGAAAATACGGCAGCAAAGAGATCGTTTTCGACCCGGATTTCCCTTTCTTCCGCAGAAGGGGTAATCACGACAGCAGCAGCCGTGACGGGGGCAGGCATCGCCTCCGGCGCAGGTTTCTTTTCCGCAGCCTTTTCTACAGCAGGCGGAGGAGTCTGAGCAGGTTGGGGAGCAAAGAAAAACTGGTACCCGATAAGGACCAGAGCTGATAGCAGAATTGCAATGAGGGCTTGTCTGTCCATAACTTACCTTACCGGATCAAACCCGCCGGGATGCCAGGGATGACAGCGCAGGATGCGCCTGGTCGCCAGATACATTCCTTTGAGCGCGCCATACTGTGTGATGGCATCCATTGCGTATTGAGAACAGGACGGGACAAACCTGCAGCTTCCGGGCAGGATCGGTGTAATGAAAAACTTATATAGTTTTATGATCGATACCAGAATTATTTTCATATGCACGTTTGGAAAAGAACCTGAGCACAGCGCTGTCGAGGTCAGCAAAAACAGCATCAGCCGCTGCTGTCCTGGCGACAAACACCAGGTCATGGCATAGAGAGCCAGCCGGCAGCCGCTTTTTCAAAGCCTCCCGCAAACGTCGTTTTATCCTGTTTCTGATAACGGCGTTGCCGACTTTTCTGCCCACAGCCAATCCGAGCCTGCAGGTAGAGAGTCCGTTTGGTTTTGCGTATATAACCAGATACTTCGAAGGAAATTTGAGTCCAAAATCAAAGACGTTTTTGAAATCCCCCTTTTTTCGCAGGGGATGGTAGACCTTGGGCTGCGTTACGATACGCCCAGTCTTTTCCGTCCTTTTTTCCTTCTCCGCCTGATTACATTGCGCCCACCAGGAGTGCTCATCCGCTCAAGAAAGCCGTGAGTCCTCTTCTTCTTAATGTTATGTGGCCGAAATGTTGTATATGTTCCCATAGTTTTGTCCGAAGGGAAAGTATAAACATTCACCCTGAAGAATGTCAAGCTATCCCCGAACTCTTTGCAACAAAACCTTTTGGGCTGAAACTGACCAGCATCTTTTTTTGACTCTTTGGGCAAAAAAAGTAATAATACCGGACACTAAATTATCGAGACAGGGGATTAGGATTTATGCACCGGAAAGAAATAGCGCTACTCTTGGACAGCAACATGCTGCGTCCTTTCTTGGAGAAATTCTTCAAAAAAAGGAGAGAGTACTGTCCGTCCTATTTCAGTGATTCGAAATTTTTTCTTAACCACGTCAGGGAGAGCAATCCGGCAGCAGTCATTATTTCAGGAGCAGCGCTGAAAAATGCAGCGGAGGCTGTCAGAGATTATCCCTCCCTCGCCCTCGTCGGCGAAGACGCACGCAGGGGGATACTGGAAGCGATAAAGTATCAGATAAAAAGTTACCTGCTCCCGCCATATCTTGACGTTGACCTTGCCCATAAGCTCGAAGCAGTCATCAAAGAATCCGAACTGCTGGTAAAAATGGAGTTCAGGAGGAAGGAGCTGGAGGCAGTCGTGGAACTGACGCAACTGATCTCAGATACCCTTGACTCAAAAGAACTGCTCTTCCGGGTCGTCAGAAAGATTGCCGAAATTATCCCGGTGACCCGCTGCTCGATCATTAAAATAGACTGGCGGCACAAAACAGCCTTTGTTGTAGCAAGCTTTGAAGACCCGATGTTCAGGGGGGTGAAACTCAGCCTCAGAAAATATCCGGAGATTCTGGAGGCCCTGACCTCAAAGAAGCATGTGGTGGTGCGTGACGTCGCTACTGACCCCATTATGGAAAAGGTGCGTGAGCTTATCACTCCCATCGGCATACGTTCCATCCTCGTCGTCCCGATCTTTTACCGCAGCAAAGTCATCGGGACGCTCTTTCTGCGCACTTCACGCGCACAGCATACATTTTCTGAGCACGAAATAAGCCTGCTCAACAGTATGGCCCATGCCTCGGCAAATTCCCTCTACAACGCCTTTCTGTTTGAGCAGGTGGAGGATGAAAAAACGCGGCTGGAGAAGCTTGCCATCACCGACTATCTGACCGGTATATATAATATACGATATTTCTATCACCGGATCGTTCAGGAGTTCAGTCGCAGCCAGCGTTACGCAGCGCCCCTCAGCTGTCTTATGCTCGACATCGACCACTTCAAGAAGATCAACGATATCTACGGGCATAAAGTCGGAGATCAGGTACTCAGGGAATTTGCCACGGTACTGAAGAAACACTCCCGGAAGAGCGATGTGTTGGCCCGCTACGGAGGAGAGGAATTTATTCTGCTCCTTCCGGAAACCGCACCCGAAGGGGCTGGAGCGGAGGCGGAACGGATACGGGCGTGTATCAGGGAGCACCGGTTTAAAAGCCTCAAGGGGAGCAGGACCATTACGGTAAGCGTCGGGATAGCGACCTATCCTGACCCCAGGATTAAAACCTATGACGATCTGATCTCCTGTGCCGATACAGCCCTGTTTACCGCAAAGAACAGCGGCCGCAACCAGGTAGCCGCCTACACGGGGTAAGCAGGTCAACTCCTGTGTCCCCGATATGCCCCTGCCCCGTGGAAATAATCACATCCCACATTAACGCTGACTTCGACGCCTTCGCCTCGATGGTCGCAGCACACAAGTTATATCCCCAGGCAGCCCTTGTCTTCCCCGGGTCGCAGGAGAAAAATCTCAGAGATTTTATCGAGGTATTTCAACCCGCCGCTATCACGAGAATTCGAGATATTAAGCCTGTGGAGGTCAGGAGCCTAGTCATTGTTGATACCAGGCAGCCGGGCAGAATCGGAGCACTTGCGGATATTCTGGGCAACAGTGGGCTGAAGGTGCATATCTACGACCATCACCCGGTAGAACCCGGCGATATACGGGGAGAAACCGAGATACTCGAAGAGGTCGGGGCAACAACAACAATTTTTGTTGAACTTCTGAAGGCAAGAAGAGACCTTTCGCTGTCGCCGCTTGAGGCAACGCTGTTTGCCCTCGGCATTTATGAGGAAACCGGTTCACTGCTCTTCCCGTCGACCACAGAGCGTGACCTCGCAGCAGCAGCCTATCTGCTGAGAAAGGGCGCAAACCTGAATATCGTCTCTAACTACCTGAAGACAGATCTGAATATTGAGGAACTGGAACTCCTTAATGAACTGGTCAAGTCATCAAAAGACACGGTGGTCGGAGGAATACGCGTTGCAGTTACCGGAGCCTCCCGGGATTCCTATATCGGGGACGCAGCCCCCCTCGCGCATAAGATCATGGAGATGGAGGATGTGGACGCCGTCATCCTTCTGCTTGATATGGGAGGGAAAATTCTGATCATATTCAGAAGCAGGGTGCCGGAGCTGAATGTTTCAGAACTGGCCAGGGAGTTTGGGGGAGGAGGACATGCTGCAGCAGCCTCGGCCACAGTACGGGAAGCCTCTCTTGCCATTGTCGCTGACACGGTCAGAGACCTCCTGCCCAGGCATGTGAAGCCGGAAAAGACAGCTTCGGACATTATGACAACCCCGGTAATCACTATTCAGGCCCACAATACGATCAAAGAAGCCGCAGGCATGCTGACCAGGTATGGGGTGAATGTCCTGCCGGTGCTTAAGGACGGTGCGTATGCAGGACTGGTGTCCCGGGAGGTAGTCGAAAAGGCGATCTTCCATGGCTTCAGAAAAAACAGCTGCATCGATTTTGCAACCCCTGACGCATTAACGGTCGAGACCAAAACCCCGGCGAGAGAGATAGAAACAACTATGATCGAGCATAACCAGAGATTCATGCCGGTCATGCAGAATGGTGTTCTGGTGGGTGCCATAACCAGGACCGACCTGCTCAGGGTCTTGTATGAGGATTATCTGAGAAAACGGCATCTCGACCATACAGATACAACCGAAAGGACTACCCCCGGCCGGAATCTTGCTTCCTGGCTGAGAGACCGTTTCCCGAAAGACGTCTATGACCTGCTGAAGACTGCCGGCAAGACCGCCGAAGAGATGGGATACACGGCTTACCTGGTAGGCGGCTCTGTCCGGGACCTCCTGCTGAGGGAAGAGACGCTTGATATTGATATTGTAATTGAAGGAGACGGAATCCACTTTGCACGGGCACTGGGGGATGCGTTTCAGGGCACCTTGCGGACCCATGAAAAATTCGGAACGGCAACCATCATAATCGGACAGCGCAAAATCGATGTGGCAACGGCTCGCACGGAATATTACGAATCACCGGCAGCCCTGCCGACCGTCGAAACCTCCTCGATCAAAAAAGATCTTTACCGGAGAGATTTCACCATCAATACCCTGGCGTTAAGACTGAATCAAAAGGACTTTGGCCAGCTGATCGATTTCTTCGGCGGCCAGAGGGATCTGAGGGAAAAGACCATCAGAGTACTGCATAACCTCAGCTTTGTTGAGGACCCGACAAGGGCCTTTCGCGCCATCAGATTCTCCGAGCGCTTCGGGTTCAAACTGAGTAAACACACAGAAAATCTGATCAAGTCTGCTCTCCAGATGCACCTTTTCGAAAAACTCTCCGGGTTCCGGCTCTACGAGGAACTTATCCTGGCCTTCAGTGAAACAAATCCGGCAAAAACTCTCAGGAGGCTTTCTGAATTCAATCTGCTGAAGATCATTCATCCGGCCCTGTCGTTCAGCGAGCACCTTGCAGAGGTCTTTTCATCTGCAAGCGAGACAAAGGCATGGTACAACCTTCTTTACCTTGAGGAGAAAGCGGATATTACCCTGCTCTACCTGCTGACACTTCTGTCTGACCTCAGCCCGGAGCAGCGACAGGAGGCACTGAAGAGGCTTTCCCCGCCACCCCGGATAAAAGACCTGATACTCAAGAGCACTGCGCTTGCAGGGGAAATATTGAAAAGGCTGCCGGCAAGAGATCCTGCTGAGCTCTACCATCTGCTTGCTGACCTGCCTCTGGAAACAATTCTCTTCACGATCTCCGCCACGAATGATTCAGAAAAGAAAAAAGACATCTCGACCTTCCTGGTTACGCTAAAAAAGGTACGGCCGGCGCTGAAGGGCCGCGACCTGAAAAAACTGGGTATTCCCGAGGGCCCTGTCTACTCGAAAATACTGAGGCAACTGCTTGATGAAAGATTGAGAGGGAAGCTGAAAACTGAGCTGGATGAGCGGGAATTTGTTTTAACCCAGATAAGAAAAAAAATATAGCCGGCGAAGTGCTCAGCCGGCTATACGTTAACTGCCTTACAAAAAAAACTGAAAAAGCAACCCTCAGGTACGGGACCTATCTTCCACCCCTGTGCCCTTCACGATTGCCATCGTCCTTCTCTTTTCCGCGTGATGAGTCACTCTTACTCCCCCCCGCCTTGCCGCCCTGGGTAACGCCGATGGGATTCATGATCTTGTTGCTGTCGCCACCTTTCGTCCCTCCGCCTTGCGTACTGCCCGGATTCGACCGGCCACTTGTCTGGCCGCCTGTCTGACCACCGCGCTGACCGCCCTGGGTAACGCCGATGGGGTTCATGATTTTGTTACCATCACCACCCTGAGTCCCACCGCCTTGGGTAACGCCGGATTTATTCTTTCCGCCCTGTTTATCTCTTCCAACAGTGTCGCCCCTGCCGCTGCCCTTGCCGCCGTCGCGATGACCGCCCTGGGTAACACCAATGGGATTCATGATCTGGTTGCTGTCGCCGCCGTGGGTACCACCGGACTTGTTCCTTCCGCCCTGTTTATCTCTTCCAACAGTGTCACCCCTGCCGCCATCGCGATGACCGCCCTGCTTATCTCTATCACGGTCTCTGTCATGATCTCTACCGCGGTCCCGGCCATGGTCCCGGCCGCGATCTCTATCTCGGTCTCCCCGGATACGGTCATACCTTTCCCGGCGGATATCATCCCTCAACTCATGCTTGAACCAGTCGTAACGGTTCCAATGATGTCGATTGTCCCACGCCCGCCAGTTCCGGTGAAGGTCATTGTAACGGACTCTATGATATCCCCGCGGGATGTGATAAACATACTCCGGAGGAACGTCCAGGATATACCGGGGGACGCGGGATGATTCAATATACCTCCAGCGTCCGTTATAGGCAGAAGACCGGAACCAGTAACCTCTGTGGTACCGATACCAATAGCCGCCGTAGAAATAAAATCCCGGCGTGTCCGGAATCATATACACATATGTTGATCCACTCGGCACAACCACGACATCCGGCGGGGCATCAAAAGCTACCGGCGGCGGATCGTAAATTTCTCCACTGCCTTCTTCCGGAGGAAGCGGCTCGTAAGGCTGATCTCCGGGCGAAAGGTATGGTATGTCCATAGCTGTCCAACCCGGAAAAGGCTGCAGAACAACAAAAAATACGGCAAATAAAAAAACTATGGCATACCTCATAATATTTCGGCTCCTCTCAGTTTTCGGCACTGCAAATACATATCAGATAAAGTCAGAGGAAAAAGCTGTCAGCACCTTCTCTATCTCCGACCGTGATCTCCTCTGTCCCTGTCGCGACCACCATCATGTCCTCTGTCACGGCCTCTGTCACGATCATGCCCCCGGCCCCCATGGTCTCTGCGGCCGTGATCACGCCACCTGTCGTCTCTATCCCAGTGTCTGTTGCGCTCCCACCCTCTCCAGTTCTTATGCAGGTCTCCGTAATGAATCCGGTGGTGAGGCTCAAACGGCAACGCACGATAGTCCCGGGGCAGTCTCAGCAGTCCGCCGGGGGCCCTGCCTATGTGATGAAATGGGCCGTTATGGTGCTTGGACCTGAACCAGCGTCCTTCAAAAGGCCGGTACCAGAAACCCTGATAAAAAAGAATATCGGTATCAATATCAGGAACACGGTACACATAGGTCCCGGGTATCACAACCAGGTCAGGAGTACCATCCAGTACAAACTCCGGCGGTGAGACATAAACTCTGGCTGCATAAGCCTGAGACGAAAAACCGATGGAACTGATAAGGACTGCGGCAACAACCAATAAGATTACCGTGCTTTTCTTCATTTGCTTCCTCCTCTAGCCCTGATTTAGATACACGCAGATATACTTAGCAAATCCTAACAAAAAAGGCCCCCTGTGTCAACAACTGCAGACCTGCCTGGCGGGGAACAAGATCATTGCAAAACAGGTCCGGCTGAACATACCTATGCAGTGAAACCGTCTTTTTTGCTGCTGTATCTGAAGAATATTCTCCTTTCTCGCTATAATACAAATATGGGTCAGGTCATCATACCGGGCGAGAGGCACGGCCTCTGCTGTCAGTTAGCTGCAATAAACAAGCTGAACCTTGAAAGGTGGCTCTTCTACCCTGGCATGCGTTTCGGGGAGAGGCACATTTGGTGGGGCAACCGGGGGCTGAGAATCTCGCCGCACGAAGGTCTGGATTTATGCTATTACCGGTCAGTTGATAGTTCGATCATGACCCTTTCTGCAGGTACGCTCATCCCTGTCCTCCATGACGGTCATATCGTTCGTATTGTGGATGACTTTCTGGGCAAAACAATATTCGTGAAACATGCCCGGCAGGATGAGGACAACCGGATGCTTTATTCCATATATGGGCATGTAATACCGCAGGAAAACCTTGTTCCTGGACTGCATGTTCGGACAGGCACTGTTATCGGCATTCTCGCCTCGCGCAGCAAAAAAACAGCAGCCCCGCCTCCACATCTGCATCTGTCGGCGGCCCTTCTGCCGGAAGATTTTTCGCCGGAGAGACTCGGATGGGACATGACTGCTTCTGAAGCAAAAATATTATTTATTGATCCTCTCCCGCTGATCGACTGCGCTTACGAAATGCACAATTGCCCACAGGTTTGACACGACCGGGCTGATATGCTGTAATTATTTTATGAGCATACAGAAACCGATCGATAAAAATATACGCTACAGGATACTGCTGGCTGAAGATACCCTGTCTAACCAGGTGCGCGTCAGGCAGGCACTGCAGGCGGAAGGATATGAACTTGACATTGCTGATAACGGCAGCGACGCTGTTGTCCTTTCCCAGGAAAAGCATTATGACCTGATCCTCATGGACATCCAGATGCCGGGTATGGATGGTCTTGAAGCAACCCGGAAAATTCGCTCTGCCGAAACAGCGTCCCGTGTCCCGATCCTGGCCTTCTCTGCGCTTTCCCCAGGTCAGTATCGGGATCCATGTCTTGAGGCAGGCATGGATGATTATATTCACAAACCCTTTGATGAAAAAAGTCTGCTCAAGGCTATCAGCCGGCGGCTGGATCGCAGGCCGGTAGTCCTCGTTGTTGATGATAGCGGGGAGAGCAGACAGCTTATCGAAAACCAGATCAGCAGGCTGAAGTGCTGCCGGGTCATCTCCGCAGTCAACGGCATCCAGGCCATCAAAGCGGTAAAAAGCCAGCAGATTGCGCTGATCCTGATGGATATGGAGATGCCGGTCATGGACGGCTACACAGCTTCGCGAACGATCCGGACTCTGGGACTGTCATCGGAACTGCCGATTATTGCTATGACTGCCCACGCAGGCGAGCCGGAAATAAGGAAATGCCTCAAGGCCGGTTGCAGCGGCTATATCCATAAACCGGTCGAAAAAACCAGCCTGCTCGCAATAATCAATGAGCACCTGAAACACCCGGAAAGCGAAGTGCCGTCAGACTGCAGGCAGGAAGATGTCCAGATAAATTCCGATATACAGGAACTCATTCCCGGATATCTTGCCAACCGGGCGCGGGACGTTGCTTCGATAACCCGGCTTCTGGCTGAAGGAAATATTGAAGAGATTCGGCGTCTCGGCCACAGTATGGCAGGTTCAGGTGGGGGGTATGGACTTCAGAAGATCAGCAGTCTCGGTAAGGCCATCGAAAAAATGTCGCTTGCCGGGGATCTCAAAGGTATCGAACGCACAAACAACCGGTTAAGCGAATATCTGCAGAACGTCAACATTGTCTTCAGGCAGGAGGGTTAATAGCCTCCGGGCTCCAACCGTTTCCGGTCAGGAGTTCGGCTTCAGCAGTGCATCAATCTTTGCCAGCAGCACCGACTTTTCAAACGGCTTCGGCAGAAAATCATCAGCCTTATATTCCATCACTTCGAACTTGTACTGCTTGTTCTTATAGACGCTCGACATAATGATAATCTTCGGCTTCAGCTTCAGCTTCGGCTCTTCTTTGATCTTCTTGCAGAGCTCAAACCCATGAATCCCCGGAATAAGACCATCAATAATTGCGAGGTCGGGGCTATGCTCCAATGCCAGCAAAAAACCTTCCTCCCCGTTCTTGCAGGTTATAATTTCATACCCGGAGTCCTTGAGATAATGCTGCATAAGGATCAGGGTGTCCTCATCATCTTCAACAATAAGAATTGTGCGTTTCAAATACCCCTCCTCGAAATTACATCACTCCCCACCACACTGTCCCCGCTGTTCCGATATAAAAAATATCTTAATTTATATAAAACGGTCATTCCCGCTCTCCTCAGCGAATCAGCCTGAGTACAGACAAAATAACTATGCTGTCCCTACTCGGCAGTGTCCGGGAATTCTTTTTTGAACCCCCGCCCTAATGCTCTCGGGGCATGACGTCAGCTTAGCAAAAAACAGGCTTTACAGGCAGAGTCTGTTTATTATTGCTGCTGTTTTGTACCGGAGGCTTTCTCTATTGCATCTCCGCCGCTTCTTATATCCTTACCCATACCACCAACTGTGTTGCATCCGGCAAAGGCTGCGATACATAAAGCAGCAACAACCGCCAACAGAACTTTTTTCATCTTTAGAGGCCCCTTTCGAGTTTTATATATGCAGCGATATTATAACCCAACGTTGATAATATATAATAAGCTGGTGATAAAAACAAATTCAACAGGAGCGGCAATGCGCATACTGCCGCAGATAAAATATTTCCTGGTCATCCTGAGCATATTCTTTCAAGGTTCCTGCACCCCGGGGGGGATTGTCCAGCCACAGAAAGGTTCTGCCAGAATTGCCCTGGTGCTGGGGGCAGGTGCTTCACGGGGCTTTGCCCACATAGGGGTACTAAAAATTCTTGAGGCGAATAAAATCCCGGTCCATATGATTGTCGGCACCAGTGCCGGCAGTTTTGTCGGCAGCCTGTACGCCTATGGGTTTTCGGCCTTCCAGCTGCAGAAAATGGCTTTAGGCCTGGACAAGAACGATATTGTTGATTATGTTATTCCGGACAACGGGTTTATCAAGGGTGAAAAACTTGAGGAGTATATCAACACCACAGTAAGAAATACCCCGCTCGAAAAGTTGCGGATACCCTTCTTTGCTGTCACCACCGGTATCCCCGGGGGGCAGGAACTGGTCTTCAGCAAGGGCAATACCGGGACAGCTGTCAGGGCGAGCTGCTCTATCCCCGGTATTTTCAGACCTGTCCGGATAGGAGACAAAATGTATGTGGACGGGGGAGTGGTGAGTCCGGTCGCCGTGGATACGGCCAAGACTTCTGGAGCTGATATTATCATCGCGGTGGATATATCCGCAGATCACGATACACGCCAGCCTGAGGGCACCATTGATACAATCCTCCAGTCGATCAACATCATGTACTCCAAGCTTGCTGCCGCCCAGCTTGCGCGGGCAGATGTGGTCATCAAACCAAAAGTAGGCTATATCGGGTCAGCAGAATTTGAGAAACGGCATGAGGCAATCCTTGAAGGGGAGAAGGCCGCGCTGGAAGCTCTACCGAAGATCAAGAATATCGTTACAGAACTGACAAGGCAGGGCAGGCTTGCGGCGCCCTAAAAAATGTAATGCGCTGCCTTGCAGATCACCCAGGCAAGGATAGCACAGGCAGGCAGAGTGATCACCCAGGCAATCACAATATTGCCGCCCACTCCCCAACGCACTGCCGAGAGCCTTTTGGAGGCCCCCACCCCCATGATCGTCGACGAAATAATATGCGTGGTCGACAGGGGCAACCCGAAACGTGAAGCTATTTCAATAATGGTTGCTGCCGAGGCTTCTGCAGCGAACCCGTGAATCGGGCGGAGATTCACCAGCTTTACGCCGAGGGTCTTGATGATCCTCCAGCCACCCAACGCTGTTCCGAGGCCCATGGCAGAGGCGCAGAGACCAATAACCCAGAAAGGCACGTTGAAGTCAGGAAGCTTATAGTAACTGATAAGAGCCATGGTGATGATACCCATCGTCTTCTGGGCATCGTTATTCCCATGGCTGAACGCCATATAGGCCGCAGACACGATCTGGGAGCGGTTGAAGATCTTGCTCACCAGTGCAGGGGACGATCGCCTGAATACCCAGACCAGAAACTGCATCAGCGCGTAGCCGAGCAGCAACCCGACCACGGGGGAGGCAATAAGACCGATCACTATCTTGTAAACGCCTTTTTCGATGATAATCCCGGTTCCGGCCGTAGCCACCGCCGCACCGACCAGGCTCGCAAGTATCGCATGACTGGAAGATGTCGGCAGACCGAAATACCAGGTGATTAGGTCCCAGATAATGGCGGAGATGAGCGCAGAAATGACCGTAAGCTGGGTAATGGCAGTCGCATCCACGAGCCCGGACCCGACCATCTTGGCCACTGCAGTCCCGGCAAAGGCACCGGCAATATTCAGAACCGCCGCCATGGCAACGGCAAATTTCGGCGAAAGAACACGCGTTGAGACCGATGTCGCTATGGCGTTAGCCGTGTCGTGAAAACCGTTTATAAAATCGAAGATGGTGGCGAGGACTATAACGCAGACGAGAAGAAAAAAGCTGTCATGCATATTTGAGGACTATTGATTCGAGGACATTCGCAACATCCTCACAACGGTCTGAGGCATCCTCAAGATGCTCATAAATTTCTTTCCATTTTATAATCAGGATAGGGTCTTTCTCATCATCAAAGAGCTTTCCAAGCGCATCCCTGAAATCCCGGTCTATCCTGTTTTCGAGTCTGTTTATCTCGATGCAGTATTCCTGAACATGGCTGTAGTTCTTCTCCTTCAGCTTCTGCAGGGCCTTATGCATCGCCTCCGCCGTGGTGAGAAGATCTTTCGACATCGAAATAGCCTCTTTTGTGGATTCCTTTATCTTAAAGACAACAATCCTGTCGGCCGCACCCCAGATAAGGTCAAGCACATCATCAAGACTGCAGGCCAGGGCATGCAGGTCTTCACGGTCAATGGGGGTAATGAAGGTCTTGTTCAGCTTCTTCATGATCTCGTGCGTCAGAATGTCCCCGTCCTGCTCGACCTCATAAATCTCTTTAGCCCGCTGCTCAACGTTATCGAAATTCTCCATGAGAGAAACCAAAAGCTCAGCGGCCTTGGCGATATTCAGGGAGGCCCGGTCGAATATCTCGAAGAAGTCTATTTCTTTAGGAAAAAGTGCCATAATGTTTGTGTGTATAGAATATATAAATCAGTTACACCCTGTCAATAAAACGACCCTGTCCCTGCTTCAACGTCCTGCAGGCAGGAGTCTATGCTATACTTTTTTAATCATGGCATTCGTCCGCAGGGCATACAAGATTTTCCTTCTCCTCACCTGCAACCTTTTTTTTCTCCTGCCGGGCCTGTTGATCAGTACGGTTTTTTTTCTCGGGAAACCACGGCAGCTGCAGCTCCGCACGCACGGCATGATGGTCTGGGCAAAATGCCTTGCAGCAGTCCTGGGGCTGCATATTCAGATCACCGGGCAACGTCCAGAACAATCAGGCCTGTTCATTGCGAGCAACCACGCCAGTTATACCGATATCCTGATCATCGGCAGCATAATCCCCTCTGTTTTCATCGCAAAGGCTGAAGTCAGGGGATGGCCGCTCTTCGGCCTCCTGGCGCAGATCGGCGGGACTATTTTTGTCAAACGTGAATTACAAAAATCAACGCTGTATGCCGTGAAGGAAACGGAAGAAAAGCTGGGCAGCGGCATTAATGTCGTTGTCTTCCCGGAGGGCACGACTGATAACGGGAAGCAGATCGAAAGATTCCGGAGTTCCTTTTTTCAAGCACCGTCAGAAGCGCGCCTGCCAATACTCCCGCTGAGCATATATTACGCTGTCGTCGACGGCCTCCCGA
The DNA here is from genome assembly GCA_013824615.1 of Thermodesulfovibrio sp. Lineage (GTDB taxonomy): Bacteria > Nitrospirota > Thermodesulfovibrionia > Thermodesulfovibrionales > UBA6898 > PALSA-1316. The sequence goes on from PNOC01000005.1 coordinate 87,294, forward strand.
CAGCTCAGGCACCTGAAAATGAAATGGCATGGCACAACGCACCGCTCCTGCCCCATTTCTGGAATCTCCTCTCAAAAAAAAAGGTCGAGGTCAGGGTCCATTTCAACGGGATAATAGCTGCGAACTCAGGGTCTTATAACAGAAAAGATCTTGCGGAGAAAGCCTATCTGAGCAGCGCAGAAGGCTTCAGAAGGCTGCAGGGCAATGCTACCGACTGAGGTCGATCGCCTTTCTTATATCCTCAGCCGTAATCCCTTTTTCGATCCGTACTGAACCGATCTTCTCTGGAAGGATAAACGTCAGCTCTCCTGAAACCGTCTTCTTGTCGAGAAACATATTGGCAAGGAGAACGTCAAAGCTGATCTCCCCCGGAATCACAACCGGAAGCTCATAGGCCCTGATCAGGGCCGAAATCCTCTCCACCGTCTGCCGGTCGATAAAGCCGAACAGATGGGCGAGCACTGCCGCGCTCATCATACCTATGGCAACAGCCTCTCCATGAAGATAGCGCGTGTACCCGGTCGCAGTCTCGACCGCATGCCCTATGGTGTGGCCATAATTCAGTATCGCCCTGAGCCCTGATTCCCGTTCATCTTTTGAAACAACCTCTGCCTTTATCTCACACGACCTGCTGATCAGGCGGACCAGAACTGCATTATCGAGAGCAAGGATCTTCTCCCTTTCCTGTTCAAGAAAGCAGAAAAACTCCTGGTCCCAGATTACGCCATACTTGATCACCTCGGCCAACCCGGAGAGAAACTCACGTCGGGGCAGCGTTCTGAGTGTAGCGATATCGATCCAGACAAGCCCCGGCTGCCAGAACGTCCCGATCATGTTCTTGCCCAGGGGATGGTTTACCCCGGTCTTTCCGCCGACAGAGCTGTCCACCTGTGCCAGCAGCGTCGTCGGCACCTGTATGAAATCGATGCCCCGCATAAAGGTGGAGGCAGCAAACCCGGTAAGGTCTCCAATCACCCCTCCGCCGAGCGCCACCAGGGCGGACTTCCTGTCCAGCTTCGCCTTGAGCAGTTCCGTATAAATCATCCCGGCCGAGGCGAGGCTCTTGTGCTCCTCGCCGTCAGGGACAATAATCTCACAGAGGTCAAATCCTGCCCCCCTCAGAGAAGCGGCAACACTTTTCCCATAGAGACCATAGACCGTGGGATTGCAGATCAGGGCCAGTCTTCCCCGATAGCCTGACTCGGCAAGGGCATTGCCGATACCTGCCACTGTTCCGTTGGCAATAACGATCTGATAGCTTCTTTCGCCTAATTCAACAGTAAGCGTCTGCATGATATATCGCGGCTATCTCTTCAGCCACCTGAAGCGGGGTTTTGTCATCTGTATCTATCATGATACCTGCCTTCTCATAAAATGGTCTGCGGTACTGCATCAGCTCAAAAATATTTTGGAGGGGATCAGCAGCCTTCAGAAGCGGCCTGTCGTCATTCCGTGCAGTCCTTTTCAAGACAGTTTCAGGACTGGCACTCAGACAGAAAATAATGCTGTTTATTCTGAGGGCTTCGATATTCTCTGCCCGCAGCACGGCGCCGCCGCCTGTTGAGATGATCGCATGGTCCGATGCCGCGTATTTTCTGATCGCCTTTGCCTCTATGTCCCGGAACCGTTCCTCGCCGAACCGGCTGAAAATCTCAGGAATCCTCAGTCCCTCCTCCGACTCGATACCGGCATCGATATCTATCAGCTTCATATCCAGCAGGCGGGCAAGCTCTCTGCCAACGGTTGTTTTGCCGGTCCCCATAAATCCCGTAAGGACAATATTTTTCACAAGGAAAAAACTAAAACTTCCTCAGGTATTTCAGGTATAACTCGTAGTTTCTCATTGTCTCTTTGATACTGTCTCCACCGAATTTTTCGAGAAAGGCATCGGCAATAATCAGCGCAGTCATTGCCTCGGCCACAACAGCCGCGGCCGGGACCGCACAGGTATCAGAACGCTCATAGGCTGCGGCAAAAGGCTTCTTGGTCCCAAGATCAACCGACTGAAGCGCCTTTTTCAACGTTGGGATCGGTTTCATGACCGCCCGGATAAGCACCGGCATCCCATTGGTCATGCCCCCTTCGATACCGCCGGCATTGTTCGTCTTACGATAAAATCCCGTAGTCTCGGCGCTTGCCCCTTGCCCCTTGTCACCTGACCCTTTATAAAAAATTTCATCCATCACCTGCGAACCGGGCCTGCGACCCATTTCAAACCCGAGCCCTACCTCGACACCTTTTATCGCCTGAATACTCATCACCGCCTGAGCCAATCGTCCGTCAAGCTTGCGGTCCCACTGGATATGGCTTCCCAGGCCGACCGGCAGTCCGGTGACAAATACCTCGAAAATACCGCCCAGAGAATTGCCCTCTTTCATTGCCTTGTCGATCAGGGCCACCATCTTTTTTGAAGCCGTGGCATCGGGGCACCGGACAGAAGACTTCTCTGCAGCCCTGAATTGCTTCATCAACCGGTCCTCGGTTGCCTGCTGAGAGCTTGCCGCTGCCTTCTGAGAGCCTATCTGTACGACATAACTTCCTACGCTGGCCCCGAATTCGAGTAGAAATTTCTTTGCAATCGCCCCAAGCCCGACCCGCATGGCTGTCTCCCGGGCGCTGGACCTCTCAAGAATATTCCGGACATCCGTATGGTTGTATTTGAGTGCACCGGAAAGATCCGCATGCCCGGGCCTCGGTTTTGTAACCGGCTTGATAGACCCCTGATACCTGGCCTCTGCGGACATGCCCTCTGACCAGTTTTTCCAGTCCCTGTTTTCGATCACAAGACAGACCGGGGAACCGATCGTCCTGCCCCAGCGCACACCGGAGAGGATCTCTGCGTGGTCCGTCTCGATCTTCATTCTGCCGCCCCGGCCATGGCCCCCCTGCCGGCGTCGCAGATCAATGTCAATGTCCTCGGCCGAAAGTCCAAGACCCGAAGGAATACCTTCGATGATTCCGGTCAATCCGCGGCCATGCGACTCCCCGGAGGTTATAAATTTAAGAAAGCTCATTTTCTGTCACCCTGTTTTTTATTGTCAGGAAACATTTCCTTCTCCAGATTGTTTTCCTTGGTATGTTTCTTATCAATTGTTCCTTTGAGCGTCTTGACCTGTTCACTCAGCGAACTGTAGACTCCGGACATCTCTTTAGTATAGGCATAAAAGAAATATGCCAGAAGGCCGAGGACAACAAGAAAGCGGAGCGCTGTCCAGAGTCCTTTATGGCCTATTGTATCACTCGCCTTGCCCATCAGGAAAAAAACCGCAATAAAGGCGAGGATTATCAGAATCGGCTTCCAGTACCCCTTCTCACTGAAGTCCTGGATCTTCTTCTCAAGCTGCTGCTTTACCGGTACCCGGTCCTTTTGCTGCGGCACCGGCTGTGCATCCGGCTTCGCTGCTGAAGTCGTTGGAGTGCTCGATGTCTTATCAGCAGGTTTCTCTTCTTGTTCCCGCAACCCTTTTACCACCGTTGCCTTACTACGGTACTTCTCCGGCACCGCCTGAAGGCTGTCCGTATAAGAGACCACTCCGTCTTTGTTGACGTATTTATACACCTCGGCAGAAGATTGGCCTGGGGTCAGAAACACAGCAACTGCCAGAAAAAGGAAAACCCCCATACTATGTATCCCTTTCCCCCAGGGGGTGCTCGAAAGGGATCTCCTTATCATATCGCTACCCGGATTATACTCATCACACATAATGCTCACATTTCATGCTGCCATTATTTAACTCTACCACTGCGCTGCATCACCTGCTCCGGAATAGCCGGAGTTTATGGAATTATAATATCCTGAGTAACCCGTGGAGCCGCATTATAGCTCGCATTACCAGCCTGGTCAGCGGCAATCCTGCAGGTGCCGGCTGCTATGCCTCTTACTTGTGAACCGTTTACAGTACATATTGCTGTTGTCAGGCTTCTAAACGAAACCGGAAGTCCGGATGAGGCTGTAGCACTCACGGTCACTACTCCCCCCACGATGAGACTTGGGACAGCATCAAAACTTATTGTCTGATTGCTCTTGCCGGTAATCTTCAGTGATGCCGTTGTGGTCTTGCCTATAATATCAATAACAGTCAGAGTGACCGTCGAAGTCAGCATGCTTGAAGGAACAGCCACGCTGAAGGTATCGCCACTTGCAGCAACACGGGAGGGGTTTGGGACAACCGCGCTGTTATCTGAAACTATTGTATACTCAGGAACACCTCCGGTAATCGCAAAGGTTGCGGTTAAACCGGCATTCAGTGATATTGAAGCAGGAACAATGGTCAGGGTCGGAGGAGGCTCCACCTTAATAGTAACCGGAACAGTTCCGCCTATTGAATCGCGCACCGTAATGTCTACGGATGCTGCGGTGAAATTTGCAGGAATAGTTGCGGTGAAAGTCCCGCCGCTTACCGTAACCGTATCCGGGACAGGAATAACAGCAGGGTTGCTGGAAAACACTGTATAACTGGGAACACCCCCGATTATCGTAAACCTCACGGTTCCGCCAGAAGTAACTGTAACGGCTGCGGGCAGCACAGTCGGGGGGGGGGAATCACCAACGGTCACCGTTGCCACTGCGGGCGTTCCTGCGGCACTGTCTCTGACTGTATACGTTACCGTAGTTCCCTTTGGAGTCCCTACGGGTATCGTCACCATAAATGTACCACCGGTTACCGTCACCACCGAAGGGATGGCAGGAATAGCAGCGTCGCTTGAAGTAACAGAGTACTCCGGAGAACCGCCGTTAATAGTAAATTGTCCCCGACTGCCTGCAGGAATAGTTAGCGTTGCCGGCGTTACTGCGAACGCCGGCAGGGTTGACGTCACTTTGATCGTGGTCGAGGCATTTGCGGAACCGCTGAGTGTGCGCAAATTTCCGGTGTAATTCAACCCGCCGCCAACTTTGAAAACAACACAGAGATTATAAATCCCCGCACCATCGGTCTGTTTTTCGGTCGTCGTATTGATAATGGCCGAACCGTCGCAGAGAGTCACAAGCGAGGCAAGATCTGCGGTAGCAGTTCCGGGGACGCTGCTTAGTTCAAAGGTAACGTTAAAGATCGTGTCTCGCACGCCTTTGGCCCCCGCCTGGGTCGAATCCTTGACCGAAAGCTGATAGAGCTGGACAACCGATTTCTGGAGTGTGCTGGTGCTCGCAATCTCGAGGGGGGCACCCTCTTTAGATGTCGGTGTAAGGGCCATTACTGCGCCGGAAGGCGCCTCAAGACTTCCGCCCCCGCCGCAGCCCGCTGCAACAGCCAGCAGTAATAATAAAAGGATCAGTCTCCTCATAATACCTCCATAACAATGTCCGTCAATCCACGATAATCGTTGATTATATCATAAAACCACGGAAGACCACATTCGCAAGGAAGTGGAACAAAGCCGGAGGCAAAATGCTCGAAGTCCTCATATAGAGGAACCCCATGACGAGGGAAGGGAAAAAAGTCAGGAGGGCGTAAGCATCATGATAAAGGAAGAATGCCGGCAGGTGGGCCCCTGCAAACAGAAGACTTGTCAGGACGATCCCTGCATAATTATTTCCGAATACCTCCTGCAGAAATCCCCTGAAAAATATCTCCTCAGGAAGAGATACCCTGACAAGCTGGGAAAGCATAACCGAAGCACTCAGCAGATGAAATGACCTGCTGAGCGAAAATATAAAAAAAACAGGCACCAGGATGATAAGAGAGGTCAGCAGCGCATATTTCAGATGCTTAGGGGAAAGCGAAAACTTCAGTTTCCTTCCCAGGACCAGCGGCACAAGGATCAGATACAGGGGGAGAAGATAATCAGCTGCTCGGGAGGGGAAGAAATGTGTAAACAGGACTATTGCCAGCAGGATGCAGTACGCAATAATTGCTTTTGATTTCATATATCCAGTATACCAGCACTATCGCCATACTGGCTATTTCCTGAAAATTCTCGTCGGGAGAGAGGCAGCAGGCTATGCTAATTATTAAAATGCTGCAGCGGCTATTTTGGCTGCGTTCACAAAGAAAGACGGTACAACCCCGATAGCCAGCACACCGACAAGGGCCACCGCCAGGGCAAGACCAATAGCCGGAGATGAGGATATTTCGAAGGTCTCTTTCGGCTCTTTAAAATACATCATCATCACGATCCTGAGATAAAAATACGCAGAAATCGCACTAAAGATAACCGCTATAATGACAACCCAGGTATACCCTGCCTGGATGGCACTCATAAAGACATAGAACTTGCCCATGAACCCGGCCGTCGGAGGAATGCCGGTGAGCGAAAACATAAAGACGAGCATCAGTGCAGCTGCAACGGGGTGTGTCTTGGCAAGCCCCTCATAATCAGAGATGTTATCTCCCTTGGCATCCGTAGACCTGAGCATAATGATTACAGCAAACGCCCCAATATTCATGAACGCATAGATGAGCATGTAAACCATAACGCTTGCCATACCATCGGCAGTCCCGGCGATAATCCCGAGAAGGGCGTAGCCGGCATGTGCTATCGATGAGTAGGCCAGCATTCTCTTAATATTCGTCTGGGACAGGGCAACGATATTACCGACACCCATAGTAAGAATAGCGATCGGAATAAGTATTGCCGACCACTCGACCTTCAAGCCGGCAAAGGCGACCAGAAAAACGCGCCCGATTACCGCAAAGCCTGCTGCCTTGGGACCGACCGACATATACGCAGTGACCGACGTCGGGGCACCCTCATAGGTATCAGGGGCCCACATATGAAACGGCACGGCAGCTATCTTGAACGAAAATGCTGCGGCGATAAAGATCATGGCAAGCAGGAGCAGCTGGTTGTTGACGAGGCCGTGCCGCGCAATATAATCGGCGATTCCCCTGATATCGGTCGTGCCGGTCATCCCATAGACCAGCGCAGTACCATAGAGCAGAAAAGCTGAAGCAAAGGCACCGAGAAGAAAATACTTGAGGGCTGCTTCATTCGACTTCATGTCATACCTGATGAACCCGGCAAGGATATAGGTGCTCAGTGCCATAAGTTCGAGACCGAGGTAGAGCACCATCAGGTCCCCGGCAGACGCCATAATCATCATGCCGAGCGTTGAAAAGAGTATCAGGCTGTAGTATTCGCCGAAATTGACGCGCATGATTTTAATATATTTAACTGATATCAGCACGGTCAGGATAAGGTTCAATATGAAGATAAGCTTAAAGAACATGCTGTAGCCGTCAGATATGAACATGCCGTTGAAGGCTATGCCCTGGGCCCCCTGCATTGCATAGACCACCGCTGCTGCAGCTATGATGCTCAGCAGGCCGATTGTCTCTGTTCTTTTGATGACCAGATCGGCCACCAGCACCAGGAGTGCCAGAACGGTCATAACGATCTCCGGCATTATTGGTCCAAGGTTCGACATCAGAAGCGGCATCAGTTTCCTCCGGTCATTTCAGAATCTCAAAAACATTATGTGCGACTGCTGCGCCGCGTACATTGCCATCGTTCACCCGCTCAAGCAGATGACGCACCGACTCATGCAGGAAGCCGAGAAAAGCATTCGGATAGATGCCGATCCAGAAGATCAGCACCACCATCGGCAGCAGTGCCGCAAGCTCACGGCCGTTGATATCGGTCAGCCCGGCGACCTTCGGGCCCGTCTCCATAAAGAAGACCCGCTGGTACAGCCAGAGCATGTATCCGGCACCGATGATGACACCCGATGTAGAGAGTACTCCAGCCCACTGGCTCGCCTTGAATCCTCCGAGAAGTATCAGAAATTCACCGACAAAACCATTCGTAGCCGGAAGGCCAATTGACGCAAAAGTGAAGATAATAAAGATAGCAGAATAGACCGGCATTACCGACGCCACACCGCCGTAGTCGGCAATCTGCCGGGTATGTGTACGATCGTAAATCGCACCGACGCCAAGGAAGAGGCCTCCGGTCACGATCCCGTGGTTCAGCATCTGGATTATGCCGCCTTCCATGCCCTGCACGTTCAGCGCAAATATGCCGAGAGTCACAAACCCCATATGGCTTACGGAACTGTAAGCGATTAGGCGCTTTAAATCTGTCTGGGCAAGGCAGATGATTCCTCCATAGATAATCGCTATGACGGAAAGCGCAATCATCACCGGCGTCATGGCCCGCGATGCCTCAGGAAGCATCGGGAGAGAGAACCTCAGAAAGCCATAGGCCCCCATTTTAATCAATACCGCGGCAAGTATGACACTACCTGCCGTCGGTGCCTCACTGTGGGCGTCCGGCAACCAGGTGTGTACAGGGAACATCGGAACTTTGACCGCAAAGGCTGCAAAAAAAGCCCAGAAAAGCCAGAAC